>CAWBGR010000001.1:0-260501 GCA_963788385.1 uncultured Solirubrobacterales bacterium
GATAGCCCGCGACGGCCGTACCGAATGCGTCCGCCGCCGCGGCCTGGTCGGCGGGGAAGAGGTCGAGCGTCGCCGCCTTCACGTTGCCGTCCGTGAGTGCGTTGATCGCGCTCTGCGCGGGACGCGCCACCGTGCCACTGCCGGGGAACGTCGCGGCGAGCACCAGGCGGCGCACCTGGGCCGGGTGGAGCACCGCGAGCGCCTGCGCGATCATCCCGCCCATCGACCAGCCGAGCACGTTCGCCCGGCCGAGACCCAGAGCGCTGATCAGCGCGCTCGTCTGGTCGGCCATCGCGTCGATCGTGAGCGTTGCGGGCAGCGCCGACGTTCCGTCCACGCCGGCGTTGTCGAAGATCACGACCCGGTAGTGCGTGGCGAGGGCGTTGACGAAGCGCGGGTCCCACGACTGCATCGTGCCCGCGTAACCGGTGATCAGGACCAGCGGCGGGCCGCTCCCGAGAACGCGGTAGACGACCTTCCCGAGGCTCGTCCGGGCGGTTCCCACCGGCGCCGCGGCGATCCCCGTTGTGGCGCGCGCCGGGCTCGCCAGGCTCGCGAGGCTGACGGCCCCCGCCGGCGCGGAGATCGCGACCGGCGCGTTCACGCGGCTGATCGTCTCGACACTGGCGGTCACGGTCCCAGCCGGCGTGGTTGTGGCTGAGCAAGCGCCGTCGGGCGTCCCTCCGGCGCGGCGGGCACCGGTGGTCACGATCTTCAGCGGCAGCGGCGGTCCGCTTGCCGCCAGGTACACGAGTCCGGGAGCGCTGCCGGGGAGGTCTCCAGCGTCGCGGAGCACGATCGCGCGCCGGCCGTCGATCGTCGCATCGCCGCCCAGCGAGAGCGTGCCCAGGTTCTGCGCCAACAGGCAGCGACCCGCGGTCGCGGGATTGGTGAGCGCCGCAAAGCCGCCCACGCTCGGCAGTTGCGCGGCCGTTGTGCTCAGCCAGCGGCCGGCCACCTGCGCAAGGCTCGCCCCCTTCAAGCCCTCATTGGCGTAGTAGGCCCGGTCGGCGCGGAAGTAGACCTTGCCGCCGAGTGCCAGCAGGGCGATCGTGCCGGTTCCGTAGTGCTCGAGCAGCGTCGCCTTGCCCGGCAGCACGATGTCGCCCGACACCGTCACCGCTGCACCCGCATAGGTCGTGGCGGCCTGCAGGTGGAAGCTGTGCACGCGGTCGATCGCCGCCTCGGCCCGCGTGAGCAGCCGCCCTGCCCGCGCGCTCGTGGACGAGGCCGAGTGGGTGCCGCCGCCGCAGCCGCCGAGACCTGCGCCGAGGCCGAGAGTCGCGGCACAACAGCCGATCGCTACGGCACTGCTCCTCACCCGCACTGCCTGCTCCCCTCTGTGGCCGGGGTCCGACACGAGTGTAGCGGCGGACGCGGGCGCCTTTGGGCCCCGCGCCGGGTGGGTTCTGACTAGATCGCCGGCAGCGTCTGGTGAAGCGCCAGCACCGGCGCGAACAGGTCGCCGCGCTCGCGCAGGCGCCCGAGCACCGCGGTCGCGTCGAAGGACAGTGCGCCCGGTGCGAATTGCTTTAGCGCGTCGCGAACCTCCTCCCAGTCAAGCGGCGTCGAGACGGCCGGGTGCTCGCGCGCGCGCAGCGAATAGGCGCAGACGGTGGTCTTGTGCTGGTCGTTCTGGCTCCAGTCGATCAGCACCTTGCCGGCGCGCAGCGTTTTGGTCATGCGCGAGACAGCGAGCGACGGCTCCGCCCGCTCGACGAGCAGCGCGACCTCGCGCGCGAACGTCTTCGTCTGATCGAAGCCGGCCTCGCCGCCCAGCGGCAGATACACCTGCAGGCCCTTGGAGCCCGACGTCTTGACGAAGCTGTCGAGGCCCAGGCGCTCGAAGGTTCCCTGCAGCCACAGCGCCACGTGGCAGCACTCCAGGATCCCGGCGGGCGGGCCGGGGTCCAGGTCGAAGACGACCGCCGTCGGGCGCTCGAGCGCCGGCATGCGCGCGAGCGGCACGTGCAGTTCGAGCGCGGCGAGGTTGGCGAGCCAGACGAGCGTCGGCAGATCGTCGGCGAGGGTGAAGTCGATCTGGCGGCGGCGCTCGCTCGGGACCGGGACGGTCCGTACCCAGGCCGGCCGGTGCGCCGGCGACTGCTTCTGGAAGAACGCCTTGCCCTCGACGCCGTCGGGGTAGCGGATCACCGTCAGCGGTCGCCCAGCCAGGTGCGCGAGCAGGACGGGGGCGACCGCCACGTAGTAGTCGATCACGTCGCGCTTGGTGAAGCCGCTGGCCGGATAGAGGACCTTGCCGAGATTCGAGAGCGTCAGCTCGCGGCCGTCGATCTGCGCGCGCACGCGCCCGCCGCCTTCGCCGTCCACAATCAGGCCGGCCCGCGCGGGCGCTCCGTGGGCGGCTGTCAGCTGCGGTGAGTGCTTCGCTGCCCCGGCCAGGCGCTCGTAGACCGGCTGGCGGAGCATCCCTTTCGAGGTGCGTTCGCGGAAGGCGATCTGCGCCCGCACGCGCGGCTCGCAGAAGATTGCGCCGCGCGGCGGCGCCGGGCCGTCCGGGGCAAACGGCGACTGCGCGCGCTCGAGCGGTCCGAGCATCAGCGCGAGGCGATCGAGCTCCGCCTCGGCGAGTCCGCTGCCGACCCGACCGCAGTAGCGCAGCGGGGCGCCGTCGCCGCCTTCGCCGAGCAGCAGCGCCCCGATCCGCTCGCGGCGGCGTCCGCTCCCGGGAATCCAGCCGCCGATCGCCAGCTCCTCGCGGACGACGTTCTTCAGCTTGATCCAGGCGCCGCTGCGGCGGCCCGGCTCGTAGGGGCTGTCGAGTCGCTTGGCGACGATCCCCTCAAGTCCCGCGGCGGCGGAGGCGGCGAGCGTCCGGCGGCCGGAGCCGACGATGTGCTCGGGCGTCTGCCAGCGCTCGCCGCGCAGGGCGAGCTCCAGCAGCGTTCGGCGGCGCTCGCGGTAGGGCTGCTCGATCAGCGAGTGGCCGTCCAGCCAAAGCAGGTCGAAGATCACATAGGTGACCGGCGCGATCTGCGCGAGTCGCTTCGCGCGGGACGGCGAAGCGACCCCCATGCGCTGCGCGAGCGTCGAGAAGCTCGGGCGCCCGTCGGGGCCGAAGGCGACGATCTCACCGTCGAGCACGGCGCTGCGGGAGCCGAGCGCGCGGCCCAGGCGTGCCAGGTCCGGGTAGCTCGGCGTGATCTCGTGGCCGCCGCGGCTCTCCAGGCGCAGGCTGCCCGGCTGCAGGTAGGCGATCGCGCGCACGCCGTCCCACTTGATCTCGAAGCCGAAGCGCTCGTCGTCTCGCGGCAGGCTGCCCGCGCGCGCCAGCATCGGCATGATGCGCTGCGGCATCGGCTCGCGGTCGCCGTCGGCAGGGGGGTCCATGCGGTGGATCATCCAGTCGCGCGGGTTCTCGCCCTCGCCGATCGCGAACAGGGCGTAGCGGGCGTCGAGGCGTTCGCCGTGGAGTGCGACCTCGATCTTGCGCGGCTCCCACTTCAGGCACTCGTAGGTGCCGCGGTCCCAGATCGCGATCGTGCCGGCGCCGTAGCTCCCGGACGGGATCTCGCCCTCGAAGTCCAGGTAGGAGAGCGGGTGATCCTCCGTATGCGGCGCGATGTGATTCACCTTCGGCTCCGCCGGCATGCCCTTGGGTATCGCCCACGAGACGAGCACGCCGTCGCGCGCCAGCCGCAGATCCCAGTGCAGGCGACGGGCCGAGTGCTCGTGGATCACAAACCGCGGGAGCCCCCCGGCGCCGTCCTCACCGGACTCCGCGGGTTCCGGGGTGCGCGCAAAGTCTCGCTTCGAGCGGTAGCTCTTCAGCGGGTCGCCTGCGCGCCCCGAGCTCACGACTTTTTGGTCGCCTGGCGCTCCGGCTTGGTGGCGCTTGCGCGCTTGGGCTTGGCGGGCTCGCCGGCGGGCTTGCGGCGGGAGGCGGCGCGCCCGGGCTTGGGCTGCGCGTCCTGGTCCCAGCGCGCGTTGTACTTGCCGACGGCCTCGACGCTCGCCTGCAGCGCCGCCATCAGGTCGGGCGCGGCGGGGGCGGCGGGCGGCGCCTGCGGTGCGACGGCGATCTCTTCGCCGCTCACCTTGCGCTCGATCAGTGCCAGCACCGCCTCGCGGTAATCATCGCGGTAGTGGGTCGCGTCGAACGGGCCCGACAGCATCTCGATCAGCTGGCGCGCCACCTTCAGCTCACGCTCGGAGACCTCGACGTCGGCACCGGTCAGCTCGTCGAGCGTGGACGGCGCCACGACCTCGTCGGCGAACACGAGCGTGGCCATGACCAGCACGTCGTCGGTTGCGCGAAGCGCGACCAGGTGCTCCTTCTGGCGCAGCACGACCCGCGCGATCGCGACCTTCCCCTCCTCGCGCATCGCGTCGAGCATCAGCCGGTAGGCCTTGGCCGCGCCGGTCCCCGGCGCGAGGTAATAAGGCTGGTCGTAGAGGATCGGGTCGATCTCGGCCTGATCGACGAACTGCTCGATCTCGATCAGGCGCGTCTTCTTGGGATCGAGCGATTCGAGCTCGGCCGGCTCGACGACGACGTAGCGGCCGGGCGAGACCTCGTAGCCCTTGACGATGTTCTCGTAGGCCACCTCCTCGCCGTCGGCGGCGCAGAAGCGCTTCTGCTGGATGCGCGATCGGTCGGCGTCGTGGAGCTGGTGGAAGTGCACCGTCTTGCGCGCCACGGCCGTGTAGAGCTTGACCGGCACATTGACCAGGCCAAATGAGATCGCGCCGCTCCAGATAGATCGCGCCATGCAGTCTTCCTTCCCGTCTGTGGCGCCGTGCGAAACCGCCGTTCGTGCCCCGCAGGCGAGCTGAATGTAGCAAGCCTCCGCGCCTGCGCAGGCATGTGAACGGTTTTCTGCGTCGGCCGCGCGCGAGCGGCCCGCCCCGCATCAGGCGGGCGTCGAGTCGCGCCGCGGCCGGGCAAGCAGCGCTCTCGCGCGCCTGATCTCCGCGGTGCTGAAGAACCCGCTCAGGGCGAGCAGCGGCAGGATCAGGCACCACAGGGCGCCGCGCTCGAGAAACCCTGCCAGCCCGTGAGTCGGCAACAGCAACTCGCCGGCCACCGCCAGCCCGCCGAGCACAGCCACCAGGCGGGCGAGCCTGCCCCATTCGAACCTGACATGCAGAAGCGAGCGCGTCAGCGCGTAGAGGACGCCGACCATCGCCGTGTAGGCGAGGCACAGCGCGATCCCGGCGCCTGCGATGCCGAGCGGCGGCACGAGCACTAGCACCGCGGCGATGTTCACCGCGAGCCCGGCGAAGGCGGCCGGCACGTTGCGCCGGGTGCGCAGCTTGCGACCGGCGATCACTACGAACACCAGGTAGAGCCCGTACAGCGACCAGCCGAGCGCCAGCCAGGGAAGCGCGCTGTGGGCCCCGTAGTAGGCGTGGCCGAGCAGGCGGATGCCCCAGCGCCCGAGCAGCACGACGCCGGCGACCACGATCCCCGTGCCGAGCACGTAGTAGGTCGTCACGAGCGAGTAGAGCGTTGCCGCCTCGTCGTCGTCGGTGACCGAGTAGGCGAGCGGCGGCCACGCGTACTGGAAGCCGCGCACGACGACGAACACGACGGTCGCAAGGCTGATAGCGGTCGCGTAACGGCCGGCCGCGGCGTGGCTGTAGTCCCGGTAGAGGTAGACGCGATCGACGACCTGGAGGCCGTAGACGGCGGCGTCGGCGGGAACCGTGGGCAGCCCGAAGCGGAGCATCGCCAGCAGCGGCGCCGCGGCCAGCCCGCGCCGCAGCGGCTCGATCAGCCGCCGCCGTTGCACCCACCAGAGCCCGAACAGGACGACCGTGGAGGCGGCGTAGTTGCCGAGCAGCAGGCCGCGCGCGCCCTGGTGCTCGAACACCACGAGCCACACCATCGCGGGCACCGTCATGCACACGTCGGCGACCGATGCCTTCATGTAGGTGCGCCCGCGCTCGTCGGCGCGCAGCAACGCATAGGCGATCTCGAGGTTCGTGAACGTCCACAACCCGAGCACCGCGATCAGCGTGAGCGTGACGTCGCGGTAACCCAGCAGAAGCTCCGAGAGCGGCGCCGCGAACACCACGCAGATCAGCGCGACGATCGTCGTGCCAGCTGCCACGGATGCGACCGCGATCGCCGCGATTTCGTCGCGGCGCTCCTGGTCGGAGTCGTCGTAGTAGAAGCGGATAAAGGCCTCGCCGAGTCCGAGGCGCAGCACGATCGAGGCGAGGATCACGATCACCAGCAGGTTCTGCGCGGCGCCGTAGCCGGCCGGGGCCACGTAGCGCGTGTACAGCGGCAGCGTGACCAGCGCGAACCCCTTCGAAAGCAGGTCCCCCGCCTGGTAGGCGGCGCCGACGGTCGCGAGGCGCTTGAGGTATGCGAACACCGCTGCCTGGTTCCTCTCCGCGGTTTGGCCACCCGCAGGCGTCGAGTGCGGAGGCGTGGTTAGCGGGCTTGGCCCGGCTGGACCCTACGCGAGCGCGACGTCCGGCGCGAGCGCCGCGAGCGCCCGCGACCAGCCCGGCCCATGATCTATCGTCCTGCGGGGGGCATGGGCGTCAACACACTCCTAGTCAACGCCGGACGCCGAGTCGAACTGCTCACCCTGCTGCGCACGGCCTGCCAGGGGCGCGTTGTCGCCGTCGACATCGACGCCGTCGCACCCACCCTCTACCACGCCGACGTCGCCGAACGCGTGCCGGCGGTCGCCGACCCCGGATTCGTCGAGCGGCTGCTCGAGGTGTGCGCCGCGCACGAGGTCGGGCTGGTCGTTCCCACCACCGACCGCGAACTCGCCGTGCTCAGCCGCCGCTCCGCCGAGTTCCTGGCAGTCGGGGCGCGCCTCGCGATCGGCGCAAGCGACGGCGTGCTTGCGGCGCAGGACAAGCTGGCCTGCGCCTCGATGCTGCTGGCGGCCGGCGTTGGCGCCGTGCCTACGCAGCGCTGGATCGCGGCCGAGACGCCGCCGTTTCGCCTCCCGATCGTCGTCAAGCCGCGCAGCGGCTCCGCCGGGGAGGGTGTCCGCGTGATCTCGGCGAGCGAGGGGTGGACCGCGCCGCCGCCCGGTGAGGACTGGCTTGTGCAGCCGCTCATCAGCGGCTCCGAGGTGACGCTGGACGTGCTCGCCGCCGACGACGGCCGGGTTGTGTGTCTCGGCGCGCGACGACGCCTGAAGGTTCGCGGCGGCGAGGTCGAACGGGCGCTGACGGTGCCGGCAGAGCCGTTCCTGGAGCTGGCTGCGAATGTCGCGCGCGCGCTGTCGCTGGCCGGGCCATTCAACTTTCAGGTCCTGATCGAGGCGAATACCCCACTCGTCGGCGAGGTCAATCCCCGCCTCGGCGGCGGCCTGCCGCTGTCGGAGCAGGCGGGCGCGGGGCTGCTCGAGGCGCTGTGCGACTGGGCGCGTCTCGGCGAGTGGCGCGCGGGGCCGCCGTCGCTCGCGCGACCCGGTGTCTACATGACCCGCTACGACTCCTCGACGTTCCTTGAATCCGACGAGCTCGCGTGGTGATCGAGACGATCCTCTTCGATCTCGACGACACCCTGATCGCCGAGATGGACTGGGCGCGCGGCGGCTGGGCGCTGGTCGCGGAGCACCTGGCGCCCGGCAGCGGACGCGAGCGCGCGGAGCTCGAGCAGATGATGGGCGGCTTCTTCGCCCGCGATCGCCGGCACGTGTTCGACCAGCTGGCCGGCGCACTCGGTCTGGACTCCGCCGCGCTGGATGAGTGCATCGAGCTCTACCGCCACAGCCCCCGGCCGCTCGCTCTGCTGCCGGACGCGGTAGCGGCGCTCCGGTTTGCAGCCGGCCGGCGCACTGGCATCGTGACCGACGGCGACGTCGTGACGCAGAGCACGAAGGTCGACTGCGCGGGCGTCGCAGCTCACGTCGAGGTGATCGTCTACACGGGCGCGCTCGGCGCCGGTCAGGGCAAGCCGAGCCCGGCCGGCTTTCGCGAGGCCTTGCGAGCGCTGAAGACGGGGCCGGCCGGCGCGATCTACGTCGCAGACAACGCCGCCAAGGACTTCATCGGCCCGAGGCGCCTCGGCATGCGCACGGTTCAGATCACGCGTCCCGGCGGCGTCTACGCCGGCGTCCCGGCGCCGGCGGGCGGCGACGCCGACGCGCTCGTCGGCTCGCTGGAGGAGCTTGCATCGGTGGTCAGCAGGTGGGAGCGCGAGCGCCCCGCCGCGGCGTCCTGACAGGCCGGCGCGCGAGCGCGGGCCGCCGTCACAGATCGAAGCCGCCGCCGCCGCGGTGATACAGCCCGCCGCCGGTCGCCAGCATGCGCACCGTGCGCAGGAGGATCACCGCGTCGAGGCGCAGCGAGCGGTGCTCGACGTAGTGGATGTCCAGCTCGATCCGCTCCGACCAGGGCAGCGAGGCGCGCCCGTTCACCTGCGCCCAGCCGGTGATCCCGGGCTTCACGTCGAGGCGGCGGCGCTGGCGCGCGTCGTAGGCCGCCACCTGCGACGGCAGCGTCGGACGCGGGCCGATCAGGCTCATCTCGCCTCGCAGCACGTTCACGAGGTTCGGCAGCTCATCGATCGAGGTGCGCCGCAGCAGCCCGCCGACCCGCGTTATCCGCTGATCCCCGGCGTCGACGGCCATGCCGGCGCCGATGAACTCCGCCCCCGCGACCATCGTGCGCAGTTTGATCACGTTGAAGACCTCGCCGTGCAGGCCGGCCCGGGGCTGGCGGTAGAGCACCCCTCCGCGGCTTGTGAGCTTGATCGCCACGGCGGCGAGCGCGAGCAGCGGGGCGGTGAGGGCGAGCACGAGCGCCGCCACCACGATGTCGACCGCGCGCGCGATCATCGCGTGCCGGCGCTCGAGCCCCAGCCGATCCGGGTGCCGTGGCGCAGCCAGTCATACAGGCCGAGCGCGAGTGAGGTGGTCGTGAGGACGTAGTAGCGGGCCACGTTCGGCAGGCGGGCGGTGGTGTGCGGCGCGGCGGCGGCGGCGGCGAGCACCGCGAGCTGGCCGGCGAGCGCGGCGCCGTAGAGCGGGCTTGAGCCGCGGCGTGCCGCGAGCCGGATGCTCGTTGCCAGCGCCGCCAGGTGGAGCCCCGGCGTGGCGTAGCGCAGCAGCCGATGCGAAACGATCATCGCGGCGTAGGCCGGGTCATAGCCACGCGGATCGGCGAGGCCGCCGCGGATCACCGTCGGCCAGGCGCCGTGGGACATCATCCGCCGCTTGCGCGCGAACTCGCCCTCGATCGTCGGGACCATCTTCTCGCTCGCGCGGGCGCCCGGGACATAGACCGCACGCCAGCCCCGCTTGACCATGTTGAACGGCAGCGAGAGATCGTGGTCCATCGCCGGGTCGACGCGGATGTAGGACTCGCGGCGCGTCGCGTAGATCGCACCGTTGCCGGCGGTCACGGAGCGTAACTCCGACTCGCGCTCGCGGACCCACATCTCGTAGCGCCAGTAGAGCCCCTCCTCGTTTGGGGTGGCGGCCGAGCCGTTCGCGTCCGCCTCGGCGCGGGTGAAGCGAACCTGGCCACAGGCATAGCCGACGCTCGGATCCGTGAACGCGTGCGCGAGCTCCGCCAGCGCCTCGCGCTCCCAGCTCGCGTTCGCATCGGAGAACGCGACGAGGTCGCTCGCGGTCGCATCGACTCCCGCGTTCTGGGCGCGGACCTTCCCGCCCCGGGCAAGCTCGAGCACGCGGTCGGCGCCGGCGTCGCGCGCCCGCTGCGCGGTCTCGTCGCTGCATCCGTCGCAGCACACGACCACCTCGAGGCGATCGCGCGGCCAGTCGAGCTCGAGGGCGTTGGCCACCTTCCCGGCGATCACGTCCTGCTCGTCGTGAGCGGCGACAATCAGCGCGACTCGCGGCGCCGGCTCAGCGGGCGCCTCCGGCAGTCCCTGCGCACCCGGGCCCTTGCGGCGCAGGGCGGACGCTGCGGCCAGCGCGAGCGGGTAGCCGATCTGCGTATACGCGAGGAGTCCAGCACTCGTCCAGAACACGGCTTTCGCGAGACGCAAGGTGACCATCAGTCTACGCACGCGCCCGGCCCAGACTCCGCTCCGCCGGGCCCCACGGCGCGCCGGCCGCCACGGGCGCGGGGCCAAAGCGGCCGCGAGCGCCGCCGCCGGGGCGGGCTATGCTCTGCCGGCTCCCACTCCGGTTCGGCGCGCACGAGCTGCGCGCCCGAGGGCACGAATGCAGCAAACCCGACAAATCCGCCACGAACGCCGCTACCGCAGACGGCGGCGCCTCGCCGCGACGGCGCTGGTCGCGCTCGCGGCGCTGATCGCGCTGGTGGTGGTGCTCGCCGGGGCCGGCGCCGGCCCCGTGGCGCCCGCGACAGCCGGGCCGAAACAGAGCGCCAAGGCCGCCAAGCGGGCCCACGCGGTGGCGCGCGACGGTCCCCACGGGACCGAATCGGTCCCGATCCTGATGTATCACGTGATCGACTCGACGCCGCCGGGGGCCCCGTTTCCCGGCCTGTATGTGGAACCGGCGCTGTTTGCGGCGCAGATGCACGCGCTCGCCGCCGCCGGCTACCACGCGGTGACGATGGATCAGATGTGGGACAACTGGCATCACGGCACGCCGCTCCCGCGCGGCAAGCCGATCGTGATCAGCTTCGACAACGGCTACGAGTCACAGAAGCTCTACGCGCTCCCGGTGCTGCGCGCGATGGGCTGGGTCGGCGTCGAGAACCTGCAGCTGAGCGGCCTGCCGTTCTCGCAGGGCGGCCTGAACCCCACCGAGGTCCGCGACCTGCTCGCCGCGGGCTGGGAGCTTGACACGCAGGGCTACAACCACGCCGACCTGATCACGCTGAGCCCGAGCGAGCTGCACTTTCAGGTCGCGGTCGCTCGCCGGCGAATCCGCGCGCTCTACCACGTCAAGGCAGACTGGTTCTGCTACCCGTCGGGCCACTACAACGCTGCGGTGATCGCCGCGGTCAGGGCGGCCGGGTTCCTCGGCTCGACGACCGTCACGCCCGGCTGGGCGAGCCCCGCCGAGAACTCGTTCACGCTGCCACGGCTGCGCGTCTTCGCCGGCACGAGCCCGGCGACGCTGCTTGCGCAGATCGCGGGCATCCGCCAGGATCCGCCGCCCGGTCCCTCCTATCCCCCGGCCTGACCGCGCCGCCGGCGGGCCGCCGCAGGACTCAGCTGACGATGGGGTAGTAGGTCTCGAGCCTCGTCACCGCGCCGGCGCGCTGGGCGAGATCCTCGAGCACCGCGTCCACCTTGCCCGTCGGCCCGGTCAGCGTGAAGGCGATCTGGGTGGTCAGCAGATGCGGGTGCTCGACGATCGACAGCGCCACGCCGAGCTCGCGGGCCTCGTCTGCGACCGTCTTCTCAAACCAGTGGCGCACCATCCGCCCGGACGTGATCGCGACAGTGCGGGTTTCGATGACGGCCTTGCCGGCCTCGTGGGCCCTGTGCTCCTCGCGCTCCGCCGCCTCCCGCTCGCGGCCGGGAGCGTCGAGCGGCGGGTCGACCTGGTCCCAGTCGCCGACGTCACCAAGCCCGTCGTCCCAATGATCGATGCGCAGCGTCGCGTGAAGGCCGTCGCTTGCGAGCTGGTGCTCGATCGCCCGGCGTGTCTCCTCGATCGCCTCGCGCGTGTTCGCGTAGGCGAACAGCGTTCTCTCGTCGTAGCTCAGCACGACGTCGTGGCTGATCAGCGGCTCGAGCTCGGCTTCGAAGTGCTTCGCGTCGCGCAGGCGCCCATGCAGCGCCGCGGGATCGGCGAGGTCGGCCCGCAGGCGCCAGTCCTGATCCTCGGACATCAGTACCCGAGCGCGAACTTCGCGTCTTCGCTCATGCGCTCCGGCGTCCACGGCGGCGTGAACACCATCGTCGAGCCGACCGACTCGACGCCGTCGAGCTCGGAGACGAACTCCTCGATCTGCTCCTGCACCTCAGGGCCGATCGGGCAGCCCGGAGCGGTGAGCGTGAACGTCACCTGGACGTTGCCCTCGTCGATCTCGATCTCATAGATCAGGCCGAGCTCGACGAAATCGAGCCCGAGCTCCGGATCGATCACGTTCGTAAGAGCTTCCCGCACGTCGTCAACGCTGAGCATGGACGAAGTGTAGACGGCGGGCCGTCGCGTAGCCTGTGGCAACTGTGAGCGAGCGCGTGACGATCAGCTTCGCCGACGCCGACCGCCGGATTCAGGGCGTCGCGATCACAGGCGTGGGAACGCTGCTGAAAGTCGGGGACGAGCTGTCGGCCGCGGCGTCCCCGCAGCTGGTGCGCGACGGCGAGGCGTGGGGCGTGGTGGCCGGCGACGCGCTCGCGCTGACGCTCACACCGATCGCAGCGACGGAGGCGGCGACCGATGCGCCGGTCGCGGCGCACCGGGCCAGCGGCAGCGCCGGCGCGCACCACGTCGACGGTCTGGCGCTCGTGCGCCGCGAGCGCGAAGCCGGCAGCCTCGCGCTCGAGCGCTCGCTCGCGATCCTCTTCGACGCCCAGCTCGCGCTCGCGCTGCACGCGTCGCGACCGCACGGCGCCGGCGGCCACGGCGAGGAGCAGCTCGACGCGATCCTCCTGCGCGGCGAGCCGCTCGATCTCGTGGCGATCGAGAAGCCGCGCTTGTCGAGCACCTACGGCGCCGACGGCCGGATCACGCACGCCGGGCTCGAGCTGTGGGAGAGCGAGGAATCCGAGCTGCCGCTGCGGATCGGCGGCGAGGCGCTGGCCGGCGGCGAGTTGGCCGGAGCGGAAGGGCCGCCCGTGGCGGTCACCTTCGTCGCCTGGCACCACGACGCCCGCCGCGGCCTGGGCAGCTACACGATCACTCGCGGCGGCTAGCCTGACGCGGTGGCGCCCGCCGTCAGTTCGGCGTGCCGAGGCGGTCCCACAGGTAGAGCTCGATGCACTCGTTGGCGAGCTCCGTCGCGCGCTCGCGCGAAAGGTGCGGCAGGACCTTGGCAAGCGCCTGCTCCTCGGTCACGCCGGCGTCAAAGGCATCCTCGCCGCCCAGGCCGGCGGCGACCTTCAGCGCCTCGCGGCGGTACTCGCCAAGCGAGGGGTAGATCGAGAGCAGGAAGTCGGTGTTCGCGATCGGCTGCCCGACCGTCTCGAGCGAGGCGTGCCAGGCGGCGAGCATCGAGAGATCCTCGGCGTCCAGATCGGCGACCGCTCGCTCGTAGTGGATGGCGAGCTCGGGCTCGGGAATTTCGTCCACCCACGCGTGCATGACCTCGCCGACGAGCTGGCGCCGCGCCTCACGGCCCATCGACTCGGCGATCACGCGGATCGCGTCATGCGGTTCGATGAAGCAGAGCGGCAAACTCCTGACTCCTGTCGTGGCGGGCTACGACATCATGCAGAGTAGGGCGCGCGGTGGACGTGATCGCCGCCGCGACGGGCGCCTCAGCGGGCCGGCGCCGGCAGGCTCGCGAGGTGGCGCTCGACCTGCTCCGCGCATTTGCGGCCCTCGTTGATCGCCCACACGATCAGCGACTGGCCGCGCCGCGCGTCCCCGGCCACGAACACCCCGTCGGCGGAGGTGGCGTATTGCGGCGCGTCGACGTTGCCGCGCGCGTCGAGCGACGCTCCGAGCGCCTCCACGATGCCACCGTGCTCGGGGTGCACGAAGCCCATCGCCAGCAGCACCAGGTCGGCCGCCAGCTGGTGCTCCGTTCCCGCGACGGGCGCGAACGGGGGCGCCGCCTGCGCCTGCGCGACGTGCAGCGCCTGGACGCGACCTTCGCCGCTGATCCGCGTCGTCACGATCGAGAAGTCAAGCTCGCCGCGCCCGGCCGCCTGGGCCTCCTTCATCGCGTAGGACAGGCGCATCTTGTTCGGCCAGCGCGGCCACGGCGTGCGATCGTCGGGGCGCGTGGGCGGCGGCTCGGGCACCAGCTCGAGCTGGACCACCGAGCGCGCGCCCTCGCGGGTCGCCTGGCCGACGCAGTCGGCTCCGGTGTCGCCGCCGCCGATCACGACGACGTCCTTGCCCGCGGCGCTGATCATGTTGGGCGCCGGCGCCGGTATTGCCGGCGGCGGGCCGAACTCGCCGGCCGCCCAGCGGTTGCGCGCGTACAGGTACTCCATCGCGAAATGCGTGCCGGGCAGCTCACGCCCGGCGACGTCCAGGTCGCGTGGGACGCGCGAGCCGATCGCGAGCACGATCGCGTCGAACTCCGCGCGCAGCTCCTGCGCACCGACGTCGACGCCGACGTCCACACCGAGCCGCAGCTCGACGCCTTCGGCCACCAGCTGCGCGACGCGACGCTCGACGACCCACTTCTCGATCTTGAAGTCCGGCACTCCGAAGCGGACCAGTCCGCCCGCCGCCTCGTCGCGCTCGAACAGGACGACGCCGTGGCCGGCGCGTCGCAGCTGCTGGGCGGCAGCCATCCCTGCCGGTCCCGAGCCGACGACCGCCACGCGGCGGCCGCTCTCGCGCTGCGGCGGGACGGGCACGACCCAGCCCTCCTCGAACGCGCGGTCGATGATCGCGTTCTCGATCTGCTTGATCGTCACGGCGTTGCCCTCGTTGATCTCGAGCACGCACGCCGCCTCGCACGGTGCCGGGCACAGCCGCCCGGTGAACTCCGGGAAGTTGTTGGTGTAGTGCAGCTGGCGGATCGCGTCGTGCCAGCGATCGTGGAAGACGAGGTCGTTCCAGTCGGGGATCAGGTTGCCCAGCGGGCAGCCGCTGTGGCAGAACGGGACGCCGCAGTCCATGCAGCGCGCCCCCTGGTCGCGCAGTTCGGCGACCGGTCGGGTGCGCGTGAACTCGTGGTAGTCGCCGATGCGCTCCAGCGCATCGCGCTCCGGGATCGGCGAACGCTCGACCCGTACAAACCCCCGCAGCTCTCCCATCAGCCCAGCACGCCGAGCGTCACGAGACAGGCGCGACAACGGGTCGCGTCAAACCACCGGCGCGACATCAGCGGGCCTGCGCCAACTCGCCGGCGAGCGCCGCCTGCTCATCGAGCGCGCGGCGGTAATCGTCTGGCATCACCTTGACGAAGCGCTCGAGCGCGCCGTCCCAGTCGCCCAGCAGTCGCTCGGCAAGCGTCGAGCCGGTTCGCCGCGCGTGCTCGAAGACCAGCGCCCGCAGCTCGTCCGCGTCGGCCTCGGCGATCTCCTCAAACGACACGCTTGAGCGGTTGCAGCGGCGCTCCGCGAAGTCCCCGGACTCGTCGTAGACATAGGCGACGCCGCCGCTCATGCCGGCTGCGAAGTTGCGCCCGGTCGGCCCGAGCACCACGACGCGCCCGCCCGTCATGTACTCGCAGCCGTGATCGCCGACGCCCTCGACCACCGCGTAGGCGCCGGAGTTGCGCACCGCAAAGCGCTCGCCGGAGAGGCCACGGAAGAATGCCCGCCCGCTCGTGGCGCCGTAGAGCACGGTGTTGCCGATGATCACGTTCTCCTCGGCGAGGTAGGCGGCGTCGACCGGCGGGCGCACGACGAGAACCCCGCCCGAAAGGCCCTTGCCGGTGTAGTCGTTGGCGACGCCGTCGAGTGTGAACGTCACGCCGGGCGCCAGCCAGGCGCCGAAGCTCTGACCCGCCGCGCCGGCGAACTGGATGTTGATCGAGTCCTCCGCCAGGCCCCCGGCGCCGTGGCGCCGCGCGATCTCGCCCGAAAGCAGGCCGCCGACGCAGCGGTTGGTGTTCAGCACAGGCCGCGCCAGCTCGACGCGCCCACCCTCTTCGAGCGCCGGCCGGGAATGCTCGATCAGGTTCCAGTCGAGCGCGTCGCAGAGCACCGGCTCCTGATCGCGGATGCGCCGGCGCGGCGCACCGGGAGCCAGTGCCGGCACCGCGAGCAGGTTCGAGAGGTCGATGCCGTGCGCCTTCCAGTGCCCGATCACCTTTGAGCTGTCGAGCAGGTCGGCGCGGCCGACCAGCTCGTCCATGGTGCGCAGCCCGAGGCTCGCGAGGATGCGCCGCACGTCCTCGGCGACGAAGTGGAAGTAGTTGATGACGTGCTCCGGCGTGCCGGCGAAGCGCTTGCGCAGCTCGGGATCCTGGGTTGCGATCCCGACCGGGCAGGTGTTGAGATGGCAGGCGCGCATCATGATGCAGCCGCTGGCGATCAGCGGGGCCGTCGCGAAGCCCATCTCGTCGGCGCCCAGCATCGCGGCGATCGCGACATCGCGCCCGGTCTTCAGCTGCCCGTCGACCTGCACCCAGATGCGCGAGCGCAGGTCGTTGCGCAGCAGCGTCTGCTGGGTCTCGGCGAGGCCGATCTCCCACGGAATGCCGCTACCGAAGATCGAGGACAGCGGCGATGCGCCGGTGCCGCCGTCGTGGCCGGAGATCAGCACGTGATCGCTGTTGGCCTTCGCCACCCCGGCCGCGACGGTGCCGACGCCGACCTCGGCGACCAGCTTGACCGAGATCCGCGCCGTCGGGTTGGCGCAACGCAGGTCGTAGATCAGCTGCTTGAGGTCCTCGATCGAGTAGATGTCGTGGTGCGGCGGCGGCGAGATCAGGCCGACGCCGGGGGTCGAGTGGCGGATCGTGCCGATGTAGGAGTCGACCTTGCGACCGGGCAGCTGGCCGCCCTCTCCGGGCTTGGCGCCCTGCGCCATCTTGATCTGCAGCTCGTCGGCGTTGACGAGGTACTCGATCGTCACGCCGAAGCGCCCGGAGGCGACCTGCTTGATCGCCGAGCGGCGCTTGTCCGTGAAGCGCACCGGGTCCTCGCCGCCCTCTCCCGTATTGGACTTGCCGCCGATCTCGTTCATCGCCAGCGCGAGGTTCTCGTGCGCCTCGCGCGAAAGCGAGCCGAGGCTCATCGCGCCGGTCACGAAGCGCTTGACGATCGCCGTCCACGGCTCGACCTCCTCGAGCGGAATCGGCGTCTGGTCGCCGCGGATCTCGAGCAGCCCGCGCAGCGTCGCGCGCCGCGTCGAATGTTCGTCGCAGGCGCGCGCGAACTCGACGTAGGCCTCCTCGCCGCCGCTTCGCACGGCGTGCTGGAGCAGCGCGATCGTGTCGGGGTTCCACATGTGCTGCTCGCCGTCACGCCGCCAGGCGTAGACGCCGCCGACCGGCAGCAGGTCGCTCTGCGCGTAGGGGAAGCCGCGCGCATGGCGCGTCAGCGTCTCCTCCGCCAACACGTCGATCGAGATGCCGCCGATCCGCGACGCGGTGCCGGTGAAGTGGCGGTCGACCAGCGAGCGCGACAGGCCGACGGCCTCGAAGATCTGCGCTCCGCAGTAGGACTGGATCGTCGAGATCCCCATCTTCGAGATCGTCTTCAGCAGGCCCTTGCCGATCGCCTTGCGCACGGCGATCTCCGCCTCGTCGCGATCCAGCGCGTGGCCGTCCGCGTCGACCAGCACGCCTTCGGCCACCGCCTCGCCAACCGTCTCGAACATCATCCACGGGTTCACGACGCTCGCGCCGTAGCCGACCAGCGTCGCGATGTGGTGCACCTGGCGGGCCTCGCCGGTCTCGATCACGAGCCCGGTGCGCAGCCGGGTGCCCTCGCGCACCAGGTCGTGGTGGACCGCGGAGACCGCCAGCAGCGACGGGATCGGCGCGCGGCCGGGGCCGATCGCGCGATCGGAGAGGATGATGATGTTCTGGCCCTGCGACACGGCGTCGCGCGCCTCGTCGCAGACGCGGGCAAGCGCCGCCTCCATGCCGTCGGGCCCGTCGGCGACCGGCCATGTGATGTCGATCGTGCGGGGCTTGAACACGTCGTGGGTGACGGTGCGCAGCGTTTCGAGCTCGTGGTTGCGCAGGATCGGCTGGTCCAGCACGAGCTGATGGGCGTGGCTGGGACTCTCCTCGAGCAGGTTGCCCTCGGCCCCGAGGCCCGAGCCGATGCTCATCACGATGCTTTCGCGGATCGGGTCAATCGGCGGGTTGGTGACCTGCGCGAAGAGCTGCTTGAAGTAGTTGAACAGGGTCGGCGTGGCGTCCGAGAGCACGGCGAGTGAGATGTCCGCGCCCATCGAGCCGACCGGCTCCTCGGCGGCGAGCACCATCGTCGGCAGCGTCACGCCCACGTCCTCGCGCGAGTAGCCGAAGGCGAGCTGCAGCGAGCGCAGCGGATGCTCGAGCGCCGGCGGCGGGCGCAGCGGAATCTGGTCGAAGTGGACGGTGTGCTCGTCAAACCAGGCGCCGTAGGGGCGCTGGGTGGCGACCTGGTGCTTGATCTCGGCGTCGGGCACGATCCTCCCGGCGTCCAGGTCGATCAGGAACAGCTTGCCGGGCGCCAGGCGTCCGAGCCGCTTGACGCGCGAGGACGGGATCGGAAGGATGCCCGCCTCGGAGCCGAGGATCACCAGGCCGTCGGTCGTCTCCATCCAGCGCCCGGGGCGCAGGCCGTTGCGGTCAAGTGTCGCGCCGATCGTGCGCCCGTCGGTGAACGCGACCGCCGCCGGGCCGTCCCAGGGCTCCATGAAACAGGCGTGGAAGGCGTAGAAGCCGCCGAGCTCGGGGGGCAGCTCGCCGTCGCGGTCGCGGTAGGCCTCGGGGATCATCATCATCACCGCGTGCGGCAGTGAGCGCCCGGCGAGCGTGAGCAGCTCCAGCACATTGTCGAAGGTCGCCGAGTCCGAGCCGCCGGGGCGCACGACCGGCAGGACCTTCGCGAGGTCCTCGCCGAACAGCTCGCTGGCCATCTGGCTCTCGCGCGCGCGCATCCAGTTGACGTTGCCCTGCAGCGTGTTGATCTCGCCGTTGTGGGCGATCATCCGGTAGGGGTGGGCCAGCTCCCAGCTCGGAAAGGTGTTGGTCGAGAACCGGGAGTGGACCAGCGCGAACGCCGACGCCATCCGCTCGTCCGCGAGGTCGGGGTAGAAGTAGGCCAGCTGGTAGCTGATCAGCATGCCCTTGTAGACGATCGTGCGCGAGGAAAGGCTGGCGATGTACATGCTGGTCTCGAACGCCTTCTCGGCGACGCGGCGGATCACGTAGAGCTTGCGCTCGAAAGCGTCCTGGTCACCCTCGTGCGCCGCTCCGGCGCCGATGAATAGCTGGCGGATCGTGGGCTGCGAGGCGCGGGCGGTCGGGCCGATGCGGCTGTCGTCGGTCGGGACGTCGCGCCAGCCGAGGACGACTTGGCCCTCCTGCTCGACGGTCCGCTCGAGCAGCGCGCACAGCTCGGCGGTCGCGACCGGGTCGGTCGGCATGAAGCACATCGCGACGCCGTAGCGCCCGCGTGGGGGCAGCTCGAAGCCGGCGACCGCGCGCATGAACTCATCGGGCATCGCCAGAAGCAGGCCCGCGCCGTCGCCGGTGTCCGGGTCGGCGCCGGCGGCGCCGCGGTGCTCGAGGTTCGTGACCGCCTCGATGCCCAGTCTCACCACCTCGTGCGTCGCGCTGTTATCCAGGCGCGCAACGACAGCGACACCGCAGGCGTCGTGCTCGTAGCGGGGGTCGTACAGGCCGTCGGCCTGCTGGGGCTGGCGAATGCTGGTCATCGTATGAGTGATCCCGACCGGCGCTTCCCCCGCGGGACGGGGGTTGCGGGCACCTGAGGCGGACGAATCCTAGCATTCAAACCCGGGGCATTCGAGGTCCCCCGGACGACTCGCGCAGCGTCATCGCCTCGGCGTGGGAGCACAGCCGGGCGCGGCCCGGGCAGGTGCCGCAGCGCGTCACGTTGGGGTCGGCTGAGACCTCGAAACGCCCTTTCCGCAGCGGCTGCAGGCGCGCCTCGAGCTCCGCCTCGAGACGCTCGCGATCGCCCGCGGCGTAGCGCGTCGTGAGCGCCACCTCCGGATGGCGCAGGAAGCAGTGCGCCACCTCCACGAGCGGGGCGCCGGAGGCGAGTCCGGCGAGCGCGTAGACGAGCCTCTGCAGCGAGTAGTCGCGCTCCAGGTGCGCCGGAAGCTCGGCGACGCCGGCGACGTGGTCGCTCTTGAAGTCGACGATCAAAAGGCAGCCGTCGTGCTCACTCGCCGCGACGTCGAGAAACCCGCGCAGCAGCTCCGCGCCGGGCGCCACGAACGCGAAGGCCTCCTCGCGGCGCACCTCGCGGGCGGCGGCGAGGCGCGCGCACAGCGGGCTTCGGGCGAACGCCCCCGCGAGCGCCGCCAGCGCCGCGAGGTCCTCGCGTGGATCGAGCGTGACGCCGGCTCGCGCCGCAGCTTCGGCCACCTCCTGCTCACCGGGCGCACGTGGCGCCGCGAAGTCGAGTTGCTCGAGCAGCGCATGCACAACGATGCCGCGCGCCGCCGCGCCCTCCCCCGAACCGCTCGCGCCGTCCGCGTCGGGCATCCGGATCACCCGTTGCAGGTAATAGCGGTAGGCGCAGCGCTCGTACTCGGCGATCGCGGTGTAGGACAGCGTCGTCGCGGGCACCGCCACGGCGGCCGGCGCCCCGGCGGGGGCGCCCGGCAAGGGGTCATCGCCCCCGGCCTGCGCCGGCGGCTGGCCGGCGCCCGGCGGGGGCTCGCCGGGCCACAGCAGCTCGAGACCGAGCTCGGCCGTGCAGAGCGTCAGCGCCACCGCCGCACCGCCGGCGCCCGCCACCTCGACGACGCCCCCGCCGGCCGCCGCCCGCGTGGCGAGCCCGGGCACGAGCGCCGGCCCGAGCCACGCCATGGCGGTCGAGGTCTCCGACGGCCATTTCGAGAAACGCGCCGCGCCGCTGAGGATCAGCCGCTCGCGCGCTCGCGTCATCGCGACATAGATCACGCGCTGCTCCTCGGCGGCCGAGGCTGCGAGGCGCTCCGCGAGCAGGCGGCCGTAGTCGAGCGTGTCGATCGAGCGGCGCTCGAGTGTCGGCAGGCGCAGGCCGAGGCGCCCGCCGCCGACGAGCAGCGCCGGCGCGTGGCTGTCGGGCAGCTGGTGGCCGAGATCGGCGAGACAGACGACCGGGAACTCGAGTCCCTTGGCGCTGTGGATCGTCATCAGCGCGATCGCGCCGGTGCCCTCCGCCGCGGGCGGCGCCTCGGTCTCGCGCAGCGAGCCGACGCGGCCGAGCTCGAGCGCCTGCGCGAAGCGCCGCAGGTCGCGTCCCTCGCGGCGCTCGAAGTCCCGCGCGAGGCGCTCGAGCTTGCGGACGTTGGCCATCCGCCGCTCCGGCGAGTGCAGGGAGCAGAGGTGGCGGTCATAGCCGTTCTCGGCCACCGCGGCGGCGACGATCTCGCCCAGCCCGCGGTCCGCGGCGCAGCGACGCGCAACGGCGAAGCGCTCGGCGAAGGCCGCGGCGCGGGCGTCGGGAGGCTCGGCGCGCAGCACGTTCCAGACCCCGGTGGCGTGCTCGCGGGCGCGCAGCCCCAGCGCCACGAGCGTGTCCGAGGAGCAGCCGCACAACGGCGAGGCGAGCACGCCGTAGAGCGCCGGCTCATCCAGCGGGTTGACCAGCGCGCGCAGGTAGGCGACGAGGTCGATGACCTCCGGGCGCGCCCAGAAACCGCCGCCCGCTGTCGCGAGCGTCGCGAGCCCGAGATCGGCGAGGGCCGCCTCGTAGGTGCCGATCGCGCCGCCGGCGCGCAGCAGCACGACGATGTCCTCCGGCCGCGCCTCACCGGACGCCACGAGGCGCTCGATCCGCCGCGCGAGCAGGCGCGCCTCGGCGCGCCGCCACAGCGGCGCCGGTGCCAGCTCCGCGCCGAGCCGCTGCTCCTGCCCCTCCCAGCCGTCGAGATCGGCGACGAGCAACTCGACCGCCGGCCCCGCCCCGCCGGCCGCCGACTCGCCGCCACGCCCGGCGACTAGGGGCACGAACGAACCGCCGAAGCGCGGCCCGAAGACGCCGTTGACCGCGTCAAGCAGCGGGCGCCGGGAGCGGAAGTTGGCCGAGAGCACACGCGCGGCGCCGGCGCGCGAAAGCTCGGCGTGGCGGTCGCGGAACAATCCCACGTCGGCGTGGCGAAAGCCATAGATCGACTGGAACTCGTCCCCGACCGTGAACAGGTTGTCGCGGTCGAGCACCCGCAGGAGCGCCATCTGGCGGGCGTTGGTGTCCTGCAGCTCATCGACCATCACCAGCTCGAAGCGCGCCGACCACAGAGCGGCGATCTCCTGATGCCCGGCGAGCAGCGCGCCCGCCTCGAGTTCGAGGTCGTCATAGTCGACGGCGCCGGCAGCCCGCTTGAGCGTTTCGTAGCGCGCCGCAAAGGAGCGCAGCAGGCTGTCGAGCAGCCCCACCGCGGCGATCCCGAGCTGATCGGCGCAGGCCTCTTCGAAGGCCAGTCGCGCCGCCTCGTAGGCCCCGCACGCGGCGCTTCCCAGCGCGCGCGAGCCGTTGCCCAGCGCAACGTCCGCCACGGCCGAGACCGTCGCGGCCTGCTCATCGCCGAGGAGCGCCGCGCAGCGCGCCAGGCGCTCGAGCGCGCGGTCGACAGTGACGCCCGACGGCGCCCCGGCGAGCTCCGCGAGCGCCACCGAGCGGGCACCGGCCAGCGCCGCGGCGGCGCCGGCGCGCTCGTGGCGCGCCGTGGGCGTGCCAAGCGCGGGCGAGCGCTCGCCGCGGCTGCGCAGCTCGTCGTAGACCGACTCCACCGCCACACGCAGACCGGCGACGCTGAAGAGCGCAGCGAGCTCCAGCGCCTGGCGCTGATCGAGCCAGGCGCCCACCGCGCCGTCGAACGCCTGCGCCCGCAGCCGCTCCGCCTGGGTGTCGCCCAGCACGACGAAGTCCCCCGTCAGGCCGGCGAGCACCGCGTGCGTGCGCAGCAGCCGCGCGCAGAAGCCGTGGAAGGTGGAGATGAATGCGCCGGCGCTCTCGCGCGCCGCTTCGCGCTCGCCTGCGTCAACGAGGCGCCGGCGCACCCTTTCGCGCAGCTCGCCGGCGGCGCGGTCGGTGAAGGTGATCGCGAGGATCCGCCCGGGCGCCACCCCGTCCGCCGTCACCGCGAGCACGTAGCGCTCGACCAGCACACTCGTCTTGCCGCTGCCAGCGTTGGCGGCGAGCGCGAGCGGGCCGCGGCGGCGCTCGATCGCGTCGCGCTGCTCGGCGGTGAACGCCGGCGTCGCGCTCATCGCCCCTGCGCCCGGCAGATCGCGGGGAAGCGGCAGCACCCGTCGCGCGAGCAGGTGGAGGGGCGCGGCACGAGCGCCCCGGCCTCCATCTCGCCCGCCGCCTCGAGCGCCGCCCCGAGTTGCGTCTCGATCAGCGCGCGCAGCTCATCGGCGCTGCGCTGATCGGTGGCGACCAGGCCCCCGGCCGGATCGACGTCGTCGCGCACAGCACCGCGAGGGCGCAGATCGGCGGTGCGCGTCGGCTGGTAGACGCCGCCGAGCGCCTGAAGCCCCAGCAGTTGCTCGACCGCCAGCATGTAGAGCGCCGGCTGCAGGCGGCCCTTCTCGCCCCATTTCGCCGCCGGCTCGATCCCGCTTGCCGCCTTGTAGTCGACGATCAGAGCGCCGCCCGAGCCGTCGACGTCGATCCGGTCGATCCGCCCGCACAGCGCAAGCGCCCCGCCCGCCAGGGACGCCGCTGGAAGCTCGGTGTCGTCGAGGCCGAAGCCCAGTTCGAACTCGCGCGGCTCGAGCGTCCCGGGCGTGGCGCTGACGGCGGCGAGGTAGCGCGCCAGGTCGCTGCGCTGACGCGAGCGCTCGGCACGATCGACCGCCGGGTTGGACGAGAGCGGCCGCTCTGAGGCGGCCATCGCGGCGTCGAGCAGCTCGAGCGCGAGCGGCAGGGCGGCCGCGTCAAGGCGCGCGCTGCCGCGCCGCTGCGCAAGGCCGGCGAAGACGGCCGCGAGAACCTCGTGCGCCACCGAACCGCGCACCAGCTGAACCTCCTCCGGTGCAAGCTCGCTCGGGCGAAGCGCGCGTTCCACCAGCCAGCCGACCGGGCAGGCCGTCCAGCTCTCGAGCGCGGAGGCGGAATGGGCGTCGTGGCCTCGCAGCTGAGCGAGCGCCGCCGGCGCCGCCAGCGGGCCGATCACCGGGCCGACGCGCCGCGGCGCGCGCAGCAGGGGATCGAGCCGCGCGAGCGCGGGGGCGCCCGGCGGCTCACTCGCCCAGCGCAGCGTCCCGGCGCCGCGGAGTGCGCGTGACGCCAACAGGTCCTCGCTGAAGCAGTCCGCGAGGTCGTCGACGAACAGCGATCGAAGCGCCGGCTCGCCGTCGTCGGTGGCGTCGTGCCAGCTGACGCGCAGCCAGCGCGTCGGCCGCGAGCAGAGCGCGTAGAAGAGGTAGCGCTCGGCGTCGAGTGCCTCCGCCGCGGAGCCGAGCATCAAGGCGGACGCCTGCGCCAGCTCCACGCGCTCGGCGCTCGAAAGGAATGGCCGCTCGCGCGCCAGGGCCGGGAACGCCCCCTCCTGCATGCCCGCGATGAACAGGGCCCGCACCCGCCGCGCCCGTAGCGCCAGCGCATCGCAGATCAGCACCGCCTCGCCCTCGCCGGCCACCGCGAGCTCGGCCTCGACGTCCTCGAGCGCCGCGACGATCGCGGCGGCGCCCGGCGCGAGCGCCGCGTCGGCGCGCACGAGATCGCGCAGCTGCGCGAGCGTCCGCCGTCCGGCCGCGAGCACCGCCGCGCCCCAGGGGTCGATCAGCGCCGCCTCACGGCGCCACGGCGCGCAGAACAGCGCCTCGAGCTCGGCGTCGACGCGATCGAGCAGCGCGGGCCCGGGACGCTCCGCGGCCGCCGCGAGGCGCCCCAGGGCGTCCAGCGGCCAGTGCTCCTGCTCCCACAGCGCGCGCGCGGGCTCGAGCTCGAGGATTCCGCCGGACATCAGCGTCGCCTCGAAGCGATCGACGAACTCGGTCTGCGTGACGACGGCGCTGCGCAGCCAGCGGACCAGGTCGGCGGCCCCGCCGCCCAGCAGGGCGGCGCGCAGCAACGCGATCAGGCCGCCGCCGAGCGCGGTGTCGGCGAAGCGCTCGCGGCGCGCGGCCGTGTGGGGGATGGCGGCGGCGCGCAGCAGCTCGGCGACCAGGGCGCCGATGCTCGACGCCCCGCGCGTGACGACGGCGATCTCGCCGGGCGCGCAGCCCGCCTCGCGCAGCGCCGCGATCTCGGCGGCGATCAGCTCGGCCTCGGCGCGCTCGTCGCCGCCCTCGAGCAGCGCCACGGCGCCGGAGCCGCCGCCTGGGGCGGCTGGGACGTCCTCGAACAGCGAGCGCTCCAACCGGTGCAGCGCCGGGTCCTCGTAGTGGGTGCCGACCGGATCCAGCGCGATCACCTCCTGCGCGCCGGGCCGCAACGTCTCGAGTGTCGCCGCGCGCCCGGCGAGCGCGACCCGCCCCGGCTCGCCGGGCAGCGAGATCGTGACCGCGGCGCCAACACGGTGCGCGAGCGTCTCGATCGCGTCGAGCTGGACCGGCTCGAGGTCGTCGAAGCCGTAGCAGAAGACGGGCGTCGCGCCCCAGCGCTCGGGGGCGAGCCGCAGCGCGTCGAGCGCCGCGGTCGCGAGCAGCTCCTCGTCGAGGCGTCCCAGCCGCGCCAGGGCGCGGCGGTAGTCGCCGTAGAGGCCGGCCAGCTCGTCGCCGTAGCGTGCCCGCACGGTCGCGGCGGGCGCCCAGGCGCGCAGCGCCGCGTGCAGCCGCGCCGGCGTCACGCGCTGCGCTTCGAGCTCGGCGACGAAGCCGGCGAACGCGGCGGCGAACCCGGGGCCCCGGGCGGCTGCCGCGAGCACCTCGAGCTTCGCCCGCGAGGCGACGGCGGCGATCACCCGCTCGCGTGCCTGCGGGCCGATCGCCGCCTGCGCGACGCCGGCTCGCCGCGCGATCTCGCGCAACAGGCCGCCGAACGGTTCGACGCGCACCCCGAGCACCTCCCCCGCGCTCGCCAGCTCGCGGCGATAGTGCTCGACGTCGACCGCTCGCGGCACCACGAGGATCGCCCCGCGCGCAAGCGCGCCACGGTGGCGTTCGAGCACGACCTGCGCCTTCGCCGAGTTGGCGGGCCCGGTTACGAGCGTCAGTCCCATTGGCACCCATGGTGGCGGGGCGGGTAGACGGCACACCCGCTGTGGAAGTTCGGAGCGGCGCACCCCGTTCGGGGCACAGGCATGCGCCAAATCCCGGGTGGGTGCATGCACCCACCCGCAAAACGTCTAGGCGGCGTCCAGCTGGGCCGTCGCCTCGACCTCGACCTCGGGCGGTTTGGCTCCCTCGCGCGCCCACGGCTCGTCGAACTCGACGCGCCAGCGGCCCTCCTCGCTCTGCATCAGCGCGAGGCGGGCACGGAAGGAGCGACCGCTGCGGCCGCGGAAGCCGGTCACCGGGCGAGCGGTGCGACCGGTGGTGATCAGCTCGCGGGCGACGGCCAGCGGCAGCTGCTTGCCGGCCTTGCCCTTCCAGATCACGAAGCCGCAGCCGGGATCCTCGCGCGCCCAGCAGGAGTAGCCCTTGCGGTTCTCGACGATGTCGTGCCCGCAGACCGGGCAGGGGCCGAGGTTTGCGCGCGGGATGCGCACGTCCTTGAGCGTCTCGTCGAGGACCTCGACGGTCTCCTTGGCGAATCCGGCGATGTCGCGCATGAACTGCTCGCGCGAGTCCTCGCCGCGCTCGATGCGCCCCAGCCGATGCTCCCAGCTGCCGGTCAGGTCGGGCGACGTCAGGGCGTGCTCGCCGAGCAGGCGGATCACGTTCAGCCCCTTCTCGGTCGCGACCAGCGCGCGGCCGTCGCGCTCGACGTAGCCGACGTCGATCAGGCGCTCGATGATCGACGCCCGCGTTGCCGGCGTGCCGATGCCGGAGTCCTTCATCGCCTCGCGCAGTTCCTCGTCGTCGACGAGCTTGCCGGCCGTTTCCATCGCGCCGAGCAGCGAGGCGTCGGTGTAGCGGCGCGGCGGCTTGGTTTCCTTCGCGAGCGACTCGATCTCGAGCGTCTGTGAGGGCTCGCCCTGCTCGAGCCGCGGCAGCGCCTGGTCGTCGGCCTCGTCCTCGTCGGTCGTGCTCTCGGCGCCCGGCTCGGAGTCCTGCGCGCCGGCCATGTAGACCCCGCGCCAGCCGGGGACCAGCAGCACCTTGCCGCGGGTGCGGAACACGTGCTCGGCGACGGTCGTCTCGACGCGGGTGTTCTCGAGCACCGCCTCCGGGTGGAAGGCGGCCAGGAAGCGGCGCACGACCATGTCGTAGACCCGGCGGTCGTCGGTGTCCATCTTCTCGACCGGGTGCTCGGCGCGGGTCGGGATGATCGCGTGGTGATCGGTGACCTTGCTGTCGTCGATCACGCGCGCGAGCGGCAGCAGGTCAAGGCCGGTGACGTAGGCCGCGGCCTCCCGGTACTCGGGCCGGGCGCCGACCAGCTCCGCGGTCGGCTTGATCTCCGCCGCCATGTCGGTGGTCAGGAAGCGAGAGTTGGTGCGTGGATAGGTCAGCGCCTTGTGCTCCTCGTAGAGGCGCTGCGCGGCGCCCAGCGTGCGCCGGGCGGAGAAGCCGAATCGCGTGTTCGCGTCGCGCTGCAGGGAGGTCAGGTCGTAGAGCATCGGCGGCTTCTCGGTCACCTCGCGCTTCTCGACCTTGGTGATCTCGCCGGCCTGGTCGCGTACCGCGGCGACGATCTCAAGCGCCTGCGCCTCGGTCGCGAGGCGCGGCTTGGCGCCGGCATGAAAGCGGCCACCGTAGCGGCGCAAGGAATCCTCGGACGGTTCGAAACGGGCGTCCACGAGCCAGTAGGGCTCTGGCACGAAGGCGCGGATCTCCTCCTCGCGCCGCGCGATGATCGCGAGCGTGGGTGTCTGCACGCGCCCGAGCGACACGGCGCCGTCGAACGACGAGCGCAGCCGGATCGTTGCCGCGCGGGTCGCGTTCATGCCGACGATCCAGTCAGCCTCGGAGCGCGAGCGCGCCGCCTGCTCGAGCTGCGCGAGCTCGGCCGACGGGCGCAGCGTCGCGAAGGCCTCGCGCATCGCCGCGGCGGTCATCGACGAAAGCCAGAGCCGGCGCACCGGCAGCTTCGATCCCGCCTTCTCATAGAGGTAGGCGAAGATCAGCTCGCCCTCGCGTCCGGCGTCGCAGGCGTTGATCACCTCGGTCACCTCGGCGCGGTGAAGCTGCGCCGTGACGACCGACATCTGCTTGCGCGAGCGCTCGTCGCGGACGACGAGCTTGAAGCGCTCGGGCACGATCGGGAGGTCCGCCATCCGCCAGCGCTTGAACTTGGGGTCGTACTCGTCGGGCTCCGCGAGTTGCACGAGGTGGCCGACCGCCCAGGTGATGATGTGCTCGGGGCCTTCGAGGTAGCCCTCGTGCTTGGCGAACGGGCCGGGTAGCACGCGCGCGAGGTCGCGTCCGACGGACG
This sequence comes from uncultured Solirubrobacterales bacterium, assembly GCA_963788385.1. Lineage (GTDB taxonomy): Bacteria > Actinomycetota > Thermoleophilia > Solirubrobacterales > Solirubrobacteraceae > Palsa-513. The sequence goes on from CAWBGR010000001.1 coordinate 28,073, forward strand.
GCTTCTCGGCGATCACGAGGGTCTTGGGCTCTTCGGCCATGCGCTCGCAGCGTAGCGCCCCGAGCGCCGTCAGCTTGTGCAGCCCTGCGTCGATACCGGCGCGCCCGCGTGCGCAAGGTCTGCGCGCACGGTCGCGTTGGCAACGCCGTAGCCGCCACGAGGCCCCGCGCCGGTGGTCGCCGCGAAGACGGTGGTGAGCACCGCGCCGGCCGTATCGACCACCGGGCCGCCCGAGTTTCCCGGGCGGACCAGGCCACGGATCTCGGTCAGCAATCGCGGCAGCGGGCCGCGCCCGTAGGCGTCGTCGGTCGCCACCGTCGCGGTCGCGCCGATCCGCGCCGGCTCCGCCGCGAACGGGCCGTCGAGCGGGTAGCCGAGCACCACGCCCGCGGTACCGGCGACCGCTGCGCCGGCGAGCGCGAGGGCGGCCTCGCGCAGGCCGGGAACGCTCAGGATCGCCAGGTCGTTGCGCGGGTCGAAGAGGACCACCGTGGCGGCGAGGCCAGGCGGGCCGCCGCCAACCTCGACCGTCGTGTCGTTCTCGCCGGCCACCACGTGCGCGTTCGTCAGCACCTCGCCCGGCGCGAGGACCCAGCCGGAGCCCTCGATCCCGATCCCGCAGGCGGTGCCGATCACGCGAACGACGCTGCGCTCCGCGCGGGCCAGGGCGGGCGTCGCGGCGACGCTCGCCGGCGGCGGCGCGACCGAGGCGCCGACGCCGGCGATCGCGGGCAGCGGATCGATCCGCGCGAGGGCGTGCAGGACGACGCCCGACGGCGGCAGCAGCTCGTCGAGCCGGCGCAGGATCGACGAGCGGCGGATCTCGTTGCCCAGCGCCCCGGTTCCCGGCAGCGCGAGCACGACGACGCCGAGGACCCACGCCAGGGCGAGCGCGACGGCGGCGCTGAGCAGCGCTCCGAGCAGCCCGTCGGCGAGGCCGAGGAACGGCAGGCGCAGGCCGCGGCGCAACCGGATCCCCACACCCTCGAAGCCGATCGCCAGGATCGCGCCGGCGACCAGGGCGCCGATCAGCCCGAACAGCGGCGCGTAGGGGGAGCCTGCTCCGCCCGCCAGCAGCGCGTCGGCCACCCGCGTGCCGGCGATCGCGCCGGCGATGAACCCGGCCAGCGACAGCACGCCGACGATGAACCCCCGGAAGTAGCCGGATAGCGCGAACATCAGCGTCGCGGCGACGATCAGCCAGTCGAGCGTGGTCATGGCCTGCCGGCGAGCGTAGCGGTAGCGTCCTGGCGAGGCCGGCGATGCCGGCGGGCGCGGGCACGTCGCGCGTTAGGCTGCCGGGGTGAGCGACATGCGTGGCATCGGCGCTGGACCGCCGGAAACCCGATAGGCGCCGGCGCCTCGCACGCCTGGCCGGCGGCCTGGCGATCCTCGTGGCCGCCGCCGTGGCGATCGTGGCGGCGCTCGGTGGCGGCACTGCGCCGGGGGCACTGCTCGCGGAGAACTACGCGCGGGCGTGGTCGCTGCGCGAGTGGGCGCCGCTCTACGCCGACCTCGACGCGCGCTCGCGGGGCTCGCTGAGCTTCGCCGGCTTCGCCGCACGCGAGCGGCGCGAGCTCGAGCTGGCGACGAGCGAGAGCGTCGGTGTGGGCGCAGCGTCGGCGCTCTCGGGCCGGCGCTACGCCGTCCGCGTGATCCTGCGCACGCGGATCTTCGGGACGCTTCACGAGCGCTTCGTGCTGACGCTGGCGGGGCCGGCCGGCGCGCCGCGGATCCGCTGGGGCGCGCCGGCCGGCTTCCCGGGCCTCGGCTCGGGCGAGCAGCTGAGGCGCACCGACACGGCCCCGGCCCGCGGCATCCTGCTCGCCCGCAACGGTGTTGCGCTCAGCGAGGTTCCGGCGGCTTCGAACACGATCGGCACGGTCGGGACGGCGAGCGGGACGCTGCTTGCGCAGATGATCGCCGAGGGCTTCCCCGCGTCCACTCCGGTCGGGCTCAACGGCCTCGAGCTCCTCTTCCAGCACCGGCTCGGCGGCACTCCGGGCGGCTCCCTGTACGCGGGCAGGCGCCTGCTCGCGAGCTCAAGCCCGCACGCGGGACGCAACGTCCGCACCTCGATCTCGCCGTCCCTGCAGGCCCTCGCGGTGGAGGAGCTCGGCGCGAGCAGCGGCGGGATCGTGGTGATGGAGCCCTCCACCGGCGAGGTGCTGGCCGCCGCCGGGGAACCGCTGTCGGAGCTTCAGCCGCCCGGCTCGACGTTCAAGATCGTCACGCTGACCGCCGTGCTCGAGGCTCACCTCGCGACCGCCGGGACCGTCTACTCCTACGCGACATCCACGGTCCTCGACGGCTTCACGCTGCACAACGCCAACGGCGAGAGCTGCGGCGGCACGCTGACAAACGCCTTCGCGGTGTCGTGCAACTCGGTGTTCGCCCCGCTGGGCGCGCGGCTCGGTGCGAGCCGGCTGGTCTCAACCGCCAGCGCTTACGGCTTCAACGCCTCCTCGCCGGTCTCGATCGCCGCCGAGAGCACGCTACCGCCGGCGAGCCTCACCGACGATCTGCAGCTGGGCGAAAGCGCGATCGGCCAGGCGCAGGTTCTCGCGTCGCCGCTGCAGATGGCGCGCGTCGCCGCGACCGTCGCGCTCGTCGGGCGCCGGCCGGTGCCGACCTTCGCGATCGTTGCGCCGCGCCGCTTCCCACGCGTGATCCCGGTGGCGGTCGCTCGCACCGTTCGCGCTCTGATGCGCGACGTCGTCAGCTACGGAACCGGGACGAGCGCGCAGATCCCCGGCGTGATCGTGGCCGGCAAGACCGGCACCGCGGAGGTCGTCACCCCGGTTGCGTGCGGAGCGACGGGAGCGGGCGGCGTGAGCGGGGTGACCGGGACCGCCGGCACCGCCAGTCCCGTCGCGGGCGCCGCGTCGGTTGCTGCCGCGCATGGTCGTCGCGCTTCAGATTCGGGCGCGACCGCCCACGCGAGCGAGCCGATCGCCCACGCGAGCGGCACGGGCGGTGCGAGCGCGCCGGCCGGCGCCACGGGCGCCACGGGCTCGACCGGGTCGGCCGGCGGCGGCGGCGGGTCAGGCGGCGTGAACGCCCCGACCGGGCCCGCCGGCGCGACCACGACCACCACGTCGACCACGACCACGACCGCCACCAGCACGACGAGCGGGTCGTCAGGATCGAGCGGCCCGACCGGCGCGACGGGCTGCGGCACCGACACCAACCCGTACGACACCGACGCCTGGTTCGTGGCCTTCGCCCCGGAGATCCGCCCGCGCTTCGTCGTCGCGGTGCTCCTGCCCCACGACGGCGCCGGCGGCACGACGGCCGCCCCGCCGGCCCGGGCGATCCTCGAGCAGGCGCTCGCGAGCGGCGCCTGACACGCGCACCGCGCCGGGCGCCCCGGCGTTCAGCTTGCCGCGAGCGCGCGCCGGCGGGCAGCGAACTCGACGAAGGCGTCGAGCGCCTGCGGGTCGGCGAGCGCGTCGCGGCTCGCGACCTCCGAAGCCTGCGCTCCGAGCAGGATCCGCTTGACGGGCAGCTCGAGCTTCTTCGCGGTCAGCGTGCGCGGGATCGCAGGAACCGCCTCCACCAGGTCGGGCACATGACGCGGCGAGAGCGCCGCGCGCAGCGCGGCGACGACCTTGGCTGCCAGCGCGTCGTCGAACTGCACGCCGGCGGCGGGAACGACGAACAGGATCAGTTCGCCGGGCCCGCCGTCGGGATCCTCGAGATGCACGACCAGGCTGTCGGCGATCTCCTCGAGCGCCTCGATCACCGGGTAGAACTCGCCGGTGCCGAGCCGCACACCGCCGCGGTTGAGCGTCGCGTCGGAGCGGCCGGAGATCACGCAGCTGCCGCGCGGAGTGAACGTGATCCAGTCCCCGTGGCGCCACACGCCCGGGTATGTGTCGAAATAGGTGGCGCGGTAGCGCTCGCCGCCGGGGTCGTTCCAGAAGCGGACCGGCATCGAGGGCATCGGCGCGCGGATCACGAGCTCGCCCAGCTCTCCGATCACCGCCCGCCCCGCGGGATCGAACGCGGCAACGTCGACGCCGAGCGTGGCGCCGGAGATCTCGCCACGGTACACCGGCTGGAGCGGGCCGCCCTGGACGATCCCGCTGCAGACGTCGGTGCCGCCGCTACCGACGTTCAGCAGCACCTGCCCTCCCAGCTGCTCATAGACCCAGTCGTAGCCCTCGGGCGCCAATGGCGACCCTGCGGCGCAGAGCTGGCGGATCGACGACAGGTCGTGGTCACGCAGGCTCACACCGGCTTTGCGGCACGCCATCAGCAGCGCGGGACCGACACCCATCTGCGTGGGGCGAAGCTGCGCCGCCAGACGCCACTGCATCTCGAGGTCGGGGTGCAGCGGATTGCCGTCGAGCATCACGATCGACGCGCGCAGGAGCAGCGCGGAGACGAGCGCGTTCCACATCATCCAGGCGGTCGTCGTGAACCACAGCAGGCGATCGCCGCGGCGGATGTCCCAGCTGAGGGCGTGGTTCTTCAGATGCTCGACGAGGATGCCGCCGTGGCCGTGCACGATCGCCTTGGGCAGCCCGGTCGTGCCGGAGGAGAACAGCACGCAAAGCGGATGATCGAACGCGACCTGCTCGAACTCGAGCGTGTCCGGCTTCGAGAGCAGCTCGCTCCAGCCGGTCGCTCCGGCGATCGCGTCGTCCTCGCCGCCGCCGTAGGGGACGTGCACGACATGATCGAGCGTCGGCAGTGCGGCGCGCAGCTGCGCCACCTCGCCGCGGCGGTCGATCGCCCGCTCGCCGTAGCGGTAGCCGACGACGGCGAACATGACCTTCGGCGCGAGCATCGCGAAGCGGTCGATCACGCTGCGCGGACCGAACTCGGGCGGGCAGGCGGCCCAGATCGCGCCGAGGCTCGCGGTCGCGAGGAACGCGATCAGCGTCTCGGGGATGTTCGGCAGGTAGCCGACGACGCGGTCGCCCGGCCCGACGCCGAGGCGGATCAGGCCCGCCCGCGCCGCCGCGACCTGCTCGCGCAGCTCGCCGAAGGTCAGCTCGAGCGTGGCGCGGGTCTGGGAGTGCGCGACGATCGCCACGCGGGCGCCGTCGTCCTCGCCGCCGACCATGTGCGCGGCGTAGTTGAGCCGCGCGCCGGCGAACCACTCGGCGCCCGGCATCTGCGCCGAGCGCAGGACGCGATCGTAGGGCGCCGAGGCCGCCACGCCAAAGAAGTCCCAGACCGAGCCCCAGAAGCCCTCGAGGTCGCAGACCGACCAGCGGTGCAGCTCGTCGTAGCCGGCGAAAGTCCGCCCGCGCTGCTCACGCAGCCAGCCGAGGTAGCGGCCGATCTGCGTCGCTTCGTCGGGCGCGGCGGCAGGGCTCCAGAGGATGTCGCCGAGTGCTTTCACGGTCGACTGAGCGACGGCCCCGGTCCCGCCGGCGTCATGTCGGCGGCGCTCCCGTTGCGCCCACCAGCTAGCGGCCCACTAGACGTCCAGCTCGATCCGCGACTGCTTCGCGGTGTCGGCAGGATTCACCAGATGCAGGATGAAGGGCCGGTTGACGAGGCTCGTGTAGGGGATCTTGAAGATCAGCCACTCACCCTGCGACCAGCCGGTGTAGGCGTCGCTGTCGATCGCCGGCAGCTGGCCGCCGGCTGGGATCAGCGACGGCAGGTAGCTGTAGGGGTTCGGCGCGCCGTTGGACAGCGGCGAGTAGCGGTCGCCGAGGGTGTCGGTGATGAAGAAGTCCCCGGTCGGGGTGTAGGGACGGTGGGTCCAGTTGAAGACCTGCAGCGAGACACCGAACCACTCGTCGGCCGGAGGCAGTTGCAGCTGCGAGGAGCTGAAGCCCTGCAGGTAGTACTTGTCCTCGTCGCTCCACGGGTTCAGCTCGCGCGAGATCTGCACCTGGTAATACAGCTGCCCGACCTGCACGTAGCCGGGCCCGAGATTGTCGGAGTAGGTGGCGTGCTCACCGGCCCCGCAGGCCGAGATCGCCGCGGCGCAGATCGCCCCGCCGACCAGCATCCCGAGTCGCTTGCCAACCATCGCCGCGGCAGTCTATTGGGTCAGCCGCCGGCGATCGTCACACGCGCGCCACGGTGACGTCCGTCCTCGAGAATCGAGCGCAGCCGGCGCAGTGCGCGGCGATTCTGACGCCGCGTCCAGCTGCGTCCTCCGAGCGACTCCATCAGGCGGTCACTGATCGTGACCGGCTCGCTCTCGACGCTCAGCCGCACGCGCGTGCCGTCGTCCGGCGCGGGTTCGAGCGTGTAGACCGTCATCGTGCGGATCCGGTTGAACTTGCCGCCGCGGCCGGCCTCGATGATCCGCCACGGCGCGTCAACTTCGATGAAGCTCACACCCATCCAGCTGAATCGCTGCAGCGGCGCCTTGACGCGAAAGCGGGCCCCGGCGCCACGGCCAACCGGATCCTCGCGCGTCAGATGCCAGTCCTTGAGGAAGTGGTCCGTGAACTCCGAGTGGTTGGCGATGTCGGCGAGATAGGCGAAAACCTCCTCGCGCGGGCGGCCGACGGTGATCGAGACGTTGACGGGATCCACAGCGGCGCGCAGTTTACGCGCTCCCCGGCGCCGGAGCGTCCGGCGCCCTGCACTGCCTGCGGCGGCGCTCCGCCTTGCCGGGCGGGCGTGAGTGAGTACGGGCCGCGGCGTGCCGCGTTGCCTGACGCGCGTTCAGGCGGCGCGGCGCAGCCGGACTGTCTGCCCGTATTCGCTGTGGCGCACGCGCTCGGTTGAGACCGGTGCGCCGGCGCGAAGCGGGCGGCACAACTCGCAGACGACGGCGCCACGCTCATAGAGGTGCACTTCCTCGCCGATCAGCGGCGTTCGGCCACAGTCGCGGCAGTGGGCACGATCCGCGGAGAGCATGCCGACGCCGGCGCGCAGCAGCAGGCGCTCGAGACCCTGGCTCGCGGCCGGGCCGCGGTCGGCCGGCCGCTGTGTTGAGCTGCGAAGCATATGGCTGATGGCTTTCGCCGCCCGGGCCGGCGATCCTGCACCGGCAAGTCCGCCGCCGCGCAACGCCCGCATTCTCGGCGCGGCGGGCGCCGCAACGGGGCGGAGCAACCCGCTGTCCGTCCAGCGGACTCGACGGCGCACTATCGGCGGGCGCCCGCTGTCTCTATCATGGGGCTTCGCGATCCCCCCGGAAGGCAGTGATATGAGCGAGCGGCGTTCGGAGACCGTTGCGGAGAACCTGCCGTTTCGATGCGCCCACTGCGGCGAGGTGACCACCCTGACGGTCGGCGGCCCGGCGACCGAGTGCGCGGTGTGCGGGTCGGCGTCGCTCGAGCCGCTCGCCCTGCCCGGGCCGGGCACCGGGACGACAGCCGTCGAGGACACCCAGCCGCCGGAGGAGCGCCAGCTTCCGGCCTGGCTCGCCGAGCCTGCCTCGCTGCTCGGTGAACCGGGCGAGTACATCTGCTTCGAGGACGCCGACGAGGTCGTGGTCGTGCCGCTGACGCGCGAGTGGACGCGAATCGGACGCGGCCTGGCGGCCGACGTGCGGTTCGACGATCCGACCGTGTCGCGCCGACACGCGCTGATCGTCCGCGGCGCGGACGGCCTGCGCGTCCTCGACGACCGCAGCCTCAACGGCGTGTTCGTCAACGGGCAGCGCGTCGAGTGGAGTCCGCTCGCCCACGGTGACGAGATCCGGGTCGGACGCCACCGGCTCTACTACGCGACGCTCGACCCGGTCGGCGCCGCCACACCCGCGACCTAGACCGGCGGGTGGCGCCGATGGCCGGCGGCGGACTGCGAGCGCTCGCCGCGGCGCATTGGCCGTGGCGAGGGATCGGCCAGGGACCGCTGCCTGCGCTGCTGCTCGGGCTCACCGTCGTGACGGGACTGGTCGATGCGGTCAGCTACGTCGCCCTCGGCCACGTGTTCGTCGCCAACATGACCGGCAACGTCGTCTTCCTCGGGTTCGCGATCGCGGGCGCCCGCGGGCTGTCGGTCACGGCGTCGCTCGTCGCGCTCGCCGCGTTCTTCGCCGGCGCGCTCGCGGGCGGGCGGATCTGTGTGGCGAGCGGTCCGCATCGCGGCCGGGCGCTCGTCGCGGTCTCAAGCGCCGGCGGCGCGCTGCTCGTGATCGCCGCGATCACGGCCGCGATCGCTGGAACGCCCGTTTCGCCCGCGGCCCGCTACGGGCTCATCGTGGCGCTCGCGCTGGCGATGGGGGGCCAGAACGCGATGGCGCGCCGGCTCGCCGTACCCGACCTCACGACCACCGTGCTCACCCTGACGCTGACCGGCGTCGCGGCCGACTCGCGCCTGGCCGGCGGCAGCGGCGGCCGTCCGGCGCGACGCCTGCTCGCCGTGGCGGCGATGCTCGCGGGGGCCCTGATCAGCGCACTGCTCGTCCTGCACGTCGACCTGGTGTTGCCGATCGCGCTCGCCGCGCTGCTCGTGGAGGCGATCGCGCTCGCCGCCCACAGGCTCGCCACCGACCCCGGGGCGCAGTGGGCGGGCGCCCCGGCGCAGAGTTAGGAGTCGATCCCCTAACTGACCTCGAGCACCTTGGCGCCGCCGGCGACGAACGGCGCCGCGAGGACCTGGGCCCAGTCGAGCACCCGTTCGCGCAACGCCGCGGCGACGGCCGTGGCGGCGGAGCGGCGGACCCAGACGAGCACCGTCGGGCCGGCGCCCGAGATCGTCGCCCCGAGCGCGCCGAGCCCGGTCGCGCTGCTCAGCAGCTCAGCCGACCGCGGGTACAGGTGCGCGCGATAGGGCTGGTGCAGCATGTCGCCGAGCCCGCGAGCCACCAGCTCGTCGTCGCCGCCGGCCAGCCCGAGCATCAGCAGCGCGCCGTGGGCGGTGTTGTAGACGGCGTCAGCCAGCGGCACCGACGCCGGTAGCGCCGTGCGCGCGCGCTGCGTGCCGACCGCGCGGTGGGGCACGACGAGCAGCGCCTCGAGCTCCGCCGGCGGATCGATGCGGTGCGGCTCACCGTCGGCGCAGACGACGACGCCGCCGAGCAGCGCCGCGGCGACGTTGTCAGGGTGCCCCTCGACAGCGCTGGCCAGCTCGAACACGGGCGCCTGCACGCCGCTCAGCCGCTGCGCCGCCAGCAGGCCGGCGACGACGGCGGCCGCGCTCGAGCCGAGGCCACCGCTGAGCGGGATCTGCGAGCGCATCTCGAAGCGGTAGCCGCTCGCCGGCGCGATCCGCTCGAACGCGGCGACCGCCAGGTTCGAGCGGTCGCTGCGCACCGCCAGCTTGCTGACCAGCTCGAAGTGCTCCGCCTCGCTGACCTCCAGCTCCAGGTAGAGGCCGAGCGCGGCAGCGAAGCAATCGAAGCCCGGCCCCAGGTTCGCCGACGAGGCGGGCACGCGAACCGTCACCGACGCCCCCGTCATCGGCGTGCGCGCGGCTGGGGGTCCGCCGCCCCCACTAGCCGAGCACCGCGCGTTCGATCGCGCGCAGCTGCGGCTCGCACGGGACGACCGCGCCGACCTGCTCGAGCGCGACGTCAGGGTCCTTCAGCCCGTGGCCGGTGAGCACGCAGGCGATCCGCTCGGCGCCGTCGGCGCCGTACTTGAGCAACCCGGCCACCGCGGCCGCCGAAGCGGGTTCGCAGAAGACGCCCTCGGTGGCGGCGAGCAGGCGGTAGGCCGAGAGGATCTCGTCGTCGGTCACCGCGCGAATCGCCCCGCGCGAGGCGCGCATCGCATCGATCGCCTCCTCCCAGCGGGCCGGGTTGCCGATGCGGATCGCGCTGGCGACCGTCTCGGGGTCCTTCACCGGCGCCCCGTTGACGAGCGGCGCCGCGCCGGCGGCCTGGAAGCCGAACAGCCGGGGCGCCGCCCCCGCCTCGACAAACCCCTTCCAGTAGGCGGTGATGTTGCCGGCGTTGCCGACCGGAATGCAGAGCGCGTCCAGGCGGCCGTCGAGGTCTTCGAGCAGCTCGAACGCCGCCGTCTTCTGGCCCTCGAGGCGGAACTCGTTGACGGAGTTGACAAGCGCGATCGGGTGGCGCTGCGCGAGCTCGCGGACCAACTCGAGCGCGGTGTCGAAGTTCCCGCGCAGGGCGATCACGCGGGCGCCGTGAACGAGCGCCTGGGCAAGCTTGCCGGTCGCGATCTTGCCGTCCGGGACGATCACGGCGCCGCGCAGCCCGGCCTTCGCCGCGTAGGCGGCGGCACTGGCGGCCGTGTTCCCGGTCGAGGCGCAGATCACCGCCTGGGCCCCTTCGCGCAATGCCGCCGAAACCGCGCAGGTCATGCCACGGTCCTTGAACGAGCCTGTCGGATTGGTCCCCTCGAGCTTGAGGTGGACCTCGGCGCCGACCCGCTCGGACAGCCGCTCGGCGAGCACCAGCGGCGTGCCGCCCTCGCCGAGGGTGACGACGGGGTCCGTCGGCGCGAACGGCAGCCGGTCGCGGTAGCGCTCGATCAGGCCGACCGACCGTGGCGCGCTCACACGAACTCCTCGTTGATCACGCTGATCGCGCGCGGGGCTGCGCGGACGTGCTCAAGCGCCTCGATCCGCCCAAGCGCGACGGCAAGCCGCGAGCGCGGCAGCGGGTGGGTGACCATCATCAGCTGAGCGCGCTCGCCGAGGCCCTGCTGCACGACCGATTTGATCGACGCCCCCGCGTCGCCGAGCAGCTGCGCGACCTGCGCCAGGACGCCGGGGCGGTCGTCGACTTCCATGTGCAGGTAGAAGGCGCAGACGTCATCCTCGATGATCGCCAGCGGGTCCAGCGGCGGCCCGAGCGTCCTCGCCCCGCCGATCGCCGCGACGACGTCGCCGAGCACGGCGCTCGCGGTCTGCGACCCACCGGCCCCCGGTCCCGACATCGTGATCTCGGTGATCGCGTCCGACTCGACGGTGACGGCGTTGAAGGCGCCGCTGACCGACGCGAGCGGATGGCCGCTGTAGAGAAACGCCGGATGCACGCGCACCGAGATGCCCTGCCCGAGCCGCTCGGCGGTGCCGATCAGCTTCAGCGACAGGCCGAACTCGCGCGCGTAGGCGATGTCGTCGCTGGTGATCTGCGTGATGCCCTCGCAGCGAACCTCGTCGATGTGAACCGGCACGCCGAAGGCGAGCCGCGCGAGGATCGCCATCTTCGCCGCCGCGTCAGCCCCGCTGACGTCGTCGGTCGGGTCGGCCTCGGCGAACCCCAGCCGCTGGGCCTGCGCGAGCGCGTCGGCGTAGTCGCAGCCGCTGCGCGTCATCTCCGTGAGGATGAAGTTCGTCGTCCCATTGACGATGCCGTGGATCCGCTCGACATGCGCGCCGGCGAGCGACTCGCGCAGCACGCGCACCACCGGGATCACGCCGGCAACCGCCGCCTCGAAGCCGAGCAGCACGCCGCGCTCGCGGGCGAGCGACCAAAGCTCCTCGCCGTGGCGCGAGAGCAACTGCTTGTTGGCGGTGACGACGTGACGGCCGCCGTCCAGCGCACGGCGGACATAATCGCGGGCGGGATCGACGCCGCCGATCAGCTCGACGACGAGGTCGCTGCCTTCGAGGATCTCGTCGAAGTCGCCGACCGAACGGGTCAGCACGCCGACGATCTCGGGCGTGGCGCCGGTCAGGCGGGCGATGGCTGTGGCGCGCTCGCCAAGCAGGCGCTCGAAGGCGCCGCCGACCGTGCCGTGGCCCAGCAGGCCGATCCGCAGGGCGCTCACCGGCCCGCTCCGTCCTGCCCGCATCGGGCGCTCACCGCCGCCACGCTACACGTCGCGGCCGTGGAGGTCGTCGAAGGTCTCGCGCCGAACGACGACCCGCGCCTCGCCGTCGCTGACGAAGATCACCGGCGCTCGCAGCACGCCGTTGTAGTTGTTGGCCATCGCGTAGCCGTAGGCGCCGGTGACGGGGGTGACGAGCACGTCACCGGGACGGGGATCGTCGAGCAGGGCGTCGCGGATCAGGACGTCGCCGGACTCGCAGTGCTTGCCGGCCACGCGCACGCGCGTCGTGCCGCCGAGCCGGCTGGCTATGTCGGCCTCGTAGATCGAGCCGTAGAGCATCGGGCGCAGGTTGTCCGACATGCCGCCGTCGACGCTGACCCAGGTCGAGACGTTGTGCTTGACGCCGATCACGCTGTACAGCGTGACGCCGCCGTTGGCGACCAGCGCGCGGCCCGGTTCGACGAGCAGCCGCCGGCCCGGCCCGAGCTGCTCGCGGGCGGCGTCGACGAGCGCGCCGACGTACTCCTGCGGGCTCAGCGGCTGCTGATCGTCGGTGTAGGCGACGCCCAGCCCGCCGCCGAGGTTGTAGACGGGGAAGTCGCCGAGCGGCGCGATCGCCGCGATCGCCGCGCGGAACGGCTCAAGCGAGTGCAGCTGCGATCCGAGGTGCATGTGCAGGCCCAAAAGCTCGAGCCCCGCCACCGCGCGCACCCGCTCGATCAACGCTCCGACGTCGGCGAGCGAGACGCCGAACTTGGAGTCCGCCTGGCCGGTCGAGATCTTCTCGTGCGTGTCGCCGGAGACCTCCGGGGTGACGCGGATCAGCACGGGCTGGCGCGCCGGCGCGCCGGCGGTCAGCCGCTCGAGTCGGTCGACGTCGCCGTCGTTGTCGATCACGATGTGGCCCACGCGTGCGTCCAGCGCGGCGCGCAGCTCGCCCTCGTCGCGGGCGTTGCCGTGCATGACGATCCGGCGGGGCTCGAAGCCGGCGCGCAGCGCGAGGTGAAGCTCCCCCGCCGACGCGACGTCGCAGCCCAGTCCCTCCTGCGCGAACAGCGCGAGAACCGGGGTCGCGGGGAACGCCTTCGAGGCGAACACGACGTCGAAGTCCGCCTGGCCGGTTGCCCGGAAGGCCTCGAGGAAGGCGCGCGCGCGGGCGCGCAGATCGTCGGTGGCGACGACGTAGGCGGGCGTGCCGAAACGCTCGGCGAGCTCGATCACGTCGCAGCCGCCGATCTCCAGATGCCCGCGGTCGTTCACGCAGGTGCCGAGCGGATAGATGCGCGAGATGGTCTGCGTGGATGCCATGGAGCGGCGATTATCGCGGTCCATCGCTCGCTCCGTCGCCCGCCGCCGGCGTGCGCCCGCGGTCCGTGCGCTCGCGCCGCCGGGCGCCGCCGCGCACGCCACCGGTATCGCTCGGCCTTCTGCGACAATGAGTCCATGGTCACTTCGAAGCGCAGCTCCTTCGGTCGCGACAGCGGCCTGCAGGCGCGGATGGTGCTCACGATGTTCCTGCTCGGGCTGCTCTACGTCGCCCTCGTCGGAGCGCTGCTGGCTACATCCACGAGCGCATTGCTGATCGTGATCATCGCGGTCGGCCTGTTCGGTGTGCAGATCGTCGGCTCGGACAAGATCGCGCTCGCCACGCTCGGCGCACACGAGGTCTCCGCCTCCGACGAGCCTGAGCTGCACTCGATCATCGAGCGGCTGTGCATCCAGGCCGACCTGCCCAAGCCGCGCATCGCGGTGATCGAGGCGCGCATGCCGAACGCCTGCGCGCTCGGGCGCTCGCAGAAGGCGGCAACGATCTGCGCCACCCGCGGGCTGCTCAGCCTGGGGCTCGAGCCGGCCGAACTGGAGGGTGTGCTCGCCCACGAGATCACGCATGTGATCAACCGCGACGTGATGGTGATGACGATCGCGAGCTTCTTCGCCACGATCGCCGCGCTGATCATCCGTTTCGCCTTCTTCTTCGGCGCCTTCGGCGGTGGCGGACGCGACGAGGGAGCCGAGGCGATCGAGGTCGTGATTCTCGTGTCGGTCGTGGTGTACGCGATCTCTTTCGTCCTGCTGCGGGCGCTGTCGCGCTACCGCGAGTTCGCCGCCGACCGCGGCTCGGCGATCCTGACGGGACGGCCGAGCGCGCTGGCCTCGGCGCTGATCAAGATCAGCGGCACGATGGAGCGGATTCCGCGTAACGATCTGCGCACGGCCGAGGGCATGAGCGCCTTCTTCATCATCCCGGCCCGCGCGAAGAACTCGCTGATGAACGTCTTCGCGGATCATCCGCCGCTCGAGAAGCGTCTCGCCGCGCTCCAGCGCCTGGAGGCGCAACTGCAGGGCACCGGCCGCTGAGCGCCGGCTCGGCGGCGGAAGCAGAAACCAACGATGGGGCTGCGCGACATCCTGACCGGCCGAAGCTCGGTCAAGCAGCCCGCTTCGCGTGAGCGTCTCTTCGCGCTGAGCACGGCGTATGTGACGCTCGAGACCTCCTACCAGATCACCTCGGCCGGAGTTGCGGGGATCGTGGTGCAGTCGCTCGCGACGAGCGACTTCCAGTCCGTGTTGAAGGACACCGAGGAGGTCGTCAAGGCCACCGCCGGGGAGTACAAGGCGACTGTCGAGACGACCGACGACGAGTTCGGCTTCCGCTGGGTGATCGTGCGCAATCCCTCCGTCGAGGACCTCGTGGCCACGATCAACGCCGTGTCGACGTCGATCGAGGACGGCGGCTACGGCGAGCGGCTGCTGTGCGCGGTGTTCGCGTTCAGGGCCGCCGACAGCTCGACGCTGAACTTCATCTACAACTACAAGCGTGGCAGCTGGTACCCGTTCGTGCCGGCACCCGGGGACAAGCAGCGCAGCACCGAGCGCGAGCTGCAGCTGAAGGCCCAGATCGGCAGCGAACTGCCGATCGAGCCGGAGCTTGAGCGCTGGTTCCCGCTCTGGGGCGTGCCCTTCTGAGCAGGCGGCGGCGCAGCCGCCGCCGTCAGTCGGGCAGCAGGCCCTCGCCCGTGAACTCCTCGCGGGCCTCTTCGAGCGTGATGTCCGCCGGTGGCAGCATCAGGTCGGAAGGCTCGAGCTCCTCGTCCGCGAGCCGCTCGCCGTTTGTGTGGATGAGCTCCACGAGCGCCTTGTAGCTGGAGCTGAACGACGCCTCGTCGCCGGCGTCGATCGCGTTGACGGTCGCGATGTCCAGTTCGTGCAAGCGTGCCTGCGCGTCCGCCGGGATGCGGTACTGGCCGTCGCTGAAGATCCGCACGATCACGGGGTGTCCCCACTACCGCCGGCTTCCTCGCCCGGCGCGGCGTCCGCCTCCGCCGGCGCGGTGGTGGCGCCGGTCGATGCCTCGATCGCGGCGGGCGCGCCCGCGCCGCCCGTGCCGAGCTCCGCCTTCATCTTCGAGAGCTCGTCGTCGACGGCTCCGCCGGCGCCGATCGCCTCGAGCTGGCGGTCGATGTCGTCCTTGCCCGGGCCGAGCTGGGTGAGATCGTCGAAGGTGCCGGAATCCTCCAGCTCGCCGACCGCCGCTGCCCGCGCCTTCATGTTCTCGGTCTTGTCGAGCGCCCGCTGCATCGCGAGGCCAACGTCGGCCATCTGCTCGCCCACGCCGGTCGCGGCCTCGGAAATCCGCACCTGGGCCTCGGCTGCGGAGTACTGCGCCTTGATGACTTCCTTCTTGGTGCGGAAGGCCTCGAGCTTGGCCCGCATCGCCGCCTCGGAGTCGATCAGCTTCTGCTGCTGGGCCTCGAGCTCGGCGATCTGCGAATCCATTGACTGCAGCTCGGTCTGAACCGACTGCTTGCGCTCGAGGGCGACGCGGGCGAGATCCTCGCGATTGGCGGCGAGCGCCTGGCGCGCCTGCGTGTCGAGCTTGACGACCTGCTGCTGCATCTGGGCCTCCTGAAGCTGCAGGCGCTTCTTCGAGGTCACGACGTCAGCGATGCCCTTTTTCACGTTCTGAAGCAGCTCGAGCTGCTTCGAATAGCTGTAATCGAGTGTCTCGGCAGGGTCCTCGGCGCGATCGAGCACCTTTGAGACCTTCGCCTTGACGATCGTGGACATCCGTCCCGTCAAGCCAGCCATTGCTTCCTCCTTTGCGGGTTCAGAGGCAAGCGTAGTGCACGCCGTCACAAACCTTGAAAGTGGCGCGCGAAGAACCCCTTGTCACTGCTCAGCAGCGGCCTCCAGCGAGGCCCGCTCTTCCCCCTGGATCGCCGGCGGTGCTTGTGTCCAGGCGGATTCCGGCGATGTCCATATAGGCGTGCGCCGGATTGGTGTAGACCGTGATCCACGTCCCCGCGCCCGGTGCCCCCCACAGCTCGAGGGCGCTTGAGTCAAGCGGTGCGGGGAGCAGCCCGCCGCCGTGCAGCGCGTAGGAGACGGTGCCTGAGCAGTCGTAGCCGTCGGAGACGAAGCTCAGGTGGCCGCCGCCATAGACGTAGGGCTGCCCGATCAGCTGGTTGCCGGCGGCGATCGCCTGCCTGACGGCGAGCGGCGCGTCGGCCGGGGCAACAGCCAGGCCGTCCGCGAGGATCTTCGCCCGCGAGCCGGCGACGGTCGGCGCGCCCGTCGAGCCGGTCGAGCCGGTGGGCCCGCTCGCGCCCGTGGAGCCGGTGGGAACGGTCGCTCCTCCGGTCGCCGCGACCGGCGCGGCCGGCCCGGTGGAGCCGGTGGGGCCACTCGCGCCCCGCGGCGCGGCCACGGTCGTGCCGCCGTCGGCCGCGGGCTTGGCGCTCGCAGCGGACCTGGTGGCCGGCTTGGCGGGGCTCGCGACGTAGGTCGCGCCGCCGTCGAGCTGACCGCCCGCGGGTGCCCGCTTGGCGCGCGGCGCCGGCTTTCCGCGGTGATGGCTCGAGCTTTTCGCCGCGGCCGAGCCGGGCGAGGCGAACGCGGCGGCGGCCAGCGCGAGGACGGCAAACGTCCGGAGCGTCGTGCGCATCCATCATGGCTCGGCAGCTCGGCTCCCACCCTGTTGGCCTGCAACCGAGCTTGCAGGCGTCGCGCCGGTGCTCAGGGGTAGAGCTGGACCCCGCCCGAGTCGGTGATGATGATCGCGTCGACGGGGCAGTTCTGCGAGGCCTCGGTGATCCGCTCGAGCGTGGCGCCGTCGGGGTCGATCACGGTGGCCTTGTCGTGCTCGTCCAGCACGAACACCGCAGGCGCGGTGTCCACGCAGTCGCCGAAGCCGAAGCAGAGCTCGCGGTCGACCTCGATGCGGATCCCGTTTGCGGTCGTGACGTTGGCCATCTGCATGAAGCCTAGTGGCCCGAGGCTCGCCCGTCGGGCGCGAGCACGTAGACGCGCGCCGCCACATCGGGAAACTCCACGGCCGGGAACGACGCGACGGCGTAGCGGGCGCCGAGGTAGGCGACCGGGCCGCTCACCGGCAGGACCGCAGGTCCGGCGAACGTGCCGGCGAGCTGGCGGGCGCCCGCCCGTACGAGCACGGGAACCCCGGTGAAGGCGTGCACGAGGCCGGCGTAGCCCTGCGCGGTCTCGACGGCGAAGACGGCCTGACCGACGAGACGGCCGGAGCCGTCGACGAGCGGCCTGCTGATCGGCGCGATCGACGCAACCTCGTTGCCCGCGCGGGCGATCACCCGGCCGCCGGCGATCACCTCCAGCGCCTCGAAGCCGCCGCCGGCGACGAGGCTCGCCACGGTCTGCGCCACCCCGCGCTCATCGCCCGCGGCGAGCGCCGCGGCGAGCGTGGTCGTGCGCGCCAGCGCCGCGAGCGGCGTGCCGACCCACCATGGGCTCGTCGTGGCCTCGCCGTAGACGCGCTGCGCGATGCCCGCAAGCTCGCCGGCCGAAACCTCGGCGCAGCTCTGGCGCGCAACCGGTGCCGGCGGCTGCGCCAGCAGGAGTGACACGCTCAGCTCGCCGGCCGGGAAGCGGCTCACGTTGAACGAGGCAACGAGATAGGAGGTGCCCGCGACCATCAGCGTGGCGCCGCTGGGCGGCAGGCCGGCGACGGCGATGTCGCTCAGCACCGTCTGGCCCTGGTAGCGCATCACGGCGTCGGCGCCCACGAGCCGCTCGAGCAGCTTCTCGTAGCCGGAGTCGTCCTGGACCGACATCACGAACGTCCCGACCACCGCGCCGTCGAGCATCACCGGCCCGCTGACCGGCGCCAGCACCAGCGGCCCGCCGAGGTCGTCGAGCACCTCGCCGTCGCGCAGCACCCGCAGGCGCACGATGTGCTCGTGGTTGAAGACGAGCGCGTGCACCTCGCTGTCGATCGCAGCGAGATCGCCGGCGGCGACCGCTTTCGCGAGCACCTGGTCTGACTCGATCGTCGTCACGGCCCGTGTGACCTCGGCGCTCGCGCTCTCGCCGTAATTGATCTGGCGCGCCACCGCCAGGGCCGTACCGAGGTAGGTGGCGGCGGTCGCCGGCCCGCAGGGACTCGGCGCGCGGGATCCGGCCGCAGCGGCCCCCGCGGAGGCCGCCACGAGCGCGAGCGCGCTCGCGGCGATCACAGCGAGCCGGCGCAGCGGCGGGTGGTGGGCGACGGGCTTGGACATGGCGCGCTGGCGCGAGCGGGAGACCCATGCTCGCAGCAATCGCCGAGCACGATGGCAGCCGCGGTTCGCCCGCCCCCGCACGGCGCCGCGACGCTAGACTGGCCGCGGCGGCGCCAGCAGCGCAGCCGACGCCGACCGGGCCCATGAGTCAAGCCGAATCGCCACAGCGCAGTGCCCCGACGCACGCCGTCACGATCGAGGACGTGCGCCAGCTGATGGGCGCCTCGACGCCCCACTTCGCGCTGCAGCTGCGCAACCGGATCGCCAAGCTGATCGCACCGCTCGCCGCCGATGACCCGGCCCGGCTGCTCGGCGAAGCGGAGATCGCCCGCCTTGGCGAACTGGCGGTTGCGGGCGAGACGCGGGGCGACGACGAGCAGGACGATCTGCGCGCGATGCCCTCGCTGGGCGCCTGAGCGTCCTTTCTTCGGTGATCGGTGCATGCACCGATCACCGGGTCGGCGCACCCCATGGCGGGGCACAGGCACGCGCCGACCCGCGCCCGGGTGCATGCACCCGGGCGAACCACGACAACCACGACACCCCCAGGCGTTACTCTCGCTGAGGTCGTGGCTGAACTACCGAAGCTTCCGCCGGAGATCGAGTTCGAGGGCTCCGATCTGCCCGGCCCCTACCCGGTCGGCGATTACGCGGTCGCGCTGCGCGCCAAGCTGCGCGACTTCGCGCGGGTCCAGCTGGTTGGCGAGATCGCGAACCTGCGCCCGCCGACGCGCGCCCGCGCTTACTTCGAGCTGCGCGACTCGGGCGGCGCGATCGCGTGCGCGATGTGGCGCAACGACTGGGACCGGCTCGGCCCGCTGACCGGGACGCTCGCCGACGGCGCGCAGGTGATCGTGTCGGGGGGCTGCGACTACTACCCCGGCAGCGCCAGCGCCTCCCCGTCCTTCAGCTTCTCGGTTTCCTCGCTGCACGTCGCGGGCGAGGGCGACCTGCTCGCGCAGATCGAGCGCCGCCGGCGGGCGCTCGCTGCCGACGGGCTGCTCGAACGACAGCGCGAGCTGCCCAGACCGCTTCTGCCGCACACGATCGGCGTCGTCTGCGGGGAGACCGGCAAGGCCCGCGAGGACGTGCTGGCCGGGCTCGCGCGCCGGGGCTGGGCGGGCCGCGTCATCTGGGCGTTCACGCCGGTGCAGGACCGCCATGCCGCGCCGCAGATCGGCGCGGCGCTGCGCGATCTGGCAGCCGGCGGCGAGGCGCAGGTGATCGTCGTCGCCCGCGGCGGGGGCTCGCTGACCGATCTGCTCGCGTTCTCCGACGAGCTGCTGTGCCGGACCGTCGCGCTGCTGCCGGTGCCGGTGATCGCCTCGATCGGGCATCACACCGACCGCACGCTGCTCGATGAGGTTGCCGCGGCCAGCTGCTCGACCCCCACGCACGCCGCCGAGGAAGCGGTGCCGCTGAACTGCGTGGACGCGCGGCTGGCGCTGGCCGTCTGTGCGCAGCGGCTGCGCGACCAGGCCCGCGACGGCCTGATCTCGCGCGCGCGGCTGCTGACGGCGCTCTCGCGCGCTCCCGCCGCGCATCTGGACCGCCACCGCCGCGCGCTGCATCAGAGCCTGCGGGAGCTGCGTGCCTCCTCGCGCCGCGCCGGCGCCGAGGAGCGCGCGCGAACGCTCACTCGCGCGCAGACGCTCGCGCGACTGCGCGGGGGCGCGATCCGCGACTGCACCGTGCGCCGCCCGGCGGAGCTCGAGCGCCTGCGCCTCGCGCTCGGTGGCCACGACCCGCAGCGCACGCTCGCGCGCGGCTACGCGCTGGTCTCCGACAGCGCCGGCGAGCCGGTTACGAGCGCGGCGGCCGCGCGCGCCGCCGGCCGCGTGAACGTTCGCTTCGCTGACGGCGCGCTCGACGCGACGGTTGATCCGTGATGAGCGACGAGCCGCAGAGCTATGAGGTGGCCTCCGCGCGGGTGGAGGAGATCGTCCGGCGCCTCGACTCCGGTCAGGCGGGCCTGCGTGAGACGCTCGAGCTGGTGCGCGAGGGCCGCTCGCTGATCGAGTTCTGTGCCGGCGAGCTCGATGCCGTCAGCGGCGATCTGGAGGAGCTGCGCCTGGACGAGCTGGTCGCGCGACTCGAGAACGAGCACGGCGGCGCGGCGTGAGCACCTGGGAGCTCGTGTCGGGACTTCCGCTGCAGGTCGAGCGCTACCGCCTGGCGCGGCTCGACTCGCCGACGGTCGCTGGCTCGGTGCGCTCGACGAGCGTGATCGCGCTCGTGGGAGGCGGTCACGAGGGGCTCGGCGAGGACGTCACCTACGAGCGCGAGGATCACGACGCGCTGCACGCCGCCGGCGCTACGCTGCCGCTCGCCGGCAGCTGGACGCTCGAGAGCTTCTCGGCTGCGCTCGCGACACTCGACCTCTTCCCCGCCCCGCCCCACGCCGAGGTCTACCGCAACTACCGCGCCTGGGCGTTCGAGGCGGCGGCGCTGGACCTCGCGCTGCGCCAGGCCGGTCTCGCGTTGCACGACGCGCTGCGCCGTCACCCGGCGCCGGTCAGCTTTGTCGCGTCGGTCCGGCTGCCCGAGCCACCGACGCTCGAGGTGATCGACGTCCGCCTCGCCCGCCATCCCGACCTGCGCTTCAAGCTCGATCCGACCGCGAGCTGGGATGAGCCGCTGATCCGCGAGTTGGCCCGGCGGCGGATCGTCGCCACCGCCGACCTCAAGGGCTTCTATTCCGGCACCGTCGTCGACAACGCGCCCGACCCGGTGCTCTACGGCCTGATCGCCGAGCTGTTGCCGGACGCCTGGATCGAGGATCCGAGTCTCGTGGCGGAGACCGAGGCGGTGCTCGCGCCGTACCACGACCGGATCACCTGGGACGCGCCGATCCATTCCGTTGCCGACGTGCAGGCACTGGCGTTCGCGCCGAAGATGTTGAACGTGAAGCCGTCGCGCTTCGGCACGCTGCACGCGCTGTTTGACTACTACGACCACTGCCGCGCCGAAGGCATCGCCAACTACGGGGGCGGCCAGACCGAGCTTGGCGTCGGCCGCGGCCAGATCCAGTACCTGGCGTCGCTGTTTCACCCCGACACCCCCAATGACGTCGCGCCGGCCGGCTACAACCTCGACCCGCTGCCGGCGGTGCTGGCGGGCAGTCCGCTCGCGCCGGCGCCGAGCGAAACGGGTTTCCGCTGGGACTGAGCGGCGCGGCGGGCGCCTGCGCCGCCAAGATTCAGAAAGTCTTATGACACCTTTTAGGTCGGCTTGAGCCCCGCGACGCATACTCCCTCACGCGACACATATCTCTCGCAACCGCACCTCCTCCCCCGAAGTTCCCGACGCCCCGCCTACCCCCCGGGGCGTCGGGCGTTAACGGCCCCGCTGCCAGTGAGCGCCGCCCGGGCCGGGCCGGCGCTTAGCGCTCAGGCGCGACGCGCGTCGGGCGCTCAGGCCTCCTCGGTCTCCGCCGCCTGGCGGTGCTCGCGCACCCGCACCAGCACGATGCGGTTCTCGCGCACCGACTCGACGCGCAGCTCGTAGCCGTCGACGTCAATCTTGTCGCCGCGCTTGGGCAGGCGGCCGAGGTCGTTGAAGACGAGCCCCCCGATCGAGTTGTAGGCATCGTCGCTCGGCAGCTCGATGCCGTAATCCTCGAGGTCGGCGACCGGGACGTGGCCGCGGACGAACCAGTCGCCGCTTGGCATGTGGCGAACGTCTCCACCCGCCGGGTCTGTCTCGTCGGTGATCTCCCCGACGACCTCCTCCACGATGTCCTCGATCGTCACGATCCCCACCACACGCCCGTACTCGTCGGCGACGATCGCCATCGCCGTGCGCTGGCGCTGCAACTCCGCGAGCAGGTCGTCGAGCGGCTTGGTCTCGGGCACTATCGGCGCGTCGCGGACGAGCGGCCCGATCGTCGCCGTGGGCCCGATGTCGAGCAGCCGCCGGGCCAGCCCGGTCGCATGGACGACGCCGCGAATGCGGTCCTGGTTCTCATCCTCGGTCACCGGCAGGCGCGTGTGGCCCGACTCGATGCAGCGTCGCAGCGCGGTCTGCACGTCCTCGCTGATGTCGACGGTCACGACCGCCGGGATCGGCGTCATCACCTGGCGCGCCTCCTGCTCATGCAGATGGAAGACGCCCGATAGCATCGTCGCCTCGTTGGCCTCGAGCATCCCGCCGGCCTGCGAGTCGCGGATCAGGCGCTTGAGCTCGTCGGGGGAACCGCCGCGGGCGATCCGGCGCTCCGGGTCGACTCCGAGCACGCCGAGCATCGCATTCGATGCCACCGTGAGGGAGATGATGAACGGGTTGAAGAGGACCCGGAACCACTGCAGCGGCCGCGAGATCAGGCGGGCGACGCGCTCGGCGCGGTCGATTGCGTAGAGCTTTGGGACCATCTCGCCGGCCGTGATCTGAGTGCTCGTGATCAGCAGGTAGGCAACCGCCGCCGCGATCACGATCGCCACGCCGTGACCGATGCCGTTGCCCAGCGCCCCCTTCAACAGGTGCGCGAGCGCCGGCTCCCCCACCGCGCCGATGCCGATCGACGCCATCGTGTTGCCGACCTGGCAGGTCGAGATGTACTCGTTGATGTGCTCGAGCTGGCGCAGCGCGAGCTTTGCTCCGCGCAGGCCCTGCTCGGCCGCCAGCTCCAGACGGGAGTGGCGCGCCCGCACGAGCGAGTACTCGGCGATCACGAAGAACGCGTTGAGTGCGATCAGCACCGCGGCGGCGGCGACCAGGAGCCAGTTCACGGCCGGTCCGCAGCGCGGCTACTTCGAGGAGGTTCGTCGTTCATACGCTCGGCGCTGAGGCGCTCAACGGTAGCAGGCAAGGCAGTCGCATCCGGAGCCGTTCGCGTCGCCGTCGAGTGGCGGAGCGCCGGCGCAGCTAGCGCGGAGCAAGTGCGTCGATCGTGCGGGCCAGCGCGAAGTCGAGCTCGGTGAGGCCGCCGGCGGAATGGGTCGCCAGCGTGATCTTCAGCTGCCGGTAGGCGTGAATCAGGATGTCGGGGTGGTGGTCGGCCAGCTCGGCCGCCGCGGCGATACGGTCGACCAGCGCAATCGCCGCCGCGAAATTCTCGCATTCGAAGTCGGCGACAATCTCATCGTCGCCGCGACGCCAGGCCGGCCCGAGTGTGGCCAGGCCCGAAGCTATCTCTGTATCGGTCAGGGGTTCCATGTCGTGGTGCGCGCGGGTTGAGGCGACGGCGAGCCTGGTGCGCCGTGCATGTGCTCGCTAGCCGCCGCCCGGCGGCAGCGAGATGTTGTTCGCGACCAGTACCGAGGCGACGACCGCGATCGCGGCGATCGCGAAGCACCCCCCGTAGCCGATCAGCGCCGAACGCATTCGGTCTCCCTGCTGGAACGCGAGCGTGGCCAGGCCGCCACCGATCAGGCCACCGATGTGCGCACCGATCGAGATGCCGGAGATGCTGAGCGTGAGGACCAGGTTGATGACGATCAGCAGCACGAGCTGGTTTCGCAGAGCTTCGGCCCCACGCGTGTGGGCCTCCCAGAACGCGGCGCCCAGCAGCCCGAAGATCGCACCCGAGGCTCCGGCGGTGGGGTTCGTCGGCGAGACGATCAGCACGCCGAGTGAGCCTGCGAGCAGACCGGTGAAATAGATCGCCAGGAACCTCGGCCGTCCGATCGCCGGCTCGAGCAGCCGCCCCACCCAGAACAGGACGTACATGTTCAGGCCGATGTGCAGGATGTCGAAGTGCAGAAATCCGCTTGTCAGCAGCCGGTAGTACTGGTGGCTGAATTCGATGAACGGGCCATAGAGCAGCCCGTGGTAGAAGACCGACGTGTTGATGTTGACGTCGCCGGTCAGCGTGTAGGCGCTGCTCCCCTCGGCCAGGAAGGCGATCACGTTGATCGCGATCAGCGCCAGCGTCACCTCGTGGCCGCGGTGCGAGCCGGCGGCGCGGATCGTGCGGACCTTTGTCGTCTGGCGAGCGCACTCCGGGCAGCGCATTCCGACCGGTGAGGTCGTCATGCAGTCCGGGCAGATCGGCTTGCCGCAGTTCGAACAGGCGACGGCGGTCTCGCGACCGGGGTGGCGGTAGCAGGTCGCCATGCGCATCCCACGCTACCAGGAGGCGTGGTCAGCGCCCCAGCGGCGCGACGGCCACCGGCCACGGTGCCGGCGCCGGCCAGCTGGGGGAGCGCGCGCTCAGCTGAGAGTCGCGACGAGGAGCGGCTTCATCGTGGGCGTGCTCGCACCACCGAGGCGCTCGGCGGTGACCAGCACCGCGCTCGCGCCGGCGAGATCGGGGACCGCGACGGTCGCGGTCCCCGCGGAGGTCGCGTTGAACAGCGCCGAAGTTGGCTGCGCCCGTCCGTCACGCTTAATCCACACCTCATAGATCCGCGCTCGCGGCGCCGGCGGCAGGCCGGTCAGCACCAGCTCGCCCTGCGTGCCGCTCTCGCGCAGCAGCGCCGCCGGCGAATGCGCGGCGTGCCAGCGTGACGCGGGGGCGACGGCGGCGGAGACAACGCGCGTGGTGGTTGCACCGGGCGCGATCACGAGCGCCCCGACCGCGATACCGAGCGCCAGCGCGCCGCCAACGAGGCCGCCAAGCGGCCGCAGCGCCGGAGCCGGCCAGCGGCGGCGCTGCGGCCGCCGCGGGCTCGCCGCCTCAAACAGCGCGGCCTCTGCCCTGACCGTGTCGAGCACGCGTGCGCGAAGCTCGGCTGGGGGCGCGTGCGGCGGTACGCCCAGGCCGAGCACCTCAGCCACCGCGCCGAGTCGCTCGACGTCGTCGCGGCAGAGCACGCAGGACTCCAGGTGCTCGCGCAGCGCCACGGCCTCATGCTCCTCGAGCGCCCCGAGCACATAGGCGCCGCATTCGTCGCTGAAGCGGTCGTGCTCGCTCATCCAGCGATCACGACCCCGGCACCCTCGAGCGAGTGGCGCAGCTTGTCCATCCCGAGTCGCATCCGTCCCTTGATCGTCCCCACCGGTGCGTCCAGCATCGCGGCGATCTCGGTGTGCGTGTAACCGCCGTAGAAAGCAAGCTCGATCACCCGGCTCTGTTCCGCCGGCAATTCGTCAAGCGCCGCGCGGATCTCCCGCGCCTCGTCGCGGCGGGCGACCTCGAACTCGGTGCGCTCGGGTGCCTCGAAGCGCTCCTCGATGCCCTCGTCGCTGGCGCGGCGACGGTCATGGCCGCGCCGCAGCGAGTCGATCGCGCGGTTGTGGACGATGCCGAGCACCCAGGTGCGCACGCTGCCGCGGCTACGGTCATAGCGCGCGCCGCTGCGCCACGCCGACAGAAAGGACTCCTGCACGACGTCCTCCGCGGCCGAGCGCGTCCCGCACATCCGGTAGGCGAGGGAGAAGGCCACGCCGCAGTGGCGGTCATAGATCACCTCGAACGCTCGCGCCTCGCCGTGGCGCACCAGCGCCATCAGGTCCTCATCGGCCAGTTCGCGCAGTCCGGCTGCGCTGGGGGAGGAACGGTGTCTTGGCAGGAGCGGCATCGTTCGTTTGTGTACGCACCGCGTGCGTCTTTGGATCAGCGCTGCTTGAAGATCTTGCGCGCGCCGCTCGCAACGTCGGACGCGGTGCGCTCGGCGCGCTCGAGCAGCTCACGCGAGCGCGAGCGCGAGCGCGAGCGGCGGCGTCGCTGGTGGGACCCGAGCAGCAGCAGACCGGCACCGGCCGCGGCACCGCCGAGCACCGCGATCGCCGGGCGCACCCAGTTGCGCGGATCGCGCATCGCCGCAAGCTCCCATCCCTCGAGTTCTTCGGCGGCGACCTCGCGGATGTTCTGCAGCCTGCCGCGCAACCGCGCGGAGACGTCGGCGGGCGGCTCGACCGGGGCCAGCGCGCGGCGCAGCAGGCCTTCGACGTCGCCGCCCGCAGGCAGCGGGTGGCCCGCTCCATGTCCGCCGATCGGTGGGCCCTCGCCGGGGCTGCTCATCGATCGATCCCCGCCGCCACTTCGTGGGCGACGATCTCCGAGAGCTGCTTGATCGCACGGTGGATCAGCACCTTCGTCGCACCGTCGGTGCGCCCGAGCGCGCGGGCGATCTCCCGGTTGTCCATACCGAGCGCGAAGCGCATGATCAGCGCCTCACGGCGGTCGTCGGGGAGCTGCCTGACGCCTTCGAGCACGCGGGCCAGCTCATCTCGGCCGTTAACGAGGTCCTCGGTCGAGTGCGGCGCGGCGAGCGGCGAGTTCTCGTCGAGCGGGCTCTGCGGGCGGCGCGAGCGGTCGCGGTAGAGGTTGGCCGCGAGGTTGTGCGCGATGCGGATGAGCCAGGGTCGCAGCGGCCGCCCATCGGATTCTCGCTGGGCGCGCTCGAAGTGGCGGTAGGCCTGCAGGAACGTCTGCTCGGTGAGGTCCTCGGCGTCGTGGTGATTGCCGACCCGGTAGTAGGCGTAGCTGTACACATCGCGCAGATGCGCTCGGTACAGCTCGCTGAAGTCCGCGTCGAGCGCAGCCTTGCGATCGTCGGTCTGCGCCACATACGGAGCCTACCCCGCTGCGCTCACGACACGGGCAAGGGCTGGTGGGAAACCGCGACCGGCGCCAGGTGGCGCTCCGGCATCTCGCCGCCGAGCCAGTCCCACTGGAGCACGACACACGGCCAGATACGGTCGGTGACCGCCGCGGCCTCGGCGGGCGTCGGATCCTCGACGCGGGGGAATGACAGCGCCCGCCCGCAGCGCAGCGTCACCCGGTGTGGCCTGATCCGCCAGCCGCGGCGCACGGCCTCGGTTCCGAACACCGCGACCGGGACAACCGGCGCGCCGGTCTGCAGTGCAAGGCGCCCGACGCCGCGGCGGGGGTGACCGAGCGGCCCCGGCCGGGTCCGCGTGCCCTCGGGGAAGATCACCACGCAATCGCCCCGCTCGAGGATTCGCCGGGCAGTCTCCATCGCCTGCTGATCGCCGGCGCCCCGGTCGATCGGGAACGCACCCAGCCGGTTGAGCAGCCAGCCCACGACGGGATGCGCGAACAGCTCCTTCTTCGCCACGTAGTACACCGGCCGCCGCGTCAGCGTGCCGATCACGAACGGGTCGAGGAAGCTGCGGTGGTTGGCCGCGAAGATGACCGGCCCGTCCTTCGGCACACGCTCCATGCCGAGACGCCGCATGCGGAAGTAGACGTGGAAGAACGGCTGGAAGATCCCGCGCACGACGACATAGAGCGCGATGCTCACGCCCCGGTCCAGGGCCCGCGAGTGGTACTCGCCGAGTGCGTTGACGGCCACACCTCAGATACCCGCCGGCGCCAGTCGCGTTACAGCCAAACGCGCCGGTGCCCGGCCCGCCGGCTCCGTGGAGCGGCCGGCGGCAGGGCCGCCGCCCGAGCGCCGCCAACCATTAGCCTCTGCGCCATTCGCCGGAGTAGCTCAGCTGGTAGAGCAATCGCCTTGTAAGCGATAGGTCAGGGGTTCGAGTCCCCTCTCCGGCTTGGGAAGTGGCTGCAAAAGCGCATCTTTGGGTCCGGCGCGAGTGCGGCGACGCGGGTCCGCTCTCGCGCCGTCATCCCATTCGTTGTCCTTAACGATGACTGTCTGCTTCTCAATTCGGTCGATTTGCGGGCAAAACGTTGGGCTTCGAAGCCGTGATACATCGCTTCAAGCGTTCCTCCCCGCCGTGCCGACAGCGTCACCGGCGTTAGCCTGCCGACGCTCGCATCCAACCGCGAGCATCAGTCTCGGTGGAGTTCCCCCGGTTTCGAGGACACTCCACCGAAACCGGGGCAGATCAAAGGTCGTCTGAACCGGGGGAAGTCCAATCGGGCAGCTCACCCGACACTAGACGCGTCGGCGTTGTCGCAATGCGAGAACCGGCTGCGATGATTTGGCCGTGACGAAGCGCTTAGGGCTGAGTGATAGCTCGCTGCTCGCCAGGCCCGCGTTTGGTCACCGTCGCTAGAACGCCCTCGGACGCGCGGTGCTCTGCTTGGTCGGCGGGCCCGTCCGCGGCGCGAGCGCGTCGCGCAATGAACTCTCCGCCGCTGGACGATCTGCCCGGCGTCGGACCCGCTGAAACCGCATCGCCGCGCAGCCAGACGGTTTCGCTAGCCATTCCCGGGGTAGACCCGCTGTCAACCGACCACGGAGGTGGACGATGCAATCCCCACTCAGCGGGAAGACAATTGCGTTCTTGGTCGCCCAGGAGGGCATCGAGGAAGTGGAGCTCACAAAGCCTCGCGAAGCGGTCGAGCAGGGCGGTGCCGTGACGCATTTGGTCGCGCCCGGCGCCGGCGAGGTCCAGGCCTTCAATCACCTTGATCGAAGCTCGCGCTTCGCTGTCGACCGGACGCTCGATGAGGCCGACGCGGACGACTACGACGGTCTCGTCCTGCCGGGCGGCGTGGCGAACCCGGACCAGCTCCGCACCGACCCGCGCGCGCTCGATTTCGTGACGAGCTTTGCCGCCGCGGGCAAGCCGATTGGAGTCATCTGTCACGGCCCCTGGACTCTGATCGAGGCGGATCTCGTCAGAGGTCGGACGATCACCTCCTGGCCCTCGCTTCAGACCGATATTCGCAACGCGGGAGGCAATTGGGTCGATCGGGAGGTCGTCGTCGACGATGGGTTGGTCTCGAGCCGCAAGCCGGACGACCTGCCTGCATTCTGCGCCAAGCTGATCGAGGAATTCGCGGCTGCCGGCAGTGAATCGGCCGCCGACGGACTTCGCGCAACGACGCAGAGCTGATCGCGTCGACCGCGGGCAGGCCGAGCGGAGTGAGCCGGGTCTCGCGGGCTGCGGGCCTCACGGGCTGCGGGTTACTCACATCGAGAGACGGGTATCCGGGTGGGGGCACCCCACCGAACAACCGAAAGGAGCACAGCCATGCCGCTGGACACCCTGACCGATGTGTTCAAGGAGCAGGTTGAGGATCTCTACAGCGCCGAAACACAGCTGGTGCAGGCCCTGCCGGGCGTCGCGTCAGCCGCCGAGGACTCGAAGCTGAGGGAGGCGATCGAAGCGCACCTCGAACAGACTCGCACGCACGTCGAGCGGCTGGAGCACATCCTCAGCGATCTCGGCATCAGCTCGCCGAGCGAGAAGTGCGAAGGGATGGCCGGGTTGCTCGCCGAAGGCGAGGAGATCATTCGCACGCCGGGCTCCGGGCCGGCCAAGGATGCCGCTCTGATCGCTGCGGCGCAGCGCGTCGAGCACTACGAGATCGCCGCCTACGGCACCGCACGGGCGCTCGCCGGCGAGCTCGGCCTCGACGACGCAAGCGGTCTGCTCGGCGAGACGCTGGAGGAGGAGAGCGCAGCCGACGAACTGCTGACCAAGATTGCCACAGGAGGCCTGATGCGCAGCGCGCAGGCCGGCAGCTGATCGGCGCGCCCCACTTGCAGTGGTTTGTCCGCTGCAAGTGGGCCGCGGACCCAACGATCCCGGCCGTCTGCGACCGGGGCATGCGCAATGTTGCGCCGCCCCCGCCGTGTCCGGACGGGCTTCAAAACCAGGACATTGGAGGTGACGAATGCCGCCGAGCGGTGTGAAGAAGGGCAGCAAGCGTGGACGCCAGTACGAGCACATCAAGGACAGCCAGGTGGAGCGCGGCGTCTCCGAATCCCGGGCTGAGGAGATCGCAGCTCGCACGGTCAACAAGGAGCGCGCGCGCAGCGGAGAGTCGCGAACCCGCTCGCGTGTCTCGACCGATGACATCTCGTCAGGACGGCGTGGGGGACTTCGCTCCGGCCGTCCCGGGCCGCGCGGGCGCACCCGCGACCAGCTCTATGAGGAAGCTCGCAAAATGGGAGTGGACGGGCGCTCGCGGATGACCAAGGCGCAGCTCGAGCGCGCAGTGGAAAGCAGGAAAAGCTGAGCCCCGGCACGTCACGTGCTCGATGAGTGGAGCGCGTTCGGTTTAGCAACAAGCGCGCTCCACCGTCGCCCGCAGGCCACGGCTCCGCGCGGCGACGTCTATCCCCATCCCGCCGGCGCCGGGCGCAACCTTCGCTCAGCGCGGCGTTGCCGCCGCGGCGGGGCGTTGCCATCGCTCGAGCGACGATGAGCATTCGGCCGCGAGCTCGTGCAGCCTGCATGCCAGCGACTCGATCAGCGACGCCTGGGAGGCCGCAAGGGCCTCGACACCCTCTTGGGTCAGTGTTCTCGAGAGGATCCGATCAAGGTCGGCTCCCGCCACCCGCGCCGCCGCAGTCGCCTCGCGGGCCGCAGCGAGGTTTCGATCCGCGGTGTGCTTTGGCGTCGCCCGCGCCCGCGCCGCGGCGAGCGTTCCCTCCGGGAGCGCGGCGACGGTGTGCAGGCCGATCAGCTCGTCGACAAAGAGGTCGAAAAGGGCCGTCCCAGTCGTGGGAACCCACAGCAGCCTTTGCATCATCGCGCCATGCTTTGCCAGAAGCTCCCAGCGCGGGCTTGAATGCAGGCGTCTGAACGCCTCGTAGGCGAGCCTCGCGTTGGCGACGGCAAAGCCGTCGCGGAGCGGCGCGCGGCCGAGGCGCTCCAGCTCGGCGTCGAGCCTGTCATCCAGGCCCGCGCCGGCGAAGCTAGCGACCGACGCGCTTCGGTCGATCCGTTGCCCGTCGGTGACACGCCGCTCGAGTCCGCGCATGTAGGCGCCGGCGATCTGCCTGTAACGCGCGACGGAGAAGAGCAGCGTCACGTTGACGTTGACGCCGCGGGCCGTCAGCTCCTCGAACGCCTGGACCCCCGCGTCGGTTGCCGGCACCGCGATCATGACGTTGGCGCGGTCGATGGCTCGGCGGTGGTGCTCCGCGGCCGCGACCGTGCCCTCGGCATCGTCGGCCAGCGAAGCTGGCAGTTCAAACGAGACGTAGCCGTCCTGGCCGCGAGTCCTCTGGAAGCTCGGCTGCAACAGTCTTGCCACGTCACGGACATCGCGGTGGGCAAGGCGTTCGTTCAGCAGGCGCGGGTCATGCTCACGACGCGAGAACCGTCGGATCTCGTCGTCGTAGCGACTACGATCGACCGGCCGCTGGAAGCTCGCAGGGCCCGACCGGACCCCGGACACGCCGTCGCCTTCGATCAGCCGGCGCAGGCCGCCGCCGTCAAGCAGCTCACCCGTCACCTTGTCGAGCCACACCGACTGACCGAGCGCCTCGATCTCGAGCAGCCGGCTGGATGCCGTGAGCGGCCGATCGCCGCGCAGGCCCGTTGACGCAGACGCCGAGGCTGGAGGCGGGCAGGGCAGTCAGTCTTCGGCCTTGCCGGCGGTCGCCCCCGGGGCGCCCTGCTCCGGATCCACGCGATCGAACGGCAGCAACGCCACGACCCGACGGATGCGAGCGATGCAACGCGGGCAATGCCGCGGGGCGACGCGGCCGGCTCCTCGCCGCTCAACCACGAGCCGGCAAACCGGACAGTAGAGATCATCCATCGTGCTGCCTTTCCAAACCGAGCATCGATCGCTGCGCGACGAGCCGCGCCCACAGCGCAGGCCTACCCAACGTGGGGCAGGGCAAAACGGCACCGCCGCGGCCGCCGGGGCAGCAATGCGCGTGACGCGGCGCGCGACGCGGCGCGCGATGAACACGCGCGCCCACGCGACGTGTTTGGGAGCCGCGGCGGGGCCGGCTACAACCGGCCCCGCCCGTGCTCTCTCCTGGCACCCGGCGGGGAAGAGAGAGGAAGCCCGGGTCCCAGTCGGCCTGGTCATACCCAATGCCGGGAGTTGGCAAACCAACAAAGGCGGCTAGGAGCGCGAGACGCTCGGCGGCTAGAAGCGCGAGACGCTCGGCAACCTACGAGCGCGAGACGCTCGGCGGCTAGGAGCGCGAGACGCTCGGTTCCGGTCGTCGCGCCGCCGCCGCCTCCCAGCCGTGGACCGTCCGGCGCAGCGCGAGGTAGCCCGCGACACCCGGCAGGGTGGGAAGCCAGAACGAGATTGCGCGGTACGCCAGCACCGCGATCACAACCTGGCCGACCGGCACGCCGAAGGCCGCAAACGCTCCGATCATCGCCCCCTCGACCCCGCCGATGCCGCCGGGTAGCGGAAGCAGACTGCCGAGCGTGCCGAGGAAGTAACCGAGCACGAGGGGAGCTATCGCCGGGTACCCGCCGAAGGCACGAAACGAGCACCCGAGCGCGGCGATGTCGAAGCCCCAGTAGACAGCGGCGCCGAACAGCCCCGGACGACGCTCGCGCAGCAGGTCGACCGCAGTCCTGGCACCGGACCCGAGCGCCTCCGGCGCGGCGGCCACCCGTTCGATCAGGCGCCGCAACCAGCGCGGGCCGGAGTCGATCCGGCGCAGGCGACGCTCCACGTCCGCCGGCACGAGGATCGCCGCGAGCAGCAGCCCCGCGGCGACGAGGCCGAGGAGTGCCGGCAGGAGCGTCAGCACGAGTGGGCCGTGGCCGGGCAGCACGTTGACCGCGAGGGCCAAACCGAACAGGACGAGCGCCCCGAGGTACACGGCGTACTGCACAATCAGGCTCGCAACCATGCGGCAGGCAATGACGCGCGGCTCCATGCCCGCCTTGCCAAGCGCCCAAGCGGTGACGGCGACCCCGCCGGCGCCCGCCGCCGCCAGCAGCCGGATCGCAGCGATGCCGGCGAGCGGGATCTCGACGCTCACGCGCCAGGTCAGCCGCTTCATCCCGCGCCCGAACACGGCGCGAAAGAGCACGGTGTAGCCCGCGATCGAGACCAGTTCTGCGACGGCGGCGATGGCAAGCCATGAAACGTTGCCGTGCTTGAGCCGTCCCCACGTCTGGTGCAGTCCGGCGAGCTTCGGGAGCAGCAGGTAGAGCCCCGCGAGCGTCAGGACGATCAACACGCCGGCCCAGAACACGCGACGGCGGCTGAGCGCCGTGCCAAGCACCCCGGGCTCGTCGCGCGGCGCCTGCGCCGGCGTCGCTGCGCCTCGCGTGGCCGGGCCTCCATCGACGGCCCCGCGTCCGTCGGCGTGATGACGGCCACCGGACCCGGGGGCGTCGCCGTGTGGATTCTGACCGGCGCGGGCTCGGGGGGCGTGGGCCGGCGCGCCCGGGCCCTGACCGTATCCGCCCACGCGCCGGTGCTCAGATGCTCAACTGCTGCGGCGGAGCCGGGCTCGGCCCTGGGACACCGTGCGATGGCACCGACAGCTCGGGATCGGGCAGGAAACCGGGGAGGTCACGGTTCGGGCTGGGATGCGCCGGGTCCTGGTCGCCGAGACCGCCGGGGTCCGGACTCGGCGGCGCCGGGTCCTGCTCCCCCAGGCCGCCGCGATCCGGACTCGTCGGCCCGCCCCGGTCCCGCTCGCTCAGCACGGCGGGGCTCGAGGGGTCGGTATTCCGTTCGCCCAGCCCGCCGCGGTCCGGACTCGACGGCGCCGGGTCCCGCTCGTCCAGCCCGCCGCGATCGGGGCTCGACGGCGCCGGATCCCGATCGCCCAGCGCCCCGCGGTCCGGGCTCGACGGCGCCGGGTCCTGCTCGTCCAGCCCGCCGCGATCGGGGCTCGACGGCGCCGGGTCCTGCTCGTCCAGCGCGCCGCGATCGGGGCTCGACGGCGCCGGATCCCGATTGCCCAACTCCCCGCGTCCAAGATCGCTGTCGCTACGAACCGCTCCACCCTCGGGTCCTGCGAGCATCGCTATCCGGGTCATGTCGTCTCCTGGGTTGGGTTCTGAGAACGCGCGGGCGCCGTGGCCGGTATGCCGGATCCCCCACGCTGCTGCGAGCGGCCGTTCGGGCCGGCCTCGCCGGGCAGCGAGGCATCGCCGTCGCGCCGTCCGTGCGAGGCATCGCCGTCGCGCCTTGCCGCCTCGTACCGAGCGCGAGCGACGCGGCGTGCGTCTCCTCGCTGCTGGGCGATGCGGAGCGAGCTGCCGAAGCGGCCCGGCCCCCACTGGCGTGCGGCCACAGCGCGGCCGAGCTCCGCGCGGCTCGCCGTCTCGCGCTCCTGGAGCGCGCGTACGATGGCCGCGACCTCGCGATCCTGGACCGGGCTCGGACGCTGGGCCGGCATCGGCATTCCAGGCCAGCCGTGGTTGCTGCCCGGCCCGGGGCGATAGCGCTGACGCCGCGGCGCCCGCGGCGCCGGCTCCCGCGAGCCGCGACGCCGCGCACCGTCGGTGCCGGCAGACCCATTCTCGCCGGCAGAGCCAGAGCCATCCTCACCCGACGCATCCTCGGCACTGAGCGGCTCGGCGATCGACTCCAGCGACTGCTGCTCAGCCGGAACACCGAAGAACAGCTCGGCGACACCACCGATCGCCATGACGACGGCGCCGATGAAGAAGCCGGTCGCCACCTCGGTCAGCTTGCCCGAGCTGATCAGGTTGCCGAACAGCAGCGGCCCGGTGATCCCGCCGACGGCCGTGCCGACGGCGTAGAAGAAGGCGATCGCAAGCGCCCGCGTCTCCATCGGGAAGATCTCGCTGACGGTCAGGTAGGCCGAGCTGGCGCCGGCCGACGCGAGGAAGAACGTCACGCCGACGATTGCGATGAAGGACCACTTGTCGAGGGTGCTGCCGAGCAGCAGGACACCGAGCACCGCTGCCACGGCGGCCGAGGCCACGTAGGTGAAGGTGATCATCGGACGCCGCCCGACCGTGTCGAACAGCCGTCCGAGGGTCAGCGGGCCGAGGAAGTTGCCGGCCGCGAAGAGCAACACGAAGTAGGGCACGGCGCTCGTGCCCACCTTGAAGAAGGTGTTGAGAATCGTGCCGAGGTCGAACGTGATCGCGTTGTAGAGGAAGGCCTGGCCGACGAACAGCGCCAGGCAGAGGATCGCCCGCCGCGGATACTTCGTGAAGGCGACGCGCGCGATCTCACGGAACGGGACGACCTCGCGCTGGCGAACCTTGATGCTCTCGCCGGGCTCATCGAGATTCGCGCCGGTCTCGTCGCGGATCGAGGACTCGATGCCGTCGACGATGCGTTCCGCTTCATCCTCGCGCCTGTGGATGAACAGCCAGCGCGGGCTCTCGGGAATGCTGCGCCGCACGAGCAGCATCGCGAGGCCGAGCGTGGCGCCGATCCCGAACGCCAGGCGCCAGCCGACGTTGGCGGGCAGCAGCGCGGTGTTCAGCAGCACGATCGACGCCACGCCGCCGGCCGCGGCGCCGAGCCAGTAGCTGCCGTTGATGATCAGATCGACACGGCCACGCACTCGCGCCGGTATCAGCTCGTCGATTGCCGAGTTGATCGCCGCGTACTCACCGCCGATTCCCATGCCCGTCAGGAAGCGGAGCAGGAAGAAGTACCACGGGGCGAACGAGAACGCGGTCGCCACGGTCGCGACGATGTACACCCCGAGCGTCACCGTGAAAAGGCGCTTGCGTCCGAAGCGGTCGGTCAACTGGCCGAAAAGCAGCGCGCCAATGCAGGCGCCCGCGACGTAGATCGCCGCCGCGGATCCGATCGAGCTCGGCGTCAGCCCGAGACCGGCGTTTGCCTGGGTCAGGCGTGCCCCGATGCTGCCGACGATCGTGACCTCCAGGCCGTCGAGGATCCAGACGGTTCCGAGTCCGATCACCACCATCCAGTGGAAGCGCGACCACGGCAGCCGGTCAAGCCGCGCCGGCACCTGCGTTTCGATCACCGCACCCTGCGCTTCGCTCCGCGTCGATTCGATCATGGCGAAGGTGCTTCCCGGCAACCGGCGGTGTGAAACACGCGAGCTGCGGGCCGGCAATCGGCGGTGTGAAACACGCGAGCGGCAACGCGAGCTGCAAGCCGGCAATCGGCGGTGTGAAACACGCGAGCTGCGGGCAGCTACAGGGTGTGAACGCGTGCGGACTGTTCGGGCATCGCATCCGTTTTCGCACCGAGGGCGCCACGCTGCACTGGACGTGCGAGCGCGGCTGCGGCACGAGCGGCCAACGGTTCTACGCGACCGCCGCCCAGGCCAATCGTTACGCGAACGCCTTCAACTGCCAGGACCGCCGGGACTTTGGCACTCGCCCGCTGCTCAGCATGCTCCCGCTCAAGCTGCTCGGACGCCGAACGCATCGCCGCGGCGGGAGAGCCGGCTGAACATCGATGTCAACAGCGATGTCGGTCGGCGGCTGGACATACGATTCCGCGATCATCCACCCGCCGACCCCAGACTCCGGCGCCGCCAACGCCCGCCCACGCCTGGCGGACCCTGGTGCCCGGGCTCGGGCGGCCGTCCGCCGCCCCACGCCGCTGTGACCGGCGTCGACCGATCGCGGGGCGCTCGCGCGGGCGACTCGGCTGCGCGCCCGCGCGCCGGCGCTCAGGGCAGGGACGGGGCAAAGCCCGCGATGCCCGACGGCTTCTCACGTGAGTACCCCGCCCGCCCCAAGTCCGTCGCCGCGGTCCGGGCGGACGTCGCGGCGTTGGCCAGGCGCAATGGAGCCGCGCAGGCGACGATCGACTCCGTTGAGCTGGCGGTGTCGGAGGCGGCGACGAACGTCGTCGTTCACGCCTACCGCGACACGACCGACGCGGGTGGCATCGAGGTGACCGCCGCCGTCACCGCGGGTGAGCTCTGGGTCGTGGTGTCCGACGCTGGCTCGGGTCTTCGCGCGCGGCGCGACAGCCCCGGCCTCGGCCTCGGACTCGGCCTCATCGCGCAGGTCTCTGACGGCGTGGACCTAATCAACCGCTCAGCTGGCGGCCTCGAACTGCGGATGCGCTTCGAGCTCGAGCCGGGCGCTCAGACGCCCGGCCGCGACCAGAGCGCCTGAACGCAGGCGGCCGCTCAGGAGGCTCGCGGGTCCGTCTGTTCGGCCACGGCGCCGGCCCGGCCGACCTTCTCGACGATCACGTAGCCGGTGCGGCGCTCGACCACCACCTCGACCTCTGGGAGCTCGTGGCCGGGCACCAGCACGAAGTGCCGGGGGTCGGCTCGGGCGTGCTCGTATTCGTCGAGGGTCATCTCGACCAGAAGGTTGCATCCGAGGCTGGAGCACTCGCAGCGAAACGCGACCGGCGCCCCGCGCTCGCCCGGCCACTGTCCCTGCTCGATCCGCTCGTTGACATCACGGAAGACGGCCTCGTTGTGTCCGAGCCGATCTTCGACGTCCACGCGCGTCAATTCCCCGAGCCGATGCGCAGATCCACGGTGGCGCAGCGCCCGCTAGGGACCGATCAGCGGGAGACGGTCGCGCAGGCCGACGATATCGAGCAGCCGCTCGACCGCCGGCGAACCGGCGATCACGCGCAGACGGTCCACCTGTCCGCCGCAGCGCTCGTTGACGTCGAGCACGAGGCGCAGACCGGTGGAGTCGATGAACGTGAGGCCGCTGAGGTCCAGCACGATCCGCTCGGCGTCGGTTGCTTCGGCCGCAAGCAGTTCCTGTTCGAGGCTGTCAACTGTCGCGATGTCGAGCTCACCCGAGGCCGCAACGTGCTGTTCGCTCCCTCGACGCACGCTGACAATGGAAAGCGCCTCCGCGGTCACCACCGGATCGTATCCCAATGCGACGGGCCGAGGGTCGTCAAAAGTTAGGCATCGAAAGCCCGGGACGTGGGTACAAAGTACGTAGGAGCCAGCAGCCGAGGCGATCGCCGGCCGTGTCAGCGCGCCGGTGGACCGCGGCGGCAGGCGAGGTATTCCCAAAGCGAACGCGGAGGCGAGAATGGCGACCGCAACGGCAACAGCACCGATCGGAACCGAGCACCGGCCGCAGCAAGCACCTGGGGAGCGCGAGGACCTCAGCGCGCTCTGGCGCAACCGGTCCTACGAGCCCGCCCGGGCGGCGCTGGTCAAGCGTTTCATGCCGTTGGCTCGCAGCCTCGCCCGCCGCTACGAGCGCTCCTCCGAGCCGCTCGACGATCTGCTCCAGGTCGCCTCGCTAGGGCTGCTCAAGGCGATCGACCGCTTCGATCCCGACCGCGGCAACGCATTCGCCTCGTTCGCCGTGCCGACGATCCTCGGTGAGCTGCGACGTTACTTCCGCGACTGCTGCTGGGACGTGCACGTGCCCCGCGCGGCGCAGGAGCGAACGCTCAGGCTCGAGCAGGCCCAGCGACGCCTCACCAGCGACCAGGGTAGGCCGCCGTCCGTCGCCGAGTTGGCGCGCTACCTCGAGCTCGACCCCGAGCAGGTGCTCGACGCGATGACCGCGGCGCAGGCCTACGGCGCACTGTCGCTCGACCAGCCCTGCGCGTCGCGAAACGGCGAGCGCTCAGCCAGCTACGCGGATCTACTCGGCGAGCCCGATGAGCGTTACGCACTCGTCGACGACGGCCTCACGGTTGCGGCGGCGCTCGAGCACCTGCCGCAGCGCGAGCGGCTCGTGCTCGAGCTGCGCTTCGCCGAGGACCTCACCCAGTCCGAGATCGCGCAACGGATCGGCGTGTCGCAGATGCAGGTCTCGCGGCTGCTGCGCCGCGCGCTCGGCCAGCTTCGGATCCTCACACGGGCCGAGGTCGACGGCGATGCGCCAACGCCGGTGTGAGCGGCAACCGGACCGTGCCGGAGTGGCTGCGGGCGTCCTGCTCAGCCGGTACCGTGGGGACGGGCCACTGACCGGCGACGTTGGACGACACGCGAGCAAAACCACCGGCGCGCTTCGGCGCGCGACACGCATGAGCAGGCGGCAGCCCAACGTGTCGCTGGCGCTCGCGAGCCGTGCGGAGAACGTCGTGCTGGTGCGGGAGGTTCTGGCCGGGCTGGCCGACGCCGTTGACTTCGGCGGGGCGCTCGACGACATCAAGGCCGCCGTGAGCGAGGCCTGCAACAACGTCGTCGTCCACGCCTACGACAGCGCCGAGGGCCCGCTGGAGGTTGAGGTCGTCCTGTCACCGTCCACGCTCGAGGTGCTCGTGCGCGATCACGGCGCCGGTACGCCGCGCTCCACGGTCGACGAGAGCTCCGTGTCGCCCGGGATCGGCCTGACCGTGATCGAGGCGCTTGCCGCGCGCACCGAGCTCCGCTCCGACCCCGGTCGCGGGACGGAGGTCACGATGTGGTTCGCGCTCCCGAATCAGGTCGAGCTGCCTGCCCCGCCCGAGGCGACAGGTGAGCCGTTCGAAGTCGCCGCCGACGTGAGCGTCGTGATCGCCCCTCCGCAATTGAGCGCGCCCGTCCTCAACCGTCTCGTGGGCGCTCTCGCCGCGCGGGCCGGCTTCTCGATCGACCGCCTCTCGGACGCCCAGATGTTGACCGACGCGCTGGGCGCCGGAATCGGCTCGGCACTGAGCGGCGGCAGGGTCAGCGTCACAATCGACGACCTCGGCCCGC
Organism: uncultured Solirubrobacterales bacterium; assembly: GCA_963788385.1. GTDB lineage: Bacteria > Actinomycetota > Thermoleophilia > Solirubrobacterales > Solirubrobacteraceae > Palsa-513. The sequence continues at coordinate 67,301 of CAWBGR010000001.1, forward strand.
GCGCAATGGCGCTGAGCGTCGGTGGGCTCGCACCTGGTGGCTCCAGCCGCCTGCTGGCGGGTTCGAAGGTCGGCGAGCTGGGAAGCGTGCTCGAACGGCTGAGCGACGAGATCGATACGGGCACCGACGAGCGGGGCGAGACGCTGCGCATCGTGCTCCGCGATCAGCGGAAGAACGCTCGCTGATCTTCTTTCGTGGTGGGTGCATGCGACGGCCCGAAAAGCCCTAATCGAGTTCGCGCCGCAGGCGGTCTAGCGTCGCGCGGAGCAGGCGCGACACATACATCTGCGATAGACCGACCCGAGCGGCGATTTCGGTCTGGGTGAGGTCGTCGACGAACCGCAGGCGCAGGATCTCGCGTTCGCGGCGGGGCAGGCCGCGCATCGCCTCCGCCAGCGCCAGACGGTTGTCCACGGCCTCGCGAAAGTCCTTCGGACTGGCCAGCGCGGCGTCCTCCACCCGGTCCTCGGTCGAATCGAGCACTTCGGCCGGCGCCGGAGGGTCGAGCGGGACCGCATCGTGGGCGAGCCGCGCGCCGAGCGCCTCGAGCACCGCTTCGGCGCTGACGCCCGCTTCGCCCGCAAGCTGCGCCACGCTGGGCGCGACGCCGAGACGCGCCGACAGCGCGCGCTCCGCCCGCTCGATCGCCAGCACCCGCTCCTTCAGGGCGCGCGGCACGTGCACGTCCCAGGTGGCGTCGCGCATGTGGCGCTTCAGCTCGCCGAGGATTGTCGGCACGGCGAATGCCGGAAACGGCGTTCCGCGATCCGGGTCGAACGCGTCGACGGCCTTTACGAGACCCAGGCTCGCAACCTGTTCGAGATCCTCGTGCGGCTGGGGCGAGGTGCGGTAGCGAGCGGCGAGCGCGCGCGCCAGGCCGAGGTGACGCTCGATGAGTTCGGCTCGCGCCTGTGGCCGCCGGCCGGCGCGCAGCTCGCGAAAGAGGGCCTCCGCCTCCGCGTCGGGTTCACGGCTGGAAGTCACGCCGCGGCTTCGTCGTGGTGTGAGTTCACGCGCGCGCAGATGATCGCAGCCGGCCGGAACCGGCCGCCGTACACGTTCGCGAATACCACGCGAATGGCACGGTGGCGGTGCGGGTAGGTCGACGCAGGTCAGCGAAACAGGAGGCAGAGCGCGATGAGCCGCTACGACGAAGCGTTGAGCGTGACGGACGACGTGCCCCAGCCGGTCGAGCCCGAGGCGCCAAACGCACCCGACGGTCCGAGCGTGCCCGTGCCGGCCGAGCCCCCAGATCCGGCCGCGCCCGTGGAACCGCCAACGCCCGTTCATCCGACCCATTCACCGCAGGCTCCACGGACGCCCGAGGTTCCGGTGGCTGATCCGCGCGCAAAGGGCGCGATTGAAATCCACCCGCGGCGGGTAACGCGAATCGTCAAATGAGAGGAGCACCATGACGGTCGTATTCGAGCCGCTCGCGCAGGCGCAGGTGTGGGGATTCCGCGAGGGGGTCGCGAACGCGGCCGAGAGCCTGCGTGGTTACGCCATCCAGGCGGGTGACTGCGCGGTGGGCCATGTGATCGCAGCCGCTGACGAACCCGGCTTCAGCTACGTGATCGCAGCCTGCGGGCGCTGGAACGACGGGCGGATGGCGATGCTGCCCGCCGGACTCGTCGAACGCGTCGTGGGCGGCGCGGCGGTGATCCTGCTCGACTGCTCGCGCGGCGAACTCGCCGCCGCACCGGCGTTCGAGAGCGATCGCTACCGGGACGCTGCCTATCGCAGCGAGCTCGGCGCCTACTACGCCTCGATCGTGCCGTCAGGGTTTGACCGCGTTGGCGTCGGGTAGAACCGCACCGTCGCCGCGCCAGACGCGCCAGCGCCGGCGACGAAGAAACGGGCGAAGGCGCGTAGAGGAGGTAACGACGATGGTTGCTCTCTTGGTGCTGCTGTTGATCATCGCTGTGTTCGGCGGACTCGGATTCGCCGCACATGCCCTGTGGATCGTGCTGCTGGTCGCGCTCGCGCTGTGGGTGCTCGGGTTCCTGGTCGGCGGCGCGGAGGCCGGCCTGGACTCGGGACGTCGTCGCTGGTACGGCAGGTGGTGACGCGCACGCGCGATGCGATGCGGGCGGAGCCTTGAGCTCACCGCGCCGCCGGGACCCGCTGCCGGCCTGCTTGCCGGCGGGCAGTCGCCGACTGGAGCCCTTCGGTGGCGACGGCCTCGGTGGCGACGACTTCGGTGGTGAGACCGGCGCGATCCGAGGACAGCCGGGCGCGTTTAGTTGGGCCGCGGACCACTGATCGCGCACTACACTGCTCGGTCGGATGATCCCGTCAGGTCCTCGCAAATGACTAGCCGGGCCGATTCACTGACCTCCAGCGCTCCGCCGGATGTCGCGCCCGACGGCCGCGAGGGACATGCGGCGCCAGGGCATGCCACCGGCGGAGTGGCATTGGAGCCGCGGCGGCGATCGACACGCGTGGCGGCCGGTGTTCTGGTCGTGGGGCTGCTCGTCACCGGCGCGCTGGCGGTGGCGTCGCTCAAGATCTACAACGACAACGAGGACCGGCTGATCGGGCTGCGAGTCCGTGAGCTTGGCCTGGTGTTGAGCGGCGCACTACCATCAGTGCAGACGCCGCTTGCCTCGGCCGCCGAGCTGGCGGACGCGACGCGCGGCGACGCACAGAAGTTCCGCGCGTTCATGGCGCCATACGTCGGGCCTGGCAAGCAGTTCGTTTCCGCGTCGCTCTGGCCGCTGGGTGCGGTCCCGCCGGCGCCGACGGTGGTTGACGGCGTGGCACCGCTGCTTGCGGCACGGGCCGGTCAGGCCCGCCGGTTCTTCGCCAGCGCCGAACGCAGCAGCCTGCTGGGGGTGACCGGGATCCTCGGCCTGGCGAGCCCGCGGCTGGGATACGAGTTCAACACACCAGGCACGAGGAACGGCTTCGCCGTCTACGCGGAGAGCACCCTGCCGAAGGACCGCCGTTCGAGGCTGGCCAGCCGATCGGGTTTCGCCGACCTCAACTACGCGCTGTTTCTCGGTCACAACCGCCGCCACCAGAACCTGCTCGTCACAAACATGCGGCACTTCCCGATCACCGGGCGCCAGGCGTCGGAGCCCGTGCCGTTCGGTGACAGCGCCTTCACGCTCGTCGTCACGCCGAACACCTCGCTCGGTGGGGCCTTCTTTGAACGCCTGCCATGGATAATCGCGATCGTCGGAGCGCTGCTGTCACTCGCCGCCGCGGTGCTGAGCGACCGTCTCGTTCTGCGCCGCCGTCAAGCCGAGCAGCTCGCCGGCGTGCTGGATCGCGTGGCCGATGAGAACCGGCAGCTGTACACGGAGCAGCGTACCATTGCGCAGACGCTTCAGCATTCGATGCTGCCGGAGAAGCTGAGCGATTTCGAGGGGCTGCAGGCGGGGGCGCGCTACATCCCAGCGACGTCCGGAATCGATGTCGGCGGCGACTGGTACGACATCGTGGAGGTCGGGGCGGGACAGGTGCTGCTGGTCGTCGGCGACGTGTCCGGCCACGGGCTTTCGGTGGCGACCACGATGGCCTCGCTTCGCTATGCGGCGCTCGCCTACGTGGCGCAAGACGAGAGCCCGGGGAGGCTCCTGACGAAGCTGTCGGACTTCGCCAACAGCCAGCAGCACAGCTACTTCGCAACAGTGCTGTGCTGCCTGCTTGACCTGGAAGGTCACACGCTGACCGCGGCGAGCGCCGGCCACCCTCCGCCCCTGCTTTTCGATGCGCACGACGCCAGCTTCGTGGATCTGATCGTCGGCGTTCCGATCGGGGTTGCGCGGGAGGTTCCCTACGACGAGGTGGTCGTGGACGTGGCACCGAAGTCCACACTCGTGGCCTTCACGGACGGACTGGTGGAGCGTCGAGGTGAGAGCCTCGACGTCGGCTTGGCAAGACTGCGCGACGCGGCGACGGCTGATTCGCTCGTGCCGGACGCGCTCGTGGCCAAGCTCGCGCAGGACCTCGCTTCCGAGGATCACCACGACGACACCGCGATCGTGGCCGTGCGCTGGCGCAGCTGACAGGTTCGCGGCAGCTGCGACATTTGTGGGCGCCCCACGCCCCGACGCAACCCGCACCGCGTCGGTCGGCTCTGTTCGTGAAACGCCGATGACCTCGTTGAGCTCGACGCCCCGCGGTCACGCGTGGTTTCGCGCGCGCCCAGGCGGGTATCGAGCCGGAAAGCCCGCACCCGCCACGGAGTGGTCGCCGCCGGTCGCGGAGCCCAGGGCGCATTGCCCCTACCGCCAGAGGCCACCGCGGCGCGGGCCGCGGCGGCCACTTCCAAATCACGACCGCAGAACGGAGGACCACGTGCGCATCGGCTTCTTTCTCTCGAGCGAGGAATATGACCCGCGCGACCTCATCCGCCAGGCAAAGCTTGCCGAGGCTGCGGGGTTCGACGGGTTGTGGATCTCCGACCATTTTCACCCCTGGAACGATGCGCAAGGACACAGCGGCTTCGTGTGGTCGACGATCGGTGCGCTCTCGCAGGCCACCTCCACAATGACGGTGACGACCGCAGTGACCTGTCCCACGGTCCGAATTCACCCGGCGATCGTGGCGCAGGCAGCGGCAACGTGCGCGGTCCTGCTGGAGGGCCGGTTCGTCCTCGGCGTCGGTTCCGGTGAGGCGCTCAACGAGCACATTTTCGGTGCCCACTGGCCGGAGGCCGATGAACGCCTCGAGATGCTCGAGGAGGCGGTTGAGGTTATTCGCACACTCTGGCAAGGCGGCACTCAGAGCCATCGCGGGCGCCGCTACCGTGTGGAGAACGCACGAATCTACGACCTGCCGGAGGAACCGCCGGCGATCCTCGTGTCCGGGTTTGGCCCGAAGGCAATCGAGCTGGCGGCGCGAATCGGCGACGGTTTCTGCACGGTGAAGCCGGACCGCGAGGCGGTCAGCGGCTACAGAAGCCAGGGCGGCGGTGACAAGCCGGTCGCGGGAGGCATGAAGGTGTGCTGGAGCCGGAGCGAGGCCCAGGCACGGGCGACCGCCCACCGTCTATGGCCAAACGATGCACTCTCCGGCGAACTCGGTCAGATACTGCCGACGCCCGCCCACTTTGAACAGGCGACCGAACTGGTCACCGAAGAGATGATTGGTGACGCGATTGCGTGCGGGCCCGATCTCGAGCGGCACCTCGAGGCCATCGAGGGATACGCCGCGGCGGGCTTCGACCACCTCTACGTCCAACAGATCGGCGGAAACCACGAGGAGTTCTTCGAGGCCTATGCGAACGAGATCCTGCCGCGGTACCGCAGCGCGCACGGTGCTGAAGCCACGTTAGCGGGCGCCGGCGCGTCGGCACCGTCTTGACCGCGGACACGTCGCACGGCGGACTCTTCGCGTTTTCGGCGCGTCTGGATGGGTAGCCAAGCAACGTTCCCAAGAGATCGGGGCGCGGATGCGGATGTCGTCCACACGTGGCGCTGCGGCCGCCGCGGGCGGAGGTGCGAGCAGAGCCCTCGGCTCCGATGGTTGATCGGCCGACACTGGAGTACGAGCTGCCGGTCACGGCAAGCGCGCCGGCGCTGGCGCGGCGAGCGGTCGGCGGCCTGACGTGCCTTCCCGAGCCTTGGTTGTCAGACGCTGCGCTGATCGTGTCGGAGTTGGTCACGAACGCGCTGATCCACGGCGGGCTCCTCCCGACGGACACGATTCGGGTGAGATTGCGCTTCGCCGACGGCCATCTGGTGATGGAGGTCGTGGAGCGACCCGCGTCGAGCTCCCGGCGCTCGTCGGAGAACGTCACCGGCCCTCGTGAGCGAAGCCCCGGCGCCGGAGTGGGGCTGAAGATCGTCGCGCGGCTGGCGGATGAATGGCACGTGGAGCCCGGACGTGCCTGGGCCTCGCTGCCGGTGCCCTGACCGCTGAGCAGGTTCTCCCCAAGGTCCGCCCCAAGCCTCGCGCGCATGCCCGCCACCGCTTCGCCGTCACGCGGATCCGCGGTCTTGACACCCCCACATCCGCGGCTAGAATCACGGCCCGCATAGGGACGTCTCAGCCGACATCAGAGCGCACAGATGGACCTTGACCATTTCTCTCGAGAGGTGCTCATGATCCCCACCGAACCGTTCTCAGTACACAACGAGCGATCCGGCCACGTCCATCGACTCGCGCTGAGCGGAGAGCTCGACCTGGCCACCGTCCCGCTCCTCGAGGCCGAGTTCGACAGCGCGCGGCTCGGCGAGGCGGAGCTCATCATCGTGGACCTGACCGGCGTCACGTTCATCGATTCGACCGGGATAAACGCGCTGCTGAGAATGAGCGACGTCAACGACGCGTCAGAGGGTGGGCGACTGCGCCTCGTCGTCGGCTCACGACGCGTCGACGCGGTGCTCGAGCTCGCCGGCGTGAGAGACAGCCTGCCGATCGTTTCGGCCCAGGACGTCCCGGCCCTCGGCGCCTGAGTTCAGCGGCCTAAACCGCGTAGGCGGGCGGGTTCGGCCGCCCCAGTGCCGGCGCGGGCCACCACCTCCACGTCATGCCGCAGCACGCCGGGTTGTCGTCGGGGCGTCCGGTTTGTCACGGCGCGCGCCACAGGCGTCGGCGCGCCAGGCGGTCCGCGCTCGTGTTTCGTCCCGCGCGATCGCGGGTACCTGGCTGGAAGCCGGTCGCGGCACCCACCACAAGCGGCGCTCCCACCGCACCCCTGCCACCACAGCGGGCGCCGGGAACCTCGACGTCCAAGGGATCTCGATGATCAGTGCACAGCGGACGGCCCTTTCGCCGTCGGATGACGCGGCGACGCAGGAGGTCCTCGACGACATGCTCGCCGAGGCGGCGGTCGCCGCTGGCGCCACGACTGAGAACGAATTCGGGCGCGCCGGCCGCCCGTTTGATCGTCGTGCCCCGTTCTATGTGGGTTTCGTGGGAACCCTCGGGGTCGCATGCGCGTTCGCGCTCTCGTGGGTGGTCATGGTGGCCGGCCAGATTCTGGTGCTGCTCGGACTGGCCTTCTTCCTCGCGGTCGGATTGGACCCCGCCGTCCGTTGGCTCTACCGACGGGGACTTCCGCGTTGGGCCGCGGTCGCGGCCGTTGTATTTGCGGCACTCGGCCTGCTCGTCGGTTTTCTGGCGGCGGCGGTGCCCGTCGTGGTCACGCAGGCCACCGTGCTGGCTAACGAGCTGCCGCATTACGTGCGCAGCCTGCAGAGTCACAGCAGCACGCTCGGCAGGCTGAATGCTCGCTACCACTTTGCCAGTGCGCTGCAGAAGGTGCTTCGCGGGCAGGGTTCGTCTTTCGGCGTGGTCGTCGGCGTCGGGAAGGTCGTGCTCGGTCTGGTGTCGTCGATCGTCGTCGTCGTGATCGTGACTGTCTACCTGCTCGTCGACCTGCCCCGCGTCAGGCGCGGCATCTACCTGCTTGCGCCCAGGAGCCGCCGGCCTCGCATGGTGCTGCTCACCGACGAGATCCTCAATCGCGTAGGAGGCTATGTGCTCGGCAACCTGGTGACGTCATTGGTCGCGGGAGTCGGGACCTATGCCTGGGCCCTGGTCTTTGGCATCCCTTATGCGCTGCTGCTCGCGCTGCTCGTCGCGCTGCTCGACCTCATCCCGATCATCGGATCGACGATCGGCGGGGTCATGGTGGCTTTGGTGGCGCTCACCGTCTCACCGGCGATCGCGATCGCGACGGCCGTCTTCTATTTCGTGTACCGCTTCCTCGAGGATTACCTGCTGACGCCGCGCATCATGGCCCGCACCGTCGCCGTGCCGGGGCTCGTCACGGTGGTTGCAACGGTTCTCGGAGGCGCCGTACTCGGCCTCGTGGGCGCGCTCGTCGCGATACCGGTGGCCGCAGCGATCAAGCTGCTGCTCGAAGAGGTGGCTGGCCCCCGCCTCGAGAAGAGCTGAGCGACGTCACGCCACGTGCTTGACCGAACGCACTCCAGCGCGTCGTGCCAGAGAGCGCTTATGCCGATCCAGACCGGGCAGATCCGCCGCGACCCGCACCCCACAACCCCCAAGATCGTTAAGGACAACCGCGGGCCCCGTTGTCCCGAAGCCGGCCGAAATCAGCCCAAATGCGCCGAAATTCGCCTTCTCCAAGCCTCCCGGCAACATGTGGTTTTGCAGGCAAAACGGGCGGTTTCAGCCGGACCATGGCATCGCCTTGTAAGCGATAGGTCAGGGGTTCGAGTCCCCTCTCCGGCTCTAAAATAGCCTGCAAGCGACCACTTTTAGGGGCCGCTTTGCAGGCAGGCCCCCTAGGCGGCCGGTGGAGCGCCCTGCTCTCGGCGGAGCGCATCCACCACGCCGATTGACAGTCTGCTGTCAATCGCGTAGGTTGAAGCGATGGCGGCGACACTAAAGCCAGAGGAGATCTGGACCAGGTTCGCGATGAGCGTTTTCCGTGTCAATGGAATCCTCATCCGGGCCGGCGAGGGAATCACCAGGCCCATTGGCCAGAGCAGTGCCCGATGGCAGGTCCTGGGCCGGGCCTACCGGCCGCAGACAGTTGCGGCGCTGGCGCGCGATATCGGACACGCTCGCCAGAGTGTCCAGCGCATCGCCGATGTGCTCGCACGAGACGGTCTGGTGGCCTACACAGACAACCCGGCCGACCGTCGTGCCCGACTCCTAGAGCTAACACCCAAGGGCGAAAAGGTCCTCGGGGCGATCTACCAACGCCAGGTCGAATGGTCGCTGAAGGTCATGACCGATCTGCGACCCCATGCGTTGGCTGCGATTGCTGACGCACTCAACGAGATCGGAGGCGTACTTGAAGCCGACATCGACACCCCAGACGCCGGCGACTAACCGTCGCTAAAGCGCTTCAACCGACGCACACACCAGCATCGAAAGGAAGAAACCATGGGCAGATACATCGTTCTGTACTCCGCGCCGGTCGGTGTTGCCGGGCGCTTCGCTCAAGCCACACCCGAGGAAGCGACGGCGGGAATGCAGCTCTGGGTTGACTGGGCGCAGCGCATCGGCCCGGCACTGGTCGACCCAGGCAAGCCACTCGGCAACGCCGTGAAGCTGACCGCATCAGGGAGCACTCCCACCGAGAGCAACGTGATCGGCATGTCGATCCTACAAGCCGACTCACGAGACGACGCATTGGCAATGGTCGAAGATCACCACCATCTCCACTGGGCCGAGGACTGCGAGATCGTCCTCCTAGAGGAGCAACCGATCCCAGAACTCGCGGGAGCCTAAGATCGCGACGAGGCCGCGACGCGCAGACGAGAGGGCTCGCCGCGTAACCATGGAGACGCCCAGACTGCGATGACGAGACGCGCCGCCTGGCGGTCGACCCGACGTCCCCCGCATGTGTGGGACGGAAGCGAAGCCAATCGTCAGTCCAAAACAGGGCGCGCGGCCGGGCCGCTAGACGAGTGTCTCGGTGGGTGTCCATTTCCGGCTTCCCCGCTCGTCGTTTGGTTGCTGAACGAAATAACCGGCGACACCGAAATGAGAGTGAGGAGTCATATGAAGTACGTGATGCTTGTCTGCGTTGATGGATCGATCGACCTTGGACCGGAGGGATGGGCCGAGGTTGGGCCCGATACCGATGCCTGGGTGGCGGAGATGGATGGACGCGGGGTACGCCTGCAAGGCAACCGGCTGGCGGAGCTCACGGACGCAACAACGATTCGCGTGCGCGGCGGCGAAGTGCTGATCGCCGACGGACCGTTCGCGGAGACGAAGGAATACATCGCAGGTTTTGACGTGCTCGAGTGCGCTGATCTTGATGAGGCGATCGAGGTCGCGTCCAAGCATCCGGTTGGACGGTTCGGCGCGATCGAGGTCCGACCGTTTTGGGAGGAATGAGCGAGAACGTGACAGTTGCGGTGGCCGAGGCCTTCACCGCGGAGTGGGGGCGGCTCGTCGCGACTTTGATCGGCCAGACCGGTGACTGGGATCTCGCCGAGGACTGTGCGCAGCAAGCGTTCGCTGAAGCGGTCCGGCGATGGCCCATTGACGGCGTCCCGTGCCGGCCTGGGGCGTGGTTGACGACCGTTGCTCGCAACCGCGCGATCGACCGGCTGCGCCACGAAACGATGAAGGCCAAGCGCCTGCGCGAGCTAGCCACGATGCCGGATGGCGGTGTCGAGGATGACCAGTCGTTCCTCGCGAGCGAGCACGCGATCGAGGACGAGAGGTTGCGGCTGATGTTCACGTGCTGTCATCCGGCGCTGTCGCTCGAGGCTCGTGTTGCGTTGACGCTCCGCAGCCTCGCGGGACTGAGCACAACGGAGATCGCGCGGGCGTTCCTCGTGTCCGAGGCGACGATGGCAAAGCGATTGGTTCGCGCGAAGCACAAGATCGTCAACGCTCGAATCCCATACCGCGTGCCGCCGGCAAACCTTCTCCCGCAGCGCACAAGCGGGATCCTCGCCGTCCTGTATCTACTGTTCAACGAGGGATACGCCGCCTCCCTCGGTCCCGACCTGATTCGCGCCGACCTCTGTGCCGAGGCGATCCGCCTCGCACGCGCACTGACGGTGCTAATGCCCGACGAGTCAGAAGCCAGCGGGCTGCTGGCGCTGATGCTGTTCCAACACTCAAGGCGGCTCGCACGCGTTGACCGCCACGGTGACCTTGTCACGTTGGAGGATCAGGACCGCTCCCTCTGGGACAGAGGCGAGGTGGGTGACGCGAACGCAGCGCTCCAGAAGGGCCTGCGAGGCGGGACCGCAGGTCCCTACGCGCTGCAGGCCGCGATCGCTGCCTGCCACGCCAACGCTACCGACTCTGCGGCCACAAGCTGGAACGAAATCGCGAGCCTCTACGCGCAACTGCTCGAAGTCATGCCCCAGCCGCTCGTACGACTCAACCACGCGGTCGCAATCTCGATGGCCGAAGGGCCCGCCGAAGGACTGTTATTGGTTGATCAGATCCTCGCTTCGGGCGAGCTCCGCAGCTACCACCTGGTTCACGCAACGCGTGCGAACCTCCTCTCGCGGCTCGACCGGCCGGTCGACGCCGCCGCGGCACTACGGGTCGCGCTGAGCTGCGCACCCTCGGCTACAGAACGCCGCTATCTCACCAAGCGGCTGGCGGAAGCATGCATCGGATGAATCGCTGCCCAACAGGCTTCACGCCCCCTGCCACAAAGCTGCTCCCGCGCGGCAAGAGCCACCGCGCGAGCCGACAGCGGGTTGGGTGTCTGCCAGCCATGAGGCAGCGGCGGCTCGGGCGGCCACGCGGGGGCGCCGCCCGAGCTCGGACGCCTCGGGTGATTTACGCCGGCTGCGGGATCGCTCCGTTGGCGAGCGCCTGAACTGCTTCGGTGGTGAGGCACTGGCCGCCGATGGCCCAGTCTCCGCTCTTGACTTCCTCGACCACGCACCAGGTGACTTGGCGCATGTTCTCGCCTTCGATGCTGACCATCGCGTCGGTGAGCCGCTCGGCGATCTGGGTCTTCTGCTCGGGCGTGAAGACGCCCTCGATGAGTTTGACGTTGATGAGGGGCATGGGCACTCCTTGGTCGTGGTGGATGACGTCAGTCGACCACGGCACCGTGTGAGCGCGCGTGTGATCACGCAACGGCAGCGATTTCGGCCAGGAGCAGTGGACTGTCGATGTTCTCGGCGAGCAGCCGGGCGGACTCGACGCCTGCCCGCCCGCCGAGGCGCGCCCGGTGCAGTGCAGCCCGGACGACTAGCTCGCGCATGTCGGCGTGGGCCGCGATCCGTCCAAGCTCCTCGACGGCGTCTGTGGCATCGTCCTGGGAGGCTGTGATCGCGACGTCTGCGAGCGCGTCCAGACAGTACGCGCGCACCCATAGATAGGGGTCTGCAACGCGTCCCGCGCGGCGGGCGGCATCGCGCAGCCATGCCAGCGCGCCGTCGTGATCGCCCGACGCCGCGTGCAGCAATCCGGTGGCGCGCGCGGCGAATGCCTCCCAGCAGGGGTCGCCGAGCCGGCACCCGAGCGAGAACGCGTGGTCGACCAGGATCTTGGCTCGCGCAGTGTCCCCTTCGCGGATCGCGATCTCGGCGCGCAGCGACTCCGGCAGCGGCTGCAGCGCGACCCAGCCCGTGCACACAACGAGCTCCAGCGAGCGCTCAAGAGCCTCGCACGCTTCGCCCGTATCGCCGCGCAGCACGAACGCTCGGCCGAGCAACGCGAGCGACCAGGCTGCCTGCCGGGCGTTGCCGCTGCGCTCGGCGAGCGCCACCGATTCGCGCAACAGCGCTACTGCCGCGGGATAGTGCGCGCGGTCGGTCAGTGCCATCCCGCGCACGCCCAACACGGCTGAACGCTCCTCATCGGTCGCGGCAAGCCCGTTGGCACGCTGCAGCCACCGGCCCGCGGACGCTCCACGCCCAGCTTGAACATCGACGTATCCAAGCTCGCGGCACACGGTGGTCGCGACTGCGCGGTCCCCGACCTCCTCGGCGGCCGCTAGCGCCTCGACGAGCACCGCGGCTCCCTCCTCGTCGCGTCCGCGGACGGCGTGAACCAGCGCTGCGCCCAGTTCGGCGAGCGCCCTTGCGAGAAACGACCGGTCACCGCTCGCACGCGCCTCCGCGCACGCCATCCTCAAACACTCCACCCCGGGCTCCGCAGCACCCGCCGCGAGCGCGGCAAGCCCCGCAGCGAGTTGCCCGCGCGCAACGGCAGCGTCACCGACAGCCGGAGCGCCAGCGGCCGACGCAAAGGGCTCCGCCGCGCGCCGGACACGCGCATCCGGAGGACGCCCGAGCTCGCGACGAAAGAGGACCTCGCACTCGGTGGCATGGTGACGAGCCGCGCCAAACTCGCCGCCGGCCGCAAGGCAACGCACGAGCAACTCGTGAACACTCTCATCGAACGGGCTGAGCGCAAGGCCCCGAGCAGCCAGCGTGGCGCCGTCGAGCGGCTGCCCAGCGGCCAGCGCAGCGAGCGCCCCATCCCGCAGCACGGCCTCGCAAGCCCCGGCCAGACGGCGACGCTCAACCAGCAGCCACGCGTCAAAGACCTCGCCGGCGCCAGCCTCGATGCCCTCAAGCAGCTCACCTCGCGCAAGTTCCAGGCCTGCCGCACCCGAAAGAAGATCGAGCACATCGACTCCGGCGCCCCCCGGCCTCCCAAACTCCAACGGATCACCCTCGAGCACCCCCGGAACACCCAGGGCCCGGCGCAATTGGGCCAACGTCCAGCGCAACGCTCCCAGCGGGTCATCGGCGTCGGCGAACAGGAGCGCCGCCAAACGAACTCGCGGCACTCGCCGGTCGGCCAGCACCAGGTACGCCAGCACACACCATGCCTTGCGCCCCCGCGGCGGCAGCTGAGCCACACCATCACGAACGATCTCGGGATGGCCGAGCAACCGAATCACAAGCCGAGACACAACATCGATCGTAGACAGAACGAGCCACAATCAACCATCGCGTGCAAGACCGGGTGAGCTTCGACTACGTTGCGATGGCCGCACAGATCACCGGCCTCGACACGGCCACCCTAATGCGTCCGCGGCAGCAGGTTGGCGGACGCGGGGCCTCGGGCGTCGCCAGTGAAGATCGCGCCGAAGCCGAGCTATCAGGACGTCTACTAGCCGGCTTCCGCCAGGCGCACGGGCGGCACGCCCGTCTCACGGGCGACTTCGAGGGCGAGCGGGCTTGCGGTCTGCTCACGCGGCCCGCCGGCTGCCGGCATGCGCGCGGAGCGGTGTCCTACGCGCCAGACCGTGGCGGCGATCAGTGCCAGTGCGGCGGCCAGGAAGATGCCCGTCTCGAGTGCCTGCAGCGGCCAGTAGCGGCTTGGTGGCTGGTAGGTGACGAGCAGTTGCAGGTGACGCGAGAGCGCGTGCAGGCAGGCCAGGAAGTCCCCGCCCGCCAGGCTCCCCGCCTGGGTCTTGGTGGCGCCCGCGCCCGGGTTCGCCGGCAAGCCTGTCGCGATCGACGGGCAGACGCGCACGAGCAGATCGTGCAGCTGCGCTCCCTGTGATGGCGCGCGTGCCCTCGCAGGGCCCCGGCAGTGTCGAGTCGGGGCGGTTGGACTGGTAGCCTGCCGCGCTCCACGCGCGTCCGAGTTCGAAATCGCGCCAACTGGGGGCGCGACATTGCGCTCCCGTCGCCAGAACGTTACGGAGGACACATTCAGATGGGGGCACTGCGTCGAATCGCGATCGTTGCGACGGTTGGGTTGTGTTTTTGCTTTGGAGTTGCGGCCGTCGCTTCGTCGCCCGCACTGGCGGTGGCCTGCGATCCGACCATCAACCCCGCTTCCGACTATTCCTGGACCGGCTTGCAGTGGGACACCGATCAGGAGATAGCGGCGGACTTCACGAATGCGCGTGCCGCTGAGGGCTGCACCACGCCCTTGGTGCTGCCGGCGGGATATGACTCGATGTCTCCGCAGTTGCAGATGCTGTGGTTGTTCAACAGCGAGCGCGAGGCGCGCGGCGAGCCTGACCTTCAGCTCGACAGCACGCTGATGTCGCAGGTCGCGCTCAATCACAGCCGGGAGATGGCGACGTACGGGTACTTCGACCATCCGAGTCCGATCAATCAGCTCGGTGTCGGGCAACCTGGCGTCGACGTCCCACGGCAGCTCGTGAATCCGGTGTTCGCGACGAACTACACCTTCGGCGAGGACCTCGCTGGGACGTTTGCCAATCCTGCGCAGGCGGTGTTCGCCTACATGTACGTGGACAGCTCCCACGGCTGGGGGCACCGTGGCGCGATCCTGCAGGCCGGGTATCAGTGGACCGGGATCGGCATCTACAACGGGCCAAACGGCCCTCTTTATACCGACGATTTCGAGGGCTACGTCGGCTTCGGCGCAGCCCCCGTGTACACCCCGCCGGCGACCGCCGACACCAATCCGCCCACCATCGCGAGCCTCAGCTACGCCAACGGGACGGCGACCGCGACCGGCGTTGCCGACAGCCCGCTGAACGTCAACGACACGGGCGCGAACCCGACCACCGCGGCCATCACCGGCGTCGTCTTCTACGCCAACAACATCGTCGAGGGCCCGAACCAGTCGTTCAACACCGTGTCGGGTACCCAGACCGCCACGGGCATCTGGACCGCGCAGATCACTCTCAACCCAGGGGATGTTCTGCACGCTGTCGCGGTGGACGGGAGCGGCAACTTCACGGACATCACGGCGCCGCCGCCGGCGGTGACTTTGACCGCCGGCGCCAACACCGTGGCGCTGCCGGCCGCGGGTACGGCGACGACCACGGCGATGTCGATACTGGCGCGTTCGACATCATCGCCGGCGTCGACTCCGGAGCTGGCGGTGACTCCCACGGCGAAGGCCTTGATCGCCTCGGTGGACCGCCAGGCGGGCCGCAAGATCGCGAAATCGGTGCGGGTGTACGTGAACAGTCACTGGCAGACCTATCGCCCGGGTCGCTCGAGGAACTTTGCGCTCTATGCCAACGAGGGCGTGCAGTTGACGTTGTCGACCGCCACGAAGTGGCTTCCCACGACGCAGCGCCAGCGGTTCGGTGTGGCGGGCGCGATCCATCTGCGCAGGGGCTGGAACTACGTCGCGGTGCCGTATCCGACGACCGGCATGACCTGCCACGCAACGCGGCTCGAACTCGCGCGCCTCGGTGACAAACTGCTTCAGATCACCGTCGGGACGGCACCCGACGACGGAGTGATCATGAAGCCCAACAAGAGGGGCCAATGGGGCAACGACCTGTTGGCGAAGCTTCCCTATTCGGAGGGCTTCTGGCTCAAGGTCACCACCTCCTCGACCTGGACCCCGAGCCCGAACGGCTACAGCCTCTCAAGCCAAGCGGTCAGGTAACACCGGCCAGGCGCCGCCGCTCCATCGGCGAGGCTTTCGGCCGCCGCGCGGAGCGCTCGAAGCCGAGCCGCCTCGCGCAGACTGTGGCGTTCCCGACCGAGCGCGCTCGTTGACCGTCCGCTGTTGCCGCTTGAGCGATGCGACACGCGTCGCTTGGCCCGGATGCTCAGCTAAGGGGCCTCCTGGCGACGACAAAGAACACGCCGCCCAGGTGACTACCGGCCGATCGCGGGAGTGATGAAGCTAGCCTATCCTGCCGTGATGCCTGCGCAAACCCCGGCGCCGGACGGCTCAGCCGCCCGGATCCTCGCCAACGTCGAGCAGGTGGTGGTCGGCAAGCACGACGAGATCACACTCGTTCTCGCGGCGCTGATCTCAGGCGGGCACGTGCTGCTCGAGGACGTTCCCGGCACGGCGAAGACGATCCTCGCACGCGCGATCGCGCAGTCGATCGGCGGAACGACGTTCGCGAGGATCCAATGCACGCCTGACCTTCAGCCGACGGACATCACGGGGCTCTCGATCTTCGACCAGCGCACGCGTGAGTTCGAGTTCAGACCCGGACCCGTGTTCGCGAATGTGGTGCTCGTCGACGAGACCAACCGCGCGATGCCGCGGACGCAGTCCGCGCTGCTCGAGGCAATGGCCGAACGCCAGGTGACCGTCGACGGAGTCACACGCCACCTGCCGTCGCCGTTTCTCGTGATCGCGTCCGAGAACCCGATCGACCAGGAGGGCACCTTTCCGCTGCCCGAGGCGCAGCTGGATCGCTTTGCGATGCGTGTGCGTCTGGGATACCCGCGCGAGGACGAGGAGATCTCAATCGTCGTCGCACAGCGGCACGGGCACCCGATCGACCACATCGAGCCAGTCGTGAGCGCCGACGAGTTGCGGGCGCTGCAGCGCGCGGTCGAGGACGTGTACGTTGACGAGCTCATCCTCCGCTGGACGGTGCAGCTCGTGCGCGCGACGCGCGAGGTCGAGGGGGTGGCGATCGGCGCCTCCGTGCGCGGGAGCCTCACGCTCGAGCGCAGTGCGCGGGCCTGGGCTCTCCTGAAGGGCCGCGGCTATGTCGTGCCCGAAGACATCGAGCGGCTGTTCCTGCCGGTGCTCGGGCATCGCCTGCTGCTCACCACCTCCTTCCTTGCGGAGACGCGTGTGCTCGCCCGCGACGAGGCGCTTGAGCTGATCTGGAAGCGCTGCCTGGAGTTGGCGCCGCCGCCAGCCCCCGCCTGGGATCCGTGAGCTCGGAATCCGGCGCGCGGCACACGTTCCCGCTCGTGCCACGGCGGCGGTTGACCGGGCTGCCGTTCGGAGAGGCGGCGAGCCGACGTCGCGGTCACGGCGGCGACATCATCGGGCACCGCCTCTATGAGCCGGGCGATCCGGTCGCAACGATCGACTGGTTTGCGTCGGCGCGGCTTGCCGCCACGAGCGGAGAGGACACCTTCGTAGTCCGCCAGCATGCCGCCGACGAGGCGCCGCGGGTCGTGATCGTCGTCGACCGCCGGCCGGCGATGGGCCTCTACGCCGACCCGTTGCCTTGGCTCCACAAGCCGGCCGCGGTTCGGGAGGCCGTGACTGCGATCGCCGGCAGCGCCGAGGCCGCGCGAGCTGACATGGCCGCGCTCGACTTCGGCAACGGCGAGGCGTGGTGGCTGGCGCCCGCTCGCCGCGACCGCCGCCGGCTGATCGAGCAGCGCGAGGGCGGCGACACTCCCTTCGCGGCCCCGGCCGACGTGCTCGAGCGGTCGCTCGACTTCCTGATGGAGCACCGTCGCGACCTGCCGCCCGGGAGCTTCGTGTTCGTGCTCTCCGACTTCCTGGCGCCGCCGCCGGCGCAGACCTGGCTGCGCGGGATCGGCTGCGGGTGGGACCTCGTGCCCGTCGTGATCCAGGATCCCGTCTGGGAGCAGGCGTTCCCGGCCGTGGGTGGCGTCGGTATCCCGATCGCCGACCCGAGTAGCGGTGACGTCGCGCTGATCCGCCTTAGCCGCCGCCAGGCGGCCAAGCGGGGCGAAGCCAACGAGCGGCGGTTCGCCCGGGTGATCGCGGACTGTGAGGCGCTCGGACTTCAGCCGATTGTGCTCGGGACGAGCGAGCCCGATCGCGTCGACGCGACGTTTATCGCGTGGGCGGCGCAGCGCAGGAGCAGCGCATGGGCGCGTTGACTCGCATCGCAGCGGTCACCCGGGTCCGGGTCGCCGCCGTCTGCGTGGTTGTGGGCGCGGGCGCCGTCGTGGGCCTCCTCGTTCTCGGTGCTTCCGTGTCCGCCCCCGCGATCGGGCCGACCGTGCCCGTCGAGGTCGCGGCGAGCTTCAACCCCCCGGTCGCGCAGTTCGGCGACCGGATTCTCGCCCGCGTGGTCGTCGCGCTCGATGCGCGCCTCGTCCAGCCGCGGACGCTGCGCTTCACCGACGATGTCGCGCCCCTCACCCAGCTCGGTCCGGCGCGCACATCCACCTCGACGCAGGGCAGCCTGGAGCTGGTGACCGTCGCCATCCCCGTCTCGTGCCTGACCGCTCCATGCGTCGCGCGCAGCGGGGTGGCGCGGGTCGGGCTGCCGCTCGTTCGTGCGTCGGTCACTGCGCGAAACGGGCGGATCGCGCGCGTCTCGGCGGCGTGGCCGACGCTCTCGGTGCGAGGCCGGGTGACCGCCTCGGATCTTGCCGCGAGCTCGCCGTCGTTCGAGGCCGACACGGCGCCGCCCGCAGCGACCTACCGGATCGCCCCCGGAACGCTGGCCACGGTGCTCGACGTGCTCGCCGTGCTCTGCGCGCTCGCGGCGACCGGTATCGCCGGCTGGCAGGTGAACCTGCGTCTCAAGCGTCGAGGACCGCAGCCCGGCGCGCTCGAACGCGCACTCCAGCTCACCCGAGAGGCCGAGCACCGTCCAGCCGCCGATCGGCGCCGCGCGCTCGCGCTGCTCGGCCGCGCACTCGGCCGCGATCAGCGCTCCGGCGCAGTCCGCAGGCTCGCCTGGTCGGAGCCCGTTCCCGAGCCGCACGAGCTCGAGGAGCTCGTCGGCGACATCGAGCAGGGGAGGCCTGGGTGAGCCCGAGCATCCCGCTCGCCGACGCGAGCGCGTTCCGCACGCGCGCCGTCGTCACCCGCGCTGCGCTCACGGTGCTCGCGGCCTGCGCCGCGGCAGCTGCCGTGGGGGTCCTGATCAGCTCCCGTTCTCCCCACTCGCAGACGTTGGTACCGCTGCCGGCGAACGCGAACGTCGTGATCGTGCTGGACCTCTCCGCGAGCATCTCCTCCGACGGCTTCTCGCGCATCGGCGGCACGCTCAGGGCGCTCTCGCAAACCGGCGGCCATGTCGGCCTCGTCGTGTTCTCCGACGACGCGTACGAGGCGCTGCCACCCGGCACGCCCGCGGCCGATCTCGCCCCCCTGGTCCGCTACTTCACGCTGCCGGCGCAGAAGGCGCCCGGGTTCTTGCCTTCGTTTCCTGCCAATCCATGGGCGAAGACTTTCACGGGCGGCACAGTCATCTCCTCGGGCATGGAGCTCGCGATCGACATCGCCGTCGCACAGCGACCGCGGGCCGCGGTGATGTTGATCAGCGACCTCGACGACGATCCCAACGATCTCCCCGCCCTGGCGGCGGTTGGCGAGGTCGCGAGACACGACCGGGTGCCGATCCGAATCGTCGGCCTCAGCCCGTTGCCCGCGGACGTTGGGTTTTTCCGCACCATCTTCGGGCGCGGCACGCCGGTCGTCGAGGCGCCGACCCTCGAGCAGGCCGCCCCACGAGAGCAGACGCCGTTCCCGTGGGCCCTCGCCGCGCTGGCCCTCGCGGCCGCGCTCGCGCTCGCGCTGCGCGAGGGCTGGGCGCCGCGGCTGGCCTGGAGGCGGCCATCGTGACGGCGCTGCGCCTCGCCGCGATCACGGTCCTTGCAGCGCTCGCCGTCGTCGCCGCCCTGCTCGCCGCCGACGTGCGGGCGTGGCCGGTCGCCCTCGACCGCGGCGACGCCGTTTACGCGATCGCCCCGGCGCGCGCCCAGTGGGCCCCTACGACCCGTCTCGGTGGCCTAGCCGAAACGCTGGTGGGGACCGCCGGCGACGTGGGAGTGCGCAGGGCGCTCCAGGCCTATCGCCGGGTGGCCGGACTCCAGGAGCAGCTGAACAACGCACTCGGGGTCCAGACCGAGCAGGTGGCGGCGATCAACGCGCTCGCGGGGCCGGCGAACTCGGCGGATTTGCAGGTGGCCGCACAGGCGCGGACGCTGGTCGGAGTCCTGGCCTTCAACGAGTCGGCGGAGGGCGGCGGGGTCTCGCAGACGAACACGGCGATCGCGGACTTCACCGACGCGATTCGGGTCGACCCCGGGGACACCGCCGCGAAGTTCGACCTCGAGTTGCTGCTGCGCCTCAGCACGCCGCACGGGACACGGCGCGGAACCGGGCTCGCCAACGGCTTCGGGCGAACCGGGCAGCTCGGCGCCTCAGCCGGCGTGCCCGGCAGCGGCTACTGATGACCTTCCTGACGCCGCTCGGAGGGCTGGCCGCGCTCGCGGTGCTCCTCCCCCTCGGCGCCGCGGCGCACGGCCGGATCCGCACCGCGGCGCTCGCGCGGACGCTCGGTCTCGATCCGCCGCCGCGCTGGTCACTGGGGCCCCGCAGCGCTGCCGTAGCGGCGGCGGTCGCGTTGCTTGGCCTGGCGGCGACGCAGCCCGCGCTGAGCGACGACGCGCTCGTGCGGACGCGAACGGACGTCGCGGTGCTATTCGTGCTCGACACTTCGCGATCGATGGCGGCCTCGCTCACGCCGACCTCGCCAACCCGGCTGGCTCGAGCTATCAACGCGGCCGTGCAGTTGCGCGCCGCGATTCCCGACGTGGCGGCCGGCGTGGCGACGTTGACCGACCGCGTCCTGCCCGACCTGCTGCCTGTGCCCGACATAGCAGGATTCGACGCCGTGCTCTCGCGCGCCGTCACGATCGAGAACCCGCCGCCGGTCGCGCAGGCCGCGCGCGCCACGACCTACGCGGCACTCGACGACGTCGCCACCGGCAACTACTTCGAGCCGCACGTCACACGGCGCGTGGTTGTGCTCCTCACCGACGGCGAGAGCAATCCCTTCGACCCTGGCGCACTCGGTCGCGAGCTCGGCGTCCAGCAGGGGTACCGCTTCCTCGCGATCCGCTTCTGGAACGCAGGCGAGGCGGTCTTCGACGCGAATGGACGGCCCGAGCCGGCCTACCACCCCGACCCCACCGGTCGGGTGCTGCTTGCCGAGCTCGCTGCCGCACTCGGGGGACGCTCCTTCGAGGAGAACCAGACCGCGGCCGCAGCCTCAGATCTACACCAAATCGTCGGCCACGGTCCCACGAGCCGTGCGCGACGGGTCCTCGGGCAGCACCCCCTGGCACCGTACGTCGCAGGCTTGGCGCTCGCGCTGTTGCTGGCCAGCGTACTTCCGCTCAGGCTCGCCCGGGAGCGTATACTCGCGCCCCGGAGATGAGAGGCCGACGTGCAGTGGCGGTGGTGCTGGCGCTCGGCCTTGCCGGGTTGGGTCTCTCGACGGCCGGGGCCCAGTCGTCGTCCAACGCCAATGTCGGCTGGGGCGGGTTCGGGAACACCCCGGACGAGAACCGCTACTCGCCGCTAACGCAGATCGACCCGGGCAACGTCAGCAGCCTCGGCAGGCTCTTCACCGTCGACTTCACGGCGCTCGACCCGACCGTGCGCCACGGCGAGCAGTCCTATCCCGTCGAGGCCAACGGGACGCTCTACGTGACGACCAACAACGACAACGTCTGGGCCCTCAGTGCCACCACCGGCCAGGTGAGATGGCATTGGTCGCCGGACGATGTCGCCGTCTTCAGCGACTACGGGCAGGTCGCCAACCGCGGCGTCGCCCTCTGCGACGGCCACGTGTTCGTGCTGACGCTCAACATGGACGTCGTCTCGCTTGACCCGGCGACCGGCATTCTCCAGCGTGAGGTGCCGATCTCGGACGCCGTGCCCGACGCCCAGACCGATTACGGCTACTCGGAGACCAGTGCGCCGATCTGCGCCGACCACCTTCTGGTCTTCGGCGCCGCCGGCTCGGAGTACGGCGTGCGCGGCTTCGTGATGGCCTACCACACGAGCAATCTCGAGCCCGCCTGGCCAAACCCCTTCTGGACCGTCCCGCCGCAGGGGACCGAGTGGCGCAAGTACGACGCGCTTGCCGGCGGCGGGGTCGTCTGGACGCCGGTCACGATCGACCCGACGACCGACACGCTCTACTTCGGCACGGGCTCCGCGACGCCGCTCTACTTCCCCTCCCTGCGTCCCGGGTCCGATCCCCGCGGCGACTCGCTGATCGCGGTCGACCTGAAAACCGGACGGATGGACTGGTGGCAGCAGCAGATGTCGTTCAACGAATGGTCCTACGACACCGCCCAGCCGCCGCTCGTCTACACCGCCAAGATCAACGGCAAGGCGGAGCGCGTTGTCTCGGTCGCGACGATGGAGGGCCTCTGGTTCGCATACGACGCGAAGACGGGCCGGCCTATCTACCAGCAGGTCAAGCTGCTCGACCACACCGAACACCCGAACCTGCAGCCGGGGAAGCCGGTCACCGTCTACCCGAGCTCGATCGGTGGGTTCAACTATTCGCCCGCGTCGTTTGATCCGAACACGGCGTATGTCTATGAGGCAGCCGCCGAGACGGCGTCGGTGGAAGAGCAGGCGGTGCTCACACCCGCGCAGGAGAAGGAGGAGCTGACGCTCGGCGACGTGTTCCTCGGCCTCGCAAACGGCGACTACGGCTCGACCCCGCCGGGCTGGCGCGACTACGGCTCGATCAGCGCCGTCAGCCTTGCCACCGGCACGCCGGTCTGGAAGGACATGACGCCGCAGCCTGAACGCGGCGGCGTGACGACCACCGCGAGCGGCCTCGGATTCGACGGCGGCGGGGACGGCGTTCTGCGCGTGTTCGACGCCCAAACAGGCAAGATCCTGTGGACGTTCCAGACCGGGCATCAGATCGCGGCAGGCGCATCGATCTACTCCGTCAACGGCACGGAGTACGTCGCGATCACCGTCGGCGGCACGCCGACGTCATCCGGTGGTGGCCAGGCGTCCCAGCTGCAGGTGTTCGCGCTCGGCGGCGCCTCCGCCCAGTCGTCCGCGCCGGTGATCACAACCTTGGCCCGGCGCCTGCCCGCCACCCGCACACCGGCGGCGCGGGTGACGCGCGAGCTCCGCCAACACGTCCGGGCGGCAGTGGTACAGGGTGTCGCGAAAATCGTGACCCCGGCAGCGACCGTGGTCGTGCCGTGGCAGGCAGACTCCTCGAATGTGCAGACGCTCACGGGCCGGGTGCTGTGGAACGGGAAGCCCGTCGTCGGCGCCGACGTGACGGTCGATAGCTACCAGGTTCCCCAGCCCACCGACAAGCAGGGCCGCTTCAGCTACGACATCGACAACACGGTCGCCGGGCGGCACGTCGTCGAGGTCACCGGTCTCGGCGGGGCAACGATTGGCGGCAAGCGACTGAGCGCCGGGCAGAAGCGGGCCGTCTCGGCGGCAACGGGCGGCTTCACGAGCGCCTTCGCGATCAGCGGACTGCATGCCTCGGTGCAGCACAACGGCGACGTGCTCGTCACCGGTAGCGCCACGGACTCGGCCCACGCAGCGCCCCCGGCGGTCCATCTACTCAGCTACGAGCTGACCGGCAGGATCACGTCCGCCACGGGCCAACCGGTGGCGGGCGCGATCGTGATCACCCGCACGCAGGACCGCGACTTCTGGACGCGCTCGAACCCCTCGAACGCCAACGGCTACTACTCATCGTTCTTCACGGCCTCGGATGAGACGTCCAACAACCCGGTGCTGATCAGCGTCGGGGTCGCCCAGGGACCGAACTCCTACGGCGGGATCACGGGGACGAACGTGCCGTTCGTGCGACTCGAGAGCTCCGTGCTCAACATCCAGCTCGGCCTCTTCAACGCCTACAAGATCAGCTCGCCTGCTCCTGTCGACGCCGCGATCTACTCGGGTCTGGCGGTCGGGGTGACGATGGGCGGCAAGGTCGTGACGCCCGTCTCCGAGAGCTGGCCGGACGCCAAGGGCAGGTTTTCGATGCTGCTGCCGCCAAACGTACGCGGCCATGCGCTCAGCCTCTTCGAGAGCCAGAACCAGGTGCTGTCGCGCTTCACCGCGCGCCCTGGCGGCCCCGTCGACCTCAAGTCCTGGCCACGGAAGCTGGATTCGACGATTCCCGGCGGTCTCGCCGCGCTGGCGGTACCGCGCAACTGAGGCCCCCGGGCGGGCCGCGGGCTCGCGCCGACCGCCGCGTCGTGACCATCGCGGGGCGAACCCGCGTCGGCGTTGTCCTGCCCGCCACGCTCGCGCGAACTCAGCGGTTCGCGGTCCAGACGGTTGTTGGATTTCGGCCGCGCTGGGCGTCCGGTCTCCGGGGTGCAAATGCGCCTACCGTTTGTAAGGTGGGATGGCGGTGCGATAGTGTTGCGGCAGTCGCGGGGGTCACTATTTTCGTCTCTGGGAGGAGCTTGCTTTCTATGCGTCGTTCACTTCGTTGGGTAATCGCAGCTGTAGTTGGTATCGGGGTACTTGGTGGGGTGGGCACCTTTACGCTGCTGGCACAGGCGTCTGCGCCGACCATCACGGCGGCGCCCGCTTTCACGGCCACGCAGCTTGCCGCCTATGCCGGCAACGACTGGGTTGAAAATGGGGGTGACATCGAGAACGACCGTTACTCCTCGCTCACCCAGATCACCAAGACCAACGTCTCCACGCTGGCACAGGCGTGGGTCACCAACCTCGGCATCTGTCCCAAGGGAGGCTCCTCGTGCGGCTCCGAGGAGGCAACCCCGGTCGAGTACGAGGGGACGATGTACATTCAGACACCGGAAAACGGCGTCTACGCGCTCAGCGCGACGACCGGTCAGGTCCTCTGGAACTTCAACCCGCCCTACGCAACCTGGGACCCCGGATTCGCCAACGGCTCAGGCGGCCGGCAGCCCGGCGTCGTCGTTGCCAACGGGCTTGTGTTCGTCGGACTGGCGGACGGCAGTCTCGTGGCGCTCAACCAGCAGACCGGTGCCGTCGCTTGGCGGACGATCACAGGGCCCTGGCAGGAGGGCATCAGGCTTTCCTCGGCGCCCATCTACTACAAGGGCATCATCTACGAACCGACCAGTGGCGGCGACGGCGGCAGCATCAGCAACACCGTCGACGCTTTCAACGCCGCGAACGGCGCGCTGCTTTGGACCTGGGGCGTCGTTCCGCAGGCCGGCCAGCCCGGCGCGAACACCTGGTCGTTCAATGGGGCGATCACGGGCAACCTCTACGGCGGTGGCGCAGGGTGGCAGACGCCGTCAATCGACGTCAAGGACGGCCTGCTGATCATGGGCACGGGCAATCCGGTGCCGTGGAACTCACGCGGCCCGGGCGAGAACCTCTACACGGATTCGATCGTCGGACTGGACCTGAACTCCGGCCAGCTCAAGTGGTATTACCAGACAGTCCACCACGACCTCTGGGACTCGGACCTCCCGAATAACACGATCGTCTTCAACGAGAAGTACCAGGGCAAGAAGATCACGGCGGTAGCGGACGTGGCGAAGTACGGCTGGACGTGGGAGCTGAACGCTGCGACCGGCAAGCCGATCGAGAAGGTCCTCCAGGTCAAGGTGCCACAGGACACGGCGCCTGACGTGAACACCTGGCCGACCCAGCCGATTCCGCAGACGCCGAACGTGCTGTTCTTCCCGGCGATGCCGAACGGATCGGGCCGTCTCTGCGCCACCCAGGCCTACTGGGATGAGCCGCTGACCACGCCGGACGGCAAGCCGCTGGACTTCGCGTGTGATTTCACGCCGTACGACACGACCTCGTGGCAGGTCACGCCGTTCGAGAACATCGACTGGCCGTCGAGCTCGTACAGCCCGCTGACCAACGGGATCATCTCCTGCGGCGACAACGGACGCGAGTACGGCCATGAGCAGATCCCGTCGGCCTCCGAGACGATCGGCACGCACGGCGGAATTGGTGCCGGCGTGCTCAGCATCGGCGGCAACATCCCGGCTACGAACACCGGGAACTTCTCGGAGTTGAACCTGTCTACTAACAAGTTCGACTTCCATCAGGAGTGGAGCGAGGTGTGCTTCAGCGGCAGCGCCAGCACGGCCAGCGGGCTGACGTTCGTCGGACACCTCGGGGAGGGCGGCGTCAGCGCCAATGGATTCCTCTCGGCGGTCGACACCACCACTGGCGCGACGCTGTGGAACTCGCCGCTGATGAATGCACCGGCGGCGGCACCGCCGATCACCTACTCGGTCAACGGGACGCAGTACGTCGCGGAGATCGTCGGTGGCGAGAGCCACGAAGACCCGACAGGCGGGGTTCGCGGCAGCTTCATCTACGCATACGCCCTGCCGCCGAGCAGCTGAGCTCGGCAGCGGCACAGAAGTGAAGGACCAGCGGCGGCCGCTCAAGCGGCCGCCGCTGGTGTTTGTGGGGGCCCGGCGCGCGGCCGCGCGTCTCGCTCCTCGAAGCGGCACGCGAGCGACCGGCGCGGCCGTCCCGGCCGCGCGATGCTCAGCAGCGCTCGTCGACTCGGCTTGGGTCAAGCGCCCCGCCTCGCGTTGGGGGCGTGGTGCTCACGCAGCGTGCTGAGCGCCGGCACTCGAGCGGTGGTTCGACTCCCCTCGCGACCGGCGCTGGGCCGCGTGGGCGACACGCGGCCCGCTCACGCCACGTGCTCAGTGGGCGCGGCTACCTACCCCCCGGCGTAAGCGGCACTGAAAGCGTGCTCAGCAGCCGGGTGCTCGAGCGGTGGCTCGGCTTCTGTCGCGCCTGGCCGCTGTGCCGCGTGGGAGACACACGCGGTCGGTCCGCTCGCCCGACGTGCTTAGTGGCCTCGGCTGCCCCGTCGGCGCGCCATTGAAAACCAGTGCGTGGCGCCGGCGCAGGTCCGGCAGCTGCCTCTACTTCTTATTGCAGTAGAGGTACGTCCACGACAGCCCGTAGGTCAGCGACTCGCCCAGACGGCCCTTGATGATCGGGAACACGTCGGTGAGCTGGATCCAGGGATGGTTGTTCACGCATCGCTCTGGGCCGGAGTGCTCGGTGCAGAGAACGTTCGTCCCGCGGACGCCGCAGGCGACGGTGAACTTGGTGCCTCGCTTGAAGGGGATGGTCTTGTGCGCCTCCTCCGTGGCGTCCGTTTGCAGCACGGCGGCCTTCGCCTGCACGAGGAGCGAGGAATTGGTCGCGGCTGCCGCGGGCGAGACGAATACGGCTGCCGCGGGCGCGAGGATCACGGCTGCGGCGAGGCTGGCGGCGAGGCCACGGACGGCGAGCGAACTGTGCCCGCGGCCGGCCTTTCGCTGCGCCGGCCGGCGCTCGCGCGGTGGCCCGCCGGCGCGCCCGTTCGAGGCGCAGGTCGTCGTCTCGGTCACGACGCGCACTTTACCAGCACCCCATCGCTAGCCGAGCCGGTACGCCACTAGCTCCGGCCGGTCGTGCCGGTTCTCCGGGATGCCTGCCCCGACGATGAGCATGTCGCCGGCCACGGCCGGGCAGCCGTTGACCCCAGCCGGCAGTTTCGCGCTCCAAAGGATCCGGCCGGTGGCGGTGGCGAGCGCGTAGAGGGTGCCCGTGTAGGTCGATGTGAACACGACATCGTTGGCCACCGCGGCGCAGCCGAAGTCGGGCGAGGGGAGGCGGGTGTCCCAGAGCGTGTGCCCGCTCGCTGCATCGAGCGCGACGAGGCGGCCGCGGCCGTGCGCGGGATCGATGCTGAGCACATCCTGACTGGTGACTGCGCTGCCCCCGCCGCAGAGATCGACGTCCGGGACAAAGAGGCGGCCGTCGGCGTAGGCCATCGGCGTCTCCACTCCCCCAAAAATGCCCGGGCAGACGGTCACGAGGTGTCGCGGCAGCGGGCCGAAGTCGTTGCGGTGCAAGCCGACGGGCGTGCTCCACACGCGACGCCGTGTGGAGCGGTTCCAGGCGACCACGAGCCCGGCCTTGCCTGCCCCGAACACCAGTGGCGCTCCGCCGATAGTGGCGAGGATCGGCGTCGCCTCGAAGTCGTAGTCGCGGATGTCGTGGGGAGTGACCTGGTCGTACCACAGAAGCCGGCCCGTGCGCGCGTCCAGCACGACCAGCGAGTCGGTGTAGCGGACGGGTCCGGGGAACGCCGCGCCGTTGGGCAGCTCGGGGCTCCCGCCCCACGGCGTCGGATTCGAGATGCCCGCGTACAGGCGCCCCTGCGCATCGATTGACACCGGGTACCAGGTTCCGCCCCCACCGGCCTCCCACGGGTGCGGCCACGGATGCTCGATCGTGTCGAACCGCCACCGCACGGCCCCCGTGCGAGCGTCGAGCGCGTAGATCACGCCGCGCCCGAGCGGGGCGAACCCGACCGTGCTGAGGAACACGAGTCCCTTCCAGTACACCGGGGCGACGTCGACAAACTGCTGTGAGGCGCTCGTGAGGTGGCGGTCCCAGAGCAGTTTTCCGCTCGCCGGCGACAACGCGAACGCGTCCGAGTCCGTCGCCCCGTAGATGCGGCCGGCGCCGAGCGCGAGTCCGTTCGGTCCGTCGTTGATCGCGTCGAAACGCCTGGCCCAGCGCACCCGGCCGGTCTCGCGGTCGAGTGCGAACACGTTGCTGCGCAGGTCCTCGACATAGACCGCGTCGCCGTCGATCAGCGGTGTCGAGGCGAAGAAGCCGTAGCGCTCAAGCGTGTCGGCCGGCGCGAAACGCCAGCTGACCTGCAGGCGGCTGACGTTGCTCGCAGAGAGCACGGAGCCGGTGGCGGCACGTGTCCCGGCGAGGTTACCCGCGGGCAGCGTCCACGTGGCCGAATCCGTGGCGGCGCTCCCCGAGCCCGCTCCCACGGCGCCCGCAACGATCGCGCCGACGACCGCCGCGATGATGACGCAACCTGCTACCCGGCGCATCCCCTGAAGCTATAGTAGTCGCATGAGGCCGCGCATCCTTGGTCTTGCCGCCGTTGTGGTGGCGGTGCTGCTGTCAGCGGGCCAAGCACAGGCGGGGGGACTTGCCCCGGCAGTGCCCCTCACGACCGCGCCCGACCTGTTCGTGACCGTGAACGTCACGATGACCAACACGGCGTTCAAGCTGTCCTTGCACGCTGGGCCGCGCGGCGCCGACGCCAAGTTCGTCCTCCACAACATCAGCAACAAGCCCCACAACTTCGCGCTCGGCAAGGAGAACTACGGCGAGGGCGTGCAGACCGGCTTCAACGCGACCGTCAAGCCGGGCCAGACGAAGATCCTGATCCTGTTCCTAGATGTCCGGGGCACGATCTCGTACGGCCCGGGCCTCCCCGCCGACCGCAACAAGCCCGGCATGAAGGGCACGTTCTCGATCGGGCCGTGCACGCACTACGAACAGGTCACGGGCGTGGGCGAGTGCTGAGCCCGCCGCCTTCGCGGCGCTCGACGCGGGCGGCCCGGCCGCCTGCAACCGCCTGAACCGACCCTGCGGCGCGAGTCCCGCGCGTGCCACGACATCGCCCGCTCCTCGCGCGTCGTTGCCGACGGTCGCGCGCCACGGCACCGTCCCGGAACTGCGTCGGGGCCTCTCACTCGTCGTCTATCATCTGGAAAGTCAACAAACTTCAGGTTCCGGCAGCGCGGGGAGGTCGGGGCTTTCGTCAGGAGGATTTACAAGTATGCGAATCAAGACACTGCTCACGGCGCTCCTCGCCGTGGCGGCAACGACGGTGTTGGTGGCGACGGCGCCGTTCGCGTCCGGGGCGACAGCCAAGTTCGCCAAGTCGAGCGTCGAGATCACGACCAGGTCGGTCCCCGGTCTCGGGACCATTCTCGTGAACAGCAAGGGCCGGACGCTTTACATGTTCGTGCCGGATAAGCAGAAGAAGGTGACCTGCTTCAACTCTTGCGCCAAGGTCTGGCCGCCGATCTTCCTGCCGTCAGGCGGAACCGCCGTTGCCGGAGGTAGCGCGAAGCAGTCGCTGCTCGGCAGCGACAAGGACGCCGCCGGCGGCCGCGTGGTGACCTACAACCATTGGCCCCTCTACCTCTACCTCGGCGACTCGAAGGCCGGGGTCGCATACGGCCAGGCGACCACTCAGAGCGGCGGGTATTGGTACGTGCTCTCAGCGTCCGGACAGGTGATCAAGCACAAGGCTACGAGCACCACGACGACCACCACCACGACTACGACAACGACCACTGGCACGGCTACGACGGGAACGTCGACCAGCAGCAACACGTCGTGCCAGGACTCGGACAATGACGGCGACCAGAACGGCGGCGGCCCGGATGATGCGGACGGCTGCATCTAGACGGCGCTGACAGCTTCGTGGCGACCCGGCTTCACACCGCCCTCGCGGCGCCTGGTCAGGATCGCCTCGTCGCTTCGTGCTCTGCCGCCAGTGGGTGCCCAGCCCATAGGCGGCGGCAAGGTTGACAGTGGGCGGGAAAGGTCTTCTTTCCCGCCCACTTGCGTTTGGCGGGAAGATCCCGCTCGCCCTCCGATCCTTCCTGATGGCACCGTCCGCGACGCCAGTCGATCGATCGCGGTGGTGCGAGCCGAGCAGATGGCCACGCGGCGACGCCCGATTGGTCTCGCACGGATGACGAGACCTGCTCGCACATGGATCACGCTCGTGGTCGCTGCCGCGGCGCTCAGCGGGTGCGGAGCGAGCGGCGACCCCCTGCGGCAGGTGACCCGCGCGGCGAGCAAGACGCTCGCGGTGCAGTGGGCACGCTACGAGCTGACGCTCGAGCGGCCGCGCCTGTTTGCCTCGCCGATCGCGGTCCTCGGTGGCCGGGCGGCCTACGACTTCCGGACCGGGCTGGATTACGAGTTCCTCCAGTTGAAGCTGCGAGCCGGCAGCTACCAGACCCTCTTCTTCGACCTGGAGCCCGCGACGTTCCTGCTGGCACCGGCCGGGGCCCTCCCGGCGGGGAAGAGCTGGATCTCGGTCTCGCTCGCGGGGCGCGGCGCCGACCGTGTGCTCGCAGCGCAGGCAGAGGGACTCGCTCCCGTTCTGGCACTCGACGAGGTGGCGTGGGGTGCGCGGAGCGTCTCGTCCGTCGGCGCGCGCGTGGTCGAAAACGTGCCTCTGAACGAGTACCGGGTCTCGGTGGACCTGGCGAAGTCACTGTCAGCCGCGAGGAGCGCCCGGCGCGCTGGGATCGCGGCCGCAATCGAGCAGGAACTCGCCGCCAGCCCGTCCGGCCGAGTTTCGGTCCTCGTCTGGGTCAGCGGGCCCGGCTACGTCGGGAAGATCGAGTCGGACGTGCCCGGCTCGGGGCTCGGCACGGCGTCGTTCTCGTTCCTCAGCTACACGAGGCCCTACACCGGAACCGATCCACCGGCCTCGCAGATCGTGCCGCTCGCCTCCCTCGCGCATGGCGGACGCTCGCTGTGGGCAATGGCGACCGGCTCATGACGCCGCCGCCGTCGCCGCTTCGCCGCCCTCGTCAGGCTTGGCGTCCGCGGCGCGATAGGTCGCGACAGTGCCCTCGACGAGGAGTCTCACCTCGTCGCCCGTCTCGGCGCCCCTGCCGTCGAATGTTCTCGCGGTGACCGCGGTCGCGGAGCCGTCGGCGAGCTCCATCTGGAGGACGGACTCCGGGCCATAGAAGCTCAGCCCGACGATCCTCGCCGGAACGCCGCCCCCGTCGGCTGTCCGCACAACCCGGATCTGCTCCGGCCTGATCATGACCGCCACCGCCCCCGCGACCAGCTCGCCGTGGACAGCAAGCGTGCCGAACGTGCAGGCCACCGTCCCGCCACGCGCAACGCCTGGCACGACCACCGCGTCGCCGACGAAGCGAGCCAGATCGAGATCGGCAGGCGTCCGATAGAGCGTTTCGGGTGCGGCGGTCTGGACCAGGCGGCCGTTGCGAAGGACGGCGACCTCGCGTCCCATCGAGAGGGCCTCCCCCTGGTCGTGCGTGACGAGCGCGGCGGTTGTCCCCGCGCCGGCCAACGCGTCGAGCACCGCTGCCCGCGTATCCCCTCGCAGCGCCGCGTCGAGCCCGGAGAACGGCTCATCGAGGAGGACCAGCGCCGGGCGCGGCGCAAGTGCGCGAGCAAGGGCGACCCGGCGTTGCTCACCGCCCGAGAGCTCGTGCGGCCGCCGATCCGCGTAGCTACGATCGAGGCCGACGAGGTCGAGCGCCTCGGCGATTCGGCTGCCAAGCTTGCGTTGCGCGCGCGGGAGCCCGAATCCGACGTTCTGGGCGACGGTGAGGTGTGGGAAGAGCGCACCCTCCTGAGCGACGTAGCCGATCGCCCGCTTGTCCGGCGGCACGTACATGCGGCCGGCGTCCGCGGCGAGTTTGCCGCCGATCGAAACCGTCCCGCAATCGGCGACCACGAACCCGATGACGATGCGAAGCAGTGTCGTCTTGCCGCTCCCGGACGAGCCGAGGATCGCGGTGAGCGTGCCCTCCGCCACGGTGAGGTCGACGCCTGCGAGCACGACGCGCTCGCCATAGGCCTTGCGAATGTCTCGACACTCCAGGTCGGCCATCGCTCAGCGGCTCGCGAGCGCCCGGACGGTCCCGAAGCGGCTCATCAGCAGGTACGCGGCAGCCATTGCCAGCGCGATCAGGACTGCGGCGAACGGCGCCGCCGCCGCGAACGCCACCGTGGAGCTGTTCGAATAGAACTCCGTGCCGAGCGTGTAGAGGTTCACGGGGAGCAGCACCTGGGTGGTCGAGAGGTCACCGAGCGTGAACGTGAACACGAGCACGAGGGCGGCGACGAGCCCCGGCCGGGCAAGCGGCAGCGTGACGCGCCAAAAGCTCGCGAGCTGCCCCGAGCCGAGCGAACGTGCGGACTCCTCCAGCGAGGGTTCGATCTGGCCGAAGGTCGCGCGCAGCGCCACGACGGCGAACGGGACAAATAGGATCGCCTCCGCGAAGACGAGCAACACGAAGCTGCCGTAGAGAAAATGCAACCAGTGGCTCGCCAGGTACGCGAGCGCGATCGCGCCGACGAGATCGGGCAGCGCAAAGGAGAGGTACATGGTGCGCTCCAGAACCGTCACCACGGGCCCTCGGTGACGGACCACAGCCACCGCAACCGGGAGCGCGAGCAGGATCCCGAGAACCGCGGCGACGACGCCGATCTCGACCG
Source organism: uncultured Solirubrobacterales bacterium (assembly GCA_963788385.1). Lineage (GTDB taxonomy): Bacteria > Actinomycetota > Thermoleophilia > Solirubrobacterales > Solirubrobacteraceae > Palsa-513. Next base: position 100,118 of record CAWBGR010000001.1, read on the forward strand.
AGGTGAGCGTTGCCGGCAGCAGGTAGGTGAGGTTTCCGCCGGCGCTCGAGAGAGCAGCATTGCTGCTCTCTGCGAACCACCGCACCAACATCCCCACCGGGATGCCGACGCTGATCGCGACCACCGCCGCCAGTACGGCGATCACGGGAACCGTTGAGCGCCCGAGCGTGTAGCGCGCCGCCAATCGCCGGGCGCCCTGACTCACGCGCGTGTAGTTCGCATGACCGCGCAGGCGCGCCTCGCCGAAAAGCAGGATGACGCACAGCGCGATCGAGGCAAACGAGAGCGCGGCCGCGCCCGACGTGCTGAACCCGAGCTGATATTGCGCGTAGACATCAAATGAGAACGTCTGGAACTTGAGCCCCACGAAGGCGTCGAACTCGACCAAGGCGTCGAGCACGACCAGGAGCATCCCGCCATAGATCGCGGGCCGCAGCTGCGGCAGCACCACCCGGAAGAAGGTCCCGCGGCCGCTGAGCCCGAGCGAGCGGCCCGTCTCCTCGAGCGCGGGATCGAGACCTCGAAGCGCCACGGCGACGAGCAGGAACACGATGGGGTAGTAGCTGAACGCGATGATCCCCGCCGCTCCGACGAACCCCTGGAACGACGGTCCGAGGTTCGCCCATGCGTAGCTCGTCACGAACGGCGGGATGGTCAGCGGCGCGACGACCAACACCGCCCAAAGTCGCCCGCCGGGCAGCGTCGTGCGCTCGACGAACCACGCCGTGCCAACGCCGAGCACGGCGCAGATCGGCGTGGCGACGGCCGCGACCTCGATCGAATGCAGCAGCAGCGTCAAGGTCGACGTGGATCCGATGGCCGAGCCTGCGACGGAGAAGCCCCCCTGGGCCGCCTGCACGACGGTCACGACGACCGGTGCGGCCACCAGCAGCGCCGCGACGAGGCACGCGCCCAACAGCCCCGTCGGGATGCCAAATCGACGCCTGGCCGAGCGCCGTCTCACGCCGCTTCGGACGGGGCTCGCTCGGCGGTGGGAAGCGTCTTCGCCCTCGCTTCGGACCTGCCCCCGAACGGATAATCGCCGTCCTCGCCCCCACCCTGCCAGGCCACAGCTCGCATCGGAGCGGATTCTACCCCTGCCCGCGCAGCGTCCGGCCCCGGCTGTGGCCCTCAGACCGGGGGCACCGGGCGCCGGCGCGTGCACGTCGCTGGCAGAATCGCTTGGAGCGTTAGGATTTGCCGGCGGCATGATCGTTGAACCTGCGTACGCCGACGTTTCGCTGACCGCGTCGGTTCGAACCTCGCCGCGATCCATGAGTTGATCGGGCGGATGTTCGACAGCGCGCTAGGTTGCGGCGGCGAGGATGTGAGAGTTGGTCACATCGCGGTCTGTCAGGCAACGGTGACGACGCCGTGAGGTGGCGCGCACTGGCCGCGTTCGGGTCCAGCGCTCTTCTCCTGGCTGGCTGCGGCGCCGGCAGCAAGCCGTCAATCGTCCTCTACAACGGCCAGCACCCCGAGCTCACGACGGCGATGGTCTCGGCGTTCCAGCGGGCGAGCGGAATCGCGGTGGGGGACCGAACGAACGACGGCGTCGTGCTCGCGGACCAGATCCTCGAGGAGGGAGGCTCATCGCCGGCTGACGTCTACCTGACCGAGAACTCGCCGGAGCTCGTCGACCTCAGCGAACACGGCCTGCTCGCCCGCCTCCCCAGCTCGATTCTCGACCAGGTCCCCGCCGGCGACCGATCGGCAAACGGCACCTGGGTGGGCGTTGCCCTGCGCGTGAACACCCTCGTCTACAACCCGGCGCGGATCTCGCGATCGCAGCTCCCGAGCTCGATTCTCGATCTCGCCGAACCGAAGTGGAAGGGAAAGGTCGCGATCGCGCCACTCGACTCGGACTTCCCTCCGGTCGTCGGCGCTGTGATCGCGACCCACGGGAGGAAGGCTGCAGCGAGCTGGCTCGCCGGCCTGAAGCGAAACGGGGCGATCTATCAGGACGAGGAGTCGGTCGTCGCCGCCGTGAACCGTGGCGATGCGGCGGTGGGCGTGATCAACCAGTACTACTGGTACCGCCTGCGACGCGAGATTGGGGCAAGCGCGATCCATAGCGCGCTGTACTACTTCCCGCACGGCGACGCCGGCTCGGTCGTCAACGTGTCCGGGGCCGCCGTCCTCGCCTCGTCGCATAGCCGCGGCAAAGCCGAGCGTTTCGTCGCCTTCCTGGTGAGCCGGGCAGGACAGCGATTGATCTCCCAGGGCGACGACTACGAGTACCCCGTGCGACCCGGCGTCGCACCGAATCCGCAGCTGCCTGCGTTCGCACAGATCCCGCACGCGGCCATCTCCGTGACCGCGCTGGGCAACGACCGGCCGGCGAGGGAGATGATCATCCAGGCAGGCTTCGGGTCATGACCGCGACCGCTCGCCCACCGCACCCGGCGTGGCACTCGCCCGCGCGTCGTGTAATGCTTGCCACATGGTTCATTTTGCTCTCAGGAGAAGCGATCTCGCAGCGACGGGTGGTACCGAATCGTGCGAGCACCGGGGACCGGGCGGAGCGGAGCGGAGCCGATTGAGCCTGAATCGCAAGTCCTTGCAGGAGAAGGTCGATGTCTGCGACCTGGACACCCGGCTGCGCAAGAGTTGGTCGCCGGCATTTGGGCCGAGCGGCGGAAGTCGCCTCGGCTAGTACAGCTCCCACCGCGACTCAACGATGACCGGAAGCCTCGAGGAGCTCATGAACAGCCGGCCGCCGCAGCGGCCGGCGCGACTCGGGACGGCTGTGTTGTCGACGATCATCGACAACATCGTGAGCGGGGCACTCCCGCCTGATTCGACGCTCCCGACCGAGCGTGAGCTGTGTGCGGCATTTGGTGTCAGCCGAAGCGTGATTCGCGAGTCCGTCAAGGTGCTCGAGGAGAAGGGACTGGTCCGTGTGAAACAGGGCCAGGGCACAACTGTGGCGCCGCCGGAGCAGTGGAACCTGCTGGACCCGCTCGTGCTCGAAGCATCGATTCGCCACGACGAGACACTGAGGACCCTTGACGCCCTGGTTGACGTGCGCGTCGGGCTCGAGTCCCAGATGACGCGTCGCGCGGCCGAGATCATGAGCGACGAGCAGCTCAGCGAACTACACGCGGCGCTGATATCACTCGAACACTTGCTGGACGAGCTGGACGCGTACATGCTTGCTGACACCGAGTACCACGACGTGATCCACCGAGGCTCGGGTAACCAGCTGGGCCGGTCAATTATTCGAGCGATTCATCCTTTCGCCCGGGCGAGCATGCGCTACACGGGAACCGCCACGCCCGAAGATGTGGCCTCCTCCCACCGCGGGCACGTCAAGATCTATGAGCGGCTCGCGGAACGAGACGCCGACGCAGCCGCGGCCGCGATGCGCGAGCACATCCTGGGATCGTGGCTCAAGCGTCGGGCAGGCCACTCGGCCTAGTCGCAGTGCTTGACCGCTAGGCCTTTGCGCGCGCGTCGGCGACCGGCGCATCACGCCATTGGTGGCGCCGCGGCGCACTCGTCCCCCCCGTGCCGGCGGCCCGGTTGCCGAGCCCATAGCCCCGCGCGCGCACGATGATCGCCAGGTCGCATGTGCGAGTCCGACACCCCCAAAGCCCGCCGTGCGGTTCCCACTTGCATTCCGTGGTGGACCTCTGACATCATACGTCTGGTCATATGCTTAGCCAACTGGTTCCCGCTGCTTTTGCGGGAGCCAACTCCGGGGAGGGGTAGCTTTGCGCATCACAGAGGTAGAGACCTTCAACGTCTTCGCGCCCGGATCCAACCCTCCGTTCCTCTGGCGCGACGGCTTGCGTGGCAGCCCTCCCGACAGGGAGGTCGGCGTTATTCGCCTGCGAACCGATGAGGGCGTCGATGGCGTAGCGATTGCGCCACGACGGGGAGCCGGTCCGATCGTCGCCGACGCGTTCGACCATGTGCTCCGCGACGAGCTGATCGGCGCGGATCCGCTCCAGCGCGAATGGCTCTGGCACCGCATCTGGGAGATCGACCGCACGGAGGAGCTACCAATCTTCCTGCTCGGCCTCATCGACACTGCGCTTTGGGACTTGGCCGGCCGCTACTACGACGCGCCGACCTGGGAGGTGCTCGGGGGCTTTCGACGCGAGATCCCGGCATACGCGTCGACATCGACGTTCCCGACCATCGCCGAGTATCTCGACGTGGCCACCCAATGCATCGAGCTCGGCTACCCGGCGATCAAGCTCCACGCGTGGGGCGATGCGCGACGCGACGCGGAGCTGTGCACGGCACTTCGCGACCACGTCGGCGGCGATGTCCCGCTGATGTACGACGGGTCCGCCGCATTCGATCTCCCTGATGCCGTATACGTCGGAGATGCCCTCGCCGCGGCTGGGTACCTCTGGTACGAGGAGCCGATTCGCGAATTCAGCATCACTTCATACAAGTGGCTCGCCGAGCGGGTGCGCGTCCCACTGAACGTCGGCGAGACATCGGACGGCGTCCACATGAACACCGCCGACTTCATCGCGAGCGGCTGCGCGAGCTTTGTCAGGACAAGCACGGAGCTGCGCGGCGGGTTCACAGGCGCGATGCGGATCGCACATCTCGCCGACGCGTTCCGGCTTCGGGCCGAACCGCACGGCCCCACGGTTTACGCGCGGCATCTGTGCATGGCGATTTCGAACTGCACCTATTACGAGTCGCTCGTCACCAGCAACCCGGTGGTCCGCGAGGAGGGCATCGACGCCAACGGCATGGTGGCCGCGCCGGCAGGCCCGGGGGTCGGTCTGATCGCGGGCCCCGACTACCCCAAGGAACTCGCCCCGTATGTGGTCGATCAGGCCGGTACGGCGGTCCCGCCCGGCGTCGCCGGGGCCACAGCCTGAACCTGCCGCGAGCTCGGCTCGGCACAACTTCCACGACAACAGGACTCAACCATCATCACAGGAGGAGGAAAGGTGTTTCACACCCTGAGTTCATCTACCGCGAGGACGCTCCGGCGCACCCGCAGACGCGGGCGTGGCACGGCGCTCATCGCATGCACCGCGCTCGCCATCGCCGGCGGAGGGGTCGCCATCGTGGGCGTCGCCACCGCGGGCGCGAAGGCCGCCGCGAAGCCGCTCATCGTCTGGATCGACACGTCTCGCGTCCCCTACGAGAAGGCCTATATGAAGGCCAATCCTCACGCCAACATCAAGTGGGTCCTCTACAACGGCAACGAGAACGGCACCGGTGTGCTGCAGTCGAAGTTCGCCCTGTGGAACCGCACAGGCTGGCCGTCGGACGCCCCGGACGTGATGTTCGACACTCAGAACTACGACGCCGTCCAGCTCGGTTCAGCGCCCTACAACGACCTGCTGAACCTCAAGAGCTACGTCCCGAAGAAGGTCCTCGGCGGTTTCGCGGGCACTTCGATGAGCAGCTGCACGACACCAAGCGGCCAGATCATCTGCCTGCGCAATGACAGCGCCGCGGAAGTGCTCTGGGTCAACCCAACGCTGTACAGCCAGTTTTTCGGCAGTGCACCGATTCCGACAACCTGGGCAGGATTCCTCGCGGACGGTACGGCACTCAACACCGCTCACCCGGGCTACCTCATCGGCAGCGTCGGTGACGGGTTCAGCATCGACGACTACTTCCTGTGGGCCAATGAGTGCCCGCTGGACCAGGTCACCGGGAAGGGCACGATCGAGATCAACCCGAACTCCCCCAACTGCACGGCGATCGCGAAGGCGATCGATGCGTCGGGTGATGTAGGGAAGTCGCTCAGCGACGAGAGCATCTTCTCCGTCAATCCGCAGAAGATCGTCATGGCAGTTGGAGCGCTGTGGGAGGGAACCGCCGTGTTCCAGACCGGCGCGTCGGGCGGCGTGCCGAACGGCACGATGGTGGCCTACCCTGCGCCGGCCGCGACGAACGGCGCGAAGGTGACCGGCGACCTCGGCGGCGGTCTGTGGCTCGTTTCCAAGCACGCCCCGGATCCCAGCGCGGCGGCTGCGTTCGCGCAGTACATGGCGACCAGCCCGAACATCCAGAAGGTCGGCGTCGACTCGGGTCTCCCGCAGTACGTGGCGGATCAGCCCAAGTACGTCTCGTCGCTCGCCACGGTCTTCGGTGACCCGAGCGTGACCGAGGCCTCGTGGAAGTCGGCCGCGGCCTCGGTATGGAACGGCTGGAGCCCAGTGCCGTGGAGCACGGACAATGTCTGGGCGTCGACGAACCTGGCGGCCGTGACCGGCAACCCACCTGCGACGATGTCGTCGCAGCTGCTGCCGTATGCCGAGGGGCTCGCAAACCAGGCTCGCCTGGCCGGTTACACGGTCAAGAGCCCTGTGTCCGCCGTAAGCAACCCCTGATCAACACTAGCCAGCAACAGCAGCCGCAGTACCCCACTAAATGACGATTCCTTCGGCCGTGGTTGTCCCCGACGAGCGCGCAAGCGTCCGTCGGGGACTCCGCGCCCGGCGGCGGACTCGTAAGCGGGGGCCGGCTGGCACCTCACGTACGGCGGGCTACTTCTTCGTCGCCTTCTATGTGGTGCTGCTTCTCGCGCTCGGCGTCGCGCCGGCGATCTATGCGATTGCCCTGGCGCTGAGCGCGCCGGGTGGCGTCGGTTTCGCGCACTTTGTCAACACGTTCAACTTCTTCGAATTCGCGCCGGCGTTTGAGCACGTCTTTGAGTTCGAGGCGATCTGGCTGATCAGTCAAACCCTGCTCGTCGTGACGCTCGCGCTGATGGTTCACACGCTCGAGCGGCGGGTGAGCACCACGTTTCGCTTCATTTTCTATCTCCCGGGAGCGATGGCCGGCGCGGCGAGCGCGATCATCTGGCTGTTCATGTTCACCCCAAGCGGGAGCCCATGGGCGTTCATATTGCACGCGTTTCACTACCAGGTCCTGTCCAACACGGTCGCGCCGGGCAATCTCCCAATCATCTTCGCGATCATGGCGTTCTTCACGGGCGCCGGCGGATGGATCGTGATCATGTACGGCGCGCTGAACAACATTCCCCGGGAGCTGATCGAGGCGGCGGAGATCGATGGCTCGAACGTGTTTCAGACCGCCCTGCGAATCAAGCTCCCCCTGATCCGCAAGTGGATCGTGTACATGCTCGTGCTCTCGTTTGCGGCCGGGTCCCAGCTCTTCGTCGAGCCCCAGATTCTTGCGGTGGCGACCAACGGCGAGGTGCCCGCCCAGTGGTCGCCGAACCAGCTCGCCTATTACCTGGCTTTCCAGCTGGACAGGTTCAACGACGCCGCTGCGGTTTCGGTCGACCTCCTCGTGGTCGGGCTGATCGTCGCGGTCGTACTCGTCTGGCGCGGAAAGCTGTTCGAGGTCGACTGATGCTCGCGCGACGCTACGTCTACCGGCTGATTGGACTGGCCATCCTGCTGGTGTTCGCGGCCTTCTTCTTCGTGCCGATCATGTGGCTGCTCCTCGCGCCAACCAAAACGGATTCCCAACTCGTCCACGACTCTCCGTTTGCATTCGGCAGCCTCGGCACGTTCGTCCACACGTTCAATCGAGTGATCAATTACCAGGGCCAGCTGATGCTGATCTGGCTCAAGAACTCTGCGATCTACTCGATCGGCGGCACCGCGCTGGCCCTGCTGGCAGCGATTCCGGCGGGCTACGGTCTCGCGCTGACCCGCTTCATCGGCCGGCGCACGCTGCTCGCCATCACGCTTGTGGTGATGATCATGCCGGCCACCGCACTGGTGTTGCCGCTGTTTCTCGAGGCGAGCGCTGTGCACCTGCTCGGCACCGTGTGGGCGGTGATCCTGCCGTTCGCGTTCTTCCCGTTCGGCGTCTATCTGGCCTACATCTACTTCTCGTCCACCATCCCCAAGGATCTGCTCGCGGCGGCGCGGATCGATGGAGCGAGCGAATGGGGCGTATTCCGCCATGTCGCGTTGCCCCTCGCACGGCCAATCGTCGCGCTGATCGCATTCTTTGCGTTCGTCGCGGACTGGAACAACTACTACCTCCCGTTCGTGATGACCTACACGAACTCGCAGTATCCGGTGACGATCGGCCTGCAGATCCTGATCGGTTCGGCACCCATCTTCAGCCCCACCGCTTCGGGTTATGCCGCGTCAGAGATCTATCGTCCCGACCTCGCGATGGCCACGCTGATCGCAATCATGCCGGTGCTGATCATTTTCCTGTTTGCCCAGCGCACCCTGGTCCAGGGCATGCTCGCCGGTGCGACGAAGGAGTAGCGCATCCAGATGGCCACTGTGACGTTTAGGGGCGCGACGCGGATTTATCCGAAGACGAAGCGCAAGGCAGTTGACCAGTTGAATCTGGAGATCAGGGATGGTGAGTTTCTGGTGCTGGTCGGGCCGTCTGGTTGTGGCAAGACGACGAGTTTGCGGATGCTCGCGGGGCTTGAGGAGGTCGATGAGGGCGAGATCCTGATCGACGATAAGGATGTCGTGAATTTGCCGCCGCGTAGTCGCGATATCGCGATGGTGTTTCAGAACTATGCGCTGTACCCGCACATGAACGTGGCGGAGAACATGGGCTTCGCTTTGAAGATCGCGAGGCTCCCGAAGGCCGAGATCGCGTCGCGCGTGCAGGAGGCCGCGAAAATCCTTGACCTCGAGGAGTACTTGAAGCGCAAGCCGGGGCAGCTCTCCGGCGGGCAGCGCCAGCGCGTCGCGATGGGCCGCGCGATCGTGCGCCAGCCGCGCGTGTTCCTGATGGACGAGCCGCTCTCGAACCTCGACGCGAAACTGCGCGTCGCGACACGCAGCGAGATCGCGTCGCTGCAACGCCGCCTCGGCGTCACAACCGTCTACGTCACCCACGACCAGGTCGAAGCAATGACAATGGGCGACCGCGTCGCGGTCATGAAAGACGGCGTCCTGCAACAGTGCGACACCCCCCGCGTGCTCTACGACTCGCCCGTCAACGCCTTCGTCGCCGGTTTCATCGGCTCACCCGCGATGAACCTCATCGAGGGACGCACCGACACCGCCGGAATCATCCTCGGCGACACCGTGATCCCAACCCCCGACACGCTCAGGCAAAGCGCCGGCCCGGTCGGCACGACCGTCACCGTCGGCCTGCGCCCCGAAGCAATCGAACTCGTCGCCGAAGGACACGGCATCCCCGCGATCGTCAACCTCGTCGAAGAACTCGGCGCCGAAGCCTACGTCTACGCCCAACTCGCAGCCCACGTCAACAAATCAGTCACCGCCGTCAACGACGTCATCGCCCGCGTCGAACCCCGCAGCGCACCACGCAACGGCGACAAAATCCACCTCCGCGTACGCGAAGAATCAATCCTCCTCTTCAACATCGAAACAGGACTACGAATCGGCGCAAGCTGAGCCGGCCGGGCCCGGCTTCCGTCGAGCGGTGCCGGCGACACCGAGCCCGTCCGGGCCGGCGCAAGCAGCCGGGTCGCAAAGGGGTACTCGAAGCGATTGGCGCGCCGCCGCCTTTCCCCGCGGGCGCTACGGGGTCGGCAGCCAGACGGCCCATCGGTCCCAGCGACCGAGGCTGACGATTTCTACGGGCGCCGCGCCGGCGTCTTATCATCCTCGCGCCCTACTCTTGCGTCATGGGGCGACTGCCGGCATCTCTGCGGAGCTGCTTCTGCACGCTGGTTGTTGGTGCCGCCGTCCCCCCTGCGGCAGACTCCGTTATGCGGGCACCCCTGCCCGAGGCACGCTCCGTGGCGCTACCCGCCGGCGCCCGTCCTGTGGACACCTCGCATCCGGCGCGCGTCGTCGGGCGCGGGACCGCGACCAGCTGCACATCCGCGGCCGTCGTCGCCGCGGTCCGCGCCGGCGGGATCATTCGCTTCTCCTGCGGTGCTAAACCGGTCACGATCACGATGAGCGAGACCGCGAAGGTGATGAACACGAGCCCGCAGGTCGTACTCGACGGCGGTGGCCTCGTGACGCTGAGCGGCGATGGGCGCCGGCGCATCCTCTACATGGACACCTGCGATCCGGCGCAGGTGTGGACAACGTCGCACTGCCAGGACCAGTCCTCGCCCAAGCTCGTCGTCCAGAACCTGGCCTTCGAAGACGGAAACTCGACCGGCGAACGGTTCGATGGTGGCGGCGGTGGGGCGATCTTCGCTCGTGGCGGTCGACTACGCATCGTCAACGCGGTGTTCTCGTTCAACCGTTGCGACCCCAACGGTCCGGACATCGGAGGCGGAGCCATCCGCGCCCTCTCGCAATACGACAGCCTTCCCGTGTACGTCGCTGACAGCCGCTTCGAGAGCAACGTGTGCAGTAACGGCGGTGCCCTCAGCAGCATCGGCGTTTCCTGGACGGTGCTGAACAGCCGCTTCTTGGACAACCGGGCGATCGGCACGGGCGCCAACCCGGCCCAGGCGGGCACGCCCGGCGGCGGCAGCGGCGGCGCCATTTACAACGACGGCGACCAGATGACGCTCTCGGTTGGTGGCAGCGTGTTCTTGAACAACCGTGCCAACGAGGGCGGCGGCGCGATCTTTTTCGTCAGCGACAACCGCAGCGGCACGATGAACATCTCCCGGAGCACGCTCGAACGAAATCGCAACGCCGGATTCCATACCGCGGGCTTGCCGGGGGTCTTCTTTCTCGGGGCCCACAGCCCGACGATCACCGCCTCCATCTTGCGCTGAGCCGAGCGAGCGGTCCCGGCGCGAGCCGCGCAGGCTCGGCTGCGGCACCGCAGCGGCCGCACCCGATGACTCACTACCGAGCCGAACGCGGTAGCGCGACGGCGACGAAGCCAGGTGATACTTCGCACGAGCGCGGGCGCGCAGGCGCTGGGTCGGAGGAGTGTGCGACCGGCGGTGCTGTTGGCATTCGCTTCCCCGGTGCTGGCGCTTGCGGCGCTCTGCGTCTGACTACCGACCTCGGGGTCCCGAATCTGCAACGGCGGAGATCACGGCTTCAGTCTTCGGCGGTGGCAGCCGATGGTGGCGCCATGACGCCTGTAACCGCCCAAATCCTGCGCAAAGCAGAGCCCACAGCCCGACCCGCTCTCCGCGCGGACGTGCCGCTCTCGATCGAGCCTTTGCCGGCCGATTGGCCGCGTTGCGGCGATGGCGTAACAGGTTTCAACGACCTCGTCCTGTCCCCGATTCTCCGGTAGGTGACCGTGTCACACTCAAAGATGCCGCCTGCGCGGCACTGCTTGTCTGCGCTCCTAGACCCGATCACCCGGCGCCGCGTCGCTGGCGGCCCGCGCCCGGTTCGCGGGTGGAGGGGACTGTTCCGCGCGGCATGCGTCGTGGGTGTTCTGGCAGCCTCTGCGGTCACCGCAGTGATCTCGCTCGCCGACAGCGTTGTGGTTACCTCGACTGAGATTACGCTTGCGAATGCTGATACGACGACGGCGTTGACGGGCATGTCGGTGACCGGGTTTTCCAATCCGAGCCAGGAGCTGCTGGTATCGATCTCGACAAACATCGGCTCGCTCGCGCTGACCGAGACTTCGGGGCTGACGCTTTCCTACGGATACAGCTCCTTCAGCGGCTCGCAGATCTCGTTCACGGGCGATCAGGCGGACGTTGCCGCGGCTCTCGCAACAACCACGCTGACCGACAGCGGAACGACCGGCACGGCCACGATCTCGCTCGACGTGACCGCCGATCAGAGTGGCATCGAGTATCTCGGGCCCACCGGCCACTACTACGAGTATGTTCCCGACGCGAACGTCACATGGACGCAGGCGGCGGCGAACGCGCAGACGTACACATTTGACGGACAGACCGGCTACCTCGCCTCGATTCCCGACGCGGCCGTGAACACGTTCGTCACCGACCATTTGGCCGGCGCTCAGAACGTATGGGCGGGCGGGATGTCTGTCGACTACCCGAGCGGCTACAACGGCAACACGGGGATCAAGCGGGTCTGGTCGTGGCAATTCGGCCCGCTCGCGGGTACCGTCTTCACCAACTGCAGCAACATCACCGCGACCTGCGTTCACACAAATGACACAGGCGACTACTACGACTGGAACCCAGGCGAGCCGAACAACGACAACTACACCGGCCCGGGCACCGGCGAGCATTACGTCGAGATCAACTACCTGGGCGAAGGAAACTGGAATGACATCCCCAACGTGACGACAATCGCTGGCTACGTCGTGGAGTTCGGCAACGACGTGACGGGTGGCGACTTCACCGGCTCCTATTCAGCATCATCGAACGTCACGCTCGCGGCGGTCCCCGGCCCGCCGACCGCGGTTCAGGGGACGAGCGGCGACGGCCAGGTCAGCGTTTCCTGGACGGCGCCATCGGATAACAACGATCCGATCACGGGCTACACGGTGACTGCGGAGCCAGGCGGGGAGACGTGCGCGACCACGACCGCCACCTCGTGCGTCGTGGGCGGGCTGAGCAACGGTACGAGCTACGCGTTCACGGTCACGGCCACCAATTCGATAGGCACTGGTGGCGCGTCGAGCCCAACCGACGTCACGCCCGTGACCACTCCGGACGCTCCGGTGATCAGTGGCGCGAGCGGAGGCGACCGCGAAGCGACGATCTCGTGGACCGCTCCGTCAGACGGCGGCGCCCCGATCAGCGGCTACACCGTCACGGCTTCGCCGGGCGGCGCGACCTGCGTGACCACCGGCACGTCGTGCTCGGTCAGCGGTTTGAGCAACGGCACCGCCTACACGTTCACGGTCATCGCAACCAACAGCGCCGGCAACAGCGGACCCTCGACCGCATCCAATGCGCTGACCCCGGCAGCGGTCCCATCAGCGCCGCGAGACGTCAGCGCCAGCGGCGGTAACAGCGAGGCGACGATCTCCTGGACCGTGCCGGTCTCCGACGGAGGCTCCGCGATCACGGGCTACACCGTCACCGCACAGCCCGGAGGGGCGACCTGCACCGCGTCCGGGGCGAGCGCGACGTCGTGCGTCGTCCACGGGCTGACGAACGGTACCGCCTACACCTTCTCGGTAACCGCCACCAACCTGGCGGGCACCAGTGCCGCATCGCCGGCGTCAAACAGCGTGGTGCCCGTGACGGTTCCCGATGTCCCGACCAACGTCAACGTCACGGACGGCAACAGCCAGGTCACCGTGTCGTGGACGCCGCCGGCCTCCGACGGCGGCGACAGCACCCCGCCGACCTACACCGTCACCTCCGAGCCCGGCGGCCAGACCTGCACGGCGACGGGAACGTCCTGCGTCGTAAGCGGTCTCCAGAACGGCACCGCCTATACGTTCATCGTCACTGCCGGCAACACGGCGGGGAGCGGCGCCACCTCGACGCCGTCAAAGGCGGCGACGCCGATGTCGCCCGCGAGCACCCCGACCAACGTCACGGCAACTGGCGGCAACGGCATGACGACCGTCTCGTGGGCACCGCCCAGCTCCGACGGGGGGGCCGCGATAACCACCTACACCGCCACGGCCGAGCCCGGCGGTCAAAGCTGCACGACCACCACCACTTCATGCGTGATTACAGGCCTGAGCAACGGCACCGTCTACACGTTCATGGTCAAGGCCGTCAACGCCGCGGGCCCCGGCCCCGCCGCGCGGACCAACTCGAAGATGCACGGGGCCTTCGCGGTTCTCTGGCACCGGCAGCGCCTCAACGGCACAATCTTCGTGGAGCTCCAGCTTCCGAGCGCGGGAACGGTCAGCCTGCTCGGCACACACAGCGACCCGACGACCTCCGCATCCGCCGCCGAAGTCCAACTCGAACCTGGATTCGATCGCTTCGTCTACGGCCTCCACAACAACATCACCATCACCAAACCCGGGCTCGTGCACCTCGTGCTACATCCCACGGCGGCCGGTGAGCGCCTGGTGAGCAGCCACGCCAAGTACGGCCTGCCACTCCACGTCCGCGTATGGATCAGCTATACGCCGACCGGAGGCGCGACCCGCAGCGTGCCACGCACCGTCCGCGTGCTCGCAGCACACCAGTAGACGCGACGACGGACCAGGCGCGAGACCGCAGACGGCCGTTGGCGATTGCTCGCGCCGCGCAATCGCGGGCACGCTGATCGCCGTCGCGCAACGAGCGCCGCAAAGCGGCCGCGGTCTCGAGGCCGTGGGCGAGGCAGCGGGCCTGTGCGAGGCCGATCGCAACCGACCCGGCGCAAGCGGCCGCAGCCTTTGACGGGGCGTCAGGGCTTCTTGCGGGCGACGAGCCGGTCCGCCCATGGAACCGGCCCGGCAGGCTAAAGTGAAAGCTCCAACACCGGCGTGGTCTGAGCACGCAGTGCTGGGTGCGCGCTGCTGGGCTGCGCAGGCCGGCTCAGCGACTGCGGCGGGCTTGTCGACCGGCTTGAGAGCACCGACCTGAATGAGAGCACCGATCAGATGACGTCCGTGTCGCCCGAGCCCGCCAGCGAGTCGAACCGTTGGGCTGTTCTTGCGCTTCTCGGTACGGCCCAATTGATGGTGGTGCTGGATTCGACGATCGTGAACATCGCCCTGCCGTCAGCTCAGCGAGCCCTCGGCTTCTCCTCCGGTGACAGGGAGTGGATAGTCACCGCGTATGCCCTGGCATTCGGGAGCCTGCTGCTGCTGGGAGGCAAGCTCGGTGACGTGTTCGGACGCAAGTGGACGTTCATCATCGGGCTGACCGGGTTTGCGATCGTCTCAGCGATCGGCGGATTGGCGACGTCGTTCTTCATGCTGGTCGCGGCTCGGGCACTGCAGGGCCTGTTCGGCGCGCTGCTCGCGCCGTCCGCGCTCGGGCTGCTGACTGTGACGTTCGCCGGGAGCCCCGACCGGCCGAAGGCGTTCGGAATCTTTGGGGCGATCGCCGGCGGCGGAGCTTCCGTTGGTCTGCTGCTCGGTGGGGCGCTCACGCAGGCACTCTCGTGGCGGTGGTGCCTTTACGTCAACCTCGTGATCGCCGTGCCGACGGCGCTCTTCGCGTTACGCCTGCTCGTCAATCACAGCGATCCCGACCGGGCGGGTATCGATCTTCGCGGCCTGCTCGCCGGCTCGGCCGGCTTGTTCGCACTGGTCTACGGCTTCTCGAACGCCGAGACGCAGTCCTGGGGCGCGTCGGCCACGATCATCGCGCTCGCGGCGAGCGCGGTCCTGCTGTGCGGGTTCGTCGCGCTCGAGAGCCGCGTCGCACACCCCTTGCTGCCGCTGCGCATCGTGCGAGATCGCGCGCGCGGAGGCGCTTACATCTCCGTGCTTCTCTCGGCCGCAGGCATCTTCGGGGTGTTCTTCTTCCTCACCTACTACATGCAGCAGAACCTGGGCTTCTCGCCGCTGAGCACCGGCTTGGCCTTCCTGCCCATGACCGGCGTTCTCGTAGTCACATCGGTCACGGCGCAGACCAAGCTCCTGCCACGTACGGGAGCCAAGCCACTCGTCATCGCGGGCATGACGCTCGGCGTGATCGCCACGATCCTGCTCACGCGCCTGACCCCCGGCGGCACCTACGCGGGAGACATCCTGCCCGCTCTACTCATAATCGGAGTGGGACTGGGATGCATCTTCGCGCCCTCGATTGGAACCGCGACGCTCGGCGTCGAGGTGCACGACACCGGTGTCGCGTCCGCCGTCGTCAACACCTCGCAGCAGATCGGCGGCTCCGTCGGCCTGGCGCTGCTGAGCACCGTTTCGGCGAGCGCTGCCACCGCCTATGCGCGAACCCACAGCCACCTGATCGGGGTTTCCGCAACGGCGGCGGTCCACGGGTACACGACAGCCTTCACGTGGGTGGCCGGAATCTTTGGCCTCGGCCTCCTGCTCGCGCTCGTCATCCTGCCCTCAAAGACCCCGCGCCACGCGTGCACTCTGATGACCGCGCTTGCCAACGGGATCGCTTACGCGCATCACCACATCGACACGAGCCATCCGCCGGCGGAGACGGGACAAAGCGCTGCGGTCCCTATCCATGAACTGCGAGGGCGCCTCGGCGATTAGGCATCGTTGGTCACGCGGTCGCCTCCTCAATCAGCGCGAGTGCCTGCTCTATGTGCGAGCGCCAGTCACGGTCCGGCCGCTCAGCCTCGTCGAGATCGTCGAACAGACCACACATCCCCGCGAGGTATTGCCAGGAGTTGACGAGTGATACGAGGCCGTCGGCCGCCGTCTGCAGGGCCCGCACCTGCGCCGCCACCTGCTTGGCGAGCAGCGCATGCTCGGGTCCTGACACGAGCGGGTCCATCGCCTGCGCCGCGTCGAAAGCGTCCTGGCGGAGTTTGCGAACCTCCTCGAGTCGGGTGGTGTCGTCGTCGCTCATGTCACTGCCCTCCGCGGCGGCTGGCAGGCGAGTGAAAGGCCGGCGGTTGCGTTGCGCGGATCGAGCAACTCGAGCGCCAGCGCTGACCAGGCGAAGTTCTTGGCGCCCATTCCGCGCCCGTCGCGGGGATCGTAGAACTCACGGAGCCCTTCGCGTGACACGGTGGCGGTGATCGCACGGGCGATCTCTGCAGCTTCATCCTCGTAGCCAAGCCTGACGAGGCCGCGCCAGATCAGCCACGCGCTGTTGACCCAGGTCGGGCCGCGCCAGTAGCGCCGCAGTCCCTCGAAGTGCTCGCGCAGTGAGAATGAAGGCTCATCGAGCGCGACCGCGGGCGGTGCGACCGCCGTCCAGAACCGCCGGCGGTCCAGGAGGTAGCCCACGAGCCGGCGGCCGATGTCTTCGGGGAGATCGGGCAGCGCGAGCGGGGCAAGCGCCGTCCAGGTCAGCGGTACGCGCCCGTCGATCGCCGGCTCCGCCACGGGCAGGAATAGGCCGCTCGGTTCGTCGTAGAGGCGGTTGATGAGCGCTTGGGTGATCGACGACTGACCGAGCGCGAGACGCGAGAGGCCATGCAGAACGTTCGTTAGCACCTCGCAGACGACCGGGCCGCCGGCCGCCCGGACGGCCTCGATGCGGAAGTCGCGCTCGCGGTTGCGGTGCACCAGTTCGGCAAAGCCGGGGAGACCCTGCGCGCGATGGCGCCAGATCGGGTCGAACTGGGGCGAGGCGTCGCAGCCCGACTCGTCGGGCTGGAGAATCCAAAGCAGTCCGTCGCCCTCGAGGTCACGTTGCGCGCCGACCGCTGCGTGGTGGGCGACGATGCGCGGCTCGAGCGCCGGATCGCCGACGCAAGCCAACCATGCGAAGGCCAGCGAAGGCGGCTGGATCGTCGCGGTCATGAAGTCGGTGTGGTGGCGGACGTTGTAATACAGCGCCCTGGTGCCGCTCAGCGGGTGGTCCCAGAAGATCGTGTGTCCGATGAAGCCGTCGGGCCGCGCGGCGGCCAGCAGCGTCTCGAGTTCCGCACGTGACCGAGCCGGATCGAAGTGCCGCCAGGCGATCGCCGCGAAGCAGGAATCCCAGTACCACTGCCAGCGGTAGCGCTCCGGGCTCGGGCGCGTGTACGCGTACGCCACACCCTGGCGCTCACCGACCGTCCAGCTCGCTTCGAGCGTCTCGTGACAGCGCTGCTGCAGCGAGCTCATGCGCCGATGCTACGCGGCGCACGGCCAAGCCGGCCACATGACTGAGCACCGACGGCGCCGGCGCAGCGCCGGCGGCGCTCATAGGCGCGAGCGTCTCGCTCCGGTTTCGCCCGGCCGGCGGACCACTGGAACCTAGGCGTGGCTGAGCAGCAACCGATCCGAACCGCTGCCTGTAGGCGAGCGGCCGAGGTAGTCCTCCAGCGCCTTCAGCACGTCGGCGTCCAGGCGCTTGGGAACCTCGCGGCCGATGATCGCCAGTGCCTCTTCCACGGGGATCGCAGCGCGGTAGGGACGCTCGGCCGTCAAGGCCTCGTAGACGTCGGCCACGGAGAGCACTCGCATCGCGAGATCCAGCTCCTCCGCGGCGAGCGAGCGAGGGTAGCCGCTGCCGTCGAGCTTCTCGTGATGGTTGGCGGCCAACTCCGCCAGGTGTGCGAAGCAGGGCGCGCGCGCCAGGATGCTCAGCGTGTGGACGGGATGGGTCCGCACGTCGCGGAACTCCTCTTCGCTCAGCTTTCCCGGCTTGTCGAGGATGCGGTTGGAAACGGCCAGCTTGCCGATGTCATGCAGCAGCGCGGCACGGCGCATGGTCCGGCGCTCGTCCGCATCGAAGCCAAGTTCCAGGGCGATCCCGTCAGCGATCTCGGCAACACGCTCCGAGTGGCGGGCCGTAAACGGCGACTTGGCGTCAATCACTCGCGCGAATGCCTCGGCGATCCGATCGACGCTCTCGTCGTCAGCCGCGAGGGCCAGGCCAGCCGGCTCCCAGCGGGATACGTCGGGCGTGGCGAGTTGCGCCCAGAACACCGCGTCGTCGCAGACGCGAAGGAAAGCGTCGACGAGGGAAGGGTCGAACCAGCCCCCGCGCCGGCGCCTGGCCATCGCGCGCGCGGCCTTGACGCCGCCTCTGGCGTGGAAGACCTCGACCGTTTGCGCGAGACACGCGATGCGCGCGGCCAGCGGGATCTCCTCACCGCGCAGGCCGTCCGGCATACCGTGCCCGTCCCAGTGCTCGTCGAGGCTGCGAATGGCCGCCGCGGTTCCCTCCGAGAGAAACAGCATGCGTGCGATCTCGGCCCCGCGGTCGCACCGTGCCTGCATGAAGCTGCGTGTGACGTCGCCTTCGGCGCGGATGCCGCGGAGCACCGCGATGCGTCGGCGCAGACTGCCTCCGGGCGCCGCGGTCCGCAGCGACCACAGGAGGGCCGCGCGGCGATCGGTCCAGTCGACGAGCTTCGACGTCGCCTTCGCGGTGCGATCATCCGCCGCGAACAACGCCGCCATGCGGTTGGCGTTCGCCGAGCAGCCGGCGTCCTTGAGCAGGAGCGCGTAAAAGAGATCAGAGCGCGCGGCCGCGTCAAGATCAAGCTCGACGCCGACGCGCATGCCGATCAGGCAAGACCGAACGGCGTGACCTGGCGGCTGTCCTTCCGCGATGTCAAGGGCGTGGGAAAGCGCGCCAATCACACCTGAGAGTGCTATTTGCTCCATCGCACCCCATCGGCCGGACCGCGGGCCCCTTGAGCGCCGACGCCCTCAGCCGACGAACGTTGTGCCGACGCGGGGCGTCGGGCGCCCCTCGCAGATCGCCAGCCGCGTAACGGTGTGGATCATGCCGCCGGGCCCAGGAGCTCCGCAGAGGGACGCTTCGGCGTTCTGCCGCCGGCCGGCCGCGCCAAGCGCTTGTGGAGACGCACAGCGGCTATCGCGGCTGTCCGCGGTGTTGAAGGCGCTCGCGAAGCCCGGAGGCCAGGCCGGCGACGGTCAGGAGATCGACGAGCGCGCCGGCGGAGTGCGCCAGCCAAAGACGTCTTACGGGACTCAACCGCAGCCGCAGCTGAACACGCGTTGTCGGCTCCCCAGATGCTCCTGCATCGGCGAGGACGATCGCCCAGCTGAGCCTTACCGATCCTCGGGTGGAGCCGTACACGAGGGCGACGGGCGGCTCGACGCGGACGACCTCGAACGTCGCGTCGCGGCCGCCCCAGTCGGGAATTACGTCGCCGACCCGCAGCTGCATGAGTTCGGGATCGAGGTGACGCAAAGCCCGCCGCGAGCGCGGGACGGCGCGCTCGAGCGCGGTCGTGAGATACCAGCCTGCGCGTCTCTTCCCAAGCTGGAGAAACCACGGCCAGACATCCGCCGCGGCGCCTGGGAGCGTGAAGGCACGATCCATCACGACGTCTGGACTTGGCACCAGGTCGTCGCCAGGAAGCTGCCGCGCGATCTCTTCGTCCGTCGGTCGGATCCCGGTGAACGGACCACGGCGCGAAGCGGTACTCACGCGGCAAGCCTAGCGCTGCCGTGTGGGCGCGGCCACCGCAGATCCTGGCTCGCGCTGAGGGCACGAGCGAGACTGAGGCCGAAGCAGTCGCACGGAACGCCAGTCGATCATCGTGAGCATCCGGATCCGCGCTCAGGTGGTCTACGCTCTGATGAACCGTTCGGGAGACGAATACGCGAATGCCATCACGCAAGGCAGAGTCGGAGCGCCCGGCTCGCCGCGCCTCGGATGTGGCGGTTTCGGCGCTCGCCCGACGCTATGGCGACGCGCTGCGCGCGGGTGACAGCGCGATGGCCGAGCAGGTGATGGACGAGGCTTTGGCGATCGGTACCTCGCCCGCCGCGATCCAGTCGCTGATTATCGGGCCGGCGATGGAGCGCATCGGAGACCTCTGGCAGCAAGGCGCCGTCAGCGTCGCCGACGAGCATCTGGCCACCGCAATAAGCAACGGAGTGCTCGTGCGTCTCTTCGACGCCCTGACCGTCGCTCGCGCCCACTCGCGCGAGCGAGTGCTGCTCGCGGAGGTCGCCGGCCAGCACCACGTGCTCGGGCTGCGCATGGTCGCCGATGTCCTCGAGGGGGCGGGGTTCGACGTTCTGTTTCTCGGCGCCGACGTACCGGTCGACGCACTGCGAAGCTTCCTGTCGGAGCGCCAACCCGCCGTGACGGGGCTGGGTTTCGGGATCGACACCAACGTGCGCTCGCTCGCGGAGGCTGTCGTCGCCGTTCATGACACCAGCGCAGAACCGCGACTGATGCTCGGTGGCCGCGCTGTACCTGCGAGCTTGGGCGAGTGTTACCCGGTTGTGCCGAGCAGCCTCGAGGTGCTGTCGACCGTCGAGCTGCTGCTGGGCGAGCCCCCACAGCAGCTGTGCCCGGCGGTGGCGGCGCTTCTGGGGGGAGCGGCTCGGCCCCTGCCGTTGCCTCCGGCTCCCGGCGCAAGCGACGCCGTTGCCGAGCGGCTTGCCGAAGTCGTTGAAGAGTCAGCGGAGGTGGCCCGCGCCTACATCCGGCAGAAGCGGGTGCTCAGTGACCTAGCCTTGCGCGATCCGGTCGCCGACATGCCAAACCGCCGGGCGTTTGACGACCGGATCGGCCTGTTGACTGCGCCGGGCTCCGAGGCGGGCGCTCTGCTGATGATCGACGTGGACGAGTTCAAGCAGGTCAACGACACGCGCGGACACGACACGGGCGACCAGTTGCTGCGCCGCGTCGGCTCGGTGATCACGCAGACGATCCGGCCGGAAGATTTCGCCGCGCGGATCGGGGGCGACGAGTTCGCGGCGATTCTCCTCGGGGCGCATCTCGGCAACGCCAGCGCGGTGGCCGATCGTGTCCGCCGGGCCATCGCGGCAAAGATCACGCCAGCCGTGACGGTCAGCATCGGGGTCGCGCTGCTGGCCGACGACGCGCGGGCGACAATGCTCGCCGCCGACAGTGCGCTCTACGAAGCGAAGGTCGCCGGGCGCAACCGCGTCGCGGCGACGCCCTGACCATCGCGGGAGCGCTATCCGCAGAGGCGCCCGTCGTTCGCCACCGGCTCCTCGTGGGAGCCGACAGGCACGGACACGATCTCAGCGACCGACCGGCGGTGTGGCGCCTGCGGTCTGAGCGATGGATACGATGAGCTAAGCTTCAAGCAGGAGCGTAGCTGGTAGAGAGAGGCATCGAGAGCCGGCAAAACAGTGCGCCCAAGGCGCAGTTCGGGCGGCCTGAGAGCTCAGCGTGAGCGCCGGAGTCGGCTTCGTGCCGCTGCGACGGGAGCGCGGCCACCTCGGGCGTCGTCACCATCAAGGGAGGACTAATGAACACTTTGAAGATGCGGAGGTTCGCCGGAGCAGGGATGCTGGCGGCGGCCTGCCTGTCCGTGGCGGTCTGGAGCAGCCAGGCGAGCGCGTCGACAGCGCGCGCAGCCGCTGCGGCCCATACCGTGAAGATCTCGGCGAACCCGTCCGGGATGCTGAAGTTCACACAGAGCTCGATCAAGACGACCCCTGGCAAGGTGGTCATCTCCTTCACCAACAAGTCGCCGCTGCCGCACGACGTCGTGTTGATCAACTCGAAGAACAAGGTGCTCGGCAAGACGCCGATCTTTGCCGGCGGCACCAAGTCCTTCGACGTGACGTTGACAGCCGGCAAGTACACCTACTACTGCTCGGTTCCCGGTCACCGTGCAGCCGGCATGCAAGGCACGCTGACGGTGTCCTAGCGGCACCAAGGCAGTCTGGGACGCGGGCACCCGAGAGCGGTCGCCCGCGTCCCCTGCAGTTCGCGCGATCGTCCCCCGCTGCGCGCTCGCTTGCCCGCCTGCTACGGGGCCTGCGCCGCCCGGCGGCTCAGGCTGGAGCGTGCGGTCATTGCCGCGGCCGGGACGGCGCCGTGATTGCCGGGGCCTTGTTGAACTCGCCCCAGGATTCCGTCATGAAATGGGCGGCGGTGATCATCCGCACGAATAGCACGCGGTTGTGTGTGACGTCCAGATGAAAGCGCAGCCAGACGGGACCGAGCCCCGCGACCCGCGTGAGCGTGGCGACGTCCGCGAGCTTCGTCGTGCCCGCGCTGGAGGTGTCCAGCAGCCGTGGAGAGTCGGCATAGGACGCCCACCAATCCAGATACGCGGCGGCTGAGAAAGCCTGGGCGCCGTAGCTGGCGGCCTGCCAGGGCTGCCCGGGACTGCGGGCCCATTCGCTGGTTCCGATGATGACCGTCTCACCGACCGGCTTCCCGTTGAAGGCGACCTGGTAAGCAAAACGGTCCGGCGCCCCGATCTGGTAGGCAGTGATGTCCTTTGCCGAGGGGGAGCTGGCGAGACTCTCCTCGGCCACGGCGCTGTGGAGCTTGATCTGGGCGCCATCCACGCGCCGCATGAATTCCGCCGCACGGCGATCCGCGCCTGCCTGGAAGGCGACGGGTAGCCGTGCCGTGTAGGCCGTGCCGTCGATGACCGCGCGGACCGTGAGCGTGGTCGCCGAACCCGGCAGGCTCACGACCTCGCAACCAAGGCCACAGCGACCCGTCACAGTCGCGTGTGCCAGGCGAACCGCGAGCGCGACCGGCTGCTCCAGCGGATCGAGTGTGTGCAGCTCAATGCTCTGGCGGGCATCGTCATGGGTGACCCAGGCGGCAACGATGTCGGGGCCCAGCTCGTCGGCTACCGAAAGCTCGTCCGCCGCGACGCTGCCGCTCGCGAGCTGCGCGCTCGCCGCTGAGCGCACCGCGGCGGCCCGCTGCTGGGCTGCGTCGCCGGCCGAGCTCGCGGCCCGGTTCGGGGCCTGCGCCCCGGTGACGTTGATCGGCACCGCAAACGTTCCTCCGAGACGTCGTCCTGCGCTATCGACGACCGACACCTTGAGGTTCCAGAAGCCGGTGCTCAGACGGATGACTCCGAGGTCGTGGTTTGGCGCCAGCACATAGACGGACGCCGTGGCGTGCAAACCGGTTGACGAGGTCGCCGTGATCGACCGCCTCGAAGCGGCCGGCCCATTCTCGGCGCCGAAGAGGTAGAGGTGGACTCCAACCTCCCCCGCCGTCAACGGCGTTGCCTGCACCTCCACCGTTGCGCCATTCGCAGCTGCAAAGGTGTGCGAGGCGCTAGACGGGACGGCGAAGGTGTCGGGCACGGCGAGCACGAGGGCGCCGAGAACGACGACGGGGATTGTTGTGATCGTGGCGATGCTGATGGCTCGCCCGCGGCGGCTGCGGACCGGTGTGGTGCGACCGGGCCGGCCAAAGCGTCGAAGTCGCAGACTGTTGGTGACAACGGTGATCGAGGAGGCGCCCATCGCCACGGCCGCCAGTGCAGGGCTCAGCAGCCCGGTCATCGCAAGCGGGATCGCGATGAGGTTGTATCCGAATGCCCAACCGAGGTTTTGAAGGACGATCGTGTAGGTCTCGCGAGCAAGCCGCAGGGCTCGGACGACTCCGCGCAGATCGCCGGAGACGACGCTGATGTCTGCCGCTTCGATCGCGACGCCGGTGCCGGTGCCCATGGCGATGCCAAGGTCTGCTTTGGTGAGTGCGGCGGCGTCGTTTACCCCGTCGCCGACCATCCCGACGCGGCGGCCTTGCTGCTGCAGGCGCGCGATCTCATCGAGCTTTCCGGCCGGCGTGACACCGGCGCTCACATGCTCGATCCCGACAGCCTCGGCGACCGCGTGGGCGACGCGCTCGTTGTCCCCGGTCAGCAGGCGCACCTCGATCCCCATGCGGCGCAGGCCCGCGACGGCGTCGCGGGCCTCGGCCTTGACCGTGTCGGCTAGCGCGAACGCACCAACTATCACGTCATCGCGCTCGATGACGATCGCGGTGCGGCCGCTGCTCTCCCACCGCTCGAGCACCTCGGCGATCTCGCCAGAGCGCTCGTTGGGGCGCCCGACCCAGACCCTGACGCCGTCGAGCACGGCGGACACGCCCTGACCTGGGAGCGAGCGAAACTCGTCCGCCTGCCCAACCTCGAGCGCGCGGCCGCGTGCTGCGCCAACAAGGGCAACCGCCACAGGGTGCTCGGAGCCCGCCTCAGCGCCGGCGGCCAGTGACAGCACGCGATCCGGATCCTGGCCCGGCGCCGTCCAGGAATCTGCGAGCGAAAGCTCGCCGGTTGTGACCGTACCCGTCTTGTCGAGCACGATGGTGTCCAGCTCCTGGCTTCGCTCGAGCGTCTCGGCGCTGCGGATCAGCAGACCCAGGCTCGCGCCACGTCCCGTGCCGACGAGGATCGCGACAGGCGTGGCGAGGCCCAGCGCGCAGGGGCACGCCACGATCAGCACCGCGACCGTGGCATCC
The DNA here is from genome assembly GCA_963788385.1 of uncultured Solirubrobacterales bacterium. GTDB lineage: Bacteria > Actinomycetota > Thermoleophilia > Solirubrobacterales > Solirubrobacteraceae > Palsa-513. The sequence continues at coordinate 124,545 of CAWBGR010000001.1, forward strand.
ATGCCGCGCTGCAGGTGCATCGAGGCGAACATGCCGACCAGCCCTTGGCCGCTCAGCAGCCAGGCCACGCACGTTCCCGCGGCAAGCAGCAGCACCAAGGGCACGAAGTAGCGCGCGATGTCGTCAGCGAGGCGCTGAACCTTTGGCTTGGACATCTGCGCGCGCTCGACAAGCGCGACCAGCTGCGCAAGCGCCGTGTCGGCGCCGACGGCCGTCGCCCGGGCACGCAGCACACCGTCGATGTTCAACGTCGCGCCGGTCACGAGCGATCCTGGGGCCTTCTCGACAGGCAGCGACTCCCCCGTCAGCATCGACTCATCAACCGCCGAGCTTCCGGATGTCACGATCCCGTCGACGGGAATCTTGTCACCAGGCCGAACGAGAAAGACATCGCCGCGACTCACGTCCTCAACGGCGACCAGACGCTCACGGCCGCCAGGGTCATCGGCGTCGACGAGCCGCGCCTGCGTCGCACCGAGCCGAGCGAGCTCCCGGATCGCCTGCCCGGCACTGCTACGGGCCTTGGCCTCGCACCAGCGCGCGATCAACAGCGTCGCGATGATGATCGCGCCCATGTCGTAGTCGAGCACCATGTTGAAGCGGTCGACAGCGACGCCGTGACTCGAGGCGGCCTCGCTGCTCAGCAGCATCACCGTCGAATAGACGAAGCTCGCGAGCGTGCTCAACGCGATCAGCGTGTCCATGTTCGTCGACCGGGCCCGCGCCCTGGCCCACGCCGAACGCAGGAACGGAAGGCCGCACCAGAACTGGACCGGCACGGCCATCGCGGCGACAACCCATCGCGCGGTCGGGTCGTGCCCGCGGAGGTATGTCAGCGCCGTGATCGCCACGGCCAACGGCACCGCGGCAGCAATCCGCCACAGCAAGCGCCGCTGCTCGCGCTGCTCCCGCGCCTCGGCCCCGTCGAGCACACGAGCTTGCTTGGAACCGCTTCGGATCGCCAGCGATGCTCCGTATCCCGCTGCCCGCACGGCCGCCAGCAGACGCCCCACCTCGACCGCCCCCGGCTCAACCTGAACCGACGCACGCCCGGTCGCGTAATTGACAACCGCTTCGGACACGCCCGCTTGAGCACTCAGCGCACGCTGCACGCGAGCCGAACACGAACTGCAGCTCATGCCTGTGATGTCGAGCTCCAGGTGGTCGAGCTCGCCGCCGACCGGCTGGTGTGGGGGTGCAGACCCCGCCGCGATGACGTCGAGCGAGCTCACTGCTGACATTCTCGCAGCTGGGTTTCGGCGGTTCGCCGGATGCGGCTTACCCGCCCGCGAAGGCTCCAGCCGGTCGGTCCCGGCGCGCGAGGTACTCGGTCCGCAGCCAGCCGACGGTCGCCTCGAGCCCTGTCGCGTAGTCGACACGCGGCTCCCAGCCGAGCATCTCCCGGGCTTTGCGATTGCTGAAATCCTGGTCGATGCCGAGCACCTGCACGGCCTGACGCGAGAGCAGCGGCGCCATGTTCAGTCCCGTCGCCTTACGCAGAAGCCGGTAGCCGTGCTCGAGCGAGAAACCGACCCCGTTCGCCAGTCGGTAGGGCATGCTCCAGCGGGCCGGCGCAAAGCCCAGGCCCGCGGCCAGGTCGTCGGTGAACTGCTTCCAGCTGACGTTGAGGCCGTCGCAGACGTTGAAGGCGTTATCGGCAGCGGCCGAGCGCTGCGTGGCAAGGACCACGGCATCGACGAGGTTCTCCACGTAGCACAGGCCCGCGACCGCGCGGCCGCCGCCGACCAGCAGCATGTGTCCGGCGCGCATCGCCCGCGCGATCTCGCCGACGACGTCAGCCGATCCGGGCCCGTAGACGGTCGCCGGGCGAAGGATCACTGCTTCCAGCGCTTGCGCCTTTGCCACACGGCGGACCTCGGCTTCGGCGTCCAGCTTGGTCTGCGCATACCAGTTGCGAAACCGGACCGCGGCATAGTCCTCGCCGATCGCGGCGCCGCCCGGGTAGCCGTAGACGTCGGTCGTACTGAGGTGAATGACGCGCTGAACCGATGCGCCGGCACACGCTTCGAGCACGTTCCGCGTCCCCTGCACATTGACGCGCGCGATCTCCTCCACGGTGCCCCAGTCCGATACGCGCGCGCCGCAGTGAAACACGTAGCGGCAGCCGCTCGCGGCGCGCGCCAGCGACTCCGGCGCCGTCAGGTCGCCGGATGCGATTTCAACGTCGAGTCGCTCGAGCAACGACGTGTCGCTGCTCGCACGCACGAAGCAGCGCACCGCAGCTCCTTCCGCCACCAATCTCCGCGTGAGGTGTCCACCGATAAAGCCGCTCGCGCCCGTGACAAGACAGACGTCGCCGCGCAGCCTCTCGACCGGCGCGGCCCGGGCTTGCGCCGAGCCGATCATCCAGATCTGTGCGCGGCGCGACGGCCGAGAGTCGCGGTCGCGATATCGCGCACGACCCCCCAGTTCTTGCCGCTGCTACCAGCGCAATCGGCGAGCACGGCGTCCAGCGCGGCGAGGAACTTGTGCGCCTCGGGCTCCGAGAGCGTCAGCGGCGGCAGGAGCTTGATCACGTCGTTCTTGCCGGCCGCCATCGTGATCACACCATGGTCGCGGTGCAGCGGGATCACGACCAGCTGTGGAAACAGTCCCTCGCTCGCCAGGTGAATCAATCGCCAGTTCAGCCGGGCGATGCGGGAGTCTGGCGCGCACAGCTCGATCCCGATCATCAGCCCGCGCCCGCGCACCTCCTTGATCATCGCGTGGCGGCGGCCAAGCTCGGCGAGCCCGTCGCGCAGCACGTCACCGACGCGGCGGGCATGGTCGACGAGACGATCGCGCTCGATGATGCGCAGCGTGGCCAGACCGGCCGCCATCGACAGGCGGTTGCGCCCGAAGGTCGACTGGTGGACGTAGCAACGCTCGAGCGTGCCCACAGCTCGGCTGTAGATCTCACGGCTCGTGACCATCGCTGCAACAGGCATGTAGCCGCCACTCAGCGCCTTGCCGACGAGCACGAAGTCCGGCGCCAATCCCTCACCGTCGAGGGCAAACCAGCTGCCGGTGCGACCGAGGCCGGTCTGGATCTCGTCGATCACCAGCAGCGTGCCGTAGCGCCGGCACAGCGCGGCCGCAGCCTGCAGGTAGCCCTCTGGTGGAAGCGTCACCATGCGGCCCTGGATCGGCTCCACGATGAACGCGGCGACGTCTTTCGCCGCCAGCTCCTGCTCCAGGCGAGCGAGGTCGCCGAACGGGACGCGATCACAACCCGGCAGCAGCGGTCCGAAACCCTCCTTGAAGAAGTCGTCGCCCACCAGGGAGAGCGGCCCGAGCGTGACCCCGTGGAAGCTGTCGTCGCAGGAGATCAGTCGCGGCCGACGCGTCGCCGCCCGCGCGAACTTCATCGCCGAGTCGACCGCCTCGGCGCCGGTGCTCGTGAAGAAAACGGAGTCAAGCCCTGGCGGCATCAGACGAGTCAGTTCCTCGGCAAGCAGGCCGGCCAGGGCCGAGTAGTGCAGCTGCACTCCGTCAACGAGGTTCGCAGCGAGCGCCGCCCGCAGGACGTCACGCACGTCGGGATGGTTGTGACCCAGGCTCGCGAAGCCCTCTCCGGTATGAAAGTCGAGGTAGGCGCGCCCCTCGGCGTCGTAGAGGTAGGACCCCTGTGCCGAGGTGTACGCCTTATCGAAGCCGAGAATTCGCAGCACGTCGACGAGCGAGGGATCGAGGTGTCGTGCCGCCAGTTCCAACGCCTCGCCGGCGCGTGCGACGGCGTCCCCGACCACGCCGAGGGAGTCGACAGCATCGATGAGTTGAGACTCGGCGCTCATAGCGATCGGCGGCAGAGATGACGCGGGCCAGGCGCTGCCCGCTGCGTGTTACCTGCTCCCGCCCGCCAGTCTACGTTTCCAGCGCCGCAGCAGCCGTGGCGGCCACCGCCGGCTGAGCTGCTCGCTCGTGGATTGCCGGCAGCGTCGAGCGTAGAGCTAGGGCGTGGGCTCGAGCTGCGACGGCGGGCCGATGCCGGTCGTTGCGCCGGTGACGCCGGTCGGGCCCGTGTTGCCATTCAGTTGAGCCTGGGGCGGGTCGGGCGTGTAGACGGGCTGCGGAAACGCCGGCCAGCCCGGGGATGGGACACGGTTGAAGGGCTCGAGCGCCGCGGCGGCGGAGGCCGCGCGGGCCGGCGAGTCCGCCACGATGTCAACGTCCTGGTGGTCGGTGTAGATCTCGATTGCGTCGCCGCCGTCGTAGACGACGGCCGGCACTCCATGGATCTCGGTCCAGCGCTGCGTGCCGTATGACGCGTCAGAGTGCGCGGTGTAGATAGTGGTCGTGATCCTCAGCGGCAGGGTGCAGCCGCCGTCACGCAGAGCCCCGCGTCCCTCGCAGTTGCCGTAGTACAGGGTGAATCCGACCGGGGCGTAGAGCGTGTCGAAGAAGGCCGGGCTGTCGGCATCGGTCAGGCGAGCGCCGTCGACCTCCATCCCGGCCCAGTAGACGGTGTACTCCTTGAACTTGTGCGGGCCCTCGCGCTCCGGCGCGATCGCGGCGGCCGACATCGGCGCCACGGCGTGTGTGGTGCAGCCCGCCAGCAGGACGCCGAGCGCCGTGGTCGCGGTGAGGGCGAGCAGGCGCCTGCGGCTTGGGGCGATCGAGGCGGAGCGCATCAAGCTTGGATTATCGCTCCGACGGCGAACGCCAGGTCACGGCGCCCCGCGTGATGCGACGACCCCTGCCCGTGCCAGCTCGCCTACGCGGGTTCGGCGATCGCGGCTGCCTGTGCGGTGTCAACCGCTCGACGCAACTCCACCTGGGGTATGAGCCACGACGCCAGGAATGCCACCGCGCCGATCGGCGCCGCGATGATGAACACGGTCTGGATCGACTCCGCGTAAGCGGCGGAAACGGCGTGATGCACGGCATGCGGAAGCTTGTCGAGGATCGCAGGCGTGACACTGGAACTGGCCAGCCCGCTCGGCAGGCGCGCTTTGCCGAGATGCTTCGCCAGGTTGCCGACGAGGACGTTGGAGAAGATCGCGCCAAAGATCGCCGTCCCGAACGACCCCCCGATCGAGCGGAAGAAGGTGGCCCCCGAGGTGGCCACGCCGAGCTCGCCGTAGGGGACGGCGTTTTGGACGATCAGCACGAGTACCTGCATCACGCAGCCGAGGCCCACGCCGAGCACGAACATGAACAGAGCGGCGACGATGAGGCTCGTGCCGACGCCAACCTGCGACAGCAGCAGGATTCCGATCGTGATCAACCCCGTCCCGGCGATCGGAAACGCCCGGTAGCGGCCGGTCCGGCTGATCACGAGCCCTGATCCCGTGGAGAAGATGATCAGGCCGACGAGGAGCGGCAGCAGTTGCAACCCGGAGACGGTCGGTGACTCGCCGTGCACGATCTGGAAGAACACCGGCAGGTAGGTGATTGCTCCGAACATCGCGAAACCGACGATGAAGCCGACGACGCTCGTGACGGAGAAGCCGCGGTTGGAGAACAGGTGCAGCGGCAGGACCGGCTCGACCGCGCGGCGTTCCACGAAAACGAAAGCCACGAGCGCCACGGCGCCGGCAGCCACGAAGGCGAGCATCAGCGGGGAACCCCATGCGTAGGTCGTGCCGCCCAGACTCGTGAAGAGCACCAGAAGGCTAGCCGAGAGCACCAGCAACGCGGTTCCGCGGTAATCGATCACGTGGTGGACGCGGCCGAGGTGGCCCGGAACCTGGAACGCGATGACGGCCAGTGCGACTGCGCCGATCGGAATGTTGATGTAGAAGATCCAATGCCAGGAGAGCTGGTCGACGAACACGCCGCCGAGCAGCGGGCCGATGATGCTCGCGACGCCGAACACGGCCCCGAACAGTCCCTGGTAGCGCCCGCGCTCGCGCGGCGAGACGATGTCGCCGACGATCGCCTGCGCACCCACCATGAGGCCGCCGCCACCGAGCCCCTGAACCGCGCGGAAAGCGATCAGCTCGGTCATCGTGTGGCTGAGGCCCGAGAGCGCAGAGCCGCAGAGAAAAATGACGATCGACGCTTGGAAGAACACCTTGCGCCCGTACTGGTCGCCGAGCTTGCCCCACAGTGGCGTCGAAACGGTCGCGGCGAGGAGGTAGGCGACGACGATCCACGCGAGGTGCGACGCGCCGTGAAGATCCGCGACGATCGTCGGCAGCGCGGTCGAAACGATCGTCTGATCGAGCGCGGCCAGGAACATGCCCAACATGAGCGCGCCGATGATGATCAGCACACCGCGGCGGGTCAGGTTCGCGATCGGCGCCTCATCAGATGCTGCTGCCGACATCTCGCTCATCGCTCATCGCTCCTCGGCGGCTCACCAACGTCCAGAAGTCCCGACCTGACACCGTGGTCTGCACGCGAGGCGGATGCGGTGTGCCGGCGCCCGGGACGAGCCTTGGCAATCGTACCCAGCGCTCTGCGAACGCCCGGTGGGCAACCTCGCGCCGATTCTCCGCGCGTGCTCGCTTGCAGGCTGTCCTGCGGAGACTACCGGGGCCCGCCGGCGGGCTGGCGGAGCGGTGGCGGCCCACTCCCTCGCAGCCGGGAGCAGATCCGCTAGACGAGTCCGCCCTCGAAGAAGCTCTCGGCCGCAGCTCGCATCGCTGCGCTTGTGTCGGCATCCGCCTGCCCGTTGACCGTGATGCGCGATCCGCCCGAGCCATCACCGGCCTCACCACACCTAAAGGTGCGGACAGTTTCACCCGCGCAGAGCGGGTTTACAGACACAGAGGAGGCCGAGGACATTCGGCCGCCCTCACCGTTGCGCGCGGCTCAGCCGACGCGCTTTTCGAGCCAATGCGCGGCGTAGGGATTATCGTTATAGGAGGGGATCTCAGCGTAGTCCGCGGATCGGTAGAGCGCGAGCGCCTCGGCGAGCGACGCAGCGGTGTCGAGCCGAACGGCGCGGCACCCCAGTTCTACGGCGCCTTGCTCGAGCGCCGCCAGCAGGCTGCGCCCTACCCCCAGTCCGCGAGCTGCCGGGTCGACCCACATGCGCTTGATCTCGGCCGTGTCCTGGCTGAGGCGACGGACGCCGCCGCAGCCGACGGCTCGGGCGCCCTGGCGGGCGACCAGGAACCTCCCGTGCGGCGCGAGCAACTCGGCCGTCGGCGCCGCAGACGTGCGAGCAAGATCAAAGCCACCGGGGAACCGCAGCTCGAGCTCACGGTAATAGCGGTCGAGCAGCGCAACGGCGGTGGCACTCTCGGGATGCTCGGGGGTTATCCGCAGTTCAGCCACGAGACACTGCCACCATTTCCGCGCAGCGTACTTCCTCACCTCCCGGGCGAGCGTGGCCCGGCCGGGCCGTGGGTCAAGCGATGGCCGGGACCACCTCCGCCGGCCGGCCCTGGACGACGGGGTTGGCGCCGACCCCGTCTCGCCGGTAGCCTCGGGGTGTGTCGCCGTCCGCACCGAGCCGTCGTGGACGCCTCCCCGCGCGAGAGGCCAAGCTTCCAAGCGAGCGTGACTGGGAGCGCTCCAGCATGCTCGAGCCACGTCCGGCGCCGCGGCGGCCGGAACTGGTCAGCGACGGCGCCGGTCTGCCGTTTCCCCCCTCGGCGCTCGACGGGGCGCCGGCGCCACTTGATCCACAGGACCCGGCGGTCGGCGCGCTTGTCGCTCAGCTTGCGTCTCGTGCGGCGCCAAAGCGAGCTTCGCGGGCGCCGTGGAAGCGCGGCCCGTCGCCCGAGCTGAAGCCGGCGAGCCTCGACGGCTGGAGGCTGCTCGCGCGCACGGAGGACGAAGCGCTGTTCGGGCGGGGACAGCCGCCGCAACTGCTCACCGTCGCCGTGCGGCGCAATCCGCGGCGAAACACCTGGGCGTATGACGTGTCAAGCGCGGCGCGACCGCTGCGAGCCGCGCGCGACGGCATCCGCGCCTCGTCGTGGCGCCTGGATCCCACACACGAGCCCGATCCCAGCGAGAGCGTTCTGCGGGTCCTCGTCAGCGAGCAGACGTTCGCGAGCGGCCAGCGGGCGGACGGGCGCGTGCTCGTTCCCGACCTCCATATGAACGCCGACCAGATCGTGCTGACGATCTTCGTGACGCCTCGGCCGGGCTTTCAGGCCGGATCACCAAACCCCGAGACGCCGGTGCGGATCGCTCTCCCCGAGCCCGTGGGACTGCGGCGACTGATCGACGGAGCGCTCGCAAACCTCTCTGCTCACAACGGCGACCCGCAGCCGCCGGCCTGATCGCCGCCGTGAACGACTACCCGCGGACGATCGTCGCCGTCAACCACCTCGAGCCCGTGCCGCGGCGTATCCGCGCCGTTCTGGGCGGCGAGGTGGTTCTCGACACGATTCGCGCGATCTACGTGTGGGAGTGGCCGAACTACCCGCAGTACTACATCCCGGCTGCCGACGTCGACGCACGGTTCCTCGTCGACGAAGGGCACCCGCAGCGTCTGAGCCGGGGCCGCGCGAACCGCCACGGCCTGCGTGTGGGGCGGATCGACCGGCCGGCCGCCGTTTCCATCTATACCGAGGACTCGATCGATGGGCTTGCAGGGCTGGCACGCTTCGAGTGGGACGCCCTCGATGCCTGGTTCGAGGAGGACGAGCAGGTCTTCGTGCATCCTCGCAACCCCTACACGCGGGTCGATCCGCTGCGCTCGACCCGAAACGTCCGCGTCGAGCTGGAGGGTGTGGTGCTCGCGCAGTCGCAGTCGCCGGTGCTCGTGTTCGAGACAGGGCTGCCGACTCGCTACTACCTCAACCGCACCGAGGTCAACTTCGCGCATCTCGTGCCCAGCGACACCGTCACAGCCTGCCCCTACAAGGGAACCACAAGCGGCTACTGGTCGATCGTGATCGGCGGCCAGCGCCACGCGGACCTCGCCTGGTCCTACGACTTCCCGACGCGCCAGCTTTCGCCGATCGCCGGACTGATCGCCTTCTACAACGAGAGGGTCGACATCAGCGTCGACGGAGTGCTCCTCGAGCGTCCGAAGACCCACTTCTTCAGCTAGGCAGGAGACGAGCGCGCGGCGGTGGCTGCGGCCCGCGGGGCATCACCGCGGCGCCGCGCACTCTGGTAGAAATGGTGAGGGGGTCGCTGCGTCCTGCGATGCGAGAGGGAGCCGAAGGTGCGTGAGTCGTCCCGACGCCTGTTCCGCCCACCCCCGAGCCGCTGGGCGCCGGCCCGGGCGTTGGCTCTCGCCCTGGTCGCAGCCGCGCTGGTCCTCGCGGCATACGCCGGCTTGGCCGGCTCCGCGCACGCGAGCGCTTCGACCGCGGCCGGCGACGCTCGCGGCGCCCGCGCCGGCTGCGGCACGGGGGGTGCCGCCTCTAGCACGCTCACACTGACGATTGGCGGTCACAGCCGGATCGTGATCGTGCACGTCCCGAGCAGCTACCGGGGCTCGAGCAAGGTCCCGCTCGTCCTCAACATGCACGGCAGCGGCAGCACCGCCCAGGATCAGGAGCTGTTCACCGGCATGGACGCGACCGCCGACACCCGCGGCTTCATCGTCGCCTACCCGCAGGGCCTGATCCCCGAGGGCAACGGATTCGACTGGAACGTCCCCGGCGTCCCGCTCGTCGGGGGCGCTCCGGTCCCCGCCCACGCCGCTGACGACGTCAGCTTCCTCACCGCGCTCGTCGGTGTCCTCGAACAGCGCTACTGCATCGACCCGGCGCGCGTGTACGCGAGCGGCTTCTCGGGTGGGGCCCGAACCGCCAGCCAGCTCGCCTGCGATTCCTCGGGCGTGTTCGCCGCCGTGGCGGCGGTCAGCGGGCTGCGACGCGCGACGCCGTGTCCGACCGCACGGGCGGTCCCGATCATCGCCTTCCACGGGACGGCGGACCCGGTCGATCCATACGGCGGCCACGGCCAGGCGTACTGGACCTACTCGGTTCCCCAGGCTGCGCGGTACTGGGCGCAGCAGGACGGTTGCTCGACGTCGGCAGCGACCTCCAAGCCCGACCCGGATGTCACGCTCACCGCCTACGGCCACTGTCGAGAAGGCGCGGAGGTCGAGCTGTACGCGATCAGCGGCGAAGGTCACGAATGGCCCGGCGGCCCGACACTCCCGCCGTCGCTGACGAGGCTACTGGGAGCGCAATCTGACGCGATCAGCGCCGACAACGTGATGTGGGCGTTCTTCGCCGCGCATCCGTTGCCGTGACACCCACCGCGGCCCGCCGCTTCGCCGACCTTCCCCATCTATTCTCATGCGATGAACGACAGCGACATCGCGTTCGCAGCACTCGACCGGGCCGCCGACGAGCGGTTCCAATCGTTGCGAACCCCGCTCGGCATCAGCTCCTTCGGGATCAACCTGATGGTGCTCCAGCCCCGCCAGCGCGGGCGGATCCACGCGCACGAGCGCCAGGAGGAGGTCTACCTCGTGCTGGAGGGTGAGCTGACTTTGCTGGTCGAAGGTGTCGAGCACCGCCTTGGCGCCGACCAACTGGCGCGGGTCGGGCCGGCGGTACGCCGCCAGCTCGTCAACACGGGCGACGCGCCAGTCGTGCTGCTCGCGCTCGGCGCTTCCGGCGATCACGCCGGGCGCGATGCCCGCGCCTGGCCGGCGTGGGAGGACGACGGGCCCGGCGCCCCGCCGCAGGAGGTTGCGCTGCCCGACGACCTACCGCTCGCCTGACACGGGCCCGGCCTGCGACGTCGGGCCGTAGGAGTGGACCCGGACAGAGCCGCCGCGGCGTCCGCGGTCGCTGAAGATCTCCTGCGAGCGGCTCGCCGCGTCCAGCACGAGTTGCGCGTCGATCTCGTGGCGGGTGAGCGCCACGCCGGCCGCCGGCCACTCACAGACGAAGGTCAGCGGGCCCGGCGGCGGGAGCGGCCAGATCCACACGCTCTGGCGCCAGTTGCCGCCGCCACCGCCACCGCCACCGCCGATCAACACCGGCCCACTCGGCTCGGCGTCGGCTCCGCCGGGGCGCCCCGCAGTATTGGTTGCCTTGGAGCCGTCTGCGAACTCGACGCCGAACCTCAGCATGTCGGCCGGGATCCCGCCGTCGCGCCCTCGCCGCGGTCCCGGCCCGCGGCGGCCACCGAAAAGCATCGGGTCGAGCTCGTCGCTCTCGCCCCCGGCCATCGTGACGAGATCCAGCTCGAACCCGGACGCGTAAGCACCGATCCGCGCCACGCAGACCGCGACGCGCTCCGTCGCGGCCATGACCAGCTCGAGCGCGACCACGCCAGGCAGAGTGCCGGACGGCGCCCCCAGCCACGGCGGGCTCGGCGGTCGCGGCGGCGGATCCTCGGCCGGCGGCGGCGGTTCGAAGAAGTCGCTCATCCGCTGCCGCCCGCTTCCTGAGCCGCAGCCGAAAGGGCGATGAGCCGAGCCGGCCGCGCGGTCACGCCGCCGACCTCCCGCCGCAGGCGGGGTGACTCGTCCAATCGCTTCGCAAGCGTGGATCATCTCACCACGCGCGAACCGCCAACGCGGCGAGGGCGCGGTGGCAGCGGCGCATCGCCCCCCGAGTGGGAAGTCGGCCCGTTAGTCGACCGCCACGGCGCCCGCGGTCCCCGAGAGGCGGCCGAGCACCTTCTGGCGCCGCTGCCGCAGGTCGTCTTCGAGCGCCGCGAGCTCGCTCTGGCGGCGGTGCACCAGGGAAAGCTGCGCCTCGAGATGCCCAAGCGCCTCGAGCAGCATCGCGCGCAGGCGCGCCGGGTCCTCAACGCCGGCCTCGATCTCGGCTCGCAACAGCGCGCGTGCCTCTTCGGCTTCGATCACGCGCCCGAGCTCCTCGAGTGAGAGTCCAAGCAGCTCACGCAACCGAATGAGCTCGCAGAGGTCATCGACGTCGGCCTGCGTGTACGCGCGGTGTCCGCCGGTCGGACGCCTGGAGCCGCGGCCGCCGAGCAAGCCCAGCTCCTCGTAGTAGCGGATCGTACGAGGCGTCGTACCGCACCGCCGAGCCAGCTCCCCGATGCGCAGGACCGCGACCGACTCGCCGCTGCTCATCTCGCCTGATGGGCCGGGCGCATCGCGCTGACGGCGGCGCCGACAATCGACGCCACGACCATCGCCCACAGCGCCACGTGCATGTTCGCGATGAACGGGGCGAGCTTGGCGCCCGCGAGCCCGTGACCAAGGCCGGAGAAGATTCGAAACAGCGTCGACTTCGGCACGGCGGCCGTGATCACCGCCAGCACGAAGGCGATCGAGAGCACCGAGCCGGTATTCATCAGGACCATCCGCGCCCCGGCTGCCACCCCGCGGCGGTTTGGCGGAACCGCGCCCATCATCGCCGCGGTGTTGGGACTCATGAACATGCCGCTACCGATGCCGACGATCGCCAGCGACGCCGCGCTGAGCACGAACGGGCTGGCGACGCCGAGCGACGTCATCATCGCCAGCCCCGCGGCCGTGACGAGCATGCCGACCGCAGCCAGCGCGCGCGACCCGTGGCGGTCGGCGTAGCGGCCCGCAAGCGGCGAGGCGATCAGCATCCCGATCGCCAGGGGCGAGAGCTTGAGACCCGCGGTTATCGGAGAGTTTCCCTGCGCGCCCTGAAAGTAGAAGACGAAGATGAACAGCAGCGCGTAGCGCACCAGCCCGCTGATGAACGTCGCCACACTGGCCGCGGCAAACAGGCGATCGCGGAAGATGCTCAGGTCGAGCATCGGCGCGCGTCCCCGGCGCTCGATCGCCACCCAGGCCGGCAGCAGCACCGCGGCGAGGCCAAAGCCGACGATGACAATCGGGTCGCTCCATCCCGACAGTCCGCCACGCGAGACGGCGAGCACGAGCGCCGTCAGACCGACCACGAACGTCAGCGTGCCGCCGAGGTCGAAGCCGCGCACATCGTCGTGCTTGGCGAGCTCACGCAGCACCACCGCACCCCACGCGGCGCCGACCAGGGCCAGCGGCACGTTGAACCAGAACACCCAGTGCCAGGAGATCGCCACCAGCGCGCCGCCGAGGATCGGGCCGAGGACCAGGCCGAGAGCTGCGACCATCGTGTTTGCGCCCATCGCCACGCCGAGCTGCTCGCGCGGGAAGGCGTCGGTCACGAGCGCCGCCGAGTTTGCCATCAGAAACGCAGCGCCCATGCCCTGGAGGATCCGCCAGAGGATCAGCTGGTCGCCATTCGCCGCGAAGCCCGCGCCCAGCGACGCGGCGGCAAACACCAAGAAGCCGCCGACGTAGGCGCTCTTGCGGCCGAACAGGTCGGACATACGGCCGGCGCTCAGCACCAGCACGGTGGACGCGATCATGTAGGCGAGGATCACCCAGACGAGTGCGAGCAGGCTCGTGTGGAGGCTGCGCTCGAGATTGGGCAGCGCGATGATCAGCGTGCCGGAGTTGGTCGCCGCGAGCAGCATCCCGAGGCTCGTGCAGGACAGCGCCCACCAGCGATAGTGGGGTGATCCTGCCTCGACGCCGACCCGACGGCGTCGCGCGCTCAAAACCGGTGCGGCCTGCTCGCTCATTGCCGCTGCGTGGGGCTGCTCGAAAGCCATCGAGATCGTAGTTTACGTTAACGTCATGTTTGCGCGAGTGTCCACATGCGATCAAGCTCCGCTGGTGCTCCGTGCGCGCCGAGCCGCCTACCGCGTGGCCTACCGCTTGCTCTGGCTTACCGCGTTCGTGCGTGCCCCGCGCGGGCAGGGGGCGAAGGCCGCGCTGGTCTGCGACGGCGAGCTGCTGCTGGTCCGCCACACCTACGGCCCGAAGCGCTGGGAGCTGCCAGGCGGCGGCGTCAGGCGCCGCGAGGCACCGGAAGCGGCGCTGCGGCGCGAGCTCGATGAGGAGCTGGGGCTCGGCGCGGCAGGCGCGACAGCGCTCGCCGTCATCCACGGGCCGGGGCGGATGCGGCGCCACCGGACCCATCTCTACCGTGTCGATGTCGCCTCCAATCACCTCACGCCTGATCCGGTCGAGATCGCGGAGGCTCGCTGGTGCGATCCCGCCGCGTTGCCGCGGCCGCTCGGCTCGATGGTTGCGCAGGCAGTGGGGCTGGCCGGCCTCGCCCCGCCCGGCGAGCGATAGCGCCCCGCGAGCGCCGCCAGGACGCCGCTTGCGATTGCACTCATACGCCCCTTGACGCGCTGCGCCGCCATCGTCTCCTTGTCCAGAGCGCGCGTCTGGCGGCTGACGCGCTGCTACGGTGAAACAGATGCGAGCAAGGATGCTCCACGTCGTGCTGCTGGCTGGCGTGGTTTCTCTCACCGTCACCGCGAGCGCATCGGCCGCAGCCCCCAATCCGGCGTCGAACCTGCCGCTCTCGACTCCACCCGCCTGTAGCGCCCCGATCTCGACCGCATGTGAGAACGCCGCGGTGTCGGAGCTAGACAGCGCCCGTGCGACGCTCGGGCTCGCCGCCTACACGCTGCCGGCGGACTTCGACTCGCTGCCAGCGGTCGATCAGCTGCTGATCCTCTCGAACCTCGACCGCATCGCCTATCGGCTACCGCCAATCAGCGGACTGAGCCCGGCCCTCGACTCCGCCGCGCAGCTCGCCGTAGCCAATGACACCGACCCGGACCCGGACCCCTACCTGCCGGCGGGGCTGAACATCGTCGGCTGGTGGTCAAACTGGGCTGGCGGGTACGCCAACGCCCTGCTCGCCTACTACGGCTGGATGTACGACGACGGCCCTGGCAGCCCCAACCTGGACTGCGCGAGCGCCGGAGATCCAGGCTGCTGGGGGCATCGCCAGGACATCCTGGCGGTCTCCGCCGCCGGCGCCATGGTCATGGGAGCGGCCGCGGGCACGGACCCCTACGGTGAGCCGGGCTACGCGCTGACGATCGTCGGGACGCAGGCGGCGAGTACGAGCTGGACGACGCTCAACTACACCTGGGCTCAGGCGCTCGCCGATATCGCCGGCCCCGGCTCAGCAGGGACATCCGGCGCCGGATCGGGGAGCAGCTCAACAGGCGGCAGCTCGGCCGGCAGCAGCGGATCTGGCAGCGGCGCGGGCGGCCCGACGGGCGCGGGTAGCGGCGCCGGCGCGACCGGCCCGACGGGCCCGGCCGGACCCTCAAGCGGCCGCGGCTCAGCGGGCAGCGGTGGCAGCTCGGGCCGCGGAGGATCCCCGATTCCGACGCCCCCGACAACCCATGCGCCGACCCCCCCTTCTGCCGCCAAGGGCGGCGCGCCGATCACCGTGATCGAGCGCACCCATGTGAACGCGACCGCCCACGTCGCAAGCTTCGTGCTGCGGGCCTCCGGCACGCCGTCGGGCTTCCAGTGCGCGCTCGTGCGTCGCAGCGGCAATACCGCGACGATCGCCAGTCCGCGCTACGGCGCCTGCGGAGCGGTGAGCGTGTACCGCCATCTCGCAACGGGGCGCTACACGTTCTACGCGCGGGCGGTCGACTCGGCGGGCTCCGCGCGCAAGCCGGCGCGACGCTCGTTCTCGATCGGTTGAGTTCGGGCTCTCAGCTTGCGCCGAAGTAGCGACCGACCGCCGCAGCCAGTCCGCGAGCGATCGCCTGCTCCCCGGCCGCGCCGTCGGCCAGCGAGGCCTGTGCCGGGTTGGTGATGAACAGCGGCTCGATCAGTGCACCCGGCATGCGGCTCGGCGCCGAGAAGTAGCCGGCCTTGGCCGGGCCGAGGATCAGCAGGTGACCGTAGGCCTGATCGGCACTGGTGACCGAGGAGCCGTAGCCGACGTCGGGATGAACGCCATCGTCGGCGACGGCGAGCCCGCTCCCCTTGAGGCTCGCGAGCACGCTCTGCTGCACCAACTGCGCAAGCCGGCGGTTGGAGCGCCAGAACGGCCGGTCCCCGTCGTACAGCGTCAGGCTGCCGCCGGCTGAGCTTTCGTCGCTTGCGTTGAGGTAGACGCCGATCAGGATGGCCGCCCGGGCGAGGTTGGCGCAGGCATCACGGGCGATGAGGTCGCGGTGGACTCCCTGCCCGGTGAACACCCCGCCCGAAAGATCCCCGGCGGCGGGGCGGGCAACCGCCGCAGCCGTGGTGCGGGAGAGCACCACCCGATAGCCCCGCGCGCGTAACAGCACCATCGCGTCGAGCGCCACGCGCAGCGTCTCGGTCGCCTCGTGGATCGGCTTGCCGGTGAGGGTCGCGCCAACGGCGCCGGGATCGGGGCCACCGTGGCCCGCATCGATGAAGACAGTCTCGCGCCGCGGCGCCCCAGCGGCCGGCGCGAACGCCACGCACGAGCCCGCTTCGAACCGTGCCGGGTCGATCGCACGGCCGGCGAGCACGCCGCCGGCGGCCGATTCTGGCGGCGCGCTCAACAGAGCCGCCGCGACGGCGATCGCTGCTGCGCCGGCCAGCCCAGCCCGGGCGGTGGGCCCGCTCAGCAACGCCATGCCCAGCCCGCCATCGTGCGTCCTTCCTCTCGTTGCGCTCACCTTAGCGGCGCGGCCCTCGGTGGGCGCCGCGGAAGGCCGGCGTGCCGGCACCGGGCACTGGCTAAGCTTGGTTGCAGATTTGTCCGATTAGTCGGATGGACGTGTCGTGATCGCGCTGGCGGAGTCGCCCCCGACCCGAGGCAGTTCGGTCGGGCCACCCTCAGCCTTGCACGCACTAGCTGAACTCATCCATCGACGCGCGCGCCTCGTACTCGTGGCCACCGTGGTGTTCACCGTTGCCGCCGGTGTGATCGGGGCCGGTGTGGTCGGCTCGCTGAGCGACGGCGGAAGCTCGGACCCGAACGCCCCGAGCGCGGGCGCGCAGCGCCAGATCGTGGCTGCCACCGGCGTCTCGTCCGAGCCACAACTGCTCGTGCTCGTTCGCACGCCGGGAGCGGTAGCGGCGGGGCCGGGCCGCGCTGTCGTCGCGCGTGTCGTTCGCGAGATCCGTTCGCAGGCGGCCGTGTCGAAGGTCGTGAGCATCCTTGCGAGGGGCCACCCGGCCGGGCTGCTCTCGAAGGACGCCCACGAGACGATCATCCTCGGCTTCTTCGCCGTCCACGCCTCAGATGGCGCCGCGACCACGGCCGCCGAAGCGATCAAGCGCGCTCTGCGCAGCGTCAAGGGCGTGACCGTGGGCGGCAGCCAGCTCACGTTCAGCCAGCTGGACGACGCGATCGCCTCCCAGCTGCCGCAGGTCGAGCTGATCGCCTTCTCCATCCTCCTGCTGCTGTCATTGATCGCCTTCCGCGGGCTGGTCGCGGCGTCGCTGCCGCTGATGGTGGGAGCGATCGCAGTGGCCGGAAGCCTGCTGATCATGCGCGCGCTATCGCAGGTGACCTCGCTCTCGGTCTACTCCCTCAACCTCGTCACGGGACTCGGACTGGGGCTCGCGATCGACTACTCGCTGTTCGTCGTGTACCGCTACCGCGAGGAGCTCGCCCGCTGCGGTCACTGCTCCGAGGCACTCGAGCGGACGCTCGGCACGGCCGGTCGCACCGTCGCGTTCTCGTCACTCACCGTCTCGGTTGCGCTGCTGTCGCTGCTGGTTTTCCCCCAGCCGATGCTCTCCTCGATGGGGATTGCGGCGGCGATCGTGACGGTCTTCGCCGCCACCGCGGCCCTGATCCCGCTCGGCGCGGTGCTGACCCTGCTCGGACCCCGCATCAACGCGCTCTCGCCGGAACGTCTGCAACGGGCGCGCAGGCGAGCCGAAGGCCCGGTCGAGGAGGGCAGCTGGTACAGGCTCGCGATGCGCGTGATGCGCCGTCCAGTATTGGTCGCGGCGGCTTGTGCCGTGTGCCTGCTGCTCGTGGGACTGCCGGCCCTCAGCCTCCATCTCGGCTCGACCGACTCGCGCGTACTGCCTGGCGGCTCTAGCGCGCGCGTCGTCGACGCCCAGCTGGCGAGCCGCTTCGCCGCCGACGCCGCCAACCCCATCGTCGCGGTGCTCCGGGCGCCGGACGGCGCCGGCGCGGCACTGCGCCGCTACCGCGAGAGACTCGCGCGCCTGCCTGGCGTCGCAACCACGCAGCCACCGGTACGCCTTTCCCCCGGGCTCTGGAGCATCGACGTGCTCGCCTCCCATCCACCGCTGAGCTCGCAGTCGCAGACCCTGATCGCCGACATCCACAACGTGGCGGCCGCCTTCCCCGTCGCGCTGGCAGGGGTGGCGGCAGAGCAGTACGACCAGGCGATCAGCCTGCGCACGCACATGCTGCTGGCCCTGATGATCCTCGCCGCGACGACCCTGACCGTGCTGTTCAGGATGACCGGATCGGTGGTGCTTGCGATCAAGTCGCTGATCATGAACCTGCTGACGCTCGCTGCCGCATTCGGCATCCTGGTGCTCGTCTTCCAGGACGGGCGCTTCCAGAGCCTGCTCGGTTACACAGCCACGGGCTCGCTCGAGCAGACGAACATGATCATCCTTTTCATCATCGCCTTCGGGCTGTCGACCGACTACGGCGTCTTCCTGCTCGCGCGCATCAAGGAGGCGCACGACAGCGGTGCGTCTGACCGCGTCGCCGTCGCCACAGGCCTCGAGCGCAGCGGGCGCGTGGTCAGCGCCGCGGCGCTCCTCTTCTGCGCCGCGGTGGGGTCGCTCGCGGCCTCGAGCGTATCCTCGCTGAAGGAGTTCGGCGTGGGCGCCGCGCTGGCCGTGATCATAGATTCGACGATTGTTCGCGCGCTTCTGGTCCCAGCGCTGATGGCGCTGCTCGGGCGGGCCAACTGGTGGGCTCCCCGACGGCTGCGGCCGCTCTGCGGGCGCGCGTGGACCCACCCGGCAGACGTCGTGCGAAGGCGCATCGCCGCCGAGCACGCCCCGGCGGCCCTCCCCCCGCGCGTCTGAGCGCAGCCTGGCCGCCGCCACCGCGACCGTACGCGATCCGGAGAAACATCATCGTGCCACGTCGTCTGACGACTGCGTAGAATGCGCGCATGATCGCGGGCCGGGCATGACCTTCTACTGGCTCGCAGCGGCGTATGTGTTCGAGGTCATCGTCGCCGTCGGCTTTGTTGCGTGGGTCAAGCTCAACGACTGACGCGGACCCCTGCCAAAGCCCCAACCCGGCGTGCCGCCGGACCCATTCACGCCCCGCCTCGGATCCGGCCCCGTGCAGCGCGTCAGGAGCGCCCCTACCCCGTCTGCTGCGAGGCCTCCAACCGGCCCTCAGCCCTGCGCCGGCTCACCGCAGGCGGTCGCCACCAGCGACCGCACGCCACCGCGATCGCGGTGCTCGCAAAGGTAGATGCCCTGCCACGCCCCCAGCGCAAGCCGCCCATCGGCGATCGGCAGGGTCAGCGACGGGCCGAGCAGCGAGGCCTTGATGTGCGCCGGCATGTCGTCTGGGCCCTCGAGTCGGTGTGTCCAGAACTCTGCCCCCTCAGGGACCGCGGCGCTGAACCAGCTCTCGAAGTCGACCCTGACGGACGGCGAGGCATCCTCGTTGAGTGCCAGTGACGCCGAGGTGTGCGCGATCAGCAGGTGAAGCAGCCCGACGCGGAGCCGGCGCAGCTCGGGCAGCGACTCGAGGACCTCGTGGGTGACGAGATGAAATCCTCGCGGGCGAGCGGCAAGGTCGATCCGGCGCTGGAGCCACACACGGCCAACGCTACCCGCATCTCGCCGCGATCGACGCCATCGCAGCGGCGGCCACGGCGGATTGCGGCGCAGCCGCGGCCACGTGCGATCGGTGCACGCCGCGGACGCCATTCGAAGTGGTTCTGGCTTCACGCGCCACGGTGCGCAAGCCGCGGTGCCCGGTCGGGTAGCGTTCGCGCGTGCTTTTGAGACCTCGCAAAGCCGTTTCAGTTGCTGTCGCAGCGCTCGCGCTCGCCGCCGGCGGCCTGGCCGCCCTCGCAACCGAGGGGCGGGCGGCCGCAAGCGAAGCGTGCGCAGCGGCGACGCACAGCGTTCTCGCCGCCGCGGACGCCCAGGTCCTTGGCAACATCTACGCGAACGAGCTCGCCGGGCAGGAGGTGAGCGACGACCTCGCCGAGATAACCGCAAATCAGCCTCTCCTCGCCGCGGTTTCGCAGGACGATGGCGTCGCGACACTCGCGGCCGTCAAGAAGCTCGTCTACCACCCGGCCTGGCACATCGTTCGCCTGCGCGTGCTCGATGCCTCCGGCCGCCTGCTCGCCGATTTCGGCGGTCCCTACGTGATCGCTCCAGTTTCGGGCGTACTTCGTTCCGCGTCAGGAGCGCTGATCGGCAGCTTCGTGATGTCGGTCCAGGACGATGTCGGCGTCACGAAGCTGGAGCAGCGTTTCGTGGGCGACCCGATCGCGATCTACGCCGGCGGGCGCCTTGTCGCCCAGCTGGGCGCCGGGAGCTTTCCGCGCACGCCTCCGAGCGCCGGCACGCTCGCGCTCGGCGGGGTCCGCTACCTAGCGGTGACGCGCACCTACAACGCCTTCCCCAGCGGCACGCTGCGGGCGGTTATCTTCGTCCCACCTCCGGCGATCAGCGCGACCGTGCAGTCGTGCTCGATGGTCAGGGCGGCGGAGTTCGGTCGCGTGGCGGCGCGACTGACGGGCCTGCTCGGGCCGGTTGCGCAGCACTACTACGGCTACGCCTACTGGGTGCACGTCTACACGGCAGCCAAGGTGTTTGTGGTCGATCCCGCCGGCACGGTGCTGGCGAGCAGCGACGGATCCGACCCGCCGGCGCTGCCGCTGAGCGGCTCGGTCACCTATGAGGGCCAGAACTGGCTGGTCTTCTCGTTCGAGCCGCAGCCGCCGGTGCGCGTCTTTCTGCTCGTGCCGCCAGGCTGAGGCTGTCGCTCACGCTGTGGGCGCGAGCCGCACAGCGACCGGTCTGGTGGCGCACGGATAACCGCTGCAGACCTCGGGCCCGCTGCGGGAGCCGTCACCGACATCCCCGAACCAGTTGGCGCCCCAGCAGCTGACGGCGGCGGCGCCGCTCAGCGCGCAGGTGTGCTCACCGCCGGCGGCGACGGCGACGGCATGCGCGACCGCGCTCACCGTGATCGGCGTCTTGGCGCATTGCACGAGCTGCCAGTAACAGGTCTGCGGGCCGCTGGCGGTGCCATCGCCGAGCTGGCCGTAGGAGTTGTAGCCCCAGCACTGCACGCCCCCGCCGGCCACCAGCACGCAGGTGTGATCGCCGCCGGCCACAACCGCGGTCGCGCTCGCCATGCCGTACACCGCGAGCGGCGTCGTGGAGCACCACTCGCCGCCGGTGCACCACTGGGCGCCGCTGCTCGTGCCGATCCCAAGCTCCGCGGCGAAGTTGTAACCCCAGCAGTCGACCGCCCCGCCGGCCAGCAGCGCGCAGGCGTGGTTGCTCCCGACGGCGACCGCGCTCGCGCCGGTGATGGCGGCAACGGCGACGGGCATGGTGGAGCACGGCTCGCCGTCGCAGCTCTGCGGACCGCGGCTCGTGCCGTCGCCGAGTTGCCCGTAGGCGTTCGCACCCCAGCAGTCGATGCGCCCGCCCAGGAGCACGGCGCAACTGTCGCCGCCGCCCGACGCGATCGCCGTCGCGCCCGAGAGTCCCACCACCACAGGCGTGCTCGCGCACGCCTCGCCGTTGCAGCTCTGCGGGCCGCCGCTCGTGCCGTCGCCGAGCTGGCCGTGCAGGTTGTCGCCCCAGCAATCGACGCCGCCGCCCTCAAGCAGCGCGCAGCTCTGATCGGCCCCGGTGGCGATCGCGGTCGCGTCTGAGATTCCCCGTACCGCCACCGGCGTGCTCGCGCACGGGTCGCCGTTGCAGCTCTGCGGGCCACGGCTCGTGCCGTCGCCGAGCTGGCCGTGCAGGTTGTCGCCCCAGCAATCGACGCCGCCGCCCTCAAGCAGCGCGCAGCTGTCCGCGCCCCCGGCCGAGATCGCGGTCGCGTTCGAGATTCCTCGCACGGCCACCGGCGTGCTCGCGCACGGGTCGCCGTTGCAGCTCTGCGGGCCACGGCTCGTGCCGTCGCCGAGCTGCCCGTCCCCGTTGTCGCCCCAGCACTCGACGCTCCCGGATCCAAGCAGCGCGCAGGTCTGGTCCGCCCCGGCTGCCAGGGCGCGAACCGCCACGGCGCCGCCGACTGCTCGCGCCGACCTCACCCGGGGCACACGCGGGTGCGCACCGGCGGCCTCTGCGCCGGCGCAGCTCAGGGCGAGCGCCGCCAGCGCGACCACGGCGAGCGGGGGCAGCGACCGCCGCGGGCGAGCGAGGTCGCCGGGCGCCATCAGGACCTCGCGGGGGCCGTCACGCCGCTGCGGGCGCCGGGCCGGGCCGGGCGCGGCGCAGCGTCCGCAGCGACCCGCACGGGCGCCGCAGCGCCGCCGGCGGGGCAGCGGCGCCTTCGCGCCCTCGCGCGACCGCGCGAGCAGCGCGCGCCGGGCAGCGCGCTGCCGCGTTGGTGCGCAGTCGAGGTCCAATGTTGCGTGCTCGTCGCCTGTCTCCCTCGCTCGGCTGCAGTGTCCTTGATCGGGCGCCCGCATGCGCGGGCGATCCGCGCTCGGTGCTCGCGCGGGCCGACCGCCGGGCGCGACTAGACTAGAACCGTGTCGAAGTTCTGCCGCCACGGCACACCCATCGAGCGCTGTCCGATCTGCCACGCGAGCGTCGAGGCGGCGGCGCGCGCATCGGTTGCCGGCACGCGCAGGCGCTCCAGCGACACGCGGCCGCGCAGCCAGATCAGCTCGCGCGGCGGGCTGACCGTCCGTCACGAGGCCCGCAGCGACGACGACGGCTACCGCTCGGCGCTCGCGCCCGGGCTGCGCTCGAGCGCGGACGCGCGCCGGCTCGCCGCCGAGATCGGCTTCGCCGCGGCGCGCCTGCAGACGCTGAGCAGCGATCCCCCGGGGCTCTACGCCGAGATCGCCGCCGCCGAGGACGCCGAACAGGCCACGTGGCTCGCGCTGCTCACCGCCTATCTCGGGCCGCTCGAGGGCCCGCAGCCATTCGCGTCGATCGAGGCGGTCGCCACCGCCTGGCCGGCGCTACCGGA
This sequence comes from uncultured Solirubrobacterales bacterium, assembly GCA_963788385.1. Lineage (GTDB taxonomy): Bacteria > Actinomycetota > Thermoleophilia > Solirubrobacterales > Solirubrobacteraceae > Palsa-513. The sequence goes on from CAWBGR010000001.1 coordinate 147,299, forward strand.
ACTCTCCGGCGCCTCACCAGGACCGCGCGGCAGCGCCGAGCCCGGCGGCGAGGGCGCCACGGCGCTTGAGGCCTACGTGCGCTTTGCGCAGCGCGCCGGCAGCCAGGAACTGGCATTCACCGGCGACGCAGGCTGGCCGCCGCAACAACGCTTCGCGCGGATCTACGAGCGCCTCGTGCTGCCCGGGCTGCACCGCCGGGCGCGCTATGACCTGCTCGTCACGCTGGGCCGCCTGGGCCGCTATCCGCTCGCGGCGCCCGGCCTGCTGCTGACGGAGGACGACCAGGTGACGCTCGCCGCCAAGCGCGTCTTTGCGATCGGCGACCGCCTGACCCTCGAGCGCCGCGCGCGCGAACTTGCGGGCGCCGCCGGAGTGGCGATCGAGGCGCTCGACCTCGCGCTTGAGAACTGGGCGCGCAGCGACCGGATCACGCAGGGCTTTGCCGGCGCGGACCTGCACGGCGCCGACGAGCTCGCGAGCGCCGGCGCGGCCGCCGCCCTGGCCTGCTGATCAGTCGAGCACGGCGCGCTCGCCGAGGTGCGCGCCGACCTTGCGCTTGACCCGCTGCAGCGCGTTGTCGACCGTCTTGGTGTCGCAGACCAGGCGCCCGCCGATCTCCTCGTAGGAGCGCCCGTCGAGGTAGAGCGCGAGCACGCTCGACTCCAGCTGGGAGAGGCTCGTCGAGAGGCAGCCCACCAGCGAGCGCAGCTCCTCGGCCGAGATCGCCTGCTTGGCCGGATCGTGAGCTGACGGGCCCGCGATCAGGTCCTCGAGCACGGGCGCGTCATCATCGGCCCCGGCGCCGGCGGGGGAGGAGAACGAGACGTAGTGGTTCAGTGGCGTGTGCTTGTTGCGCGTGGCGGTCTTGACCGCGGTGATGATCTGGCGCGTGATGCAAAGCTCGGCGAAGTTGCGAAAGCTCGACTCGCGGTCGGTGCGGTAATCGCGGATCGCCTTATAGAGGCCGATCAGGCCCTCCTGGATCAGGTCCTCGCTGTCGCCGCCGGCGAGAAAGTAGGACGACGCCTTGAGTCGCACGAACCCCCGGTAGCGGCTGAGCAGACGCGTGTAGGCGGTGGGATCGCCGGACTTGGCGAGGGCGATGAGGAAGCCATCCTCAACCTGAGGTTGAGAGTAAGACTGTCTGGAGACTTGGGCCACGAGCCGTTCCCTTGTTCGAGCCTTGTGCAGGCAGGATTGCTCAGTGGCGCACTCCTCCCCTGGCGCCGACTGCGGATATGTAAAGACCTTAACCTGAGGTTTAGTCTTTATGTACCCCGGGACCTTAGCCGCAGTTATGGAGTCCTGTCAAGGCCTGCGCGCTGATGCAACACCTCGTACAGCAGCGCGCCCGCTGCGGCGTTGACGTTCAATGAGCCGATCCGGCCCCGCAGCGGCAGGGTCACGAGCGCGTCGCAGCTCTCTGCGACCCGCCGCCGCAAACCCCTTCCCTCGCCCCCGAAGACGATCACCACGGCGCCACTGTAGTCCGGTTCGGTGTAGGCGGTCGCCTGGGCCGAGGCCACGGTGCCGTAGGACCAGCAGCCCGCGCGGCGCGCGGCGAGCAGGAAATCGGCGAGGTTGCGGGCCCGGGCGATCCGCAGATGCTCGACCGCCCCGGCCGAGGCGCGACAGACCGCCGGGGTGACCTCGGCGGCGCGGCGCTCGCAGATCACGACGCCGCTGGCACCCACGCACTCCGCCGTGCGAGCGATCGCCCCCAGGTTCTGTGGATCCTGCACCTCGTCGAGTGCGACGATCAGCGGCGCCTCGCCGATCAGCAGCTCGTCGGTCGAGACGTAGGGATAGCCCGCCAGCTGCGCGCAGATGCCCTGGTGCTCGCGCGAGCCGCAGGTGCGCTCGATCTCCTCCGCCGAGCCGATGCGCGGCCGCCGGCTTGCCAGCCACGGCTCGCGCGCGAGCGCCTCGACGGCAACGATCTCGCCGACCGTGCCGGCCCGGCGACCGCGCAGCGCCTCCCTGACGGCGTTGCGGCCGTAGATGATCACGCAAGCGGCGCCAGGTCGAAACCGCCGGCAACGTCGCGCACCGACCAGCCGGCAGCCTCGATCGTGGTGCGCAGCTCATCCGCGCGCACGAAGTCGCCGGCGGCGCGCGCGCGCAGCCGCTCCTGCGCGAGCGCGACGACCGCCGCCGGGGCGCCGGTCTGCTCGAGCAGGTTCTCGAGCCCCAGCACGGCGAGCATCTCGCGCAGATCGCGGTCGCCGAGCCCGTCGGCCGGGCTGCTATTCGCCTTGCGGATCCACTCCCACATCGCGGCGAGCGCCGTGGGGGTGTTGAAGTCGTCAGCGAGGGCGGCGAAGAAGCGCTCACGCAGTGCCCGCAGCGCCGGCGGGGATTCGCCGGCGCGCAGGCGGCGGGCCGCTTCGCGGATCCGCGCCACGCCGGCGGTGGCCTGGTCCAGCTGCTCGGGGCCGTAGGCGATCGGCTGGCGGTAGTGGGCGCCCGCGAAGTAGAGGATCACCGCGTCGCGGCCGTGACTGTCCAGCACCTCGTGCAGCGGCGAGATGTTGCCCACCGACTTCGACATCTTCTCGCCGTCGCCGCTCGCCAGCATGCCGTTGTGCATCCAGCGGCGCGCAAGCTCCGCCCCACGCGCGCAGCGCGTCTGGGCGGCCTCGTTCTCGTGATGGGGAAACAGCAGGTCCAGGCCGCCGCCGTGGATGTCGAAGCCGACGCCGAGCAGCCCCTCCGCCATGGCCGAGCACTCGATGTGCCAGCCGGGCCGCCCGCGTCCCCACGGCGCGTCCCAGGCGCTGTCCTCGCCGGCCTTCTGCGCTTTCCACAGCGCGAAGTCGAGCGCGTCCTGCTTGAGCTCGGCGGTGTCGTCGTCGGCGTCCTCACCCTGGTCCATCGTCGCGTCCACGGCGCGGCGCGAGAGGGCGCCGTAGGAGCTGTCACGGCGCACACGGAAGTAGACGTCGCCGGCGGCGACGTAGGCGTGGCCGTTGGTGATCAGCGCCTCGATCTCCTCGATGATCGCCGGGATCGACTCGCTCGCCAGCGGCTCGTGATCGGGGCGGCCGAGTCCCAGCCTGTCGGTGTCGGCAATGTAGGCGGCGGTCATCGCGGCCGCCAACTCGACGCTCGAGCCTCCCTGCGCGGCGGCATAGATCTTGTCGTTGACGTCGGTGACGTTGATGACCAGGCAGACCTCGTAGCCGGCGTGCTCGAGGAAGCGCTTGAGCAGGCTGAAGACGACGAACGGGCGGGCGTTGCCGATGTGGATGCGCGAATAGACCGTCGGGCCGCAGACATAGATCCCCACACGACCGGCGTCGCGGGGCTCAAACGCCGCCACCGTGCGGGTGGCGGTGTCATAGAGGCACAGCTCGGCGGCCATCCGCGCGACTAGCCGTCCAGGGTCGCGATCGCGAGCGCCGCGACACCCTCGCGGCGCCCGACGAAGCCGATCGCCTCACCGGTCGTCGCCTTGACGTTGACGACCGAGGGGTCCACCTCGAGCGCCGCCGCCAGCCGGGCGCGGATCCGCTCGCGCGCGCCGCCGAGCTTTGGCGTCTCGAGCGCCAGCGTCGCATCCACGTGCACGATCGTGTAGCCGGCCTCGCGCACGAGCGCCACGGTCGCAGCCAGCAGCTCGATCGAGTCCGCATCGCGGTGGCGCTCGTCGCTGTCGGGAAAGTGCATGCCGATGTCGCCGAGCCCCGCCGCGCCGAGCAGCGCGTCGATCACCGCATGCGTCAGCACGTCGGCGTCGGAGTGGCCCTCGAGGCCGAGCTCGCTCTCGAACGTGACGCCACCGAGGATCAGGGGGCGCCCGGCGACGAGCCGGTGCGAGTCATAGCCGATGCCGGATCGCGCGGTCACCGCAGCGGCTCCAGCCGCCGCCGGCGTCGCTCGAACACGGCGAGCTCCTCGACGCCGAGCGACTCGAGCAGCTCGAGCGCCTGCGGATAGGCGTAGCCGACCTGCTCAGGGACGTGGGCGTCGCTGGAGAGCGCGATCGGCGCCCCGGCCTCAAGCGCGCCAGCGAGGAACGCCGGGGCCGGGTAGATCTCAGCGACCGGCTTGCGCAGCCCCGCGGTCGATACCTCAACCGCGATCCCACTGTCGGCGATCGCCTCGAGCGCCGGCTCGTAGTAGCGCCGCGGGTCACCGGGCGGTGACGGGCGGGAGTCCCCCCACATCTTCACGAGGTCGGGGTGGGCGAGGATGTCGAAGAGGCCGCTGCGGGCCGCGTTCGCGAGCGTCTCGAAGTAGCGCCGCCAGACGTCTTCGGGGCTGCGTCCCGAGCCCCAGATGTCGAAACGGTCGAAGTCGACGGCGAGATCGCCCAGGAAGTGCACCGAGCCGACGACGTAGTCCAGATCGCAGCGCTCGATCAGGCTCTGCGTGCGGTCTTCGCGTCCCGGCACGAAGTCGACCTCGAGCCCGAGGCGCAGGTCGGTGAATCCGCGCACGAACTCGCAGTAGGCGTAGATGTCGTCGACCGCCTGCTCGCGCCAGAACGGGTGATCCCAGATCGCGAGCGACTGCTGAAAGCGATGGATGTGCTCTGAAACGCCCAGCTCCGCGATGCCGGCGGCGGTCGCCGCCTCGCGGTAGCGCGCCACGTTGTCGGTGTTGAAGGCGGCGCCGAAGGTGTCGCTGACCCCGTCGGGGCGCAGATGGACGTGGTAGTCGGTGAGCATCGACGCCCGATTCAATCAACTCGCGCGGCGAGCAACTGCTCTGCGAGCGCCAGATCGCGTGCCGTCGTCACCTTGAGGTTCTCCGGCGGTGCGGCGACGACGGCCACGCGCCCGCCGCCACGCTCGACAAGCCAGGCCTCGTCGGTGGCCGCCGCGACGAGCTGCGCGGGCATCGCGAGGGCCCGCTCGAGCGCCGAGCGCGTGAACACCTGGGGCGTCTGCACAGACCACAGGTGCGAGCGATCGAGCGTGCGGGTGACGATTCCCGCCTCGTCGGTCTCCTTGATCGTGTCGGTGACCGGGGCGGCGGCGATCGCGCAGTCCACGCCGTGGAGCGCCTCGAGCACGGTCTCGATCAGCGCCGCCGTCACCAGCGGCCGCGCGCCGTCGTGCACCAGCACGACGCTGTGAGCGGGCGAGGCCGCCGCCAGCGCGGCCGCCACCGATGCCGATCGGTACTCACCGCCGGCAACGCCGATGCACCCAGCAGGCGCGTCCACCCCGGCGGGCAGCGCGACCACGATCTCGCTGATCGCGCCGACCGCAGCGAGCGCCGCGATGCTGTAGTGCAACATCGGTCGGCCGCCGAGCTGGACGAGCGTCTTGGGCCCGGCTGACCCAAGACGCTCCCCTCGCCCGGCGGCCACGACAAGCGCGACCGCCACCTCTGCGCTTCCCCCCGGGGTGTCAGCGACCGCCGGCCACGGCGTCGCCGCTCGGCGAGCGCGAAAGCAGCCCGTCGAGGTACTCCTCGGCCTCGGTCTCGTTCTTGTCGAGCGCGTACATCAGCTCCGAGGCGAGGATCTTCTTGGCCCGCGTGTACATCTGCTTCTCACCGCTGGAGAGGCCCTTCTCGTTCTCGCGCAGCGCGAGGTTGCGAACGACCTCAGCCAGCTCGTAGATGTCACCGGTCTTGATCTTGTCGCGGTTGTGCTTGAAGCGCCGGTTCCAGTTCTTCGGCATGTCCGAGACGTCGTCGCGGAGCACGTTGAGAACCTTCTCGACGGTCTCCTCGTCGATCACGCGGCGCAGACCGGCAAGCGCCGCGTTCTCCGTCGGCACCATCACAGTCATGTCGTTGTGCAGGATCTTGATCGTGAGGTACTCGCGGCGCTCGCCGAAAACCTCCTTGATCTCCTTGGCCTGCACCTGCCCGGCACCATGGTGTGGGTAAACCACGTTGTCACCGAGCTCGAATTCGATGTATTCGGCCCGCACGGTGACCTCGATGTCCTCGTCGAGATCGACGTCCGAGTCGAGTTCGGCGTCGGTGTCATCGACGTCGACCTCCGCGTCGCTGTCAACGTCGGCCTCCGCGTCAAGTTCGACCTCGATGTCGGAATCGGGGTCCAGCTCGTCCTCCAGCAGGCGTGCTTCGGCTGTTGTGGAAATGATGTCCTCCTTGGCTTGCACGCCCGACAGGCTTGACAGGCGAGACGATTTCACGTTTGCAGATAGCGGTCCACGAGGTTGATCTCCTGCAACCGGCGAAGGCCCTCGCGGATGTCCTTCGCACGGATCTCTCCAACCCCGTCGACAGCTTCGAGCTCGGGGTCGCTTGCTGCGAGCAGGTCGTCGAGCCCGCCGAAGTTGCGCACGATGTTCGTGACGATCAGCTTCGGCAGGCGCGGGATACGCCCAAGAATGCGGTAGCCGCGCGGCGCCACCGGATAGTCCAGCGTGTTGAGCTTGCGGTCGTAGCCGAGGATCTCGGCGAGGCGTCCGAAGTCGAGCAGATCCTGATGGCCGAGGCGGCCGATCGACTCGAGCACGGCGGCGAGCTGCTCGTCGCCGTCGCCCGCGATGTAGTCGTGCACGAGCGCCGCCTTCTCGGCGGCGGTGCCGAGCATCGTCTCCTCCAGGTGCATCTCGATCAGCCGTCCCTCGCTGCCCAGTTCCACGATGTGGCGCTCGATCTCGACCGCCATGCGCGTGACCAGCTCGCTTCGCTGCAGCACCGTGAGGACGTCATGCAGCGTGCCGCCGCCCTCGAACTCGAGCGCCGTCAGGCGCGTCGAGACCTGGTCGAGGCGGGCACGGTATTTGTCGAGTGTGGCGAGCGCCTGGTTGGCCTTCGCCAGCACGACCGGGATGTCCTCGAGGATGTACTTGACGGAGCCGACGTAGAGCGAGATCACCTCGCGGCGCTGGGAGATCGCGATCACCAGCGCATCGGTCTGCTTGGCGACGCGTTCGGCTGTGCGGTGGCGCGTGCCCGTCTCGACCGACAGGATCGTCGGGTCGGGCATCAGCTGCACGTTCGCCATCGGGATCTTTGTCGCGTTGGCGTTCAGCGTGATCGCACCGTCCATCTTCGCGAGCTGGTACAGCAGCGCCGGCGTGTAGTCGATGTCGATCTTGATCCCGCCGGAGTAGAGGAAGGCCAGCTCGTCGGGCTCGCCGATCACGAGCAGGCCGCCGGTGCGCGCGTCGAGGATGTTGTCGACCCCCTCGCGCAGCGCGGTTCCGGGCGCGACCATCTCGAGCGCACGAACCAGTTTTGGCTCCCCTCGCGACTCGATGTCGTGTACGTCGTCAGATCGAGTCGCTGCCATGCTTGGAGCATTCTAGCGCGAATCGGCGCAAAAGGCCCCCGGTTGGTGGGGTTTTTCAGGCGCGCCGGGGTCCGGCGCGGGATTGCTCAGGGTTCGCGGGGCTCGCGCACGAGCAGTTCGAGGCGGTTGCCGAACGGGTCAGAGACGTAGAAACGCCGGACGCCGAGGAGCTCGTCGTCCCAGCGCACCTCGTGACCGTGGTGCTGCATTCGCGCCGCCGCAAGCTCCAGCGCGTCAGTCGAATACACCGCCAGCGCGGGGTGAGCCTTGCGGGCGCACGCGAAGGCGGGGTCGACACCGACGTGCAGCTGGCGGCCGTCGTCGAGCGCGAACCACACGCCCCCGCGGGCGTCAAGCGCCGGCGGCTTGGGCACCTCTGGCAACTCGAGCAGCTCGCCGTAGAACGCGCGAGCGAGCGCCTCGCAGCCCGCGGGCGCACCAACCTGCACGTGGTCGAGTGAGGCGATCAACGCAGCCATCAGGCGGCGGCAGCGGCAGCAACGCGCGGCGGCGAGGCGAAGGCGGCGTCGAGCGCGGCACGCAGCGTCGCGACCTGCGTGGCATCGGTCCCACGCGGCGCGAGCACCGGATCGAGACCGAACCTGCGCGCCTCGGCGATCCGCCGCTCGGGATGCCCGACCCAGCGCAGCTCGCCGGTCAGGCCGAGCTCGCCGAAGGCCGCGATCGGCGTGGCCGAGCCCGGCGGACCGAGCGTGACACCACGCGCGGCGCTCGCGACGGCGAGCGCCACGGCCAGGTCGGCGCCCGGCTCATCGACGCGGACGCCGCCAACGACGTTGACGAACACGTCGCAGGCGCCGAGTGGCACGCCGCCGTGGCGCGCCAGCACCGCCAGCACCAGCGCCAGGCGGTTGCGGTCCAGGCCGTTGACGACGCGGCGCGGCGGCACGAGGTCCGAGGGCGACACCAGCGCCTGCACCTCGACCAGCAGCGGACGGCTGCCCTCCATCGCGGCGAGCACGACGCTGCCCGGGGCCCGCGTCGCGCCCTTGACGAAGCGCGCCGAGGCGTCCAGCACCTCGACGAGGCCGCCCTGGGCCATCTCGAACACGCCCGCCTCGTTGGTCGAGCCGAAGCGGTTCTTGATCGCCCGCAGCGTCCGGTAGCTGCGTTCGCGCTCACCCTCGAAGGCCAGCACGCAGTCGACGAGGTGCTCGAGCACGCGCGGGCCGGCCAGCGCGCCGTCTTTGGTGACATGCCCGACCAGCAGCACGGCGATGTCGCGGCGCTTGGCGACGCCGACGATGCGCGCCGCGACCTCGCGGACCTGGCCGACCGATCCGGCAGCGCTCGAGAGCTCGCGCGAGTCGAGCGTCTGGACCGAGTCGATCACGCAGACCTCCGGCAGTTCGCGCTCGAGGATCGCGACGACGGTCTCGAGGTCGGTCTCGGCCACCGCCGGCACGCTCAGCGCCGCTCCCGGCAGCCGCGCCGCGCGCAGCGCCACCTGCGCCGTGGACTCCTCGCCCGAGACGTACAGCGTGCGCCGCCCGGCGCCCGCGAGGTTCCCGAGCACCATGTTGGTCAGCGTCGACTTGCCGATTCCGGGCGCGCCGCCAAGCAGGATGACCGATCCCGCCACGATCCCGCCGCCGAGCACCCGGTCGAGCTCGCCGATACCGGTCGCAAGGCGCGGGACCTCCGGCGCGCTGACGTCCGCGAGCGCGATCGGCTTGGCGGCGCCGGCGCCGCCCTTGCGCGGCGCCGGTCGCCCGCGCGGTTCTTCGACGAGCGTGTTCCACTCGCCGCAGCCCGGACAGCGCCCGTGCCAGCGCGGCTCCTCGTGGGCGCAGATGGAACAGACATGAACGGTCGAGGCTCTTGCCATGGTGACGGCGACTCTACGCGCACGCGGGGACACGATCCGCGCGCGGCCGGTCGCGCTGCTGGCATACTCGACGGCATGAGCGAGCCCGGCGAACAGCGGCCCGAGGAGGCGGCCGGCGACATCACGGTGGGCGCGTGGGCCGACCTCGATCAGGATCGCTCGTCACAGGACGGCGAGCCGGACCGCGACGACGTCCTGCTCGAGCCCGCCGCGAGGCCCCCGAGTCTCTGGGCTAGGGTCGTGGCGGCGCTGCGCGGCGGCTCTTAGCTCAGACCGAAACCGCCCCGCCCGCCCGGCGCGACCCACCAGGGTCGCGACACACTCGGCCGGGCCAGGATTCAGCCAGCCGCCGGTGCCCGCGCCGCCCCACTCCGCGCGGCGCCGCTCGCACTCAACCCACCGGCGCCCGCACGGCGCGAGCGCCACCGTACTGCACCTGCCAGTGCCCGCACGGGCGGCCCCCGCGGGCCGCCGGCCCGTCAGTCGCCGGAAGCCTCCGCGGGATCGTCCTCGACGACCTCGTCGAGCGGGCTGTGCGGCTCGGGTTCGTCGTCGGGGCCGGCCTCGACCTCGGCCTCGGCGCCGCCGGCGCCGACCGCGACGGGGGTCTTGGCCTTCTTCGGCTTGACGATCGTCAGGCGAACCTCGCCCTCCTCGCCCTCCGGCATCGGGTCGACGACGACCGTCGCTCCGGCCGGGAGCTGCGAGCGCAGCACGAAGTCGGCGAGCGGGTCCTCGATGTAGCGCTGGATCGCCCGCCGCAGCGGCCGCGCGCCCATCGCCGGATCCCAGCCCTTCTCGACGAGCAGGTCCTTCGCCTCCTCGGTCAGGTCGAGCACCAGTTCGCGCTCGGCCATCGAGTGGCGGATTCGCACCAGCAGGAGCTCGACGATCTGCTTGATCTCGTCGCGCTGCAGCTTGTGGAACACGATCACGTCGTCGATCCGGTTGAGGAACTCGGGCCGGAAGACCTTCTTCAGCTCGCCCATGATCCGGTTCTTCATGTCGTCATAGGTGATGCCGGTCTCATCGTCGGAGACGGCGAAGCCGAGCGGTGTGTTGCGCGCGATCTCCTGCGCCCCGATGTTCGAGGTCATGATCACGATCGCGTGGCGGAAATCGACGGTCCGCCCCTGCGAGTCGGTCAGCCGCCCGTCCTCGAGGATCTGCAGCAGGATGTTGAAGACGTCCGAGTGGGCCTTCTCGATCTCGTCGAGCAGCAGCACGCAGTAGGGCTTGCGCCGCACGGCCTCGGTCAGCTGGCCGCCCTCGTCGTAGCCGATGTAGCCCGGGGGCGACCCGACCAGCCGGGAGACGGCGTGCTTCTCCATGTACTCGGACATGTCGATGCGGACCATCGCGTCCTCGTCGCCGAACAGGAACTCGGCGAGCGTGCGCGCCAGCTCCGTCTTGCCGACGCCCGAGGGGCCGAGGAAGACGAACGAGCCGGTCGGGCGCTTGGGATCCTTGAGGCCCGCGCGCGAACGGCGGATCGCCTTCGAGATCACCTCGATCGCGGGGTGCTGGCCGATGACGCGCTTGTGCAGCTCGTCCTCCATCCGCATCAGCTTCGCGGTCTCGGCCTCGGTCAGCTTGAAGACGGGGATGCCGGTCCACATCGAGACGATGTCGGCGATCTCCTCCTCGCCGATCGACGGGCGCTCGCCGCCGGTCTCGCCGGACTCCCACTGCTCCTCGAGCTCGCGCTTGCGCGTCGTCAGCTTGCGTTCCTTGTCGCGCAGGTTCGCGGCGTTCTCGAACTCCTGCGCCTCGATCGCCGCCTCCTTCTCGCGCCGCGTGGTCTCGATCTCCTGCTCGAGCTCACGGTTGGCCGGGGGCGCGGTCATCGACTTGATCCGCATCCGCGAGGCCGCCTCGTCGATCAGGTCGATCGCCTTGTCGGGCAGGAAGCGGTCGGAGATGTAGCGGTCGGCGAGCTCGCCGGCGGCGGTCAGCGCGTCGTCGGTGATCGTCACCTTGTGGTGCTGCTCGTAGCGGTCGCGCAACCCGCGCAGGATCTCGACCGTCTGCTCGACGGTCGGCTCATCGACGCGGATCTGCTGGAAGCGGCGCTCCAGCGCGGAGTCGCGCTCGAGGTATTTGCGGTACTCGTCAAGCGTCGTCGCACCGATCGTCTGCAGCTCGCCACGGGCGAGCGCCGGCTTGAGGATCGAGGCCGCGTCGATCGCGCCCTCGGCGGCGCCGGCGCCGACGAGGTTGTGCAGCTCGTCGATGAAGAGGATGATGTCGCCGCGCTGGGTGATCTCCTTCATCACCTTCTTCAGGCGCTCCTCGAACTCGCCGCGGTACTTCGATCCGGCGACGAGCGCCGCGAGATCGAGCGTGTAGATCTGCTTGTTCTTGAGCAGCTCCGGGACCTCGGAGTTGGTGATGCGCTGGGCGAGGCCCTCGACGACCGCGGTCTTGCCGACGCCGGGCTCGCCGATCAGCACGGGATTGTTCTTGGTGCGCCGCGAGAGGATCTGCATGATCCGCTCGATCTCGGTCTCGCGACCGACGACCGGGTCGAGCTTGCCGTCGGCGGCGAGCTTGGTCAGGTTGCGCCCGAACTGGTCGAGCAGCTTCGAGGACTTCTTGGCGTCCGCGACGCCGGCGGCGCCGGCGACCCCGGCCGGTCCGCCGCGGCGGCCGCTGGGCCCCGACAGCATGCGGATGACCTCATTGCGGATCTTCTCGGAGTCGGCGTCGAAGTCGAGCAGGATGCGCGCCGCGACGCCCTCGTTCTCCCGCACCAGGCCGAGCAGGATGTGCTCGGTGCCGATGTAGTTGTGGCCGAGGCTGAGCGCCTCGCGCAGCGCCAGCTCGAGCACCTTCTTGGCGCGCGGCGTGAACGGGATCTGGCCGGAGGTGACCTCCTCACCGGAGCCGACGATCCTCACGACCTGCCCGCGGACCCGCTCGACGGTGATGTCCAGGCTCTCCAGCACGCGCGCGGCGAGACCCTCCTCCTCGCGCAGCAGCCCGAGCAGGATGTGCTCGGTGCCGATGTAGTTGTGCTTGAGCGTTCGCGCCTCTTCCTGCGCGAGAACGACCACCTGCCTGGCTCGCTCTGTGAATCGCTCGAACATCTCGGTGCGTCCTTCCTGCTTGCATCTCGGTGGTGCGGTCCGGGTGTTGTACTCGCCCCTCGCGGGGACGCCGATGCATTGGGCTGCTCATCTCTTCGGCCTCGGATGCCGAACGGTTGAGCCCTGAACCCAGATCAGCGCACAACCAGTCTACCAATCGCTCCGGGCACCCCCGCCGGTTGCGCTCGCGTGCGTGCGCCAACGGGGATGCGAACGGCCGTCCGGGTGCTCTACGGATCCCGCATCGCCGGGAACAGGACCACCTCGCGGATCGAGCCGCGCCCCAGCAGGAGCATCACGAGCCTGTCGATTCCGAGGCCCACGCCGCCGGTCGGCGGCATCCCCTGCTCGAGCGCGGCCAGGAAGGCCTCGTCGTATGGCTGGGCCTCCTCGTCGCCCGCCTGCGCCGCCTCGCGCTGGGCGACGAAGCGCGCGCGCTGCTCGTCGGGGTCGTTCAGCTCGCTGAACGCATTTGCGATCTCGATCCCGCCGGCATAGGCCTCCCAGCGCTCCACGAGGCCCGGCTCGCTGCGGTGGGCCTTGGCGAACGGCGATAGCTCGAGCGGGTAGTCGAAGACGAAGGTCGGCTCCGTCAGGGTCGGTTCCAGGTACTTGGAGAGGAGATCGTCGACGAGGCCCGCCCACGACCTCGCGTCGGTCTCGAGGCCCAGCCCGCGCTCGCGGATCGCGCCGGCCAGCTCGTCGCGGGTTGGCGAGGCGGCCAGGTCGATGCCAGTGTGCTCGAGCACGCCGTCGCGCAGCGTGATCCGCCGCCACGGCGGTGTGAAGTCGATCGCGGGCGCCTCCACGGTCGCGGCGGCGGCGCCGACGACCATCTCGAGGCGGGCCGCCGCGTCCTCGTAGTCGGCGTATGCCTCATACCACTCGACCATCGTGAACTCGGGGTTGTGCTTCGGCGAGATCCCCTCGTTGCGAAAGTCCTTGCCGAGCTCGTAGACGCGCTCGAGGCCGCCGACGATCGCGCGCTTGAGGTACAGCTCGGTCGCGACCCGCAGGTAGAGGTCGCGGTCGAGCGCGTTGTGGTGCGTCGTGAACGGCCGCGCGTGACCGCCGCCGTAGAGTGGCTGCAGGACCGGCGTCTCGACCTCCACGAAGCCGGCCTCGTCGAGTGAGCGCCGCACCGCGCTGACGATCCGCGCGCGGGCAACGAACAGCTCACGCGTGTCCTCGTTGGCGATCAGGTCGAGCTCGCGGCGGCGAAAGCGCGTTTCGACGTCGCTGAGGCCGTGGTGCTTGTCGGGCGGCGGGCGCAGCGATTTGGCGAGCAGCGTGAAGGACGTCACACGCAGCGAAAGCTCACCGCTGCGGGTTCGCAGCGCGATGCCGTCGACCCCCACCAGGTCGCCGAGGTCGAGTCCGACGAGGCGGTCGAATCCATCCTGCCCGAGCTCGTTGACGCGTGCCATGAGCTGGATGCGCCCGGAGCGGTCGACCAGATCGAGAAAAGCGGCACGTCCGGCGTCGCGGCGCGCGGCAAGACGGCCAGCCACGCGGTGAGCCGACTCGGTCTCCTCCCCCGCGGCGAGCTCGACGTGGGCGGCCAGCACCGCGGCGATGGGCTCGACGCCGTCGAAATCGTGGGGGAACGGGTCGATCCCCTCGGCTCGCAGCCGCTCGAGCTTGGCACGCCGAGCCGCCAGCAGATCCGACGGGGAGGGTGGGACCTGATCTCCGCCTTGCACCGTCAGGAGGCTACTTGAGCAGGCAGCGATCCCGGCGCAAGCCGGGTCGATGCCCTCTACTTCAGGCCGACGTCGATCTTGGTGATCTTGAGCTTGCGCGCCGGCCCGCGCGGCACCTGCACCGAGACGGTCTCGTTGCGCTTGCGGCCGAGCAGCGCGCGACCGACCGGCGACTCGTTGGAGAGCTTGTTCTCCGCCGGCTTGGCCTCGGCCGAGCCGACGATCGTGTAGCGGGCCGACTTGCCGGTCTTCTCGTCCTTGACGTGAACGATGGATCCCACCGTGACGACGTCGGTCGAGAGGCCGTCCGCCTCGATCACGGTGGCCATCCGCAGCTTCTCGGCCACAACGGCGATCCGCGACTCGAGCATCGCCTGCTCGTTCTTGGCATCGTCGTACTCGGAGTTCTCCGCGATGTCGCCGAACTCGCGGGCCTCCTTGATCCGCTCGGCCACCTCGCGGCGCTTCTCGGTCGAGAGGTAGTCGAGCTCCGTCTGGAGCTTCTCCAGTCCCTCGGGGGTGAGGATTACGTCCTTCGCCATGTCTTCTCGTTCGCTCGAGTGGGGGCGCCGGCCGCGCCGACGGTGTGCGCTCGCAGCGCGGCCGGGCAGTATAGCGACCGCGTCACACTAATTGCGCGTCAAGCGTGCATGCGAGCAGATCGCGCACCGCGGCGAAGGACTCGACGCGCTGCAGCGCGCTGCTGAGCGCGCGCGCGCGGGGTGGCTCGAGCGCGAGCCGCTCCACGTACCAGGGGTAGAAGCGGCGCAGGTAGCGCCCGGCGCGCTCGACGCCGAGGTGGCGCCCGGCGCAGTCGATGATCCAGTCGAGCTCGGCGAGCACCTCATCGCGGCTGGGCGGCTGCTCCCGGCGCCCAAGCAGCTCCTCGAACAGCCATGGGTTGCCGAGCGCGCCGCGGGCCAGCATCACCGCCGCCGCGCCCGTCTGCTCGTAGGCGTCGCGCACCGCCTGCGCGCTGTGCAGGCCGCCGCTCAGCAGCACCGGCGCATCGAGCGTGCGGACGAGTTCCGCGGCAAGCGCGTAGTCGGGCCGGCCGCGATGGGCGAGCGTCGCCGGGCGCGGGTGCAGCGCGATCGCAGCCACGCCGGCCTGATCGACCAGCCGATGCGCGAGCGCGATGCCGTCGGTCTCGCCGGCACGCCAGCCGGAACGGAGCTTCACCGTCACCGGCAGCCCGCCGCCCTCCACCGCGGCCGCCGCGACGGCGACCGCGAGATCGTGGTCCGCCAGCAATGCCGCGCCCGCGCCGGTCCGGCAGACCTTTGGGACCGGGCAGCCCATGTTGATGTCGATCAGGTCGGCGCCCGCGGCGGCGACGGTCGCCGCCGCCGAGCGCATCACGCCCGGATCGGCGCCGAACAGCTGCACCGAGACGGCGCCGCCCTCGTGCTCGCGCGGATCGATCACGAGCAGTTCGCGGCAGGTCTTCTCGTTTCGGTAGTGGACGGCGAAGCTGGAGACCATCTCCGAGACCACCAGACCGGCCCCGTAGCGGCGCGCCTGCAGGCGGACGAACCAGCTGCCGATGCCGGCGAGCGGCGCGAGCGCCAGGCGATTGGGCAGCCGTATGCCGCCGATCGTGATCGGGTCGGTGAGGTCGGGCATCCTCCCAGGGTAGTCTGGCGGCCGATGGAGAGCAGCCGCCGGCTCACGATCGCCGCCACGCTCGGGTTCACCGTGATCGCGGCCGCGGCCGCGTCGGACTTCTTGTTCGGCTCGTTCTGGAGCTCGCACGCGATGCTCACCTCGCTGCTCGCGAGCCTGCTCGTGCTGGCGGTGACCGTGGTCGTGCTGAACGAGGTCATCGACCGCCGCGACCGCCGCCGCTGGAGCGTGCTCGGGCAGTACGTGCTGTTCCAGCTCGTGCAGTCCGCGCGGGCGACCTGGATGGGCACCGTCGAGCTCGTGACCCAGCAGCCGATCGAGACGGGATCGACCGAGGGACTGCTGGTCGGGGCGCGGCGCGGACTCGACACCGCGGCGTTCTCGGAAGCGACGCGGGTCATGCTGGCGGATCCGGAGCGCCGCCGCGTGCTGCAGGAGATGCTGGTGATCCTGGGGACCCACTCCCGCGCGGTCGTCGCGAACTGGGCGGCGGTGATGGTCGGCGCGGGCCCCTACACCGAGGTCTTCGATCGCCACGTCGAGCTGCAGGCGCGTGTGGACTGGCTCGGTGAGATCCTCTCGCACAACGAGCCGACGGCCAAGCGCACGTTTCACGAGACCAAGCTGGCCCGCTCGTCGGTCTCGGCCGAATTCGCCCAGCAGTTCGGCGGCGACGATTGGCTGCACGACCAGATCGTCTCAACGACCCAGCTTGCTCTGCGACTCGACTACGAGTCGCGAGCGCTCGGCTGGAAGCTCGTGCCGCTCGAGGCCTGGAACGAGCGGGTCCAGTCGTTCATCGTCGACCTGCCGACGCTCAGCGATTGAGCTCCCAGATCAGGCGCAGCCCGTCGAGTGTGAGGAGGTCGTCGACCGCGTCGATCGATTCGGTGAAGGAAGGCACCAGGTGGTGGGCGAGCCCGCCGGTCGCGATCACCGGCGCGTCGGTGCCGAGCTCGGCGCGCAGCCGCGCGACGATCCCGTCGACCTGGCCGGCGAAGCCGTAGACGATCCCGGAGCGCACGGCGTCGGCGGTCGTCTTGCCGATCAGCGAGCGCGGCTCGCCGAGCTCGATCTGCGGCACCTTGGCGGCGCGCTGCGCCAGCGCCTGCAGCGAGATCTCGATGCCCGGCGAGATGATCCCGCCGATGTACTCGCCCTCGGCGGAGACGACGTCGTAGGTGATCGCGGTGCCGAAGTCGACGACGATGCAGTCACGGCGAAAGCGCGTCCAGGCGGCCAGCGCGTTGACGAGGCGGTCGGCCCCGAGCTCGCGCGGGTTGTCCATGCGAATCGGCATCCCGGTCTTGACCCCGGGCCCCACGACCAGCATCTCGTGGCGCAGGTAGCGCCGCGCCATCTCGACCCACTCGGGAGCGAGCTCGGGGACCGTCGAGGACAGCACCGAGGCGCTGACGTCGTCGAAGCCGAGCCCGCGCAGCGCGAGCAGGTTTCGCAGTGCGGCGCCCAGCTCGTCGGAGGTCGAGCTGCGGTCCGTGGCGAAGCGCCAGCGCTCCAGCACCTCGGCGTCGCGCACGGTGCCGAAGTGGGTCTGCGTGTTGCCGACGTCTACGACCAGGAGCACGAGCGGATTATGCGCCAGCCGGTGTGCGCGGTGCGCTCGCGGCCACCAGTTCCAGCTTTGGGCCGGCGCGTCGCACGCCCTCGGAGAAGTCGAGCGCCGCGAGCGAGTCGGCCAGACGCTCGCCCGCCGGGGTGCGCAACTCGAAGTCGAGCTCGAGCAGCGGGATCAGGACGAAGCGCCGGGTGAGCACC
Organism: uncultured Solirubrobacterales bacterium; assembly: GCA_963788385.1. Taxonomy (GTDB): domain Bacteria; phylum Actinomycetota; class Thermoleophilia; order Solirubrobacterales; family Solirubrobacteraceae; genus Palsa-513. Next base: position 164,571 of record CAWBGR010000001.1, read on the forward strand.
TGCGCGTGGGGCAGCGCAAGACGTTCGGTCGTCAGCTCGAGCGAGCCGAGCAGCAGGACGTCGATGTCGATCAGCCGCGGGCCGTGTCGCACACCGCCGGCTGCGCGGCCGAGGTCGCGCTCGAGCGCCTTGCATAGCTCGAGCAGCTCCAGCGGCTCAAGCGCCGTCTCGATCGCCAGGCAGGCGTTCAGGAATGGCGCCTGGTCGAGGACCTCCCCCACCGGGTCGGTGTCGTAGACGGCGGAGGAGCCGGTCACCGCGACACCGCGCGCAAGCAGACCGTCGAGTGCGGCCTGCAGGTTCGCCCGCCGGTCGCCGACGTTCGAGCCGAGTCCGAGATAGCCGGCGCGGGCGCCGCTCACTCGGGCAGCTCGCGCCAGACCTCCACCGAGACCTCCTCGACGGCCAGCGGGATCGGCGGCTCGGGCTTGGCCGCCTTGACCCAGACGGCCTCGGCGCCGAAGTCCTCGATGATCCGATCCGCCACCACCGTGCACAGCCGCTCCAGCGTGCGGTAGTTGCGCTGCTGGGCGACCAGGGCAACCAGCTGGCAGACCTCGCCGTAGTCGACGGTGTCCTCGAGACGGTCGGTCTCGGTCGCGTCGGACTCGCCAACGTCGATGCGGATGTCGAACAGCAACCGCTGGCCGACCTCGCGCTCGGCGGCGCTGACGCCGACGTGCGTGTACAGCGACAGCCCGGAGATCTCGATCGTGACGACGGTCTGCGGACCGCCATCGAGATCGAGCTCGTCGTCGGAGTCCAGCTCGTCGTCGGGCTCGTCGCTCATCGCTCTCTGACCGTAGCAGCCGCGACCGCGAGCGCGTCACGCACCGCGGCGACGTCATGCACGCGGAACAGGCTGGCGCCGCGCAGCAGGCCGATCACGTTGGTGGCGATCGTCGCGGCGAGGCGGTCGTGCTCATCCCGGCCGGTGAGCGCGCCGAGAAACGACTTGCGCGAGGTTCCGATCAGGATCGGCTGCCCGAGCGCCGCGAGCTCATTCAGGCGGTCGAGCAGCTCGAGGTTGTGCTCAACGGTCTTGCCGAAGCCAAACCCCGGGTCGACGGTGATCCGCGCGCGAGCGATCCCGGCGTCGAGCGCGAAGTCGACGCGCTGGCGCAGGAAGGCGCACACCTCGCCGATAACGTCGCCGTAGCGCGGCTCGCTCTGCATCGTGCGCGGCTCGCCCTGCATGTGCATCAAGCAGCATTCGGCGCCGCGCGCCGCGACGAGCGCCGCCATCGCCGGCGCGCCGCGGAAAGCCGTCACGTCATTGACGAACGTGGCGCCGGCGTCGAGGGCGGCGCGTGCGACCTCGAGCTTCGAGGTGTCGACCGAGATCGTCGCGTCGATGCCGGCCGCGCGGAGCCCCTCGATCACGGGCACGACGCGGCGCAGTTCCTCGCGCAGCGGCACGGCCGCGGCCCCTGGGCGTGTCGATTCGCCGCCGACGTCGACGATCGCCGCCCCCTGCGCGGCGAGCTCCAGCCCGTGTTCGATCGCGGCGGCGGCATCGAGGTAGCGCCCGCCGTCCGAGAAGGAGTCGGGCGTGACGTTGAGGATCCCCATGATCCGCACGCTGTCGCACACGCGGCAATCGTGGCAGAGCGCCGCCTCGAAGCCCGGGGAGCCGAGCCACCCGTCGCCGCGGCCGCCAGCCGGCGGCGCGAGTTCTTCAGCCCAGGTCGGGGCGGCGGGGCTCGTCGGCGCGCAGCTCGGCGGCGAGGCCCGGGCGTGGCAGCGGGCGCGCCGTCTCGGGCCGGGCGCGCTCGGGCGCCGGCGCGGGGCCGGGAGCGAGCGCCGGGGCGTCGGGCTCGTCGGGACCGAAGACGTCGGCCTCGGTGGCGTCGGCCAGCAGCTTCTCGAACTGCTCCTTCTCGATCGTCTCGCGGCGCAGCAGGATCTGCGAGATGCGGTCGAGGCGCTCACGCTGCTCGCCGAGGATCGCGCGGGCGCGCTCGTGGGCGCCCTCGATGATCTGGCGCACCTCGTCGTCGATCTCGCGGGCGATCTCGTCGGAGTAGTCGGGCTCGGTCGAAAACTCGCGGCCGAGGAACGGCTGCCCGTGGTCGTGGCCGTACACGCGCGGGCCGAGCTTGTCGCTCATGCCGAAGCGCATCACCATCTGCTTGGCGGTGGCCGTCACCTTCTCGAGGTCGTTGGAGGCCCCGGTCGTGATCTCGCCGAACACGACCTCCTCGGCGGCACGGCCGCCGAGCGTCATCGCCATCGTGTCGAGCAGCTCCGAGCGGGTTGTCAGGAAGCGGTCCTCGGTCGGCATCGAGATCGTGTAGCCGAGCGCACGGCCGCGCGAGACGACCGAGATCTTGTGCACCGGGTCGGCGAACTCGAGGTAGTGGCCGACGATCGCATGCCCCATCTCGTGGTAGGCGGTGATCATCCGCTCGCGCTCGCTCATCACGCGCGTCTTCTTCTCGGGGCCGGCGATCACTCGCAGGATCCCCTCCTCGAGCTCGATCTGGCCGATTTCGCGCTTGCCGGTGCGCGCGGCGAGCAGCGCCGCCTCGTTGATCAGGTTCGAGAGGTCGGCGCCGGTGAAGCCGGGCGTCTGGCCGGCGAGCGCATCGATGTTGATCCCCTTGGCGAGCGGCTTGCCCCGGGTGTGGACGTCGAGGATCTTTGCGCGGCCCTTGCGATCGGGGCGGTCGACGGCGATCTGGCGGTCGAAGCGCCCGGGGCGCAGCAGCGCCGGGTCGAGGATGTCGGGACGGTTGGTGGCCGCGATCATGATGATGTTGTCCTTGGCCTCGAAGCCGTCCATCTCGACGAGCAGCTGGTTGAGCGTCTGCTCGCGCTCGTCGTGGCCGCCGCCGAGGCCGGCGCCGCGGTGGCGCCCGACGGCGTCGATCTCGTCCATGAAGATGATGCACGGGCTGTTCTGCTTCGCCTGCTCGAAGAGGTCGCGCACGCGGGAGGCACCCACGCCCACGAACATCTCGACGAAGTCCGAGCCCGAGATCGAGAAGAAGGGGACGCCCGCCTCGCCGGCGACCGCACGGGCGAGCAGCGTCTTGCCGGTGCCCGGAGGGCCATAAAGAAGAACGCCGGTGGGGATTCGGGCTCCGAGCGCTTGGAACTTCTTCGGGTTCTCGAGGAACTCCTTGATCTCGTGCAGCTCCTCGACCGCCTCATCGACCCCGGCGACGTCGCGGAAGCTGATCTTCGGCGAATCAGCCGAGAGCCGCTTGGCGCGCGACTTGCCGAACGACATGACCTTGGAGCCGCCGCCCTGGAGGTTGTTCATCAGCAGGAACCACAGGCCGAAGAAGAGGACGAACGGCAGCAGGTACAGCAGCAGCGAGGACCACGTGCTGGAGCTCTTCGGCAGGACGTTGTAGGAGACCTGGCTTGAGGGGTGGGTTGCGTCGTAGGCCTTCGCCTGCGCGATCACCTGCGTCAGCATCGCGGTGCCCGGGTCATAACCGACCGAGTAGCGCGTGTTGTCCTTGAGCGTGACGTTGATCGAGTTGCTGTTGGTGTCCGCCGTGAACGACTTGACGTTCCCGGAGGGCAGATCCTTGGTCGTGAAGGACTGATAGTTGTGCAGCACCCCGCTCGAGGAGGGCGGCGACACGAGCTTCGCGACGAAGAACGCGAGCACGATGACGATCAGGATCGGGAAGAGGGCGCCTCTGAAGACGCGGTTCATTGCATGCTCCGCAGGGTCGGGGACATCATGTCCAAGGGTCGCAAGCGTACCACGGCGCCTTTAAGACCAAATCAGCCTGATAGCGGGCATGCAGCGCCGCTCAGGCGGCGGCCAGCGCGGCGACATAGGGAAGATTGCGGTAGCGCTCGGCGTGATCGAGCCCGTAACCGATCGCGAAGCAATCCGCGATCTCGAAACCGACGTAGCGGACCGCCGTCTCGACCTTGCGGCGAGCCGGCTTGGTCAGCAGCGCGCAGACCTCGACGCTGGCCGGGTTGCGCGCGCCAAGGCTGCGCAACAGGTACTGCAGCGTCAGGCCGGAATCCACGATGTCCTCGACGATCAGCACATGGCGCCCCTCGATCGGAGCGTCGAGGTCCTTGAGGATGCGCACGACGCCCGAGGAGTCGGTCGCCGAGCCGTATGAGGCGACGGCCATGAAATCCAGCTCGCAGGGCACCTCGATGTGGCGCATCAGATCGGCGGCGAAGAACACCGCCCCCTTCAGCACGCACACGAGCAACAGGTCGCGCCCGGCATAGTCGCGCGAGACCTCCTCGCCGAGCTCGCGCACCCGGCGTTTGAGCGCATCGGCCTCGACGAGGGTCTCCCCCAGGAGCGGATCGTCCATCGAGCGGGTCAGTCTATTGGTGCTCCGGGCTCGCCGGCCGCCGTGGCGGGCCGCGCCGCGCGCAGCACCACGAGCCGCCGTGTGTCCTCGCGCACGCGAAACGGATCTCCCGTGGCGACGCTCGGGACCCACGCGATCTGCGTCCCGCTCAGCACGATCGGCACCGACTTACGCTGCTCGCGGGGGATCCGCCGGTCGGTGAAGAGGTCCGAGAGGGCCTTGGAGCCATGCAGGCCGAGCGGGCGCATGCGATCGCCGGCGCGCCACGCGCGGACCGTCAGCGGACCGGCGCCCATCCGGTCGGCGTCAAGCAGCCCGACCTCGCCGCCGGCTTGCGCGAGCGCCGTTGCCGCGGCCGGCTCGAGCGTCGCACGCAGCGACCAGCCGCCGAAGGCGGCCGTTCCCGGCACACGGAGCGTCGCTGCGCCCGGGATCGCGGCGGGCGCTTCACGCGTGAAGCGCAGCACGCCGTATTCGACGAGCGCCCGCGTGCCGGCGCCGACGTCAAGTGAGGCGCTGCCGCCCGTCGCGGCCAGCGCCAGGAGCTCCGGCAAGCGCGATCCGACGCCCGCCAGCGGCTCGCCCGCCGCGTCTTCGGCCAGGCGGATCACGACCAGGCGCGCCAGCGCCGGCGGCAGCTGCGCAAGCCGCGTCAGCGCGATCCGCCGTCGCCCCGCCAGCGCGACGTCGACGACGCCGTCGAGGACGGCGGACTCGGCCCGCAGGATCTCCATGCTGCGCAGCAGGTTCGCCTCGGCGGCGGGGTGCACCGCTCGCAGCGCCGGCAGCACGCCGTGGCGCACGCGTCCTCGCGCGAAGCGCCGCGAGTCATTCGAGCTGTCGTCGCGCCAGGGCAGTTCGCGCGCCACGCAGTGCGCTGCGGTCTGCGCGCGCGTCAGGCCGATCAGCGGCCGCACGAGCCGCCCTTCGCGCGCTGCCATCCCGAGCAGCGCGCGGCGGCCGGGCGAGGCGGCGAGCCGGTAGAGCACCGTCTCGGCCTGGTCGGAGGCGGTATGGCCGGTCGCGATCAGGGCGCCGTCGCGTGCGAGCTCGAGCGCCTGCGCGTAGCGCAGGTCGCGCGCCCAGGCCTGGAGGTTCCCGCGGACCGGCGCCGGCGGCGCCGCGACGGCGCTCAGGTGCACGCCTAGCGCCGCGCAGAGCTCACGCACGTGGTGCTCGTCGCCGTCGGACTCCTCGCCGCGCAGGCCGTAGTTGACGTGCATCGCGCCGATCGCCGCGGGACCGCAGATGCTGACCAGGACATCGAGCAGGCAGACCGAATCGCGGCCGCCGGAGACGAGTGCGACGTAGCGCTGCGACGGCGAGACGACGCCGCCGGCGCGAACCGCCTCGAGCACCGAGCCGCCCATCGCCAAAGGTTCGCAGACCGCGATAATCGCGAGCCTGAGCGATCCGCCTTCCGCGATCCACTTGCACCCGACCGCGCCGCTCGCGCCGCGGGTGCTGCTGCCGGGCGATCCGGGCCGGGCGCTCGCCCTGGCCCAGGACCTGCTCACGGAGCCGCGCATGTTCAACCACAACCGTGGGCTTTGGGGCTACACGGGGCTCGCCGCCGACGGCGAGCCGCTGAGCATCCAGAGCACCGGGATGGGCGGGCCGTCGGCGGCGATCGTGCTCGAGGAGCTGATCGTTCTCGGCCTCGAGCGGGCGATCCGCGTCGGCACCGCCGGTGCGTTCGACGGCTCGCTCGGCGTCGGCGACCTCCTGATCGTGACGGAAGCGATCAGCGCCGACGGCACAAGCCGGGCGCTCGGCGCGACGGAGCGCCTGGCGGCCGATGCGCAGCTCACGGCGGCGCTCGCGCGCTGCGATCCCGGCGCGGCGAGCGGCACGGTCGTCTCCTCCGACCTCTTCTACGAGGTCGGCGAGCCGCGCTTCGCGCAGTGGCACGCGCAGGGCGCGCGGGCGGTGGAGATGGAGTGCGCCGCGCTGTTCGCGCTGGGCGCGTTGCGCGGCGTCGCGGTCGCCTGCGCGCTCGCGATCACCGATCAGCTGACCGGCGAGCGAGAGCGGATCGACGCCGCCGCGCTGGCGGACGCCGGGCTGGCGGTCGGTCGCCTTGGCGCGGCGGCGTTGGCCGTGCGCTAGTCGGGCGGCGCGCCGGTGCCAGCGTCGGCCTCGTCCACCGCCAGGCGCTCCTGGCCGGGGGACACCGCCAAAGCGTCGGACGCCCGCGCCGCGAGCTCGCCGACAGAGCGCTTCACGTCGCCGAGCTGCTCCTCGATCGTGTCGAGGCGGCCGGCGATCGCCGACGGCGTGCCGCGCAGCCCATCCTCGAGCCGCGTCAGCGCATCCTCGACGGCCTCGAGCCGCTGGGAGATCGAGCGCACGCGCCTGGTGAGGCGCTCCATGTGAGCGGCGGAGGGAAGGTTGAGGAAGTCCATCGCGACCTCCTGCACCGCTGTCGCCTTCCCGCGCGCCTCGAAGGCGGCGGTGAGCGCCGAGTTGACCCACGGATTCTCGAGCAGATCCTGGGCGATCCGGCCGAGCGCCTCCTCGCCGCGTGCGGCGACGCGGTCGCGCAGGCTGTCGGCTTGGGGCTCCTCGACCACGCCCTGAAGGCTACTCCGAACCGGCGTCACTGCGGGCGCCGGCACCGGTCAGCTGCCGCGAAACTCCGGCGAGCGCTTCTCGAGGAAAGCGCGGACCCCCTCGCTCGCGTCGGCGGAGGCGAAGACGCGCCCGAAGGCCGCCTTCTCGGCCTCGATTCCGGCTTCGAGTTCCGCAGGGACCGCGAGCCGCTTGATCTCCGCCACCGCGACCGGCGCGGCCGACGCCAGCCGCCGCGCCCAGGCCAGCGCCGTGTCCAGCAGCTCGTGGTCGGCGACGACGCGATTGACGAGCCCGTACTCCCACGCCTCGAAGGCGTCGATCGGCTCGCCGATCAGGTTCAGCTCGAGCGCCCGGCCAACGCCGACGAGGCGCGGCAGGCGCTGCGTGCCGCCGAAGCCCGGGATGATCCCCAGCTTGACCTCCGGCTGGGCGAAGCTGGCCGACTGGGCGGCGATCCGCAGGTCGGCGCCCATCGCCAGCTCGCAGCCGCCACCGTAGGCCAGCCCGTTGACGGCGGCGATCGTGACAATCGGCGAGCGACCCATGTCGAGCAGCAGCGCATGCATGCGATCAAGCAGCTCGCGTTCGCCGTCGACGTCCATCGTCGCGAAGGCCTTGATGTCGGCCCCGGCGCACCACAGCGCCGGGTTGGCGGAGGCGAGCACGAGCACGCGCACCGTGGCCGTCTCGGCGACCCCCCGCCACAGAGCCGCCAGCTCGTCGAGCAGCTCGATCGTGATCGAGTTCGCCGGCGGGTTGTCGAGCCAGGCGATCGCGACCTCGCCGCGCGACTCGAGCTTGACCGGGCCGGACTGACCCTCGTCGGGCCGCGCGGTCGGGAAGAAGCCCTGGCCACTCGAGGCGCCGAGCCTTCCCTGCGCGACCAGCCGCCGCAGGATCGTCGGCGGCTCAAACGACTCGCCCCACTGCGCGGCGGCGCGCTCCAGACGCGCAAGCGTGTCGCCAAGCCCCGCGGCGTCGGCCCGCGCGAAGGGCGGCGGGACGACGCCGGCGCCGGCCATCAGCGCCACGTCGATGTCGCGCGCGCCGGCGACATCCTCCTCGAGCAGCAGGCAGCACTCGACGAGTGCTTTGAGCACAAAGCGCTCCGTCAGCGCCGCCGCGTCGAAGTCGTCGCGCCCGGCGGTGCGCGGCGCGCCGTCCGCGTAGAAGCCGCGCCCGCTCTTGACGCCGAGTTCGCCGCCCGCGACCAGCTCGCGCATGCCGGCGTGGACGTGGAAGCGCTCGCCGAATGCTTCGTGGAGATGCTCGGCGACGTGCAGCACGGTGTCGAGTCCGAGCATGTCCGCCAGCAGGAACGGACCGATCGGCGCCGCGCCCGACGCCGCGACCGCGGCGTCCAGCGCGCCGATGTCGAGTCCCTGCTCCTCCTGCGCCAGCCACAGCTCGCTGACCGCCGAAAGCAGCACGCGGTTGACGACGAAGCCGGGCACGTCGGCGCAGCGGATCGCTGTCTTGCGGATCGCTGCCGCGAAGCTCGCGGCCACGGCCAGCGATTCTGGTGAGGTCTCGATCCCCTCGACGATCTCGACCAGGCGCATCACCGACGCCGGGTAGAAGAAGTGAAAGCCGAGCACGCGCTCCGGGCGCGTCGTCGCGGCGGCGAGCTCGCTGATCGACAGCGCCGATGTGTTCGAGGCGAGAATCGCGTGGCCCGGGGTGGCCGCGTCCAGCTCGGCGAAGACATCGAGCTTGAGCTCGAGCCGTTCCGGCACCGCCTCGATCACGAGATCGACGTCGCCGAAGCCGTCGTAGGTCGTGGTTGCGCTCAGCAGCGCGAGGGTGCCCGCGATCTGGGCATCGGCCTGCTCGCGGGTCAGGCGGCCGGAGGCGACGAGTGAGCCGGCGCGGTCGGCGGTGAGCTGCTCGGCCTTCGCCATCCCGGCGTCGACGAATCCCTGCTCGACGTCGCGCAGGACCACCGGGATCCCCGCCGAGGCGATCAGCTGGGCGATCTCGGCGCCCATTGTGCCCGCACCGACTACTGCGGCCTTGAAAACGAACATCGCAACTCCTCGCGGTCAATTGTGTCTGAATCTACAGGCCAGGGTAGTCCTGGATCGCACAGCCGGTCAGAGCAGCGGGAGGAGCGTCATGGGCAGGCAGAGTCGTGTCGTGGGGGAAGCGGATCCTCAACTCAGCAGGGAGACGGACGTCGGGTCGGGACGCAAACGCTGGGCGCGGCCGTCCGCGCGCCCGCTCGCGCTCGCAGCCGTGGTACTCGCCGGGTCCTGCGGGCTGCTGGCGGCGCCGGCGCTGGCCGCCGCGCCAACGGCGACGACCGGAAACGCAAGCGCGGTCACCTACCAGTCGGCGACGCTCACCGGGACGGTCAACCCGGGCGCCGAGCCCACCGAGGTCTACTTCCAGTACGGCGCCACCGACAACTACGGTGTGCAGTCGGCGCCGACGGCACTGCCGGCCGGAACGACCACGGTCTCTGTCTCGATCCCGATCACCGGGCTGACGGCCTTCACCACCTACCACTACCGGATCGTCGCGACGAACGCCACGACGATCACCCCGGGCCACGACAAGAGCTTCACGACCGCCAAGATCCCGCTCTCGCTGGCGATCACGGCGGCGCCCAACCCGGTCACCTTCGGCAACCCCGTCACGATCGAGGGGACGCTTTCGGGCACCGGCAACGCCGGCACCGTCGTACAGTTGCAGCAGAGCCAGTTCCCCTACACCGCGGGCTTCGCGGATGTCGGCAACGCCGAGCTGACGCTGTCCTCCGGCTCGTTCGTCTTCAACGTGCTCGGGCTCGCGCTGAACACCGAGTACCGCGTCGTCTCCGGCACAACGGTGTCGGCAACGGTCGCCGTCGCCAACTCGGTCAGCGTGGCGCTCAACGCCAAGGCCACGGGCACGAAGAAGCGCCCGACAATTCATTTCAGCGGCACCATCGCACCGGCTGAGCCCTCCGCGCGGATCGCCTTCGAGCGGCTGATCGGCACGAGCTGGAAGGTCGTCGGCGGAACGGTCGCCGTGGCGGTTGTCAGCAACGGCACGGTTGGCTTCTCCGCCACCGTCCGCGTCCACAACAGCGGCTTCTTCCGCGCGCTGGTGCTGCCCGTCGAGGGCGCGCACGTGTCCGGCTACAGCGAGACGTTGGTGGTCAAGCTCAAGTGAGTAAAGAGCCCGCAGCACCGGGGGCCGTCACGGCGGGCCCCGGTCTGCGGCGCTGGGCGCCCGCGCGGCGCTCAGCCGCGTTGCGGGTCGAGCACTTCGCGGGCGATCACGATGCGCTGGATCTGGGCGGTGCCCTCGTAGAGCTGCATGATCTTCGCGTCGCGCATCAGCTTCTCGACCGGATAGTCCTTGATGAAGCCGTAGCCGCCGTAGACCTGCACCGCGTCGGTCGCGACGCGCATCGCGGCGTCGGCGGCGAAGCGCTTGGCGTGCGAGGAGAGCAGCGTGTTGCGCTGACCCTGGTCGAGCAACACCGCCGATTTCCAGGTCAAAAGGCGCGAGGCCTCGATGTCGGTCGCCATGTCGGCGATCATGAACTGGATCGCCTGGTGCATCGCGATCGGGACGCCGAAGGTGACGCGCTCACGCGCGTAGGAGACGGCGAACTCGAACGCCGCGCGCGCGATGCCGGTCGCCATCGCGGCCACGCCCGGCCTGGTCCGGTCGAGCGTCATCATCGCGATCTTGAAGCCTGCGTTCTCCTCGCCGATCAGGTGGTCGAGGGGGATCTCGACGTCGGGGAAGGTGATCGTCGCCGTGTTCGAAGCGCGCTGCCCCATCTTGTCCTCGTGCCCGTCGACGATGACACCGGCGTCGCGGGGAACGACGAAGCACGAGATCCCACGGTGACCGGCGTCGGGATCGGTCTTTGCGTACACCGTGTAGAAGTTGGCGTAGCTGCCGTTGGTGATGAAGCACTTCGAGCCGGTGATCACCCAGCGGTCGCCGTTGCGCACGGCACGCGTCTTCATCGCGGCGACGTCGGAGCCGGCTTCGGGCTCGGTCAGGCAGAACGAGGCGAGCAGCGGGGCCTCGGCGAGGCGGCCGAGGTATTCGCGCTTGAGCTCTTCCGAGCCCGCCACCAACAGGGGTGTGACGGCGAGGCCGTTGCACCCGACCGACGTCTGGATGCCCGAGCAGCCCCACGACATCTCCTCCTCGATCAGCGCGCCGTCGAGATAGCCGATGCCGGAGCCGCCGTAGACCTCGGGGACGTGCGTGTTCATCAGGCCGAGCTCCCAGGCCTTCTTGATGATCGCCTCGGGGAATGTGCCGTCGCGGTCGTACTCCCAGGCGACCGGGCGGATCTCCTTCTCGGCGAAGTCGTGGGCGAGCTCGCGGAGAGCGAGCTGCTCGTCGCTCAGCGTGAAGTCAACCATCGGTGCGAACGCTCAGCTGCTGGTGGCGGTGCCCGCGCCGGACAGCAGGCCGCCGAAGTTCTTGGCGCTGCCGTTGGCGCCCGTGAGACCGGCGACGACGGACGCGAGCGAACCGAACTTGCTCTCGAGCGCGAAAACGCCGTTGAGCAGCTTCGACGACGGCTGCGCGCTGGCCGGCGCCGTGACCGTCTGGGGCTGGCCGAGGCCGGTGAGGGTGGCGTCGAGAGTGAGCGAGCCGGCGGTCAGCCCGTCGAGCACCCCGGCGGCGATCGCGGGCACCGTGAAGGCGATGTCCAGATCGAACTCGCGCACGATGTGATCGGCCACGCCGGTGTAGATGTTGACCTGAGCCGTGGTGATCGCCGACTGCAGCAGGGCCAGCACGCTGGTCGAGGTGCTCGCGCCGTTCGCGCCGGTGGCGCCGCCGATCATCTTCGATACGTCGTTCAGCACGTTGGCGATGTTGATCTGGGCCTGCACGTGCTCGGTGACCACGCCGCCGACCGTTTTCTCACCGACGTCGCGCGGATCGCTCAGCCACGAGGCCGGATCGATGCCGAGCCCGCCGAGCACACCCCGCGCACCGGTCGCGCCGAGCAGACCGCTCACGCCGGTCACGCCGGTGGCGCCGCTCGCGCCGGCCGTGGGCAGCTTGTAGAAGGTGCCGGCCAGCTCCACGTAGGTGTCCTTGCCGACCTTGTCGAGCGCGAGGTCCGCGCTCGAGGAGCCGGCCGAGACGGTCGCCACGAGGTCGGTGTCCAGCTCGCCCCCGGTGCGCTGGAACGGGCCGGAAACGCTCAGCGCGATCGGCTTGCCGTCCAGTTGCTTGACGCCGTCGAGGCGCAGGTCGAGCGTGAGCGCGACGTGACCGGAGTTCAGCGCGTCGCTGGCGGAGAAGGACTGCGAGACAAGCTTCGCCGGGGAGACCTTCGCCGCAGCGGTCTTGTCGGCGTGGGCACCGCCGCCGCACGCGGCGAGCGCAAGCGCGGCGGCAGTAGCGAGGGGAATCGCTGCGAGCCGTCGAAGTTTGCGAGCGGATGCGCTACCAACGCGACTCATGACAATGCAGGCTAGCAGGCGCCTTTCACGGCGACTGGCGGTTCTCGGCGCGCTCGCGCTGCTCGGCGCGGGCGCCGGAGCCGGCGTTGTGGCCGCCGCTCCCAACCGGGCCCCAACCGGCCGCCGGCCCTATTCGCCGCTCGAGCTGGTGCTCGATCACGGCCGCGTGCAGGCGCGCAGCTCGCTCGCCGCGGCGGCGTCCGCGTCGGCCCCGGCCCCGGCGGCGGCGCCGCAGGCCGGGGCAGCGGCGAAGGCCGGACTGACCTTCCCGCAGGCGCTTGCGGCTCTCGCCGCCAAGCGCGAGCTTTCCGGCTCGCTTGCCGCCTCCGACCGCGCCGCCTGGATCGCGGCGCGGATCTCCTACAAGCAGCTCAGCGGCACACGCAAAACCGAGCTCGGCGCCGTGCTCGACACCCTGACGGCGATCGCGCACGCGGGCGAGCTGACGCCATCGCGCCTACCCGAGCTGGTTCTGACGCTGGCGCGCAACCGCCAGTGGTGGAGCAGCGGGCCGCTGCTCAGCTACGGCCAGCGTGTCGGCTTTCCGTCCAGCGGGCTGGTCTGGGAGTACTACCCCGGGCAGGGAATCCAGATTCAGTGGCTGGGCACCTTCGGCGCCGCAAACGGCCTCTACGACACCCACAACTACAACGCGCTAGCCGCGCTGCTCGACCAGGCCGTCAGCCTCGCCGCGGTGCGCGGCGACGGGATCGCGTGGGAGTACGACTTCTCCTTCGACGGCGGCGCGCCCCCATGGGTCTCGGCGATCACCGAGGGCACCGCGGTGGAGGCGCTCGCCGCCGCCGGGAAGGCGCTGGCGCTGCCCGCCTACCTCACCTACGCCCACCAGGCGCTCGGCATATTCACGCTCCCGGCGCCGGTCGGCGTCCGCTCGCCGACGAGCGCCGGCGCGCGCTACCTGATCTACAGCTTCGCGCCGGACGAGTACGTGATCAACGCCTTCATCCAGTCGCTGGTCGGGCTGTTCGACCTCGCGAGCACGGGCGACACGCTCGCCACCTCACTGTTTCGCGAGGGCCTTGCCCAGGCGCGCATCGACGTCCCGAAGTACAACACCGGATCCTGGTCGCTCTATGACCAGTACTCCGAGTCCACGCTCAGCTACCACGAGCTGCTGACCGGGTTTCTCGTCAACCTCTGCAGCCAGACGCACGAGACCACGAGGACGGCGCTGTCGATCCTCGGCCTCGCGCCCCCGCCGGTCGGCGCGACGGGGACGACGGGCGCCACCGGTGCCACCGGTTCCACCGGCTCCACGGGCGCCACGGGCACGACCTCGACCGGGGGCACGACGTTCGGAGGCTCGACCGGCGCGACCGGGACGACCGGCTCGACTGGCGCGACGGGCCCGGGCGGCCCAGTCAACCCCAACAACGTCTTCTGCACCGTCGCCGCCAGCTTCAAGGCCGACCTCAAGCAGCCGCCGGTGATCACGCTCGGGCAACTGAGGAGCACGCACGCCACCGCCCTCGCGCACGTGGCGATGAAGCTGTCGAAGATCTCCGCGGTGAACTTCGCCGTCTCCTACGCCGGCCACGTCGTGTCCCAAACGACGCTCCAGCTCGGCCATGGCAGCCACTCGCTGACCTGGCGACCGCCGCACGCCGGCGTCTGGACGGTCACGCTTGCGGCAACCGACCTCGCCGGCAACCGCGCCCAGGCCACGACCACGGTGAAGATCCTCGCGGCGCCCGCCCGCAAGCGCAAGCCGGCGGGCTGAGCCGCGCGTACAATCGAGGGGTGCCCGCGCGGACGTGGATCCTCACCGGCTCGCCGGAGAACCTCGCCGCCACGCGCGCGCACGGCTTCGGCGTGATCGGCCTCAAGGAGCGCCGCCGCCGCCAGGCGCTCGAGATCGAGACCGGCGACCGCGTCATCTTCTACGTCACCCGCGTCATGGCGTTCGCGGCGAGCGCCCGCATCACAGGCCCGCTCTACGAGGACCGCACGCCGATCTGGCCCGGGAAGGCCGGCACTCCCGACCCCTACCCGTGGCGCTTTGAGGCCGAGCCCGAGTGGGTGCTGGACGAGCCGGCCTGGATCCCTGCGCAAACCCTCGTCGACGCGCTCGAGCACATCCGCAAGTGGCCGCGGGAGCACTGGAAGCTCGCCTTTCAAGGCCAGCTGCGCCAGATCGGCGATGCCGACGCACGACTGCTCTGCGACCGCCTCGCGGCCTCCACGCCCGTCACGGCCGCCTGATGGCCGCTCCCGGCGAGCGCACGGCGCGAACGGCGCCGAGCCCGGTCATCCGGGTTTTCCGGGCCTGGCGTGCGCTTTCGCGCGAGCAGCGCCTGACCGCACTCGCGGCCTTCTCACTGTGGATCACGATGTTCCTGCCGTGGTACAGCGAGACCGGGGTCGTCGGCAAGAACTCCGTCAGCCTGTCGCTGACGGCGTGGGGCGCGTTCTCGTTCGTGGAGCTGGCCGTGCTGGCGGTCAGCGTCGCGGTGCTGGCGCTGCTGTTCGCGCGCGGCGAGCGCCGCGCCTTCCATCTCCCGGGTGGCGACGGCCTCGTGGTCATCGTCGCCGGGGCGTGGGTCGCTGCACTGATCTTCTACCGCATCCTCGACAAGCCGTCGGCTCGCGACGTGATCACCGGCATTCAGTGGGGCATCTTCATTGCCCTGTTCGCGGCGTGCTGGCTCGCCTACACAGGGGTGGCCCTGCGCCGCGCCCACCGCTCCGAGCCGAAGCTCGCCGATGATCCGACGGTGCATCTGCGGGGCCTGCGGACGCGTGAGAAGGCCGGCGTGGGGCCCTCGGGCCCGGCGCCGGCGCGGCCGCGAGGCCACGACCTGCTCCCCAGCGACGACCCCCCGCGCGAGCACCGCGGCGTCACGCGCGAGGACGCCGAGCAGCTGTCGTTCGAGCTGCCGGGCGATCCCGACGATCGCTAGGGCGGCCGTGCCGGTGGGTGCGTGAACCCACCGGGTGGCGCGACCACCGCGGCCGGGGAAGGTCACGCGTCTTTGCCGGGATCGCCGCACCGCGGCGCCTGCGCCACGAATGGGGTGCGAGCACGGGCGTGCCCCGATCCCCATGGGAGGTTCCTATGATTGCCGCAATGGCAGCCCTTCCCCAGTCGGTCGACGACGTCGCCGCCGGCCTGCGAGCGGCCGGCTATCTGCCGGGCGGGCCAACCGCGCTGGTTGCCTACCTCGCCACGCGCCTTGACAAGCCGGTGCTCGTCGAGGGGCCCGCCGGCGTCGGCAAGACCGAGCTGGCGAAGGCGATGGCGACCTATCTGGGGCGCGAGCTCGTGCGGCTGCAGTGTTACGAGGGGCTCGACGAGGCCAAGGCACTGTACGAGTGGAACTACCGCAAGCAGCTGTTGCGGATCCAGGCCGAGGCCGACGGCGCCGGCTGGGCCGAGGTCCAGGACGACATCTTCGGCGAGGAGTTCCTGCTCGCGCGGCCGCTGCTCGCCGCGATCTCCGCAAAGGCCCCGGTCGTGCTGCTGATCGACGAGATCGACAAGACCGACCAGGAGTTCGAGGCGATGTTGCTGGAGCTGCTGTCGGACTTCCAGATCACGATCCCCGAGCTGGGGCGCATCGCCGCGAGCTCCCAGCCGGTCGTGCTCCTGACGTCGAACAACTCGCGCGAGCTGACGGAGGCGCTGAAGCGGCGCTGCCTGTACCTGTGGCTCGACTACCCCACGCTCGAGCACGAGCTCGCGATCGTGCGCCTGCACGCGCCGGCGCTGCCCGAGACGGTTGCGCGCAAACTTGTCGAGCTGGTTGCGATGGTCCGCGAGCTCGACCTCAAGAAGCCGCCCTCGATCGCCGAGTCGATCGACTGGGCGCGCGCATTGCTGCTGCTCGGGCGAAGCGACATCGACGCCGCGACCTTCAACGAGACGATGTCGGTGATCGTCAAGCACCGCACCGACATCGAGCTGGTCGCGGAGCGGGTCGGTCTGGCGCTTCAGTGAGTCTCGACGAGCAGCTGCTGGGCCTGGGCGAGCAGCTGCGCGCCGAGGGCGTCGCGATCGGCACCTCCGAGCTGCTCGACGCGTTCGAGGCGCTGCGCGAGATCGACTGGCGCGAGCGCAGCGGCTTTCAGCAGGCGCTGTCGGCAACGCTCGCCAAGTCGCCCGAGGATCGCCGGGTCTTCGACCTCGTCTTCGAGCGCTTCTTCTTCCGCGCCGTGGAGTCAGCGGCGCTCGAAGCCGGCATCGACGAGGCGGCGGCGGGCGGTCACGACGGCGGGGCGGCGGGCCGCCAGATCGACCTCGAGGAGCTGCGCGCGCAGATCGCGCAGGCGCTCGCCGACGGCGACGAGGCGCGCATGGCGGACCTGGCCCGCCTGGCGCTTGCCGCGATCGGGCGCCCCGGCGACGGCTCGAACGTCGTCGGCATCGACGTGCAGCGAATCCGCCGTGCACTCGGCCTGCGCAGCGACCCCCAACCCGACTACGAGCCCGGCGACCCGCGCCGCGAAGGACTGCCGCGCGAGGCGCTGCGGCGCTTCGAGGCGATCCTGCGGCGCGAGCTCGAGCGCGCGCAGATCCAGCGGACGATGGCGCTACCGCCGTCGCGCCCGCTCGGCGAGCTCGACCGGGCGCTGCCGAGCGGGCCAGCCGCCGACCTGGCGGCCGTCCACCGCGTCGTGGCCCAGCTGCGCCGCCGGCTCGCCACGAGCGGTGTGGAGCGCCGCGGGGCGCGGCGCCACGACCACGTTGATATCCGCCGGACGATGCGCGCGTCGCTGCAGACCGGCGGCGTGCCGGTCGTCGTGAAGTACCGACCGCGCCGCCCGCGGCGGCCTGAGATCTACGTGCTGTGTGACGTCTCGACCAGCGTCACCTCGGCGTCGGTCTTCTTCCTGTCGGTGCTGCACGCGCTGCACGATTCGTTCCGGCGGATGCGCTCGTTCGTCTTCATCGAGCGGATCTCGGAGGTGACCGAGGTGTTCGAGCGCCGGCGCGACTTCAAGACGATCAGCGAGGCGATCTCGTCCAACGCGGGCGTCGCCGACGTCTCCGGCTACACCGACTACGGGCGTGTGTGGTCGGAGTTTCGCGTGCTCGTGGAGGACGACCTGGACCCGCGCGCGACGGTGATCGTGCTCGGTGACGCGCGCACCAACGGACGCGACCCGCGCGCCGACATCTTCGCGACCGTCGCCGCTCGCGCCGGGCGAACGTTCTGGCTGAACCCCGAGCCGCGGCTCTACTGGAACTACGGCGACTCGGTGATCGACGCCTACGCGCCCTACTGCACGGTGTTCGAGTGCTGGACGACCCGCCAGCTCGAGGACTTCGTCCGGGCGCTGAGCGGAGCGACGTCGCGCTGAGTGCGGGCCGGCGCGGGGCTGTAGCAGCCGCTGCCGCCGCAACCTCTACGATGGGCGCGGTCCGATGCCGATGCGCCCGAAGTTCGCCAGACGCGGCATGCTGCTTGCCGCGAGCCTCATCTGCACGGCCCTTTGCGCCGGCTGCGGCGAGGTGCACGCTCAGCTGAAGGCGGGTCCGCCGCGAGCGCTGCGCGTCGCGATCGCCGGTCGCCCGAGCGGGCTCTACGCGCCGCTGTTCGCCGCGTCGGCTGACGGGCTGTTCCGGCTCGGCGCGCTCGCGGTCACGATCACGCAGCCGCCGAATCCGCTCGCGGCGCTCGAGTCCGGCGCCGCGAACGTGGCGGTGGTGTCCGAGCCGGCGCTGCTTGAAGCGCGAGCCGGCGGCGCGCAGCTCGTCGCGATCGGCGCCCTGATCAGCCGTCCGCTGGACGCGATCGTGTCGCTCGCCGCGCGGCCCGTCACGAACGCCGCGCAGCTGGCCGGCGTGACGATCGCACTGGGCCCGGCGCCCCTGGCCGCGGCGGAGCTCGCCACGATCCTCGCCGACGGCGCTCTCGCCGCCTCGAGCGTGCACACGATCACGCCTGGCGGGAGCCTCTCGAGCGCCCTGCTCGACGGGCGCGCGCAAGCGGCGCTCGGCGATCCGTGGCCGATCGACGCGACCACGCTGGCGCTCGCGCACCGCCCGGCGAAGGTGCTCGATGTCCAGGCGGCGGGAGTCCCCACCTACAGCCCGCTCGTGCTGGTCGTGGCGCTCCGCGAGGCCCACTACGACGGGCCGTTGCTGCGGGCGTTCCTGCAGTCGCTGACCCGCGGCGAGCGCGCCGCCGCCGCCCGCCCGGCCGCCACGGCAGCGGCGCTCGCCAAGGACAACCCTCGCCTGAGCGCCGCGTTCGAGCGCGCGCTGCTACACGAGACTGAGCCGATCGCCTCGCCGGCCAACGCGAGCCTTCCCTTCGGCTACCAGTACCCGTCCGACTGGCAGGCCTTCGGCGTCTGGATGCGCGCGCACGGGCTGCTCGCCGGCTCGCAGAACACCGGGGACGCAATCACCGACGAGTTCCTGCCGGGGCAGGGCGAGGCGGTCATAACGCCGTAGGCGTGAGCCTGGCACAGCGGTGTAGCGGCAGCAGGCAGACCGGCCGTTTTCCCTACCTGACCCTGCGCCCGTGCTCAGAGGCGCATCGCGTAGGCCGCCGCGAGGCCTCCCCACGGCGCGTAGGGGGCGAAGAAGTCCCGCACCTCGGCCTCATCGGCGCGCGCCAGCGGATCGCCACCGCTGCACAGGCGGCCAACGAGCTTGCGCAGCGCGAGATCGCCGGCGGGAACCTGGTCCAGGCGCCCCTGCCCATGCAGCGCGAGGCACTCCACGGTCCAGCTGCCGATGCCGGGTAGCGAGCGCAGCCGCCGCCAGCCGCGCTCGTGGTCCGGCGCGTGCAGATCGACGCGTCCGGCGGAGACCTCGCGGGCGGCGCGGCGCAGCGCCAGCGCCCGGCCGGCCGAGAGGTCGAAGGACTCAAGCAGCGCCGGCGCGGTGCCCGCGATGACCGCCGCGCCGGGCACGTCGCGCAGCGGCTGAGCACCGCCTCCTCGCGCGCCCGGCGCGAGCGCCGGGGCCTCAGGCAGCGAAGGACCCAGCCGGCGCACGATCCGCCGCTCGATCGCCGCGGCGCGGGTGTACTCGATCAGCTGCTCGCAGATCGCCCACGCCAGCGCCTCGAAGGGCTCGGGGCGGCGCGACGGGCGAAGCCAGGGGAAGCGGCGCACCAGCCTGCCGATCAGCGGGTCGGCGGCAAAGCGCGCATGAAAGCCGGCCAGCTCATCGTCGACGCCGAGGGCGAAGCGCATTCGCGCGAGCGCCAGCTCGCAGCAGCCCGCCGAGGGACCCCAGGCGCCGATCACCACGCTGCCGCAGCTCGGCTGCGCCGCGCGCACGAGCACGCCGCGCCCCTCGACGTGCAGCAGCCGCTCGAGCACGCCGCCGCGGACGCGCGTCACTCCGTCGGCGCCGCCGCCGGGCAGCCGCAACGGCCAGCGCGGCTCAAGCTCGACGCGGCGCTCACATGGTCGGGCGAGGCCGGGCACGGCGTGCAATTGAAGCGCCCGCCGCGGACGCGGCGCCATCAGCGCCGGGCCAGCGTGTGCACGTCGACGAGGAAGCGCTGCGACGCGACGACCTCGAACGGGGGAAGCTGGCGGGCCGGGCGCGGGTCAAACGCTGCGGCGCTGGCGCTTCGCCGCGCCTGCGACCGGGCGAGCCGGCGCCCAAACACGGCCGCGGTTGCGGCGCCGGCCATGAAGCCGGTGGCGGCGACAGCGGCTACCTGCACGAACGGTGGCGGGCCCTCGCGGACGCTCTGCACGGCGCGGACGTCGGCGATGACGAGGACGCCGTCGACGACCTCGGGCTCCTGGGCGCCCTCCTCGGCACGGGCGTTCGCGGCGGACTGCTCGTGGTCCATCAGGCTGGCCCTCCGGCTCGGACGGACGTCAGTCTCGCAGATCAATCGATGCCGCGTTGATACACGCGGAAGCGCCGGACGATCTCGCCGCCCATGCCCTCCATCGCGCGGTTCATCGGGCGGTTGGTCTCAAGGATGTAGCCCATCTCGCCGCCCTTCTGCGGCGTGCGCTCGGCCGCCTCGAAGTGCAGCTGGTAGAAGCGCGCAGCCACGCCGGTGTGCTGGTAGGCGGGCTTCACGCCCAGCGCGAAGACCCGCACGGCATCGATCTTGCGCCGGTAGTACAGCGCCTTCGCCCAGCCGAACGGGAGCAGGCGACCGCCGAGGTGGGCGAGCACCTGGTTGTAGTCCGGCAACGTCAGCGCGGCCCCGACGACCTCGCCGGTGTCGGTGCGTTCGGCGAGGTAGGCCCAGTTCTCGTCGAGGATCGGCTTGAGGCTCGCGGCGTAGTGGCGAACCTCCTCCTCGGTCAGCGGCACCGACGCCCAGTTGCGCTCCCAGGCGGCGTTGTATACCTCGAGGAAGCGCGTGATCTCGGCATCCAGGTCGCGTTTTCGCATCGGCCGGCAGACGATCCCGTGCTCGGTCTCGACCTGCGCGGCCATCCGCCAGATCGCGTCGCGAACGCGCGAGCGGCCGCTGATGTGCAGGCTCCACATCAGCCAGTCCACCGCCTTCTCGAACCCGTAGCTCTCGATCAGCGCCCGGTAGTAGGGGTGGTGCCAGCTCGAGAGGATGATCGGCCGGCGCTCGAATCCCTCGATCATCAGGCCGACCTCGTCGTTGGTGGTGAAGTCCATCGGGCCGACCATCAGATCGCGCCCGCGCGCGCGCAGCCAGGACTCGGCGGCGCGCAGCAGCGCGTGGGCGGTCTCGGGCGAGTCCTCGCATTCGAAGAAGCCGAACAGCCCCCAGCGGTTGTCCTGGAAATCGTTGAAGCGATGGTCGATGTGCGCGCTGATCCGCCCGACCGGCTGCCCGTCGCGCCACGCGATCAGGTACTCCGCCTCGGCGTGCTTGAAGAACGGGTTGCGCTCGCGGTCGAGGCGCCTGCGCATGTCCATGTTCAGCGGCGCGATCCAGCGAGGCTCGTTACGATAGAGCGTCGAGGCAAGCGCGATGAACCTCCGCATGTCGCGCCGATCGGCAACCGGCCGGATCTCGAGACTCACCGACCCAGCCTATATGGCCACTCCTCCCGACGTCTTCGCAAAGATCCGCGGTCACGAGCGGGTCGCGCTGCTGCGCGCGGCACGCGATCAGGGCCTCCTCCCCTACTTCCACGAGGTCGAATCACCGGCAATGCCGGTGGTGCAGATGGACGGCGCGCCGCGCATCATGCTCGGCTCCAACAACTACCTCGGGCTGACCGGCGACGAGCGCGTGATGGCCGGCGCCCGCGACGCCCTGACGCGCTACGGGACCGGCCTGACAGGTTCGCGCCTGCTCAACGGAACCACGCCGCTGCACCTCGAACTGGAGCACGAGCTGGCCGAGTGGATGGGCACCGAGGACGCGATCGTCTTCTCGACCGGCCAACAGGCCAACGTCGGCACGCTCAGCACGCTGCTCGGCCCGGGTGACACCGTCGTCGTCGACTCGGGCGACCACGCCTCGCTGCTCGACGGGGCGCTGCTCTCGCGCGCCAAGCTGCGCGCGTTTCGCCACAACCGCATGGACAAGCTGGAAAGCACTCTGGTCAAGGCTGCCGCCGACGGCGGCGGGGTGATGGTCGTGGTCGACGGGATTTTCTCGATGGAGGGCGACATCGCGCCGCTGCGCGAGATCGCCGCGCTGTGTGAGCGCTTCGGCGCTCGCCTGATGGTCGACGAGGCCCACGCGGTTGGCGTCCTGGGCGCTCGCGGCGCCGGCACCGCGGAGCTGCTCGGAATCGAGGCGCAGGCCGATCTGCGGATGGGGACCTTCTCGAAGTCGCTGGCCTCCTGCGGCGGCTTCGTCGCCGGCGACGCCGACGTGATCGAGTTCCTGAAGATCCAGAGCCGGGCGTTCCTGTTCACCGCCTCGGGCGTCCCGGCGGCGGTCGGCGCCGCACTAGCGGCGCTGCGGGTGATTCGCTCCGACGACGGCCGCGCGCTGATGGCGCGGGTGCTCGAGAACGCCCGCCAGCTCAACCGCGGCCTGCACGACCTCGGCTTCGACGTCGTCGAGCCCTCCCCTGTCACGGGCGCCGCGGGCGTGGCGGAGTCGATCATCACGCCGATCGTCCCGGTCCGGGTCGGGGAGGACTGGAAGGCCGCGCTGCTGTGGCGCGCGCTGTTCGACGCCGGGGTGTTCACCAACGTGGCGGTTCATCCGGCCGTGCCGCCGGGCGGAGCGCTGCTGCGGACGAGCGTGATGGCAACCCACGACGCGGCGGTCATCGACCGCGCGCTTGACGTCTTCGCCACCGTCAAGCGGGAGTTCGAAGCCGAGCACGGACCGCTGCCGGGACCCTCGATTTGATTGTGCGCGTGGACACATGGCCGACTGGGCACAAAAACCTCGCTCCGAGCGAACGCGCCGGTGGCGAGTTTGTTGACCAACGATCGGGCGCTGCGTAGCTTCCTAGTGCGCTCGGCGCGGAGGTGCCAGGGGCTTTGAGAGGGTCCCGACACCGAGTTCCCGGGGGGCGACGGCCAAGGTCAGCCGCAATTTTGTTGCGCTGCCCGCGGTTGATCGTGTCGTGCGCGCGTACACCGTAAACCAACGATTTGTTTGCGCGCTCGCAGCCGCGAGCGGCGGGGAGTTCAGATGACAGCGACAGCATCCGCCTACGGGCCGCAGCACATGCGGGCCCTACAACGCGCAAACGAGGTGCGCCTCGCGCGCGCCGAGCTCAAACGCCGTGTCACCGACGGCGAGACAAACGCGGCGACCGTGATCCTCACGTCTCCATGGGAGGCCGAGAGCATGGCCGTGGCGGAACTGCTGATGAGTCAGCGTCGGTGGGGTCACACGCGGGCGCGGCGATTCCTCGCCGGGGTTCCGATGACCGAGACCAAGACGATCGGCTCGATGACCGAGCGCCAGCGGCAGAACCTCGCCGCGATGCTCGAGGCACAGACGCCAAAGGCGCGGTCCGGCGCCGATTCTGTGCACGCCGGCGTCTTCGCCTGAGCGGGAGGAGCGCGACTGCGTCACGCGCGCCGTGACGCAGTCGCCCGCGGCGCTCGTGGGCCGCGGCGCGGGCGCGGATCCCCGCGGTTCTACGAAGGGCGAAACGCCCGTGGGTCGCTTTGTCCACGCGGACAAGGACCCCACTCTCGCCAGCGCATAAGGTGTGGTTGCTGCGCTGCTCGCAACGGGTCGCTTGCGCGACAAACCGGTCGGTCGCGCAAGTACCCACGATCTCCTCAGGAGGACCCACATGGCACGGACCCGGATTCACAACGTCTCCGCCGCTCAGTGGAGCGCCAACGGCGAGAGCCTCGGCACGCAGGATCTGACGCTGCCGAGCAACGACATCTTCGGCGCGAACGTCTTCAGCGCCGCGGAGCAGCGCAAGCGGTTGCCAAAGCACGTGTTCGCACAGCTGAACGCGACGATCGCGCGCGGCGCCGAGCTCGACACCTCGCTCGCCGATGCCGTGGCCCAGGCGATGAAGGAATGGGCGCTGGAGAACGGTGCCACGCACTACACGCACTGGTTCCAGCCGCTGACGGGGTTGACGGCCGAAAAGCACGACTCCTTCTACGGCCCGGCCGGTGACGGCACCGCGATGGCGGAGTTCTCGGGCAAGGAGCTGATCCAGGGCGAGCCCGACGCGTCGAGCTTCCCGACCGGCGGCATCCGGGCGACGTTCGAGGCCCGGGGTTACACGGCCTGGGATCCGACCTCGCCGGCGTTCCTGCTCGAGAACCCCAACGGCGCCCTGCTGTGCATCCCGACCGCGTTCGCGTCCTGGACCGGCGAGGCGCTCGACAGCAAGATCCCGCTGCTGCGCTCGATGGACGCCCTCTCCGGGGCGGCGCTGCGGGCGCTGCGGTTGCTGGGCGACGAGGATTCCCAGCGGGTCTTCACGACCGTCGGCCCCGAGCAGGAGTACTTCCTGATCGACGAGCAGTACTTCTTTGAGCGCCCCGATCTGCTCACCACCGGGCGCACGCTGTTCGGTGCCAAGCCGCCGAAGGGGCACGAGCTCGACGACCACTACTTCGGCTCGATTCCCGAGCGTGTGCTGGCCTACATGCTCGACACCGAGATGGAGCTCGCGAAGCTCGGGGTGCCGGTAAAGACCCGCCACAACGAGGTCGCGCCGAACCAGTACGAGATCGCGCCGGTGTTCGAAGGCACCAACGTCGGCTGCGACCACCAGATGCTGACGATGCAGGTGCTCCAGAACACCGCTCGCCGCTACGGCCTGGTCTGCCTGCTGCACGAGAAGCCGTTCGCCGGCGTCAACGGCTCGGGCAAGCACAACAACTGGTCGATGGGCACCGACACCGGCAGCAACCTGCTCGAGCCGGGCGACACGCCGCACGAGAACCTGTCCTTCCTGCTGTTCGCCGCGGCCGTCATCCAGGCCGTCGACACCCACCAGCAGCTGCTGCGCGCATCGATCGCGAGTCCCGGGCAGGACCACCGCCTCGGCGCCAACGAGGCACCGCCGGCGATCATCTCGATCTTCCTCGGCACGGAGCTCGAGGAGGTCTTCTCGGCGATCGCCGAAGGCCAGGCCGGCGCTTCCAAGCCCGGATCGTTTCTCGGTCTCGGTACGCCGGTGCTGCCGCCGCTGCCGCTGCACTCCGGCGACCGCAACCGCACCAGCCCGTTCGCATTCACCGGCAACAAGTTCGAGTTCCGCGCGCTTGGCTCGAGCCAGTCTCCGGGCTTCCCGAACACGGTCCTCAACACGATCGTCGCGGAGTCGATCGATGCGCTGTCCGAGAAGCTCGACGAGGCACTGAAGGGCGGCGCGAGCCTCGAGAAGGCGGTCCTGGCGATCGTCAAGGACTCCTACAAGGCACATCGCCGGGTCGTCTTCAACGGCGACGGCTACTCCGAGGCCTGGCATCAGGAGGCCGAGCAGCGCGGGCTCGCCAACCTGCGCTCGACCCCCGACGCGCTGCCGTGGCTGATCGACAAGCAGACGCTCGGGGTCTTCAAGCACTACAAGGTGCTCTCCAAGCGCGAGATGGAAGCCCGCTACGAGGTCTTCACCGAGCAGTACTCGGTCAAGATCAACATCGAGGCCGAGACCGCGGCGTCGATCGCGCGGACGCTGCTTCTGCCGGCCGCGACGCGCCATCTGGCGCAGCTGCGGGAGGCCGGGATCGACGGGCTGATCGAAGAGACGACTGAGCTGGTGCACCGCTTCGTCGACGCGATCCTCGCGCTTGAGAGCGTCAACGCCGCGCACCCCGACGTCGAGGGGATGAAGCACGCGCTCTACATGCGCGACGAGGTCATCCCGGCGATGGACGGCGTGCGCGCGATCGCCGACCGCCTGGAGCGGGTCGTGGCCGACGACCTGTGGCCGCTGCCGAAGTATTCGGAGATGCTCTTCATCAAGTGAGCGGCGGGGAAGGCGGGTGTGGCGCCGCCTTCCCCAACCGCTTCACTGTGACGCCCAAAGAGCCGGCGCCCCAGGGGGTCGGGGCGCCGGTCGACTACTGGGAGGAGGTGCGGTGCGATCCGTGTCGCCGAAGTAGTGTGGCGAAGCTCAGCCGGCGCTGTTGAAGAGTTGGCGAAGATGCGGGCCGGCGAGCGCCAGCTTCTGGGCCCGCGTGAGCCGCTTGATCCGCGCCTCCTCGCGCCGTGCGGCGCTCGCGTCGGTCATCGCGAAGCTCGCGAGCAGCTCCACCGGCAGTCGCGAGCGGGTGTAGCGGGAACCGGCGCCGGCGCGGTGTGACGCCAGGCGCCGCTCGACATCGACCGTCCAGCCGGTGTAGAGCGAGCCATCGGCGCAGCGCAGGATGTATACCCAAGCGTCGGACATCGCCTCGTCAACTACGCCGCCGCAACCCGATCGCCTGCGTCGGGCGCAGACGGCGCTCAGATGATCGTTGCCTCGCTGCCGGCGCCGTGGCGGTGCTCGGCGACGTTCAGCGTCACCGGCGCGGTGTGCATCGCGCGCAGCTTGACGTCTCGCCACGACATCCCCTCGCGCAGCAGCGCCGGGATCCCCATCGCCATCGCCGTCGTGACCTCGACCGCCTGCAGGACGATCCCGTAGGCGATCGCATCCGCGGTCGAGACGTGGAAGGCGCCCGCGAGCACCGCCACGCAGGCCGCCTGGAAGACGCCGATGTTCGAGGGGGCGGCGGGCAGCACGGCGGTCACGTTGACCGCGAACAGCACGCCGGCAGCCGCCGCGAGGCCGGCGCGATGGTCAAGGCCCAGCGCCACGAGCAGCACGTAGCAGGACGCGCACTGCAGCGCCCACGCGCCGAGTTGCGCAGTGACGGCAATCGCGGCCAGGCGCGGCTCGCGGAACACGCGCATGCCGGTCCTGACGCGCACAAGCGTCCCGGCCAGGCGGGCGCGGAACAGCTCCAGGCGGGCCGAGCGGGAAGGGCCTCCGCGACGGCCCAGCAACAGCGGCGCGGCGAGGATGATCGCCACCAGCACCGCCGGCCCGACCGCGACGGCGATCAGCGCCGAATGGCGCCCGTTGAAGAGGTTGACGCTCGTGAACATGACCGCACCGAGGCCGGCGAGCGCCACAAGGTTCAGCAGCGTCTGCGAGACCAGCGTGCCGACCACGATCGGGAAGGTCTCGAGCGGCCGCCCGACGCGGCGTGCCACGATCAGCGACCGCGAGGGCTCGCCGAGCCGCGCCGGCAAGGTCGCGCTCATCAGCACGCCGATGAAGGTGCCCTGCATCGCATCCGCGCGGCGAACCTTCGCGCGCGGCAGCGCGGCGCGAAGGATCGCGTGCCAGGCGAAGCCGCGCGAGACCATCGCCGCGCACATCAGCACGCAGCCGATCAGCACCCATGAGGGCTGCGAGGTCACCAGCGCGCTCGTGATCCGCCCGACGCCGATGCGCGCGACCGCCAGGGCCGAGACCGCGACGGCGGCCAGCGCAATCAGCACGACGGCGCCGCGCCGCACGCCGGCGAGCGTCTTCGAGCGCCGTGTGCGCTCGTCGCGCTCGAGGCTGGCCAGGCGGCGCTGCGCGGGCCGATGGCCGGCGGCGTCGACGCTTGCGGCGCCGATCGCCACCGCGGCGCGCTCGCGGCGGGTGGCCGGCGCGGGTGTCGCGATCGCGTCCGCGTAGGCACCGAGCACCTCCTCTGCCACTAGCGGCCAGGCGTAGCGGCGAACGTTCTCGCGCGCCGCCGACGACATCGCGTCGCGCCGCTGCGGGTCGTAGGCCAGATCAAGCAGCGTCTGAGCAAGCGCGCTCGCGTCGGCGCGGTCGAACAGGACTCCGTCGACGCCGTCTCGCACGACGTCGTCGTAGCCGGGGATGTCGGAGGCCACGACCGGCGTGCCGACCGCGAAGGCCTCGGTCAGCACCATGCCGAAGCTCTCGCCGCCGAGCGACGGCGCAACCAGCAGGTCGGCGGCGCCAAGAACCGCGGTCTTCTGCGCGTCGTCGATCTTGCCGAGCGCGGTGACGCCGCGCAGGTCGACCATCATCGTCTCGAGCTGCGCCTGTTCGACGCCGATCACGTCGAGCGTGAACGGGACGTGTTCGCGCAGCGCCTCGAGCGCTCGCAATACGACAGGCAGCCCCTTGCGCTCGACGGCCTGGCCGACGAAAACGAGCCGCAGCGGATGCTCGTCGGTCGGCATGGCGGCAGCTGCGCGCTCGATTCCCTCGGGCACGACGACGCCGTTGGGGATGACGCGGTAATGCCCGCCGAAGAAGCGCTCGCCGGTCCACGCCGCGGCGCGGGAGACGGCGATCCGCACCTGCAGGCGGTTGAAGCGGCGCGAGGCGCCGGCGAGGTTGCCGAGGTTGTTGGTCAGGCGGTTGGTCGAATAGGTGTGGAAGGTTCCGACCAGCGGCAGCCCGTTGAAGGCGACCGCGTCCCAGCTTGAGAGCGGGACGATCGGCTCGTGGATGTGGACGACGTCGTAGTCGCCCTCGCGCAGCTCGCGGCGCAGCGTCGCCGCGGCGGACGGCTGTAGCGCCACATTCGATACGGCGCCGTTGGCGCGCAGCCCGATTGTGCGGCCGAGCGAGACGATGTTGGCCGCCTGCACGCGCGGCTGCGGGCGCACGCCGCGGTGGAGCCTCACGCTGAGGCGGTCGTCGGGGTCAAACGGGGTGATGATTCGCGGCTCGTGCCCGGCCGCCGCGAACTGGTCGGCGAGCGCCTCGATGTGACGCGTCACACCCCCGGGATACGTCCACGAGTACGGCGAGACGAGGGCGATCCGCATCGCCCCTATGGTAGCGGTGAGGCGGGCGCCCGTATACTCGCTGGCCCAAAGATGGCCGCAGCCCTCCGCCTGACCCCAACCGCCGCAGTGCCCGGCACCTCGCCGCGCCGCCGATGAGCGACTCCGGCGACGCCAGGTTGCGCGTCGCGATCGTTGGCTCCGGGCCGGCCGGAAGCTACGCCGCCGGCCACCTGCTGCGCCACACCGCGAACGAGCTGCACGTGGATCTCTACGAGCGCCTGCCGACGCCGTGGGGCCTCGTGCGGGCAGGCGTCGCGCCCGACCATCCGAAGATCAAGTCGGTCACCAACCTCTACGAGCGCACGGCCGAGCACCCACGGCTGCGGCTGTTCGCGAACGTCGAGTTCGGCCGCCACGTGACGCTCGCCGACCTGCGCCGCCACTACCACGCGATCATCTACGCGGTCGGCACGCCGATGGACCGCGCGATGGGCATCCCTGGCGAGGACCTCGCGGGTAGTTACGCCGCCACCGAGTTCGTCGGCTGGTACAACGGCCACCCGGACTTCCGCGACCACAGCTTTGATCTGAGCGGCGAGCGCGCCGTCGTGATCGGCGCCGGCAACGTGGCGCTGGACGTCGCCCGGATGCTGGTCCTGACGCGCGCCGAGCTCGCGGTGACCGACATCGCCGACCACGCACTCGAGGTGCTCGCGAACAGCGGCGTGCGCGAGGTCGTCGTGATCGCGCGGCGCGGCCCGGCGCAGGCGGCGTTCACCAACCCGGAGCTGCGCGAGCTGGGTGAGCTGAGCGATGCCGATGTGAGCGTCGTCGCGGAGGAGCTGGCGCTGGGCGAGGCGGTCGCCGACCCGGGCGCCGACCCGACGGCGCTGCGTAACGTCGAGATCCTGCGCGAGTACGCGATGCGACTGCCGCAGGGCCGCTCGCGCGTGGTCTCGCTGCGCTTCCTGCTCTCGCCGCTGGAGCTGACCGGGTCCGGCGGAGCGGTCGAGTCGGTGACGCTGGCGCGCAACGCCCTGGAGCTGACGGCCGACGGCAGCCTGCGCGCGCGCGCGACCGGCGAGCGCCTGGAGCTCGGAGCCCAGGCCGTGTTCCGGGCGATCGGCTACCGCGGCACGCCGCTCGTGGACGTCCCGTTCGATGCCGAGCGCGAGCTGATCGCCAACGTGAAGGGCCGCGTGCGCCGTGGCGAGTACGTCGTCGGCTGGGCCAAGCGCGGCCCGAGCGGCGTGATCGGGACCAACAAGAAGGACGCCAACGAGACGGTCGACGCGCTGCTCGAAGATCTCGCCGCCGGCCTGCTGCTGCACCCCGAGCCGATCGGCGATGCCGCACTCGAGCAGTTCGTGCGCGAGCGCCAGCCGCAGCTCGTCGACTACGGCGACTGGCTGACCATCGACGGCCGCGAGCGCGCGCTCGGCGAGCCGGCCGGCCGGCCGCGGGTCAAGCTCACACGCGTCGCCGAACTGCTCGCCGCGATCGGCTGGGGCGGCGATGACTGACGCCGCGAGCGCCCACCTGCGGGCCGCCGACCCGGTCCTGCGAGAGCTGATCGACAGACTCGGCGAGCTGCCGCCGCGGGCGGCGCCCGTGTCGCGCCCGACGCCCGGGGAGCACTACGCCGGCCTGGTCCGCACGATCGTCGGCCAGCAGCTCTCGACGCGCGCCGCGGCCGCGATCTGGCAACGCCTGCTGGGCCACTTCGACGGGCGCGCGCCGACACCGCAGGAGATCATCGACGCCGATCCCGACGCGCTCCGGGCCGCGGCCGGCCTCTCGCGCGCCAAGACCACCTATCTGCGCTCGCTCGCCGAGCACGTGATCGACGGCTCGCTCGAGCTCGACCGCCTCGACGAGCTGGGCGACGACGCCGTGATAGCGGAGCTCGTGGCGGTCAAGGGAATCGGCGAGTGGAGCGCGCACATGTTCCTGATGTTCCAGCTCGAGCGCCCCGATGTGCTCGCACCGGGCGACCTCGGGATCCGCAAGGGCATCCAGATCGCCTACGGCACCGACGCGCTGCCGACACCGGCTGAGGTGATCGCGATCGCCGAACCGTGGCGGCCGTATCGGACCGCGGCGTGCCTGTATCTGTGGCGCGCGATCGACGCGCCGCCGCAGTGACGGGCGATCCCGGTGGGAATCGCGGGTCCGGCATCCGGGCGCGCGACGCCCGGCCGGGGTGGCCCCCACGCCCTCGCCGGTTTGCCGCCGTCGCGACAGGCTCGCTCAGCGGCGACCGAGCGCGCAGCGCCGCGTATCGTCCGCGCTGATGGACCCCGCACGCGACTACCTCGAGCGCAACCGCAGCGCCTGGAACCGTCGCGCCGCCGACTACGTGGAGACCGCTGAGCGCAACTGGGCGGCGAGCGGAGCGTCCTGGGGGCGGTGGAGCGTGCCAGAGTCAGCGCTCGGCGTGCTGCCGGCGCAACTGGTGGGCCTCGACTGCGTTGAGCTCGGCTGCGGCACGGCCTACGTGTCGGCCTGGCTGGCGCGGCGCGGAGCGCGGCCGGTCGGCGTCGACCAGAGCGAGGAGCAGCTCGCCACGGCGGCGCGCCTGCAGGCCGAGCACGAGCTGAGGTTTCCGCTGCTGCGCGCCAACGCCGAGCAGGTGCCGCTGGCCGACGCGAGCTTCGACCTCGCGATCTCCGAGTACGGCGCGAGCATCTGGTGTGACCCCTACCGCTGGATTCCGGAGGCCGTGCGCCTACTGCGCCCTGGCGGGCAGCTGATCTTCCTTGTCAACAGCGTGATCGCGATGCTCTGTGAGCCCGAAGACGAGACTGTGCAGCCCAGCAACCAGATGCTGCGCCCCTATTTCGGGATGCACCGCTTCGAATGGCCGCAGGACGAGTCGGTCGAGTTCCATCTCCCGCACGGCGAGCTGATCGCGCTGCTGCGAGCCAACGGGTTCGCGGTGGAGGAGCTGATCGAGCTCCGCCCGCCGGAGGGGTCGAGCACCCGCTACCCGACGCCGACACTCGAATGGGCACGGCAGTGGCCGTGCGAGGAGATCTGGAAGGCGCGCAAAGCCGGGTAGCTCGCCACGCGACCGCCCATCGGCACACGCAGTGCTGAGCAAGCGAAGTCCCGACCACGGACGCGGCGGAGCCGCGATCCGTGCCCTAAACAGCCGAGCAGGACTCCTGGCCGGCTACGCGGAACGAGCTGCCGCAACCGCAGGCCGCGACGACGTTCGGGTTCTCGACCTTGAAGCCCGCCCCGGTGAGGGCGTCCACGTAGTCGATCTGTGAGCCGTCGACGTACTCGAAGGCGGCCGGCTCGACCAGCAGCTTGAGGCCGTGGCTCTCGAAGACCTGGTCGTCGTCGCGCTGCTCGTCGAACGCGAGCTGGTACTGGAAGCCCGAGCAGCCGCCGCCGCGGACGCCGACACGAAGGCCTGCAACCGAGACGTCGGCGCCCTGTGCTGCGAGATACTCGCGCGCCTTCTCGGCACCCTTGTCTGTCATCGAAATCATTGCTTCTAAAAGTATAGCGACCCGGCGGCGTGCTCTAGACTTCTTTCGCAGATGCCCGACGCAGCCTCCATCAAGGCCCGGATCGAGGCCGCCATCCCGGGAGCTCGGGCCGATGTCGACGACTGGACGGGCGGCGGCGACCACTTCCGCGCCACGGTCGTCGCGGATGCCTTCGCCGGACTTACGCGGATCCAGCAGCATCGCCTCGTGTACGACGTCTTCGGCGAGGAGATCGGCGGTCCGATTCATGCCCTGTCTTTGACGACGATCAGCCCCTGAGGAGCCCATGACCGATCAGCACGACAACCCTGTCCGCCAGGCGATCGCCGACGCGATCGCAAGCAACGAAGTCATCCTGTTCATGAAGGGCTCGCCGGAAGCGCCGGCGTGCGGCTTCTCCGCCCGCACGGTCGGCATCCTGCAGTCGCTCGACACGCGCTTCGCCGCGGTCGACATCCTGCCCGATCCCCGCATCCGCCAGGAGCTGAGCGCGCTCTCGCAGTGGCCCACCATCCCCCAGCTGTTCGTCGGCGGCGAGCTGGTCGGCGGCTGCGACATCGTGACCGAGATGTTCGAGAGCGGCGAGCTCGCGGAGCTGCTCGGCGCCGAGCAGCAGGCGGACGTGGCGGACCCCGCGGTCGCGGAGCACTCCACGCTGCAGATCGAGAACCGGCTGTCCTGAGCTTCGCCCGGCCCCGTCGCGGTCGCGACGGGGCGCGGAACTGACGGACGGCGACCGGGGGCGTCGAGGCGGCCGGCCGGGCCGCGGCCGGCGCGGGCGATCCCGGGGCGGCGCACCGTGTGTAGTGTCCGCATCGCATGCGGCCGGTCGTGATCGTCACCGACTCGACGCACTACACGACGCGCGAGTTGATCGCGGCTGCCGGAGTGCACGAGGTGAGCCTCTACGTCCGCGACGGCGAGGACACGCGCCGCGAAAACGAGATAACCGATTACGACGCCTTCTATGCCCGGCTGCGCGGGGCGGACGAGCTGCCAACCACGTCGCAGCCGTCGATCGGCGACTTCCTGGCGGCTTATGAGCCGCTGCTCGCGGGCGGCAACGACATCGTCTCGATCCATCTCGCGGGCGGCATCTCCGGGACCGTCGGCGCCGCCGCCGCGGCCAAGGCGCTGCTCGAGGAGCGACACCAGGGCGGTCGCGTCGAGGTGCTGGACGCGCGCACGGCCTGCGGCGGGCTTGGCTGCGTCGTGATGGCCGCCGCTGCGGCGGCCCGCGGCGGCGGGGATGCCGACGCTGTCCTCGCTCGTGCGCGCGAGGCGCGCGAAGCGCTCGCGATCTGGTTCTGCATCGACACGCTCGATTACCTGCAGCGCGGCGGGCGGATCGGGCGTGCACAGGCCTGGCTGGGCGGGGCGCTGAAGATCAAGCCGATCCTCTCGCTCGAGGCGGAGATCACCCCGGTCGAGCGAGTGCGCACGTCCGGCCGCGCCTTCGAGCGGATGGTCGACTACCTGCGCTCACGCCGCGACGACGGCGCGGACGGCTGGATCGTCCAGCACATCCAAGCGCCGGAGCGCGCCGCGGCCCTCGTCGAGCGGGGCCGCGAGCTGTTCGGCTGCGAGCCGATGTGGGTCTCGGAGGTCGGACCGGTGATCGGCACCTACACCGGCCCGGGGCTGCTGGGTGTCGGCGGCGTGCCGGCACGGCTGCTGCACTGAGGTGCACCCGCAAGCTCAGCCGGGCGCCAGCCGCCCGGCCTCAGGTGGCCTGGATGTGGACCTCGATCAGGCGTTCTAGGTAGTCCGGGCGCGCCGGCCAGGGAAAGGTGGGTATCGCCTGTCGCAGCGTTGCGAACCCGTGCAGTCCGGCCCAGACATACGTGGCCTGCGTGAACGGGTCGGGCCCGTCGGGCAGGCAGAGGGTGACGATCTCGAGAAAGTCGTTGAAGGCGTCGACGCCCTCATCTGCGCCTGATGCGACGCCACGTGCCGGGACCGGAACTCCCTCGCGAACCCTCGTCATGAACAACACGCGGTAGAGGCCCGGCCGGCGGTCCGCGAACTCGAGATACGCCGCAGCGTAGGCGTGAAGCTGCTCGAGCGGGCTGCTGGCCGGCGCCACGGCGGCCGCCAGATACGCGCGAAACTCCCGGTAGCTGGCGATCATCACGGCATTCAGGAGCGCCTCGCGGTCGGCGAAGTGCAGGTACAGGGCGTTGGGGCTGACGCCCGCACGCGCGGTGACGGCACGCACGGACAGCTTCGCCTGGTCGCCCAGCTCGAGCAGGAGCTCGTGGGCGGCTTCCATCAGGGCGGCGCGGAGGCGTTCACCCTGGCCGCGGGGGTTGCGTGCTCGGGTAGCGGGCGGGACCACCCGAACACCCTAGCACGATTACTTTACAGATGTACATGTACGAATGTACATCGCTCGCGGCTCGTGGTCCTGCGGCCCGGCGGAGCGCTCAGGCGGAGGCTTCAGGCCGAGCGGGCGTCGCCGCGAGGGCGCGGAATGCCCTTGTGGAGCTCTCGGCCGGGCTGTCGGCGGCGGCCGCGGCGGGCGAAGCGCTGGCCCCGGGGCCGTCGGCCCCGGAGACGTCGGCGCTCGCCTGGCGTGCGACCGCTTCGACGAATTCGCGCAGGTCCTTGACGTGTTCGGGGTCGCCGATCTCGAGCTCCTGCACGGTGATCTGGTCGCCCGCCTTGCCGGCGCGAGCTGCGACCTCGCCCCAGCGGTGATTATGCGAGGCGGCGTCGAGGAGCCCGGCGACCGCGGTGAATGCCCCGCACCAGTGGGCATCGGACGCGCCGGCCAGCGCGACGGTGAGCGCGCGTTCATCGCTGACCTCTGTGCTCGCCCAGTCGATCTCGCGAATTTCCATGTCCTTGTTGATCGTAGCGGAGTGATCGCGCGCCACTGAGGGGCGGCCCGCCCGAGGCGGAACTCGCCGAGCCGCTGGGCGACGCCGCGCCGCACCGCGCCGAGCGACCTGGACGCCCGGCCGCGGGACCGCTATTCCACGATTCGGTCGCGGCGGTGGCGCCCGAACTGCTCCGCGTACTGCCTGGTCACCTTCTCCATCGTCAGCTCATCGCGCGCGATCCCGAATACGGTGCCCGGGAAGTCCATCGCGCGCTGGCGCTGCCAGATCTCTTCGTGCGCCTCGGGGGCAAAGAGCTCAGCCGGGTCCCCGACCGCGATCCAGCCGATCGGCACGGTCGTGTGCTCGGCGAGCGCCGAGTTCACCTGGACGACGGCGTTGATCCTGATCTCGCTGCCGGCGCCGACGCGTGCACCCGGGAAGATCGATGCCCCCGTCGCGATGAAGACGTCGCGCTCGATCACGGCTCCGTTCACGTGCGCGTGGGGGCCCACCAGAACGTTGTCGCCCAGGCGCGCGGGATGACCGCCGCGGCCGCGGATCAGCGCGTTCTCCATCACGATGCAACGCGCTCCGATCTCGACGGCGCCGCCGTCCGCGCTCAACACGGCGCCGAACAGCACGCGACTGTCCTCGCCGAGCGTGACGTCGCCGCAGAGAACCGCGGTCGGCGCCACATAGGCCGAGGACGCGACCACCGGCCGCTTCCCCTCATGCTCGATCAGCACGCGGACATTCTCGCGCCTGCGGGGACGTCCTGCGCGCTCGCCGGCGCAAGCAACTGACACGCCGCGCGTGGGGTCCGAGGCGGCGGTGCGGTCGCCAAGCGCTCCGGCCGCTCAGCCGACCAGGCGAAGCTCGGCTGAGGTCGCGCGCCGCAGCCGGCGCGCGAGCGGGTGACCACCGAATGCCAGCCGGCGCTTGGGCAGAAAGATCAGCTCGAAGGCCTGTCCCGCAGCCCACACGCCGATCGGCGGATCCTGGCTGCCGACGAGGCTCCTGAACGTCACCCGGCCGGCGGCGTCGCCGAGGATCTCACGCGCCGAGCGCAATTCGCTCTCGGCCTCCTCGCGCACGACACAGTTGACAACCTCGACGGAGGGCCCGCGAGCGCAGCAGCGCGGCTGAACGCTCTGCGGCGCGAGCGTCACGACCGTGAGCTGGCTGCCCTCGTCGCTGCGCTGCGCCGCGGCGCGGAGCGCCGCGGCACCGCTCGCGGTCGGCTCGAACAACACGAGTACGCGGGCCGGGCGGCGCGCGGGCGGACCGTGCACGTCCAGCGTCGGGGCGGTAGGCGGGGCGGCGTAGGTGTTCATGTGCTGGTGGCCATCGCTGCGGTGCCGTGCGGCGCAAGCGTAGAGGATCGAACGACGCGCCCACGGCACTCGAGACGGCGGATGATCACGATCTTCACAGACGTGGGTACCGCCGCCCGCGCGCCGCGTTACATGCGCGCCCTCGGTGCGGCTTCACGCCGAGGGGTGCGCGGCGGCCACGGCCGCCGGGCTCCGGGGGCTCAGCCGCGGCGGCGACGTCGGCGCAAGACGGCCATGCCGCCGCCGAGCAGGAAGCCGGCGAAGGCGGCACTGACCAGCGCCGGCCGCTGGTGCTCGCCGAGCTGCTTGCGCCAGTCGGTGATCTCTGCGACCTCGCCGCGCAGCTTCTCGATCGAGACCGCGAGCGCGAGGCGGTTGGCCTCGATCGACGCGCGGATCTCCTCGGGTGAGCGGCCGGACATCAGGCCGTCTCCTCACGCGAGCCGACCGCTTCGCGGATCTTGCGAGCCTCATCGATCGCCATCTTCGGTGACGGTGGCGAGCCGCGTCGCACGAGCTTGGCGGCAACGAACCCGGCGAAGGCCGCGAACAGCAACAGCGCCCCGGCGACGATGAAGAAGCCCCAGAAATACGTACCGGCCGGGAACAGCTCATACCACGCGAGCCACGCCAGGCCGATCAGCACGAAGAAGAGGGCGACAACGATGAAGATGCCGGCGGCGACGCCGACGACGGCGCCGGTCACGAGCTTGCCGATCTTCGCGCTGATCTCGGCGCGCGCGAGCTCGATCTCGTCGCGAATCAGCAGCGTCGCGCGCTCGGAGATCTCGGTGATCGCCGCGGCGATGTTCTCCGGGATCGGTTCCTCTTCAGCGGCCAAGACGCCTCAGCAGCAGGGCGGCGATCATGCCGCCGGCGAAGGCGGCTCCGACCAGCACCTCGGGGCGGCGGCGAATGAGCTCCAGACCGCCGGACGGACCGCTGAGCCCGGTCGATGTCTCCTCGGTCGCGGCGGACCCGTTCGCCGACGCGACGTAGCCGGACTCGACGCTCATTCGGGCGGCTCCTCGCCGAAGATCCGCCGCCACATCATCGCGGCCGCTCGGCTCGAAGCGATCGAGAACGCGGCTCCGAACCCGGCCAGCAGGCCGGACCACATGAGCCGCTTGACGAGGTCGTTTTCCACAGCCTCAGTCAATCAGATCGTCTCCGACGGCGCTGCTCACGCGGGCCAGCGATACGCACCGGGCCGGCGGTTGGCGAGCGACGGCAGCGTTGAGCGGATCGCCTCGAGTCTGGCGAGATCGAGATCGGCGACGATCACGCCGACGCCGTCGGAGGCCTGCGCGAGCACCACTCCCCATGGGTCGATGATCATCGAGCGCCCGCCGCTGTGGCGTCCCGGCTCATTTTCGCCGATCTGGTTGGCGGCGATCACGAACGCCTGGTTCTCGATCGCCCGCGCCCGCAGCAGCGTCTCCCAGTGGTCGCGGGTGGTTGCGAGCGTGAAGGCCGCCGGAACGACCAGCACGCGAGCGCCTCGCAGCGCGAGGATGCGGTAGAGCTCCGGGAAGCGCAGGTCGTAGCAGACGGTCAGCCCCAGCTCGAGGCCCGCGTCCGTGCGCGACGTCACGATCTCATCCCCCGCGTCCTCGTGCTCGGACTCGCGGTAGGCGATCCCGTCGATCGTGACGTCGAACATGTGGATCTTGCGGTAGGTCGCGCGTATCTCGCCGCCGGGCGAGATGTGCAGCGAGGTGTTGCGGATGCGGCCGTCCGTGGTGCGCTCGGCGAAGGAGCCTGCGACCAGTTCGATTTGCAGCTCACGGGCGCAGGCCCGTGCCCAGCTGACCGCCGGGCCGTCGATCGGCTCGGCGCCGTCGCGCAGCTGCTCCCCGCTGCCGAGCAGCGGCCACTTCTCCGGCAGCACGACCAGCCCGGCGCCGCGTGCCGCCGCCTCGCGGACGAGTCGGTCGGCGCTCGCCAGGTTCGCGGCGCGATCCGCCTTCGCGTTCAGCTGCACCGCGCCGACGCGCACCGACGTGGCGGGCCCGTTCGCCGACGGCGAGCCGCCGGCGGCCACCGGCTCCGCGCTAACCACCGACGCGCTGGCCCAGGCGGGCGTAAAGCGAGCGGATCTCGGCGAAGATCGCATCGGCGACCTCCTGCTGGCGCTCGCGCGTGGCGTCCGGCTCGCGCTCGAAATGCAGCGGCTCGCCGTACTGCACGCGCACCGACGGGAAGCGCAGCCGCTTCCAGTTGCGGATCCTGGCCGAGCCGAGGATCGCGATCGGCACGACCGGCGCGCCGCTCTGCAGGGCGAGCCGCCCGATGCCCGGCTTCGCGTGCTCCTGCAGCTCACCGGTGCGGGAGCGGCCACCCTCGGGGTACATCGCAACGACGCCGCTTGCGTCGAGAATCGCCTCGGCCGTGATGAACGCGTCCTCGTCGCGCGCGCCGCGCCGAACCGGGAACACGCCGCCCTGCAGATAGATCCAGCGCGCCACCGGTGTGAACAGCTGCGACTTCGCCATGAAACGCACCTTGCGGCGGATGAACATGCCGATCAGGAAGTGGTCCATGTAGGAGAAGTGGTTGGGGGCGAGGATCGCGGGGCCCGTCTCGGGCACGTTCTGGGCGCCGACCGAGCGCGCGCGCAGCAGCGTCCAGCCGTACAGCGAGCTGACCACGCGCACGACGTCATACACGAAGCTCGGCCCGCGCCGGCGCGCCCGCTCGTGGAAGCGGTCGAAGTATTCCTTCGGTCGCGGGTCGGTGTAGACCTGCGGTCTCAGGGTCGAGAGCTTCTCGCTCACCGGGCAGAGATTAGAGTTCATCCGAGAGCGCCGTGTTGCCGCACCGCCCGTGCCCCGCCATTGGCGAAGGACCCCTCCGCCGCGCTGATCCGCCGCAGCCGGACGTGGGGGCTCTCGGATGGACTCCCAGGCCGGGCTGTCGGGGGTGGGAGCTATTGTCCTTGACCGGTGGCCGAAGTCCCAGCTCACATCACGGGCGTCGTGTGGAAGATCGAGTGCGCCGTCGGGGATCAGGTCTCCGAGGGCGACGTCGTCGTGGTGCTGGAGTCCATGAAGATGGAGATGCCGGTTGAGACAGAGGAGGCGGGGACGGTGACGGAGATCCGCTGCGCCGAGGGCCAAGCCGTCCAAGAGGGCGACACGCTCGTCGTACTCGGGTAGGGTGCGCAGTCGGCGATGCCCCCGTTGATCACGCCAGAAGAGGCGCTCGCGCTCGGTGAGCTGACAGATCACGCCGAGATCGAGGCGCTGATCGAGCGCGCGTGGCAGGCGCGCGTCGAGCGCTTCGGCGACTCGACCGACATGTGCTCGCTGGTCAACGCGAAGTCCGGCGGCTGCGCCGAGGACTGCGGCTTCTGCGCGCAGTCGCGCTACGCCGACGCTGACACGCCGATGCACGCGATGATGGAGCCCGAGCAGATGCTCGAGCATGCCCGCGCGGCAGAGGCGGCCGGGGCCCACCGCTTCTGCATGGTCGCCCAGGGCCAGGGGCTCTCCAAGCGCGACTTCGAGAAGGTCC
Source organism: uncultured Solirubrobacterales bacterium (assembly GCA_963788385.1). Classification (GTDB taxonomy): domain Bacteria; phylum Actinomycetota; class Thermoleophilia; order Solirubrobacterales; family Solirubrobacteraceae; genus Palsa-513. Next base: position 204,141 of record CAWBGR010000001.1, read on the forward strand.
TGGCCGGGGCGCGGCTCGTCGCCGAGCACACCAACCTGAAGCGCTGCGCCTCGATCGGCCACATGTCGGTGGAGCGCGCGAAGGCGTTGCGCGAAGCCGGCATCCAGCGGGTGCACCACAACGTCGAGTCGGCCGAGAGCTTCTATCCCGAGGTTTCGAGCACGGTCCGCTACGAGGGCCGGCTGCGCACGATCGAGGCGGTCCGCGAGGCGGGCCTCGAGACCTGCGTCGGCGGGATCCTGAACCTCGGCGAGACGGCAGCTCAGCGCGTCGAGATGGCGTTTGAGCTGTCCGCGATCAACCCGACAAGCGTGCCGATCAACCTGCTGATCCCGCGCGAGGGGACGAAGTTCGGCGAGCGCGACCTGATGGATCCATGGGATGCCGTGAAGTGGGTGGCGATCTTCCGGCTGATCCTGCCGGAGGCGCTGTTCCGGCTCTGCGGAGGGCGGATCGAGAATCTCGCCGAGCTGGCGCCGCTCGCCGTCCGCGCCGGACTGAACGGCGTGATGATGGGCAACTTCCTGACCGCGCTCGGGGCCACGCCCGCCGAGGACCGGGAGATGTTCGAGCGCCAGGGACTGAACGTCGCGCGCCAGCCCGACAACGGCGCCCACCCGCGGCCCGACAACCGCTCCGGCTGGCTCGAGGGCGACACGCCCGATGTGATCGAGGACTACCTCGATCGTGAGGCCGAGCTGAAGCTCACGTTGTGGGACCCCTCGACGCAGCTGCGCTACCGCTCAAAGCGCCAGCCCGAGCGCGAGCCGGCCCGGTGAACGACATCACGGCGCAACTTGACCGGTTGCGCGACGCCGGTCTGTACCGGCGGACGCGGCTCATCAGCGGGCCGCAGGGGCCGCGCGTGATGCTCGACGGCAAGCCTGTGCTGCTGTTGTGCTCGAACAACTACCTCGGGTTCGCCGACCATCCGCGTGTGCGCCAGGCGGCAGCCGATGCCGCGATGCGCTGGGGCGTCGGCGCCGGCGCCTCTCGCCTGGTCTCGGGCACGATGACGATCCATGAGCGCCTCGAGCAGCGCCTGGCGGCGTTCGAGGGGACGGAGTCGTGCATGCTGTTCGGCTCTGGCTACCTCGCCAACGTCGGCGTGCTCTGCGCGCTCGGCGTCTCCGGCCAGACGATCTTCTCGGACGCGCTGAACCATGCCTCGATCATCGACGGCTGCCGGCTCGCCCGGGCCGAGACCTTCGTGTACGACCACTGCGACCTGAGCCACCTCGAGTGGGCGTTGCGTGAGCACGGCCGTGAGGGCGACGTGATCGTGACCGACTCGGTCTTCTCGATGGACGGCGACGTCGCGCCGCTGGCCGGGATCGTCGAGCTGGCACGCCGGCACGGCGCGCGTGTCGTCGTCGACGAGGCACACGCAACCGGCGCGCTGGGCCCCGGCGGGCGTGGCGCGATCGCGGAAGCCGGCCTGGACGGCCAGGTGGACGTGCTCGTTGGCACGCTTAGCAAGTCGCTCGGCTCCTACGGCGGCTACGTCTGCGCGAGCCGCGAGATCACCGAACTGTTGCTGAACAGCTCTCGCGCGCTGATCTTCTCAACCGCGCTGCCCCCGCCCGTCGTCGCCGGCGCGCTCGCAGCGCTCGAGCTCCTGATCGAGCAGCCGCTTCGCCCGGCGAAGCTTCAGGCCACAGCCGCCCTGCTGCGCAGCGAGCTTGGCGCCGCAGGGATCGCCGCGCCGCGCGGGCGCACGCAGATCGTCCCGCTGATCGTCGGCGACGCGGATACCGCGGTCCGCCTGTCGCAGGCGGCGCTCGCGCGAGGCGTCTTTGCGCAGGCGATCAGGCCGCCGACCGTGCCGCCGGGGAGCTCCCGGCTACGGCTCACGGTGATGGCTTCGCACACCGCCAGCGAGCTGGCCGGCGCGGTCGCAGCTCTGAGCGATGCGGCGCGCGAGGTCGGCGCCAGCCTCGCCAGTGATCCGGCGCTCGCCGCGCCCGTCGCCCGCGCCGCCTAGCCAGTGGCGCGGTGACGCAACCGCCGAGCTCGACCGCGAATCCGAGCAGCGCTCTGCGCGGGTGTTTCGTCACGGCGACCGACACGGGCGTCGGCAAGACGGTTCTGGCCGCGGCGCTGGTTGCTGCGCTGCGCGCGCGCGGCGTGGCCGTACACGCCCGCAAGCCGGTCGTGACCGGCCTGGACGACGGGCCGCCGCTCGATCATGAGCTGCTCGCCATGGTCAGCGAGGAGCCGCCGGAGAGCGTCTCGCCGGCCCGCTACGGCCCAGCCGTCTCGCCGCACCTGGCCGCAGCGCTCGCCGGGAAGCAGCTCGACGTGCCGGCGCTGATCGCCGATGTCCGGGCCGCCGGGTCGCCGGTGATAGTCGAGGGCATCGGCGGGCTGCTCGTGCCGCTCGCCGAAGGCTGGGACGTGCGCCGCCTGGCCCGCGAGCTCGGCCTCGGAGTCGTGATCGCCGCGCGTCCGGGGCTTGGGACGATCAGCCACACGCTGCTGACGATCGAGGCTGCGCGGAGCGCCGAGCTGGACGTGCGCGCGGTTGTACTGACACCCTGGCCGGGCGATCCCGACACAATCGAGCGCTCCAACCGCGCGACGATCGAGCGGCTCGGCGACGTGGAGGTCGCCACGCTCGCGGCGCTCGCGGCGCTCACCGCGAGCGCGCTCGCGGCAGCGGGCGCGTCGCTGCCCTACGAGCGCTGGCTGAGCTGACGCGCGCGGCGCAGGCGCCGCGGCGACGGGCCGGCCCGCAACGCCCCGCGCCGGCGGCGCGTCAGCACCCGCCCCGCCACCAGCAGCGCGAATGAGCTCGCGGCGATCGCGCGCAGCGCGAGGCGGCCATCGTCGATGCGCTCAAACCGCGTGCCGCCGGGCCCGATCTCGATGAAGCCGACCGGCCGGGCGTCGAGCGCGCCGCCACCACCACCGCCAGAGCCCTGCTCGTTGGGCCCGTTGCCGAATCCCCAGCCGCCGGCGGTTCGCACGCTCGCCACGGGGATGACCGTGCGGCCCTCGGCCTCGACCGGCCGGCCGAAGCACAGGCGAGCGCCGGTCAGGCGAGCCAGCGCCCGCTGGGCGGGTGGCAGCGCCTTCGCGGGCTTGGCGGCCTCGCCCACGATGATCAGTCGTCGTACGGCGTGAAGTCGCGCTTGCGTGCGCCGCAGACCGGGCAGAACCACGTGTCCGGAATGTCCTCAAACGCCGTGCCGGGCGGGATCCCTCCGTCGGGATCGCCGTCGGCGACGTCGTAGATGTAGCCGCAGGATTCGCAGTGCCAGCGCTGGACTGCTCGGACCGCCTCGGTCGACATGGCACCAGTTTATTGCCCGGCGCCCACGGACTGCGCAGCGAGGCGGCATCCCAGCGCGCGCCGGCCACGACGCCTGACCGCGCTGCGTTACGCGCGGGGAGCTCCTACAGCGCCCGGCGGTAGAGCTCGGCCAGCTCCTGGGCGCTCGGGGCGCGCGGATTGACCAGCGTGCACGCGTCGCCCATCGCCCCCTCGACCAGCAGCGGGATCCCCGACTCGGGCACGCCGACCTGCGAGAGGCGCGTCGGCAGACCCAGCGAGGCGACGAGCGCGCGCACGTGCTCGGCGAGGGCGTGGCCGACGTCGCCGGCGCCCGCCACCCCGAGCACCTCGGCCACGTCGCGGTAGCGTGCGGCGATGTCCTCGCCGCCGGCGGCGTTGTACTCGATCGTGGCGGGCAGGTTGATCGCGTTGGCGACGCCGTGGGGAACGTCGTAGAGCGCTCCGCAGGGATGTGAGAGGGAGTGCGCGATGCCGAGCGCACCGGACGTCGTGGGCATGATCGCCAGCGACGCCGCGATCAGCATGTTCCCGCGCGCCGACTCGTCCTGCGGCGAGTGCACGGCGCGCTCCAGGTTCGCGCGAATCAGCCGCAGGGCGTGCAACGCGTAGGCGTCGGCGTGGGCGTTCCAGTCGCGCGACACGTAGCCCTCGACCGCATGCGTCAGGGCATCCATGCCGGTCGAGGCGGCAAGCGGCGGCGGCAGCGTGGCGGTGGCCGCCGGATCAAGGATCGCCAGGCGCGGGATCAGCGCGAAGTCGCCGATCTGGTATTTCACGTGCGCTTCGCGATCCTTGATCACGGCGGCGAAGGAGACCTCAGATCCGGTGCCCGCGGTCGTCGGGATGCACGCCAGCGGCGCGAGCTCGAGGGCGCGCCCGCCACCGTCGTCAGCGCGCGGCAGGCCGTAGTAGCCCTCCCACTCGCGCGCCGTGCCGCCGTGGGTGAAAAGCACATTGGCTACCTTCGCGCTGTCCATGACCGAGCCGCCCCCCAGCGCGAGGAAGGCGTCGGCGCCACTCTCTCGCGCGAGCTCCGCGATCGCTGCGACGACGGCGCTGTCGGAGTCCTGGGGCACGGCGTCGTAGATCGCCGCGACCGCGAGGCCGCCGTCGGTCAGTCCCTCGGCGACGCGGTCGAGCAGGCCGGTCGCGCGGATCACCTCATCGGTGACCAGCAGGACGCGCCGGGCGCCCTCCTTGGCGAACTCGAAGCCGGCGCCGGCGAGCAGGTCGCGGCCGGCGATCACCCGGGTAGGGGCGCTGAACTGGTAGAAGTCCTTGAAGCCCGCCATCTGGCGGTCGTCGGCGAACTCGTTCACCCCGGGGCCCTCCGCGAGCTCACGCGGCTGGAGCGGTGAGCGGCGCCATCAGGCGTCGGCGAGGTCGCCGCGACCGGCCGCCTGCAACTGGGCCTTGTAGCGCGGAAAGACCGGCTTGGTCAGCGGCACGAGCCGCAGGATCTTCGCGACGGGCCCCTTCGCCTTGATCTGCCCGCGCGCCAGCGCCACCGTGACGTTGACCTTGCCCAGCCAGAAGCGGTGGGCGGTATCAGCGTCCATCGTCATCACCACCTCCGGTTCGAGCCGCGTCGGGCCGAGGTCGACCTGGCCCTCCTCCGCCTCGATCAGCTTGACGGTGATCTGCGACTCCGGGTTGCGGTAGCGGTACTGCACGATCGTGTTCGCAGTGCGGAACTTCGGCGCGAGCTCCTCGTCGGCGAGCAGATCGAGGAACAGGCGGCCGAGGTACTCATAGACCTCCTGCTCGTCTTTGAAATAGGTCACGGCGCGCTCCGCGGGTAGGTCTCCTCGCCGGCCGGCTAGATGCCGAGCGGCGCCGATTCCTCGTCGCGGATCACGTGCAGCACGGCATTGATCAGCGCGAGGTGGGTGAAGGCTTGGGGAAAGTTGCCCAGATGGCGCCCGCTGGTCGGGTCGAGTTCCTCGGCGAAGAGGTCAAGCGGCGACGCCAGTGCCAGCAGCCGCTCACACAGTGCACGCCCGCGCCGGCGCTCGCCGATCTCGAGCAGCCCCGAGACCAGCCAGAAAGAGCAGATCAGGAACGCCCCCTCGTGCGCGCCGTCGAGGCCGTCGTCGGTCTGGTCGGCCCGGTAGCGCAGCACGAGCCCCTGCTCGGTCAGCTCGCGCTCGATCGCAAGCACCGTGTTTCGCACGCGCTCGTCCTCGGCGGGCAGGAAGCGCACGAGCGGGAGCAGCAGCGCCGAACCGTCGAGCGCGACGGTGTCGTAGTGCTGGACGAACACGCCGCGTCCGTCAACGCCGCGGTCGCAGACGTCGGCGTGGATCTCATTGGCGACCGCGCGCCAGCGGTCGGCGAGGGCGTCGCGGCCGCGCCGGGCGGCCAGGCGCGCTGCGCGGTCCAGCGCGACCCAGCACATCAGTTTCGAGGACACGTAGTGGCGCGGCTCCCCGCGCGCCTCCCAGATCCCCTGGTCGGGCTGGCGCCAGACATCGGCCGCCCGTTCGGCCTGCGCCTCGATCACCGGCCACAGCCGCTGCGTGCTGTGCCCGTACTTCTTGGTGTGCAGGTAGAGCGAGTCGAGCACGGCGCCGTAGACGTCGTTCTGGCGCTGACTGAAGGCTCCGTTGCCGATCCTCACCGGCTGCGCGCCCTCGTACCCGGTCAGGTGGTCCAGCTGGTGCTCGGTCAGGTCACGCTCGCCGCCGACCCCGTACATGATCTGCAGCGAGCCGTCACTGTTGCGCTGCAGGTCGGCGACGTACTGGATGAAGTCATCGGCCTCCCAGCTGAGACCGAGCGAGGAGAGGCCCCAGAGCGTCAGCGTCGCGTCGCGCATCCAGGTGTAGCGGTAGTCCCAGTTGCGCTCCCCGCCCGGCGTCTCAGGCAACGACGTCGTCGCCGCGGCGACAACGGCGCCGGTCGGAGCGTAGGTCAGTCCCTTCAGCACCAGCGCCGAGCGTTGCAGCTGCGCGCGCCAGCGATGGTCGGGGAAGCGCCCGGTGTCCAGCCAGTTGCGCCAGTACTCACCGGTCCCGGCAAGGCTGTCCGAGGCCTCCTCGTAGGTTCTCGGGGCGTCGAGCAGCCGCGACCACGACAGCGCGCAGAACCGCCGCTCGCCCTTGCCGAGGCGGTGTCGCGCTCGTGCCGAGCCGCCCTCGATCCCCAGCGGCATGTCGCTGTGCAGGCGCAGGGTGCGCCCCGCCCCGGTGGCGTCGAGCGCCTGCGGCTCGCCTGGGACCGTGGTCCAGTCAGCGGGCGTGCGGCCGTAGTCGAACATCGGCTCGCAGAGCAGCTCGACCTGGATCGAGCCGTGGATGCACTTGATCGTGCGCACGAGCACGTGGTAGGCGTCGTGATCTGCCGGCGGGCGAGTGTGAGCGGTCGCCGATCCAGCCTCGCGCTCGCGCCACGGTCCGATGATCAGCGCGTCGCGTACGACCGCCCAGCCGGTCGCTGTCTGCCAGGTCGTCTCGAGCACGTTGGTACCCGGCTCGTAGCGGCGCCCGGCCGGTACGCCCATGCCCGACGGGCCGAGCCGGAAGCCGCCGGCGCCGCGATCGAGGATCGCCGCGAACACGCTCGGCGAGTCAAAGCGCGGCGGGCACAGCCACTCGACTGTCCCATCCGGCGCGACCAGCGCGGCGGTGTGGCAGTCGGACAGGAACGCGTAGTCGGCGATCGGCGGGAACGGCGAGGTCCGCGCGACGCGGTCGTCGAACGGAGTGGCCGTCGAGCGCGGGCGATCCCACGGATCCATCGCGCCGGCGCGGCGCAGGGTCGGCTGGCGCTTGGGGTCGCCCGGGCGCGGGCTCGTCTCGGTTTCGATTATGTCTGCCATCTGCCGGGCATACGATGACACGCGCAGGCGTAAGCCCCACCACCCTGCATGTTTTCCTCCAAAACGCGCGCGGCGCGACGGCGCGCCGTGGGCGCGTCAGCCGCCGTCGGCGATCACGTGCGCGACCGCGTTGATCAGCGCGAGGTGCGTGAAGGCCTGGGGGAAGTTGCCGAGATGGCGTCCGCTTGCGGCGTCGAGCTCCTCGGCGTAGAGCCCGAGCGGCGAGGCGAGCGAAAGCAGGCGCTCGCACAGGATCCGCGCGCGCTCGCGCTCACCGATCTCAGACAAAGCCGAGACCAGCCAGAACGAGCAGATCAGGAACGTCCCCTCCTCGCCCGAGAGGCCGTCGTCGGTCTCATCGACCCGGTAGCGCAGCACGAGGCCGTGGTCGGTCAGCTCGTCGGCGATCGCGAGCACCGTCGCGCGCACGCGCTCGTCGTCGCTCGGCAGGAAGCGCACGATCGGGATCAGCAGGTTCGACGCGTCAAGCGCCGTGGTGTCGTAGTGCTGGACGAATACGCCGCGGTCGTCGACGCCGCGCTCGAGGATGTCCTCGCGGATCGTCTCGGCGCCGCTCTGCCAGCGGTGCGCGAGCTCGGGGTCGCCGCGCAACTCCGCCAGGCGCGCCCCGCGATCGAGCGCCACCCAGCACATCAGCTTCGAGGACACGTAGTGGCACGGCTTGCCCCGGGCCTCCCAGATCCCCTGGTCGGGGCGCCGCCAAACACGCCAGGCGCTCGCCACCTGGTCGCACAGCACCGGCCACAGGCGGTCCTGGATGTGATCGTGGCGCTTGGTGTGCAGGTAGACCGAGTCGAGCACCGCACCGAAGCAGTCATTCTGGCGCTGGTTGTAGGCGCCGTTGCCCTTGCGCACCGGCCGCGAGCCCTCGTAGCCCTTGAGGTGGCGCAGCGTCGTCTCGCGCAGGTTTCGCTCGCCGCCGATCCCATACATGATCTGCAGCGACCCGTCCTTGTTGCGTTGCAGGTCGGCGAGGTACTCCATGAAGTCGTTGGCCTCCCAGTCGAGGTCCAGCGCGTGCAGTCCCCACAGCGTGAACGTCGCGTCGCGCATCCAGCAGTAGCGGTAGTCCCAGTTGCGCGTGCCGCCCGGGGTCTCCGGCAGCGAGGTCGTCAGCGCGGCGATCATCGCGCCGGTGGGCGCGTAGGTGAGGCCCTTCAGCACGAGCGCCGAGCGTTGCAGGAAGGCCCGCCACGGATGATCGGGGTAGGTCCCGGCGGCCAGCCATTCGCGCCAGTAATGGCAGGTGCGCTGGATGTGCGCGACCGCCTGGTCGTAGGTTCGCGGCCCGCCGCGCTCCGCCGTCCACGAGAGCGCGCAGAAGCGCTGCTCGCCCTCGCGCATCGTGTGGCGCGCGTGCGCCGAGGTTCCCTCGATCCCCATCCGCATGTCGCTGAGCAGCCGCACCGTGGTCGTCCCGTCGGTTGCGTCCAGGGCGAACTCCTCCTCTCCCTCGACCGCCGACCAGCGCGCGGGCGTGCGGCCGTAGTTGAAGCGCGGGCCGCAGATCAGCTCGACCGGCACCTCGCCCTGCAGACACTCGATCGTGCGCACGAGCAGCTGGTCTGCGTCATGGTCGGTCGGGGGCCGCAGGTGCGCACCGCTCGGCTCGCTTCCGTGCCAGGGGCCAATCGTCATCGCGTCGCGCACGACCAGCCAGCCGGTCGGCGTCATCCAGGTCGTCTCGAGCACGTTGGTGCCCGGCTCATAGCGGCGGCCGGCGGGAACATCCACGCCGTAGGGGGCGACACGAAAGGAGCCGGCGCTGCGGTCGAGCAGCGCGCCGAAGATGCTCGCCTGATCGAAGCGCGGCAGGCACAGCCATTCGACCGAGCCGTCTGGCGCGATCAGCGCGCCGGTGTGGCAGTCCGACAGGAACGCGTACTCGGCGATCGGCGGGAACGGGGAGCCGCCGTCCCATTGCGAGGGGCTGACCGCCGGGCGGGCCAACCGCGCGGCGGCCGCCGTGCTTCGGCGCGGCCGCACCGCCGTCCCGCGGGGCTCGGCGGCGGCCTTCTTGCGGGGGGCGGCTGGCATTGGGGCGAGCCTATCGCGGCGCGCAGATCAGCGTAACTTCGCGCCCGGCGCGGCGTTAGAGTGGAGACGGTCGATCCGAGAACGGATACGCGTGGAAGCCGGAGCCCTGCCAACACGTCTCACTGCCAGCCGGGCCCCGTTCTCGGCCGCGTTCCTGCGACTGCGCTCCGACGAGCAGCTGGTCGCGATGTTCCGCGCCGGCTCCGAGGAGGCCTTCCGGGCCATCCATGAGCGCTACCGCGGCCGCCTGCTGGCCTACACGCGCCAGATGCTGCGCGGCGGCGCGGACGCGGAGGACGCGCTCCAGGACGTCTTCCTGCGGGCCTACCGAGCGCTGCGCGCGAGCGACCGCCCCGTGTTGCTGCGCCCCTGGCTCTACCGCATCGCCCACAACCGCTGCCTCGACGAGCTGCGACGCCCGTGCCCGCTGCCGAGCGAGCTGGCGGCCGATGCCGAGCCGGCGTTCGGCGCCCGGGGCGCCGCGAGCGAGCCGGCGGCGGTCGCGGAGCGCAACGCGGCGCTCACCCGGCTGGTCGCCGACGTGCGCACGCTCCCCAGCCAGCAGCGCTCGGCGCTTCTGATGCGGGAGCTGCAGGGGCTCAGCTACGACGAGCTCGCGGGCGCCCTCGCGATCACCGTGCCCGCCGTGAAGTCGTTGCTTTTGCGCGCCCGCACCGGCCTGATCGACATCGCGGGCGCGCGCGACACCCCGTGCGTGGAGATCCGCGACGAGCTCGCCGCCGCCGCGGACCGGGGCGTGCGAATCAGCGCGCGCGCCCGCCGCCACTGCGGCGAGTGCCCGGGCTGCGACACCTACCGCCACGAGCTGAGGCGCCTGCGCCGCAGCTTCGCGGCGCTGACCCCGAGCGGCCCCCTGACCCAGTTGGGCATGCTGCTGCGCATCGGCGGCGGCGGTGCCGCGGCGGCCGGCGGCGGTGGCGCCGCGGGCGGCGGCGTGCTGGCCGGTGCGACCGCGGCAAAGATCGCGGTGGCGGTCTGCTGCGCGGCGCTCATCACGACCGCCGGGCGAGCCGTGATCGAGGCGCCGTCAGCGCCGCCGGCCACCCATCACCACGTTGGCGCTCCCCGCATCGTCACCGTCTCGGCGCTACCGGCCAGCCGGCTCGAGGACATCCACAGCGCCGCACCAAGCTCGTCGAAGACCCCGGCCGCCACTCCGGTCGCCGGTGCCGTGGCGACCGGCGCGACGGGCGCAAGCGGCGCGGGTGGCGCGGTCGCGGGGCCGCCACCGGGTGGCGCGGTCGCGGGCCTTGGCCCGGACAGCTCGGTGACCGGTCCGACGGGCGCGAGCGGCGCCGCCGGCGCGCCGAGCGGCGCGACCGGCGAGGGCGGCATCGCCGCGCAGGCCCCGATCGCCGCCAACGGCATCGGCGGCTCGGGCCAGGCCGCCGCCCCGCCCGCGACCTCGCCGGCTGGCGCCACCGGGCCTACGGGCGATACGGGCAGCGCCGACGCGCACTACGACATCGGCCGCTCAAGCTCACCGGCGGGCGCGACCGGGCCGACCGGCTCCGCCGGCGCGGCCAGCTGACGCGCCGACACAAGCGCCTCCGGCAGGGGTGCGCGCAGCCGGGGTTCTCGCGCGGTCGGGGCACGCCCCGAAGCCACCGGGAGTGCCTGCCCGCGTAGACAGCGGGGTGCTGCGCACCCGGGGGTGCATGCACCATCCGGCGAAGCGCCTAGAGCAGGAGTCCGGCGGGGCGCTCGAGCCGCTTGCGGACGGTCGCGAGGAAGTCTGCCGCGTCCGCTCCGTAGACGATGCGGTGGTCGGCGGAGATCGTCAGCTCCATCACCCGGCGCGCGCTCACGCTGCCGTCGGGGCCGACTGCGGCGCGCGGGTTGGCGGCACCGACGGCGAGGATCGCAGCCTGCGGCGGGTTGATCACTGCCGTGAAGCGCGTCACCCCGAGCATGCCGAGGTTGGACACCGTGAAGGTCGCGCCGGAGAGCTCCGGCGGAGTGATCGAGCCGTCGCGGACCTTGGCGGCAAGCGTGCGGGTCGCGACGGCGATCTCGGTCAGCGGCTTGACGTCGGCGTCGAACACGGTCGGGACGACGAGCGTCCCCGCCCCGGCGACCGCGACGCCGACGTTGACACGCCCGTAGCGCTCGAAGCGGCCGTCGACGTAAGCGGCGTTCAGGCCTGGGTGGGCACGCAGCGCCGACGCGCACGCCTTGATCACCAGATCGTTGACCGACGGCAGGGGCTCGGCCTGGCCGCGCAGCTGCTCGCGCAGGTCAAAGGCCGCCTCGGCGTCCACCTCGACGGTGACCTGGAACTCGGGGATCGTGGCCTTGGCGCTGGCCATCCGGCGGGCGATCAGCTGCTGCGAGCGGCTGGGCTCGAGCACCTCGACGGCGCCCTTGGAGCCGAGCTCGGGGGCCGGCGCTGCCGCCGCGTGCGCCGCCCCGCCGTTGCCTGCCGCGACGACATCGGCCTTGACGATCCGCCCATCGGGCCCGCTGCCGGCCACGCCGGCCAGGTCGACGCCCAGCTGCGAGGCGGTCCGGCGCGCGACCGGCGAAGCCCGGATGCGAGTGGCGGTGGTCGTCGCCACCGCCACGGGCGCCAGCTGCGAAACCTCCCCGGACTGGAGCGCCTGCTCGCTCTCGGGCGCTGCCGAAACGGCTGCGGGCTGGGGCGCCGGCGCAGCCTCGGCCGCTACATCAGCGCCGGCGGGGGCCTGCGCGGCGGGCGCTGCGACCTTGCGCACCGGTGCCGCTGCCGCGTCGGCCGCCGAGCCGAGCAGATGGGCGATCACGGCGCCGATCACGAGCGACTCGCCCTCAGCCGCGACTATCTGCAGGAATCCCGCGGCGTCGGCCTCATAGGTCATCGTCGCCTTGTCGGTTTCGATCTCCGCGATCGGCTCACCGAGGCGCACCTCCTCGCCGGAGGACTTCAGCCACTTGATGATCGTGCCCTCCTCCATCGAGTCGGAGAGGCGCGGCATCACAACTTCGCTCACGAGGCGCGCCCCAGCGTCGCGAGAACCGCCGCCTCGATGCGCTGCTCGTTGGGCAACGCGGCGTTCTCGAGCTCCTTGGCGTAGGGCATCGGAACCTCGGCCATGCCGACCCGCTCGACCGGCGCGTCGAGATCGTCGAAGCAGGCGTACTGGATGCGCGCGGCGAGTTCGGCGCTGACGCCGTAGGTCGGCCATCCCTCCTCGATGCAGACCGCGCGGCTGGTCTTCGCGACCGAGGCGGCGACGGTCTCGACGTCCAGCGGGCGCAGCGAGCGCAGGTCGACAACCTCGGCGCTGATCCCGTGCGTGTGCTCGAGGCGCTCGGCGACGTGCAACGCGCGCACCGTGGCATAGGAGTGGGCGATCAGCGTCACGTCGGTGCCCTCGCGGGCGACGCTGGCCAGGCCGATCGGGGTTACGAAGTCGGGGTCGAGCGGCACCTCGCCGCGTTCCTTGTAGATCGCGAGGTTCTCGATCACCAGCACCGGGTCATCATCGCGGATCGCGGCTTTGAGGAGGCCCTTGGCGTCGGCCGGCGTGGCCGGGGCCACCACCTTGAGCCCCGGGGTCCCGGCGAACCAGCCTTCGAAGGACTGCGAGTGCTGGGCCGTCAGCTGGTTGCCGGCGCCGTTGGGGGTGCGGATCACCAGCGGGCAGCGAACCTCGCCGCCGAACATCGCACCGATCTTCGCAGCGTGGTTGATCACCTGGTCCATCGCGACCAGCACGAAGTTGATCGTCATGATCTCGACGATCGGCCGCTCGCCGAGCATCGCCGCGCCAATACCGGCACCGACGAAGCCCTCCTCGGAGATCGGCGTGTCGCGCACCCTTTCGGCGCCGAACTCGCCGAGCAGGCCGGCGGTCACCTTGTAGGCCCCGTCGAAGAGGCCGACCTCCTCGCCCATCACGAACACGCGCTCGTCGCGAAGCATCTCCTCACGGATAGCGAGGCGCAGCGCCTCGCGGTAGGTCATCGTCTCGAAACCGGGACGATCCGCGGGCACGGCGGGCGCCACGGGGGCGTGCGTCGCGCTCACTCGCCCAGCCCGCCCGCGAAGACGAGCTCGCGCTCGCCGAACGGCGAACCGGGCAGCATGCGTGCGAACTGCGCCGCGCTGCCGGGCGCGTACATCCCGGTTGCGAGCGTGCTGACCGCCGGCGGCGGGCTGGCGATCGAGGCTGCGACAGCCGCGGCGACCTGTGCCTCGGCGGCACCCATCAGCGCGTCCAGCTCATCGTCCGCCACTCCCTCCTGCGAAAGCAGCGCGCGCACACGGAAGATCGGGTCGCGCTGGATGTGCTCATCGATCTCGCCGCGCGTGCGGTACGCGAGGCCGGCGTCGGCGACCGAGTGACCGCGGTAGCGGTAGGTCACCAGCTCGAGCACCGCCGCCTGACGCTCTTCGCGCGCACCGGCTAGAAGCGTCGCGCTCGCCTGGGCGACCGCGAGCAGATCGTCGCCATCGACGCGCTCCGCCGGCAGGTCGTAGGCGGCAGCGCGCGTGTAGAGGTCGGTCACGGCGGACGCGCGCTCAACGCTCGTGCCCATGCCGTACTCGTTGTTCATCACCAGGAACACGACCGGCAGCCGCCAGACCGCCGCGAGGTTCAGCGACTCGTGCCAGGCGCCCATGTTGATTGCGCCGTCGCCGAGCTCGCACAGCACGGCCTGCGGGCGTCCCTGGCGGACGAGGCCGAGTGCCAGCCCGGTGGCGATCGGCAGCTGGCCGGCTACGATGCCCCAGCCACCGTAGTAGCCGCGCGAGACGTCGAGCAGGTGCATCGAGCCGCCGCGGCCGTGGGCGCAGCCGTCGACTCGGCCGAACAGCTCGGCCATCACGGCCTCGGTCGGCACGCCGCGCGCAAGCGCGAAGCCGTGGCAGCGATACCCGGTCACCAGCAGATCGTTGGCGTCGAGCGCGTGCGTCGCACCGACCGTGGCCGCCTCCTGTCCGGAGGAGAGATGGCAGTAGCCACCGATCCGCGCCGCCTTGTACTGGCGCTCGGCCTCGGTCTCGAAGACCCGGATCAGCAGCATCTGCTCATACAGGCCGCGTAGCGTGGCCGTCGCGATAGACATCAGCGCTCGTCGTCCTCGAAGTAGTCGGGGTGCTCGAGCCGGATCGCCGGCAGGGCCGAGAGCACCATCCGCAGGTGGTGGCGCAGAGCGGTCTCCGCCGCGTCGGGGTCGCGGCGCGCGAGCGCGTCGAGCACGTCGCGGTGCTCGGACACCATCTCCTCGAGGTAGTGCGGCTGGGGCAGGCTGAGGCGGCGCACGCGGTTGAGATGACCCTTGACGCGCTGCGCAACCTCCCAGGCGACGGGGCGCCCGGCCAGCTCGCACAGCGCGGCGTGGAACTCGTCGTCGAGCACCGCGAAGCGCTCGTAGTCGCCCTGCCCGACGACCTCGGCCTGGCGGCGCACGAGGCCCGCGAGGGCCGCAAGGTCGCCGTCCTGGGCGCGTGTCGCCGCGAGGCGCACCGCGGCGCATTCGAGCGATTCGCGAATGAACTGGGCGTCCTCGACCGCAGCCGTGCTGATCGGCGTGACGAAGGTCCCAAGCTGGGGCACGATCTGCACGAAGCGGTCGTCGCGAAGGCGGATCAGCGCTTCGCGGATCGGCGTGCGGCTGACGGCGAGGCGCTCGGCCAGCTCGTTCTCCGACAGGCGCTGGCCCGGTTCGAGCTCGGTGGCGATGATCGCGTCACGCAGCGCCCGGTAGGCCTGGCGGCTCGCGGGCCCCGCCGAGCTGCTGCTGCGCAGCCGGTCTATGCGCATGTCGCGCAGGCGGTCGATGCGAACCTCGGTCACGCCTGCATACTTACATACCAGTGCCTCGAGCGCAACCTCGCTGGACACCCCGCGCGCGGCGATCCGGCCATCGCGGGGCGGGCCTTGGCTGAGCCTCAGGCAGCTGCGGCAGCGCCCTCGCGAGTGATCGCGAGCTTTCCCCAGCGGGCGCGCTCGGCGTACTCGATCAGTTTCGCGAAGTAGTCACGCAACGGCGGCGCGACGAGCCCGAGCGGCCCGAGCAGCTCGCGCGCCCGCGCGTCGTCCAGGGTCGCGCCGATCCCGAAGTAGGGAACGTAGAGATCGGCGTCGGCCAGGCGCGAGGCGGGGTCGGCAACGATCCGCGGCGGCTCACGGCCGAACTGCCGGCAGGCGAGGTCGATCAGGTCGGCATTGGTCGGCGCCGCGGCGCCGGCGACGAGCGCGACGGTGCCGCCGATGGAGGCGTCGGCCAGCAGCGCCATCAGGCCGTCGGCGACGTAGTCGACGGGGACGATGTCGGCGAGGCCATCGGGGTCGATCGCCACCTCGTCCATCAGCCCGCGCGAGAACGCGCGCATCGGCCAGTAGATCACGTTGAACGCGGATGTCCAGCCGCTGCGGCTGTCGCCGACGATGATGCTCGGCCGCGCGATGACGAGCGGCAGATCGCGACCGGCCTCACCGATCGCCTGCTCGGCCTCGAACTTCGACTGCTCGTAGGTGTTGCGAAAGCCCTGGCCGAGATCGAGGTCGGTCTCCCTGAACAGGCCGTGATAGCGCCCGGCGACGTAGGCGGTGGAGACGTGCAGGTGACGGCGGAGCCTCCCCGTCGCAGCGATCTGGCGGCTCAGTTCGATCATCGCCAGCGCGCCGGCCGTGTTCACCGTGCGCGCCTGCTCGAGCGTGTTGTCGAACGAGATCGACGCGGCGCAGTGGACGACCGCCGTGACGGTCTCGATCAGCGCTTCACGATCGCCGGCGGCGAGCCCGAGATTGCGCTCCGCCACGTCGCCGGCGAGCGCCCTGACCCGCCCAACCGTGTCTGGCGGCTCGTCGTAGAGGCGCTCGATGACCGCCGCCAGGCGCTCGTCCGCGGCGGCGGCCGACGGCGCCCGGATCAGGCAGATCACCTCGCCGTCCGGTTGCTCGAGCAGCCGCGCGAGCAGCTCCATCCCGAGAAAGCCGGTGGCGCCGGTGAGCAGGACCGTGTCGCTCACGGGACCGCCGCGCCGATCGCATGGAAGCCCCCGTCGACGTGCAGGATCTCCCCGGTTATCCCGCGCGCGTGGTCGCTCAGCAGAAAGCACACGGCGGCGGCTACGGGAGCCGCGTCGCGCGTGTCCCAGCCGAGCGGGGCGCCCGTGCGCCACATCGACGCGAGCTCGTCGAAGCCGGGAATGCCGCCGGCCGCGAGCGTCTCGAGCGGGCCCGCCGAGACTAGGTTCACGCGCACGCCGCGCGGCCCGAGATCGCGCGCCAGGTAGCGCGACACGCTCTCGAGCGCGGCCTTGGCCACGCCCATCCAGTCATACACCGGCCAGGCTACGCTGGCGTCGAAGTCAAGGCCCACGACGGCGCCGCCATGATCACCGGCTTCGAGTAGCGGCGCGAGCGCCCCGGCGAGCGCCTTGAGCGAGAAGGCGCTGGTCTCGAATGCCGTGATCGCGCTGCTCGCCGGAGTGTCCATGAAGCCGCCGCCGAGCGCGTCGGGTGGCGCGAACGCGATCGCGTGCAGCACCCCGTCAAGCTCACCCCAGCGCTCGCCGAGGGCCGCCGCGACCGCAGCGAGGTCGTCGGGCTTGTTCACGTCCAGCTCGAGCACGTCGGGGGGATCCGGGAGGTGCTTGGCGGCGCGTACCGTCAGGCCCATGCCGCGGCCGAAGCCGGTGAGGACGATCTGCGCTCCGCTCTCCTGCGCTTGGCGAGCCACCTCGAAGGCGATCGACCCCCGCGTCAGCACACCCGTGATCAGCAGCCGTTTGCCGCTCAGCATGCTCACAGCGGAATGTTCCCCGCCGGCCAGCGCCGCAGTGACGCGGAGTCAAGCGCCGCCAGCGCGGCCGCCACGCGTGCGCGCGTCTCGCTCGGAGCGATCACCTCATCGACGTGGCCGTCGGCCGTGGCCGCGCCGGGGTAGAGGTGCTCGGCCGCGTAGTGGGAGGCCAGCGCGTCGCGTGCGGCCAGCGGATCGGCCGCCGCCTCGATCTCGCGGCGGTTGATGATCTCGACCGCCTGCGAGGCGCCCATCACACCCAGCTGCGCCGTCGGCCAGGCGAAGACGAAGTCGGCGCCGAGGTCCTTGCTGTTCATCGCGATGAACGCACCGCCGAAGGCCTTGCGCAGGATCACCGTCACGCGCGGCACGGTGCACTCCGCAAAGGCGTACACGAGCTTCGCCCCCTGGCGGATCACGCCGAGCTTCTCCTGCTTGGTGCCGGGCAAGAAGCCCGGCGTGTCGACGAGCACGAGCAGCGGGATGTTGAAGAGGTTGCAGGTCCGCACGAAGCGAGCAGCCTTCTGGGAGGCGTCGACGTCGAGCACGCCGCCAAGGTAGTGAGGCTGGTTGGCGACGATCCCGATCGAGCGCCCATCGAGGCGGCCGAACGCGCAGACGACGTTGCGCGCCCAGCGGGGCGAGATCTCGAGCATCCGGCCGCCGTCCAGCAGGGCCCGCGCGACCTCGCGCACGTCGTAGACCTTGCGGTCCTCGCTCGGCACCGGACTGTCGGGAAGGTAGCCGGGCGGGTCGACCGTCGGCCAGCGCAGCGGACGCTCCTCGCAGTTCTGAGGCAGGTAGTCGAGCAGGTCGCGGGCGAGCAGTGCGGCGTCCACATCGGTCGGCGCGACGAGCTGGCAGACACCGTTTCGCTCGTGGATGCGATGGCCGCCGAGCCCGGCCTGGTCGACGTCCTCGCCGGTGACCTTGGCGACCACGCCCGGGCCGGTCAGGAACATGCTGGCGCTCTCGGTCATGATCACGAAGTCGGTCAGCGCCGGGGCATAGGAGCCGCCGCCCGCCGAGGGGCCGCAGATCACCGAGATCTGCGGCACATACCCCGACAGGGCAACGTGCTTGCGGAAGATCCTGGCGTAGCCGCTGAGCGCCGCGAGGCCCTCCTGCATGCGGGCTCCTGCCGACTCGACGAAGCCGATCACCGGGACGCGAGAGCGCTCGGCGAGCTCGAGCACGGCGACGACGGTGTCGGCGTGTGCCTCGCCGAGCGAGCCGCCGGCGAACGACGCGTCCTGGGCGAACACGGCAACGACGCGCCCGTCAACGCGGCCGCTGGCACCAAGCACCCCGTCGCCGGGCCGCGCCTTCTCCCCCATGCGTCGCGAAAGCACCTCGGTGCGCAGCAAATCGAGCGAGCCCGGGTCGCAGAGCACTTCGAGGCGCTCCATCGGTGTCAGCCGCTCTTCTGGTCGTGGGACGAGTGCAAGCGTCATGTTGCCTCCAGGCACAGCACTGCGTTGTGGCCGCCGAAGCCGAATGAGTTGGAGATCGCGATCAGCCGCCGTCCGTCGCCTGGGTCCAGCGGTCGCGCGCGGTCGGGCACATAGTCGAGGTCGAGCTCTGGATCGCGCTCGGCCCACCCGAGCGTAGGCGGAATCAGCCTCGCGCGCAACGCGAGGATCGTCGCGATCGCCTCGACGGCGCCGCCGGCCCCGAGCAGATGGCCGATCGCGGACTTGGTCGAGGACACCGGGATCGCGTACGCATGCGCGCCGAGGGCCGTCTTCAGCGCGATCGTCTCGGCGCGGTCGTTCAGCTGCGTCGAGGTGCCGTGCGCGTTGACATAGACGACCTCCTCCGGCGCTACCCCCGCGTCCTCGAGCGCACGCGTGATCGCGGCGGCCGCCCCCTCCCCGGTCGGGTGCGGAGCGGTGACGTGGTGGGCGTCGGCAGTTGCGCCGTAGCCGCGCGCGACCGCGAGGATCCGAGCGCCCCGCGCGCGGGCGGCCTCGCCATCCTCGAGCACGAGCACCCCGGCCCCCTCGCCCATCACGAAGCCGTCGCGGCGAGCGTCGAAGGGCCGCGAGATGCCGGATGTCGAGAGCGCGTCGAGCGCACCGAAGGCGGCGCGGGAGAGCGGCGTCAGCGCAGCTTCAGCTCCACCGGTCACCACGGCGAGCGCGTCGCCGTGGCGAATCGCGCGAATCGCGGTCCCGATCGCGTCGGCGCCGGAGGAGCAGGCCGACACAGTGCCGAAAGCGGGACCCCGCAGGCCGTGGCGCATGCTGACCGCCGCGGCGGCGGCGTTGCCCATCATCAGCGGCACCGCGAGTGGCGACACGTGCTTTGGCCCGCCGTCGAACATCGCGCGGTCGTTGGCCTCGATCGTGCCGATGCCGCCGATGCCGGTGCCGATGATCGAGCCGACCTTCCACGGGTCATAGGGCAGCCCCTCGCCCCAGCCGGCGTCGGCGAGCGCCTCGATCGAGGCGACGAGCGCGAGCTGCGTGAAGCGGTCGGCGCGCCGGGCATCCTTCACCGAGAGATGCTCGGTCGGGACGAACTCGCGGGCGCGGCCCTCACCGTCCTCGATCCCGCAGATCCCAGCCGCCCAGCGCTCATAAAGGGGCACCGCGCCGACGCCGAGCGGCGTGACGGCGCCGACCCCGGTGACAACGACTTCGTTCATGCGCTCACGCGCGCTCGGCGACGAGGTCGATCGCGTCGCCCACGGTCGAGATCTCGGCCACGTCGCCGCTGGTCAGCTCGACGCCGAAGTGCTCCTCGATGATCTGCGAGAGCTCGGCGAGGTCGAGTGAGTCGATGTCGAGCGCCGTGAGCTCCGCGTCGCGGTTGATCTCGTCGGCGTTGGCGCCGAAGCTGATCAGCGAGTCGGTGATGACCTTCTCGATCTGCTCGGGTGAGTGTTCTGCCATGGGTGTCCTTTCTCTGGGATCAGGCGGACAGGCCGCCATCGACGTAAACAGTGGTGGCGGTGATGTAGGAGGCGCGATCGGACGCGAGGAACGCGACCGCCGCGGCGACCTCGTCGGGCGTGCCGGCGCGTGCTGCCGGCACCCTGTCACGAAACGCCTGCGGGATGTCCGCCGTCATGTCGGTTGCGATCAGCCCCGGCGCGACGGCGTTGATCGTGACGCCCCGGCGAGCGACCTCGACCGCCGCGGTCTTGGTGAACGCGATCACGGCCGCCTTCGAGGCCGCATAGTTCGCCTGGCCGGCGTTCGCGCGCGGCCCGACGACCGAGGCGATGCTGATCACGCGCCCGTAGCGGGCGCGGATCATCGCGCGCAGCGCCGCGCGCGTGAGCCGGTAGGTCGAGCCGAGGTTGGTGTCCAGCACGATCCGCCAGTCCTCGTCGCTGAGCGAGAGCGCCAGGCCGTCCGCGCGCACGCCGGCGTTGTTGACCAGCGCGAGCACCGGACCACCGAGCGCGCTCTGGGCGGCATCGAGCAGGGCTGCGGGCGCAGCCGGATCGGTGACGTCGGCTTCGATCGCGACGGCACGGCCACCGGCCGCCTCGATCGTAGCCACCACCTCGGCGGCGGCGGTGGCCCCCGTGAGGTAGTTGACAGCGACCGGCCAGCCGTCGGCCGCGAGCGCGATCGCGATCGCGGCGCCGATCCCGCGGGAGCCGCCGGTCACCAGGGCGCAGCCGCCCGGCGGTCGGACGTCGCTCATCGCATCCCCCACTCGACGACGCTCGCGCCCCAGGTGAAGCCCGAGCCGACCGCCCCGAGCAGGACGCGCATCCCGGGTTGCAGGCGCCCTTCGCCGCGCGCCTGCTCAAGCGCCAGCGGAACGCTCGCCGCCGAGGTGTTGCCGACCATTGCAATCGCGTTCACAACCTTGCCGGCGTCGAGCTCGAGCCGCTCCGCCAGGCTCGCCAGGATGCGCGTATTGGCCTGGTGGTACACATAGAGATCGATCTCGGCGAGCGCGACGCCGGCTGCGTCGGCGGCGGCGGCCGAGCACTCGCTCAGGCGCCTGACGGCCTGCTTGAAGGTTTCGTGGCCGTCCATCGCGAGCAGCTGCGTCTCGCGGTCGGCGACGACCAGTTGCGAATGGCCTCCGTCGCTACCAAGGATCACCGGCCCAACGTGGCCGGGCGCGCCGGCGCTCACGACGACCGCGCCGGCGCCGTCGCCAAACAGCGCCGCCGTGTTTCGATCGTGCGGATCGACGTGGCGCGACATGATCTCGGCGCCGATCACCAGGGCGCATTGCGCGGCGCCGGAGTTCACCATCGCGCGCGCCACGGCGAGCGCGGCGAGAAAGCCGGTGCAGGCGCTGCCGACGTCAAAGGCTCCGGCCCCGTGGGCGCCGAGCGCGTGGGCGACCTGAGGCGCGGCGTTGGGCATCACGGAGTCCTGGCTGCAGCTCGCCACGAGCACGAGATCGACCTGCGCGCCCTCGACGCCGCCATCGGCGAGCGCCGCTCGCCCGGCCGCCGCTGCGAGAACGGCAAGGTTGGCCCCGGGCTCGGCGTAGCGGCGCTCGCGGATCCCGGTGCGCCGCTCGATCCAGTCGTCCTGGACGCCGATCGCCGGGCTGATCTCGGCGTTGGGCACGACCCGCTCGGGCAGCGCGCTGCCAAGGCCGGTGATCCCGGCGTGCACACGCGTTGGTGGATGTTCGCGCTCGCGGGCCTGCTCAAGCGTTGCCGACAAGATGCTCCTCGAGCGCGATCGCCGGAAGGTCCGACACGTTTCGCGCGACGAGTCGCGCCAGCACCTGATCGGGTCCCACGTCGATGAAGCTCTGGGCGCCGTGAGCGGCGAGCGCGATCATCGTCTCGCGCCATCGCACCGGCGATGTCAGCGCACGCGCAAGCTCGTCGCGCGGATCGGCGAAGGGCTGTGCGCTGAGGCCCGAGAACACCGTGACCGCGGGCGCGGCGAACGTCACGCGCTCGAGCGCCTCCCGGAAGGGCTCCTGTGCGGCGGCCATCCAGGGTGAGTGGAACGCCCCGGTAACGTCGAGCGCGAGCGAGCGGATGCCGCGCTCGCGGGCGATCCTTGCAGCCTCGCGCAGTCCCTCGCGCGGCCCGGCCAGCACGGTCTGGCCCGGAGCGTTGTCGTTGGCGACCCAGACCCCTGCGTCGGCCGCCACCGCCGCTGCCGCCGCCGGTGTGCTCTTCAATATCGCGAGCATGCTGCCGTCGCCGCCGCTCGAGCGGCCGGACTCGTCCATCAGCGCGCCGCGCAGCACGACTAGGCCCAGCGCGTCCTCCCAGCCGAGCGCTCCGGCGGCGGCGAGCGCGGAGAGCTCGCCGAGCGAATGCCCGGCAAAGGCCAGGGCCGCCGTCGGCTCCTCGAGCTCGAGGAACGCGGCGAGGCTGGAGAGGAAGATCGCGGGCTGGGCGTAGCGGGTCGATTCGCCTGCCAGCTCGAAGCAGTCCGCGCCGATCAGCTCGCCCGCGAGCTCGAGCAGCGCCGGCAGCGCGCCGGCGACACGCGCGCGTGAGCGTGCCACAGACACTCCCTGCCCCGGAAAGAGGACGGCCGCACCCCGATCGACACGCACGCCGACATCATCGCGCCTGTGACGGCGCCCGCGCGCCCGCGCGGGCGCATCACCCCCGCCCTGGGGGTCCCAACCCCCCCAATCGGGGGGTCGTGCGGCGGGTTTTGGCGCCCCGCTGGCGCCGCCGGCAGCCTACTCCGTCAGGCCGGCACGATTGGCGCGCTGGACCGCATCGGCGCGGTTGCGAGCGCCGAGCTTGCGGTAGAGGCTGCTCGTGTGCTCGTGGATCGTGTGCGGCGAGAGGTGCAGGGCCGCCGCGATCTCGCGGTTGGTGGAGCCGCCGGCGATCAGGTCGAGCACCTCGCGCTCGCGCGGTGATAACGAGGTCGCCTCGCCGTCGCCCTGCGGCTGGAACACGGTCATGCCGAGGCCGACCATGCGGACGGCGCGCGAGATGTCGGCGGCGCCCCAGTCCTTGGGAATGAAGCCGGAGGCACCGGCCGCCTTGGCGGCCCCGGGTGAGATCCGGCCGGCGCCGCTGATCAGCAGCACCTTCGTGTCGGGCGAGCGCTCGCGCAGCTGCTGGCAGATCTCCGGCCCGGATTCCTCGCCGATGAACAGGTCGACCAGCGCGACATCGGGCTTGTAGCGCTCGGCCAGCGCGTAGGCCTCCTCGCCGGTGCGCGAGCTCAGGCAGCGCTCGACCCACGGCTGGTTGCCGAGCATCAGCCGGAAGCCCCAGTGCACGACGTCGTGATCGTCGACGATCAGCACCCGCAGCTTGGAGTGGTCGTCGAGCGCGTCGAACTCCTCGGTCGTGACCGTCATGGCTCCTCGTAGGGGACGACGAGGCGAACCTGCCAGCGGTCGCCGTCGCGCGAGCCGAACTCCAGCAGACCGCCGGCCTGCAGGGCTTCGAAGCCCGCCAGGCGCAGTCCCATGCCGGCCGGCTCACCGTGCTTCTGCACGCCGTCGTTGGTGACCTCGAGCACGAAGGTCCCATCGCCCATCTCGCTGCGGACGCCGACGCGCGTGGCGTGCGCGTGCTTGTCGGCGTTGCGAATCGCCTCGGCCAGCACCGACTGCGCGAGCGGCTCAAGTGCCGGGGGAGCAGCCAGCTGCGTGCCATCGTCGAGCGTGATCCCGAGGTCCGGGTACTCGTGGCGAAGCCTCGCAACCTCCTCGGCGAGCGTCGTGCTCGTCGCGGCGACCACGCGCCCGAGCGGGCGCTGCATCGCCACACGCAGGTCGCTGAGCGCCGCCTGAACCTCCTCGGCGCAGCGCCTGCGCGTCTGCTCGTCGAAGGGCTGATCGCCGGAGAGGGCGAGCGAGACTCCGAACAGGCGCTGGACCACCCCCTCGTGGACCTCACGAGCAAGGTCGATCCGCGCCTCGAGCGCAACCGCGCGCTCATGCTGGCGGGTCGCGACGCGCGCCATCGCGGCAAGCGCCGCCATCTTGCCGAGGATCCAGAGCACCTCGCGCTCCGCCGCGGTCAGCGGCGGTCCGTCGCCGCCGCGGTCGCCGAGGATCGCCCCCATCCAGCGGCCGCGCGCCGACATCGGCGAGCAGACGACCGTGCGGGCCGCCAGCCGCTCGACGTACTCGGCCGGCAACTGGCTCTCGAGGTCCTCGGCGATTTCCAGGACGCGATCCTGCACAAGCGCCTCGCGCGCCAGCGCCGCCGACTCGAGTGTGAAGAAGTCGCCGTGAAACAGCTCGAGATCCACGCCGTAGCTGCCCGCCGCGAGGATCCGCCGGCGCGTCGAGTCGTAGCGGAAGATCACGACGCGCCGCAGGGCCGTGCAGCGCGTGATGCCCTCGCAGAGGCGGCTGTAGAAGTCGTCGGCGAGGCCTTCCTGCTCACTCTGCGCGAGCACCTCGGCGAAGATCTCGATCGCGTCGGCGTGCGCCGGCGTGAGCTGGGTGGTGGGCGGGGTCGGCTCCGGCATCGGTCTCGGCGGTGATTCTCGCGCATCCGCCGCGCCGGCGAGCGTAGGGTTCCAATGCATGGAGCTGCGCCACCTGCGCTACTTCCTCGCGGTCGCCGAGGAGCTGCACTTCCACCGTGCGGCCACGCGGCTGCATATTTCGCAGCCGCCGCTCAGCCAGCAGATCCGCGCGCTGGAGCGTGAGCTGGGCGTGACCCTGCTCGAGCGCAACCGCCGGCGAGTTACGCTGACCGCCGCCGGTGAGGCCTTCCGCGACGAGACGCGAGCGATCCTCGCGGCCGTCGACCGGGCTGCCGAGCGCGCGCGCAACATCTCCCGCGGCTCGCTCGGGACGCTGTCGGTCGGCTTTGTCGGCTCGGCGATGTTCAGCCCGACGCTGCCGGACATGCTGCGCGAGTTTCGCGCCACCCGGCCCGATGTCGAGTTGGTGCTGCGGGAGCTTCCGACGGTGGTGCAGTTTCAGGCCCTGGTCGGTGGCGAGCTCGACGTGGGCGTGATCCGCGGGCCCGTCGCTGCGGCGGAGATCGACCCGCGGCTCGAGCTGATGACGATCCAGCGCGAGCGGCTGGTCGCCGCGCTGCCCTCCGAGCACCCGCTCGCCTCGCGCCGCCGGCTGCGGGCGCAGGAGCTCCGCGGCGAGACGTTCGTGATCCTCGCGCGCCGGGAGGCTCCGGGCCTTTTCGCGAGCCTCAGTTCGGCGATGGCCGAGGCCGGCGGCGTGCCGGAGGACGTGCTGGAGGTCGCCGAGATGCAGACGATCATCAGCCTCGTGGCGGGCGGCTTCGGCGTCTCGCTGGTGCCGGCGTCGGTCGGAGCCGTCGAACGCAGCGGCGTGACGTTCCTGCCGATAGCGGGCCCGACTCCGACGATCGAGCTCTCGGCAGCGTGGCGGTCCGGGGGCGGCTCGCCGGTTCGCGAAGCATTTCTCGCCCTCGCGCGCTCGCGCACGCCCGCGCAGGCGTCCGGGCGCAGCAACGCAGCGCCCGATGATCACCAGCCGCCGGCTGTGCCGCGCTGAAGACCACCTATCTGGTCGTCCCAGGGCCCCGATTTCCGGGCCGTTGAAATGTGCAAGACCTCCGAGAGGGATCAAGAGGGTTCGCGGAGGCCTTGCACGGGGGGAGGAGAGGAAAGAGAAGCCTAGGTCGGAATCAGTGGTATGTCCAATACCGATTTTTTCTCGCTGTGATTGCTTCTAACAATCAGCGTTTTTCTGCGGTAGGGTCTGATGCGGAAGTCGAACGCAAGCGAATGAACTGAGATTCCCGTGACAGATGACGCCCCCACCGTCCTGATCTGCTTCGACGGCTCCGAGCGCGCGGCGCACGCCGTCGCCGTGACGGCCAAGCTGTTTCCCGGCGCACACGCGCACGTGCTGAATGTCTGGGAACCGATTGAGCGGATCGTCGCCCGCTACGCGGCGCTGGGGCCGTACTTCGGCGATGGTGTGGGTGACGCCGACGTCGGACTCGAGTCGGACTCCTCGGGCGTCGCCGAAGCCGGCGCGAAGCTCGCAAGCGACGCCGGACTCGACGCGACGGCGCACACGGCGACGCTGCGCACCTCGGTCTGGGAAGCCGTTGTCGAGGCCGCCGACGAGCTGGACGTCGACGCGATCGTCACCGGCACGCGCTCGCTGCGGGGGGTGCGCGAGGTTCTCTCGAACACGCTCTCGCACGCTCTGATGCAGAACAGCAAGCGGCCGGTGCTGGCGATCCCGGCGCCAGCGACGGCAGCCGACACCCACTCGGACTGACCGGCCGAAGGCCGCCGCGTCGGCGGACGCGAGGTCGCGCCCGCGCGGAGCTCAGCGCGTGTCGGGCTCGATGAACTTGAGCCGCGACGCGCCGAGGTCGACGAGCCGCTGCATCTCGTCCCAGTCCATCGGCTTCGCCTGCCGGAGCTTACGGTCGAGCTGATGCTCGAATCGCAGCCACGGATCGTCTTGGTCTTCTTCGGCCGACACCAGTGCTCCTTGCGTTGACGGTTCCTCGCCGATCAACGCGCTGACGCGCGGAGTTCTTTCACGCTGATTGCGCGTGCCGGCGCGTCGGCCGCCGCCGGCCTGTCCGGGCGACAGCGGGCGTCTCCTCGCCGCGCGGCGCCGCCCGTAGGATGCCCCCATGCCGCAGGACCAGTCCCGCCCGGAGCCGTTCACCCCTCAGACCGCGACCGCAGCACTCGACGATCTTCGCGCGCGGCTGCGAGCAACGCGCTGGCCGGACGCGCCCGAGGACGCCGGGTGGTCGCTCGGGACCGACCTCGCCTATCTGCGCGAGCTCGTGGCCTACTGGGCCGGCGGGTTTGACTGGCCGGCGCAGGAGGCGGCACTCGCGCGTCTCCCCCACTTCCGCGTCCGCCTCGGCGGCCTCGGCGTTCACTTCGTGCATGTGCGCGCCGCCGCCCCGGCCGGGCCTGTCCTACCGCTGGTCCTCAGCCACGGCTGGCCCGACTCGTTCTGGCGCTACGCGAAGGTCATCGCGCTCCTGACGGACCCCGGCGCGCACGGCGCCGACCCCGCCGACGCCTTCGACGTGGTCGTACCGGACATGCCGGGCTACGGGTACTCGGACCGCCCCACCGGCTCACCGCTCGACTCGATCGCCGTTGCCGGCCTGTGGGCCGAGCTCATGGGCGTGCTCGGCTATACGAGATTCGGCGCGGCCGGCGGGGATATCGGCAGCGGCGTGAGCCGCTACCTCGCGCTCGACCATCCCGACCGGGTCGTGGCCGTCCACCGCACCGACGCGGGCCTGGCTGTCTTCAGCGGCGACCCGGCGGACCTCGCGCCCGAGGAGCGCGCCTGGATCGAGGCGGTCGCGGCGTGGGGTGCGAGCGAGGGAGCATACGCCGCCATCCACCGCACGAAGCCCCAAACCGCCGCTGTCGGGCTCACCGACTCGCCGGCCGGCCTCGCGGCGTGGATCGTCGAAAAGCTCCGGGCCTGGAGCGACTGCGACGGCGACATCGAGCGGCGCTTTACGAAGGACGAGATCCTCACCAACGTCACGCTGTACTGGCTCACGGCGACGATCGGCTCCTCGATGCGGATGTACCGCGCCAACGCCGCGATCGCGCCCTCGCAGCACGCCCGCCGAGTCGAAGTGCCGTCCGGCTTCTCGCTGTTTCCCGCCGACATCCTCCGCCCGCCGCGGGCGTGGCTCGAGCGGACGGCGAACGTCGTGCGCGTGACCGAGCCCGCGCGCGGGGGGCACTTTGCGCCGTTTGAGGAGCCCGAGCTCTACGCGGAGGAGCTGCGCACCTTCTTCCGCCCCTACCGGACGGCGCCGGCGGGCTGAGGTCCGGCGGTCAACGCGTCCCGTAACGGGTCCCCCAGCGATCAGACGCCTCCCGTAGCGCGTTCCCCCAGCGAGCGGAAGCTTGCTCGTCTCAGCGACGTGCCTCGCCTCCGCGCCCGCGTCGCCAAAGCGCAAATTGCGCGCGATGGCACGGTTAACCGCAACCCGCACTTCAGCAGCAATCGGGGCGCCCGGATTCGAACCGGGGACCTCACCGACCCGAACGGTGCGCGCTACCAGGCTGCGCCACGCCCCGACTACGGCCGCAGTATCCCACAGCGGCGGGGTCCGCTACCGTGCGGAGCCGATGGCGCTGCTGCACGAGATGCTCGCCGAGGCCGATCGCCTGCTCGAGCCGGCCGCTTTCGCGGACTACTGTCCCAACGGGCTGCAGGTCGCGGGCCGCGAGGAGATCACGCACGTCGCGACCGGCGTTTCGGCGAGCCTCGAGTTGTTCGAGCTTGCGATCGCGGCGGGCGCGCAGCTGATCGTCACCCACCACGGCCTGTTCTGGCAGGGCGACGACCAGCGCGTTGTGGGCGCGCTGCGCGAGCGACTGGCGATCCTGCTCGAGGCCGATGTCAGCCTTGCCGCCTATCACCTACCGCTCGATGCTCACCCCGTGATCGGTAATAACGCGCTGATCGCCGCCGGTCTGGGGCTCGCCGATCCGCAGCCGTTCGGCCGCCACGGCGATCGCGCGCTGGGCGTGCGAGCGGACTTTGGCGGCGAGGGCATCGCCGTCGAGGACCTGCTGGCAAGGGTGGCGCGGCTGACCGAACGCGAGCCGCTCGCCTTCCTTGGCGGGCCGGCGCTGGTTCGCGGCGTCGGAATCGTCTCGGGCGCAGCGGCCCGCAGCGTCGACGAGGCGATCGATGCGGGACTTGATGCGTTTGTCACCGGCGAGCCGGCTGAGTGGGCACGCGCGATCTCGCTTGAGCGCGGCATCCACTTCATCGCTGCCGGCCACCACGCCACCGAGACCTTCGGCGTGCGCGCGCTCGGGCAGCATCTGGCCGCGCGCTTCGGCGTCGAGCACACCGATGTCCGAATCGCCAACCCGGTGTGAGAGCTTTCCCAACTTTCCCTTGTATCCGTCCTGGCGAAGGGGTATATCTAGTTGTGGTCACGATCACAGGAGGGACGCACCGATGGCGAATCACCTGACGCCCACGGAGCTAGCGCGCGAAGCAGGCCTGGAACGGCGCGAAGTGATCTCTAAGTGCATGGAGATGGGCGTCCCGATCTTTCAAGGTCGGATCGATAAGGCCCTGTTCCTGGAGAACCTGCGGCGCCTCGCCGTGGTCCGCCAGCCGGTTGAGGCGTAGCTATCCCTGACGCTCACGTGCCGGCTCACCGGCACGTGAGCCCTGGGTGGCGCCGGCGCGGCCGTCTCGGCACGCGGCCCACGCCTCACCGCGTCGGCTCAGCCGGCGCCTGCTTGGCGTAGCAGCGCGCCGGTGGTCTGTTCGAAGATCCTCCGCCAGCCCTGGCTGCGCTCCTGCTCAGGCGCGAAGTGCTCCAGCACGCCGCGCACGCGGTCGGCCGAGATCTCGACGCCGTGGCGGGCGCAGATCTCCTTGAGGCTGTCGTAGTCGCCGGCGAGCTTGTGCGTGATCGAGCGGAAGCCGTGCTTGGCGATCTCGATCCGCGAGGAGTAGCTCATCAGCGAGGTCTCGAACATCAGCTTGTCGTCGCGGTCCGGTTCGATCAGCACGATGTCCACGCCGGGGAAGCGTGCCGCCCAGCTTTCGCGCCGCTCGTGCAGGCGCTGGTGCGCGAGCAGCTTGAACGACTGGTAGGCGACCTGCGAGAAACCGAAGTCCGACACCCGCCTGCGGCGCGACCCGCGCAGGGTGCCGACGCGCGGGGATCGCTCGTTGCTGAACGGGACGAGCGGGTTGACGACGATGATCAACGTCGCGCCGTGCGCGGCGGCGACGTCGAGATTGGTGGTCGAAACGATCCCGCCGTCGATCAGCTCGCGGCCCGCGATCGCCACCGGTGCGTAGAGCACCGGCAGGGCAGTCGAGGCGCTGACGGCCCGTGAGATCGCGACGTCGTCCCAGCCGGGCTCGCCGAAGACGATCCGCTCGCAGCTGTCGAGATCCGTCGCCACGATGTAGAGCTCGCGCGCGAGCGTGCGGAAGTCATCGGAGCGCCCGGGCTGCGCGAGCACCTCGCGGATGTAGCGCTCGATGCCGCGGGTCGTGGCGAAGCCCGCAGGAAGCGAGTCGGCGAAGGCCAGCAGGGCGTCGATCAGCGCGCCGCCGCCGCGGGCTGTAGCGACCTGGTAGGACAGCTCGATCAGATGGCGCGGCAGCCCGAGGCCACTGCGCAGCAGGCCGGGCAGGTTCGGCGGCAGCAGCGTCCCGGCGTCGAGGTCGCGAAAGGCCACCGGGCCCTCGCCGAGCACCACGGCCATCATCTCCTCGGAGGTGACCCCGTTGGCCGCGAGCGCCGCGACAAACGAGCCGGACGAGGTTCCGAGGTAGACGTCGAACTGGTTGACCGAGCGGTTCACCGCGAGAAGGTCGAGCGCGCGCAGCGCGCCGACCGCGTAGACGCCGCCGGTGACACCGCCCCCGCCCAGGACGAGCGCGACCTTCGACGACCCGCCCGGCGCTGCGACGGGGCGCTGCGTTACCGGCTCGAGGGGGACGAGCGTGCCCATCGCTGAGCGCGATTCTACGCCGCCGGCAGTGACTATCCTTGACAGCGCGTGCGAGCTCGCTCGACGATCAAGACTGTCGTGCTTCTCGCCGTGCTCGGGCTGGGTCCCGCCGCCGCGCTGGCTGCGTCGACGGGCGCCACGGCGAGCCCCGGCAACGGCGGCGCGACCGCACCGAGCGGCCCGAGCGGCAAAACCGGCCCGACCGGCTCGACCGGCAAGACAGGTCCGACTGGCAAGACCGGTCCGAGCGGCAAGACAGGTCCGACCGGCAAGACGGGTCCGAGCGGCGTCAGCGGCGAAACCGGGCACGGGCCACCGCTGGCGGCCTCCGAGGTCGCGCACCTGCGCAGCGTGATGGCGAAGGCGATGAAACCGCTCGGCGGGGACTCGGGGGCCTATGTCGTGGATCTCGCCAACGGCGAGGTGCTGTTCGACGACGACGCGACCGTGGCGCGCAACCCGGCCTCGGTGGAGAAGCTGTACACGCTTTCTGCCGCGCTCGATCGCTTCGGGCTCGACGGGACGCTGCAGACGGACGTCTACGGCAAAGGCAAGCTCGAGCCCGGAGGCCTGTTCGTGGGCAACCTCTACCTCCGTGGCGGCGGCGACCCGACCTTCGGCAGTGCGGCTTTCATCAAAGCCAACTACGGCGCCGGCACCAGCGTCCAGGCGCTCGCCCAGCTGCTCATCGCCACCACCCACCTGCGCAAGGTCAAGGGCTCGATCATCGGCGATGAGTCCTACTTCGACAGCCGCCGCGGTGGTCCGTCGACCAACTACGGCGTCGACCCCAACCTCGTCGGCTCGCTCAGCGCGCTTGCCTTCGACCGCGGCTTGAGCGGATCGCTGGGCTCCCCGCCGGCCTACGCCGCGTTCCAGCTCGCCGGCGCCCTGCGCCACGACGGCGTCGTCGTCACCGGCCGCTCCCACGCCGGCCTGACGGACCTCTACACGTCGAAGCTGCTGACCAGCATCGACTCGCCGCCGATGACGACGCTGGCGGCCCTCACCGCGCTGCCCTCGGATGACTTCTTCGCAGAGATGCTGCTCAAGGCGCTGGGTGCGCGCTTTGGCACCGGGGGCACGACCGCCGCCGGAGCGGCGGTCGTCTCAGCGTTCCTCGCCGGCCTGCACCTGACCCCGACGGTCGTCGACGGCTCGGGACTGTCGCGCTCGGACCGCACGAGCCCGCTTGACGTGGTCACGCTGCTGCGCGACCTGAGCCCTGGCGGGATCGCGTCGCTTCAGGGCATCGGGACCTCGCTGCGCGGGGCGCTGCCGGTGGTCAGCGAGAGCGGGACGCTCGTGCTGCGGATGCATCACACGGCGGCGTCGGGCCACTGCATGGCCAAGACCGGGACGCTGAGCGACGCCTCGGACCTCGCGGGCTGGTGCAACGGGATTTTCGCCTTCGCGTTCCTGATGAACCACGTCAACATCACCGCGGCCCAGGCGGCACAGGATCAGATGACGATCGCGCTCGCCAAGCTCAAGGTTCCGCCAGCTTGAGCAGGCCCGCCTCGTCGATCACGGCGACGGCGAGCCGCTCGGCCTTCTCGAGCTTTGAGCCGGCGCTGTCGCCGGCGACGAGGTAGTCGGTCTTGCGCGACACGGCGCTTGCGACGCGGCCGCCCGCACCCTGAATCAGCTCGGTTGCGGCCTCGCGCGTCAGCGTCGGCAGCGTGCCGGTCAGGACGAAAGCGAGACCCGCGAGCGGGCCCTCACCCGGCGGCGGGCCCTCCTCCTCGAAGCGCAGGCCCGCGACGCGCAGACGGTCGATCAGCTCGCGCCGGGCCGGATCGGCGAGCTGCTCGGCAATCGTCGCGGCCATCTTCGGGCCGACGCCCGGAGTTTCTTCGATCTGCTCCGGCGTGGCCGCCAGCAGCGCGTCGATGTTGCGAAACCGGGCCGCCAGGTTGCGCGCGGTGACCTCGCCGACCTCCTCGATGCCGATCGCGAAGAGCACCCGTGCGAAGGGCCGCCCACGCGAGGCGTCGATCGCCGCGATCAGGCGTTTCGCCGAGGTCTCGGCGAAACCGTCGAGCTCGAGCAGCCGGTCCTCGCGCAGCTGGTAGAGGTCCGCGGCGCCGTGCACCAGGCCGCGCTCGAGCAGCACCCCGACCTGCTTTTCGCCGAGCCCGTCGATGTCCATCGCGGCGCGCGAGACGAAGTGGCGCAGCAGCTGCCATTGGCGGCCCGGGCACGCGCGGTTGGGGCAGTGCGTGAAGACCGCGCCCGGCGGCTTGACCGTGGGCGTCGCGCAGATGGGGCAGCGGGAGGGAACCTTCACCGGTGGGTTGCGGTCGGGGTTCTCGACCGCGTGCGGCGCGGGCGAGACGACCTGTGGGATCACGTCGCCGGCGCGCAACACGATCACCTCGTCGCCTTCGCGCAGATCCTTGCGCGCGAGGTCCTCCTCGTTGTGCAGCGTCGCCATGCGGACGGTCACGCCGCCGACCCGGACCGGCTCGAGCTCCGCGAATGGATGCAGGTCGCCGAACTTGCCGACGTTCCAGTGCACCGCGATCAGTCGCGTCTTCGCCGTCGTGGGTGGGAACTTCCAGGCCACCGCCCAGCGCGGGTCGCGGCCGACGGCGCCGAGGCGGCGTTGCAGCTCGAAGTCCGAAACCTTGACGACGACGCCGTCGATCTCGAAGTCGAGCGCGCCGCGGCGCCGCTGCCACTCCAGACACTGGGCGACGACCGCCTCCTCGTCGTCGAGGACCACGATCTCGCGGTTGACGGGAAAGCCGTGCTCGCGCAGCCACTCGAGCACCTCCCATTGGTTCGTCAGCTCGAGGCCCTCGACGACGCCGACGGCGTAGGCCCACATCGACAGCGGGCGCTGCGCGGTGAGCGCCGGATCGAGCTGGCGGATCGTGCCGGCCGCCGAGTTGCGCGGGTTCATGAAGGTCGAGAGGCCCTGCTCGGCGCGACGCTCGTTGAGCGCCTGAAAGTCGGGCAGCGAGATGTAGATCTCGCCGCGCACCTCGAGCAAGGCCGGCGCGCCCTCTAGCTGGCGCGGGATCTGAGCGATCGTGCGCAGGTTGTGCGTGACGTCCTCGCCGATCTCGCCGTTGCCGCGTGTGGCGCCGCGCTCGAGGACCCCGTCGCGGTAGATCAGCGATACGGCCAGACCGTCGATCTTCGGCTCGCAGACGAAGCGGAAGCTGGGATCCTCGATCCCCTCGCGCGCTAGGTGGGTGCGCATCCGCGCCACCCAGGCGCGCAACTCCTCCTCGGAGCGGACGTTCGCCAGCGACAGCATCGGCTGGCGATGAACGACCTTCTCGAGCCGCTCGACGGGGGCGCCGCCGGGTCGCTGGGTCGGCGAGTCGGGCGTGACGAGCGCGGGGTGGGCAGCCTCGATGGCGAGCAGCTCGTTGAAGAGGGCGTCGTACTCCTCATCGCCGATCTCGGGGTCGTCCTCGACGTAGTAGCGCCGCGAGTGGTAGGCGAGCTGCTCGCGCAGCTCGCCGGCGCGGGTGCTGGGATCTCCCTGCTCGCTCACGTCGGGAGCAAACGGCCGAGATCGAGCCGCTCGAGCGCGGCGATGCCGGGGCGATCGGTCAGGTCGAAGTGCAGCGGCGTGAGGGCGATCCGCCCGCGCGCGATCGCGTCGAGGTCGCTTCCCGGCTCGTCCTCATATCCCGGCGCGTCGCCGTAGATCCAGTAGCGCCGGCCGCCGTCCTGCTCGCTCTCGAGCCGCAGCTCGTCCCTGTAGACGCGCTTGCCGAGATGGGTCACCGACACGCCCTCGGGCGTGCGGCCCGGCACGTTGATGTTCAGCAGCGTCGCCGGCGGCAAAGGCGAGTCCACGAGCGACTCGACCAGGCGCGCAACGAACGTCGCCGCGAGCGTGAAATCGAACTGGCCCGTCACGCTGAAGTCCATCTCACGCTCTCGCGACTGCTGCGAGACGGCGATCCCGGGAACACCGAGGATCAGGGCTTCGAGTGCGGCCGCGACCGTCCCGGAGTAGGTGATGTCGTCGCCGAGGTTGGCGCCGTGGTTGATCCCGGAGACGACCAGTTCGGCCTGGAAGCCCTCGACCAGGCCGAGGTTGGCGAGCCGTACGCAGTCGACCGGCGTGCCGTCGGTCGAGAAGCCGACGCTGCCGTCGTCGAAGGGAACCTCGCGCACCGACAGCGGGCGGCGCGTCGTGATCGAGCGCGCCATCGCCGAGCGGTTGGCGTCGGGCGCGATCACGACGAGGCGCAGGTCGTCGATCGCCGCCAGCGCAACGCGAAGCGCCTGCAGACCGGCGGCCTCGATGCCGTCGTCGTTGGTCAGCAGAACGTCGCGCACCAGGCCAGGATATTCGCCGCTGCGGCCACTACGCCGCGAGCGCCCGCGGCGCTCACGCGTAGGAGACGCGTGCGAGGTAGAGGCCGTGCGGTGCGAGCGTCGGCCCGGCGTCGCTGCGGGGAGCCCCCGCGAGCAGCGCCTCGAAATCCTCGAGCGAGCGGCGGCCGCGCGCGACCTCGAGCATCGTGCCCACCAGCGCGCGGTTCATCTGGCGCATGAAGCTGTCGGCCTCGATCCAGAACTCGAGCAGGTCCCCGTGCTGCTCCCAGCGCGCGTCGTGGACGTCGCGCTCGAAACGCACGTGGTCGGTCGCGGTCGGAGTGAAGGCGGTGAAGTCGTGCGTGCCGACCAGCGCCGCGGCGCAAGCGCGCAGCGCCGCGGCGTCGATCCGGCCCGGCATCCACAGCGCCCGGCCGTGCTCGAACGGCGAGCGCAGCGGGCCGCTGAGGACGCGGTAGCAGTAGGTCCTGCTGCGCGCGCTGTGGCGCGCGTCGAAGCCGGCCGGCGCCGGCTCGCTGGCCAGCACAGCCACGTCGCTGGGCAGCAGCCCGTTCAGCCGCCGCGGGTCAAGCGCCTCGTGGCGGTAGCTCGCGACCTGTCCCCAGGCGTGCACGCCGCGGTCCGTGCGGCCCGCGACGCTGACCACGAGCTTGGCGCCGAGGATCTGCTCGAGCGCGAGCTCGAGCACCGCCTGGACCGTGCGCAGGCCGGGTTGGCGGGCCCAGCCCGCGAAGCGTGAGCCGTCGTAGGCGAGGGTGAGCTTGGTTGTGGAGGCGGGCTGCGCCCCAGGGGGACGTGGTTGCGGGCTCGGGGTCTGGTTCACGCGGGTGGACAATAGGACGGGTGCGTCCGGGGGACGCACCCCGTGACGGAGGCTCGGGGTCAGCTGCAGCCGCGTTCCGGCCGTCGCGTAGTCGGCGAGCCAGTCGTCGGGGCAATTCGCGGTGCCCGGATCACGCTCGTGGCAGTACGCCCGGGATCTGCGAGCCGCCGACGTCCAGCGTGTCGCCCGGCGCGACGAAGAACCCTCCCGCTCCTTCGAGGGTGCCGGTTTCGATCGTCGCCGTGACGGAGGATCCGACGACGTCGACCGGGTAGGCCGCCGAGCCGCCGGTCGCCAAGAACGTCGCACCGGTCGCAAAGGTGGATGACTCGGCGAAGAGCGCCGCCGACTGGCTGGACGGCCGCGTTGTCGAAGGCGCTGTAGGTGCCGCCCTCGATGCGAACCGTGTTCTGCGTGTCGATCCCGCGAGCCGAGCTGCCAGGCTCGCCGGTCGTTGCGGTGGCGGTGACGTTCACCAGTGGCATGGTCGGGCCGTTGGCGAGAACCGCGGTGGCGGCGCTGCCGCCGGTGGCGGTTGCGGTGACGTCGTGCAGGCCGCCGCTCGTGTCGATCGCCTCGGCGCTCGAGCCGCCGGCGGTGTCGGTCACGGTCAGCTCACGCAGTTCGCTGCCGGCTGCGGCGATGAGCGCGACGGGGCCCTCGCCCGCGACCGTCGTGACGTCCTGGCCGGAGCCCTGCAGGTCGACGTGAGAGGGGATGTGCAGTGGCGTGGAGCCGAGGTCGTAGACGCCAGGCTCGACCCAGACCAGGTAGGGCGTCGCCGCGGAGGCGCCACCGGTGCCGGCGAGCGCGGAGAGCAGCAGCTCGCCGTCGGCGGCCGGGTCGCCGCCGGTTGGGCTGACGACGATCGTGCGCAGGAAGGCGTCGGCGCTTGAGCCGCTCGTGCCCGGGGCGCCGGTTGCACCGGCCGGGCCCGCCTGTCCAGCAGCGCCCTTCAGTCCCCGCGGTCCTCGCGCTCCGCGTGGGCCGCGGGCACCGGCCTTCGCGCTCGCACCGTGTTTTGCGGCGTGGGAGCCGACGCCCCGGGCGAGCGCCGGGCCCGCCACGACGGCAACAGTGAGCACAACGGCGATCGCGTAGGTCTTGTTGCGTGGCATCCTGCCCCCTCTGGTTGTCATAACCGTGACTTGCGGACGATCGTAGTCGACCTCCGGCCCGCCGACTGGGGGGATATCGCCCGGTTCACTCGCGGCTGCGCCCAGCCAGATGGTCAGCCCCGCGCGGGCGCGTCAGCCCGTGGACGCGGCGGTGAACGCAGCAACCCTCAACCCAGGCGAGCGGAGGCGAAAGCCGAAGCCTCGCCCAATAGGTGACGCTGTCTCGACAGCCACGGCACCCCGGTTGCGGCAGTGAACCTTCACCGCGCCCGGCCCGGCCCGGCGCGAGCGCCACACCGAGCATCGGGACGGCCCCGCTAGACCAGTTCGAGCAGGACCATCTCCGTCGAGTCGCTGGCGCGGGGGCCGAGCTTGAGGATGCGCGTGTAGCCGCCGGGGCGGGTCAGGTAGCGCGGCGCGACCACCTCGAACAGCTGGTGCACGATGAAGGTGTCCTGGCCGAGGGCCGAGAGCGCCTGGCGGCGTGCGTGCAGGTCGCCGCGCTTGGCGAGCGTGATCAGCTTCTCGAGCTCGGGCTTGACCGCCTTGGCCTTGGCCTCGGTGGTCTTGATCCGCTCGTGCTCGATGACCTCCTTGGAGAGGTTCGCGAGCAGCGCCTTGCGGTGCGCGGGGTCGCGGCTGAGCTGGTGGCGCTTGCGTTGATGGCGCATCGGTGCGGCCTAGTCCTCGCGCAGGCTCAGCCCGCGAGCCTCGAGCGTCTCGATGACCTCGTCGATCGACTTCTTGCCGAAGTTCGGGATCGCGTTCAGTTCCGCCTCGGACTTCGAGATCAGGTCGCCGACGGTCTGGATGCCGGCGCGCTTGAGGCAGTTGTACGAGCGCACGCCGAGCTCGAGCTCCTCGATCAGGATCCCCCACTCCTCGCCCTGCAGCGCGAGCGGCGTGACGCCTGCCGCGCCCGCGAGGCCGCCGTCGAGCTGACCGGCCGGTCCGGCGCGGAGCTCCTCGATGCGGTCCTCGTCGGTGAAGATCGCGAGCTGGGAGATCAACAGCTCGGC
Source organism: uncultured Solirubrobacterales bacterium (assembly GCA_963788385.1). GTDB lineage: Bacteria > Actinomycetota > Thermoleophilia > Solirubrobacterales > Solirubrobacteraceae > Palsa-513. The sequence goes on from CAWBGR010000001.1 coordinate 241,713, forward strand.
CGCCTCGCGCAGCGCCGCCTGGGGATCGACTGAGCCGTCGGTCTCGATGTCGAGCGTCAGCTTGTCGAAGTCGGTGCGCTGACCCACGCGGGCCTGCTCGACCGCGTAGGCGACGCGGCGAACGGGCGAGAAGATCGAGTCGATCGGGATCACACCGATCGGCTGGTCCGGCGACTTGTTGTCCTCGGCCGGGCGGTAGCCGCGGCCGCGGCCGATCGTCAGATACAGCTCCAGGCGCGACTTCTTGTCGAGGGTCGCGATGTGAACCTCGGGGTTGAGGATCTCGACGCCCGAGGGAAGATCGATGTCGGCGGCGGTGATGTCGCCGGGTCCGGTGGCGACGAGCGCCGCCTCGATCTCGCTCGCGTCGGAGTGCATCCGGCAGACGATGCCCTTGAGGTTGAGCACGATGTCGGTGACATCCTCCTTGACCCCGCTGATCGTCGAGAACTCGTGGGCCACCCCCTCGATCCGCACGCTGGTCACCGCCGCGCCGGCAAGTGAGGACAGCAAAACGCGGCGCAGCGAGTTGCCGAACGTGTAGCCGAATCCACGATCCAGCGGCTCGATGACGAACGAGCCGCGGTTGTCGTCGACGGATTCGCTAGTGATCCGGGGGATTTGGAAGTCAAGCATCGGGGTCCTAACGTCGTCGTGTTCTGAGAGCAGGCCCGCCCGGGCGCCGGCCAGAGTGTGAAATGTGGAAACTATTTTGAGTACAGCTCGACGATGAGCTGCTCTTGCACCGGCGCCGCAACCTCGCGGCGCTCGGGCTTGCGCAGGACCTTTGCCGTGAGGCCGTCGTGGTCGGCCTGCAACCAGGCCGGCACCTGTCCGGTCAGCTCGGTCGCGTCGCGGATCACCTGCTGGGCGGTCGTTCCGGCCTTGACCGCGATCACGTCGCCGGGACGGACCTGGTAGGACGGGATGTCGACGCGTCGGCCGTTGACAGTCCAGTGGCCGTGGCGGACGAGCTGGCGCGCCTGGCGGCGCGAGGCGGCGAAGCCGAGCCGCACCAGCACGTTGTCGAGCCGGCACTCGAGCAGTGTCAGCAGGTTCTCGCCGGTGATCCCGGGCTGGCGCGAGGCCTTCTCGTAGTAGCCGCGGAACTGCTTCTCGAGCAGCCCGTAGTAGCGGCGCGCCTTCTGCTTCTCACGCAGCTGCAGGCGGTACTCGCTCTGCTTCTGGCGGCCGCGGCCGTGCTCGCCCGGCGGGTAGGCGCGGCGCTCGACGCCGCACTTGTCCGTCAGGCAGCGCTCGCCCTTGAGGAACAGCTTCTGGCCTTCGCGGCGGCACTGCTTGCACTGGGGTGAGGTGTCTCTTGCCATCGCCCGCTCTCAGACCCGGCGCCGCTTGCGCGGGCGGCAGCCGTTGTGGGCCTGTGGGGTGACGTCGCGGACGCCTGTCACGTCGAGCCCGGCGGCCTGCAGCGAGCGGATCGCGGTCTCGCGCCCGGAGCCCGGCCCCTTGACGAATACCTCGACCTTCTGCAGTCCCTGCTCGATGCCCTTGCGGGCCGCCGCGTCGGCCGTGACCTGCGCGGCGAACGGGGTGGACTTGCGCGAGCCCTTGAAACCGGCGCCGCCGGCGGACTCCCAGGCGATCACGTTGCCCTGCTGGTCGGTCAGCGACACGATCGTGTTGTTGAACGAGGTCTTGATGTGGGCCTGGCCGATGGGGATGTTCTTCTTGACCTTGCGGCGGCCGCGGGCTGGGCGTCTGGGCGCGGGCATTACTTCTTACCGGCCTTCTTCTTGCCCGCCACCTGCATGCGGCGGGGACCCTTGCGCGTGCGCGCGTTGGTCTTGGTGTTCTGCCCGCGCACGGGCAGGCCGCGGCGGTGGCGGATGCCGCGGTAGCAGCCGATCTCGGTCAGGCGCTTGATGTCCTGAGAGCGCTCGCGCCGCAGGTCGCCCTCGACCGTGAGCTCCTGGTCGATCGCGTCGCGGAGCTTGCCGACCTCCTCCTCGGTGAGGTCGCGGACATAGGTGTCCGCGGAGACCCCGGTTTCGCCCAGCAGCTTGTTCGAGGTCGGGCGACCGATCCCGTAGATGTAGGTGAGGCCGATCTCGACACGCTTGTTGAGCGGCAGGTTGACGCCGGCGATTCGTGCCATCGCGCTAGCCCTGCCGCTGCTTGTGGCGCGGGTTCTTGCAGATCACGTGAACGACGCCGTGTCGGCGGACGATCTTGCACTTCTCGCACATCGGCTTGACCGACGGTCGTACTTTCATGGTCCCTTTCGGATGGATCCGGACGGGGCGGCTCTGGCAGCCGTGCCGGCTGCCGCTACCTCCCGCGGATTACGCACGGACGAGCCCGGGTCAGCCGACCCGAGCGCGACCGCTCATGTTACCAACTACTGGCTCCTCGCCGTCGGGACGGTGCCACGGCGTCAGCACGCGCGGCCCATCGGCGGTGATCGCCACCGTGAACTCGAAGTGCGCGGTGAGCGATCCGTCCTGTGAGTAGATCGACCAGCCGTCTTTGCCGGAGCGCACGTCCGGGCCGCCGGCGGTCGTCATCGGCTCGATCGCCAGCACCATCCCCTCCTCCAGGCGCGGGCCGGTGCCGGGGTCGCCAAAGTTCGGGATCTGCGGATCCTCGTGCATGTTGCGCCCGACGCCATGGCCGACCAGCGTGCGCACGACCGCCAGGCCGTCGGCTTCCGCGCTCGCCTGCACCGCGTGTGAGACATCGCCGAGGCGGTTGCCGAGCACGCACTGCTCGACGGCGGCCATCAGCGAGCGTTCGGTGCCCTCGAGCAGGTTCTGGGCGAGCACCCCGGCGTCACCGACCGCGAAGGTCCGCGCCGCATCGGACACCCAGCCGTCGAGCGTCACGCCGACGTCGAGCGAGATCACGTCGCCGCGCTCGAGCGCGTAGGGGCCGGGAATCCCGTGCACGATCATCGAGTTCGGCGACGCGCAGATCGACCCCGGGAAGCCGCGGTAGCCCTTGAAGGTTGGCACCGCACCCTGCGAGCGGATGTAGCGCTCGGCGGCCGCGTCGAGCTCGGCGGTCGTGACGCCCGGGCGGATCTGGCTCTCGAGCAGGCGCAGCGTGCGCACCAGAATCGCGCCTGAGGCGGCGATCGCGTCGATCTCCGCCGGCGACTTGCGGATGATCACAGGTCCTCCTCCAGCCGCAGCGTCGCCAGCGTTGCGCGAATGCTCGCGTGGACCTGATTCGGGGAGCGGGTGCCGTCGAAGCGCCGCAGCATGCCGCGTTCCTCGTAGTAGGCGACCAGCGGCTCGGTCTGCGCGTGGTAGACATCCAGGCGGTTGCGCACTGTCGCCTCGTTGTCGTCGTCGCGCTGATCGAGCTGGGAGCCGTCGATGTCGCAGCGGCCCTCGTGCTTGGGCCGGTCGAAGTCGACGTGGTAGACGTGGCCGTCCTTGCGGCAGATCCGCCGCCCCGAGATCCGCTTGACGACGAGCTCGTCCGGGGCGTCGATCAGCAGCACGGCGGTCAGGCGCCGCTCGTGGCTATCGAGCTCGCGCCCCAGCGCGCCGGCCTGCTCGATCGTGCGCGGGAAGCCGTCGAGCAGGAAGCCGTCGCGAGCGTCGTCGTCGGCGAGTCGCTCGACGATCACGCCGATGACGACCGCGTCGGGCACCAGCTCGCCCTTGTCCATGTACTGCTTGGCCGTGAGCCCGAGCTCGGTGCCGGCCTCGCGCGCGGCGCGCAGGATGTCCCCGGTCGCGATGTGCGGGAGGCCGAAATCCTCGGTCAGGAGCGCGGCCTGAGTGCCCTTGCCGGCGCCGGGCGGACCCAGCAGGATCAGATTGAGTTCGGACATCGTGAAAGGATCTGCGCGCCTCGCCGTGCGGCTGCGACGCCTGCGAGCCAAGCGTAGCCGCTGCGCGCGCTCAGGTCTTGAGGAAGCCCTCGTAGTTGCGCATCATCAGCTGGGCTTCTAGCTGTTTCATCGTGTCCAGCGCGACACCGATCACGATGATGATCGAGGTGCCGCCGAAGTTGAAGTTCTCGCCGGTCCGGGCGTAGACGATCGCCGGCAGCGCGGCCACGGCGGCGAGATACAGGGCGCCGGGAAAAGTCAGCCGCGCGAGGATGCGATCGAGAAATTCGGCCGTCGGCCGACCGGGTCTGACGCCCGGTATGAAGCCGCCGTACTTCTTCAGGTTGTCGGCCTGCTCAACCGGGTTGAAGGTGACCGCGGTGTAGAAGTAGGTGAAGATGATGATCAGGATCGCCTCGCCCACGATGTAGTGCCAGCCGTTGGGGGAGAAGAAGTCCTCGAGCTTGATCGACCACCTGGTGTTGATGATCTGGCCGATCGTCGGCGGGAAGGCCATCAGCGAGGCGGCGAAGATGACGGGGATGACGCCCGCCATGTTGACGCGCAGCGGCAGGTAGGTCTGGCCGCCGGAGGTCATCCGGCGCCCGATCACGCGCTTGGCGTATTGGACCGGGATCCGCCGCTGGCCCTCCTGCACGAACACGACAGCCGCGACGACCGCGAGCACCAGGAACGGCAGGACGACCTTGAAAACCTGGTTGTTGGACTGATACCAGGTCTGGGCCGCCCCGGGCAGGCGCGAGACGATGTTGGCGAAGATCATCAGCGAGATGCCGTTGCCGATGCCGTGCTGGGTGATCAGCTCGCCCATCCACATCACCAGCACCGTGCCGGCGGTCAGCGAGATCACGATCAGCAGGATGTGCTGGAGGTCGAACGTCGGGATGATCGATCCGGCGCTCGTCGTCGAGAGCGAATGGAAGAGGAAGACGTAGCCGATCGACTGGGCGAACGCCAGACCGACCGTGAGGTAGCGCGTGTACTGCGTGAGGCGCGCCTGTCCGACCTCCCCCTCCTGGCGGAGCTTCTCCAGCGACGGCACGACGACCTGCAGCAGCTGCAGGATGATCGAGGCCGTGATGTAGGGCATGATGCCCAGCGCGAAGATCGCCATCTGCGACAGCGCGCCGCCGGAGAAGAGGTTCAGGAAGCTGAAGATGCCCGAGCCGCTCAGCGACGAGTTGGCCTTGACGGCGGCCACGTTGACGCCCGGCACGTAGAGGTGCGCGCCCAGCCGGTAAAGGCCGAGCATCAATGCGGTGAACGCGACCTTCCGACGAATGTCTCGGACAGTCAGCGCGGAGAGAATCGTGTTGATCATCGAGACCGGAGGGTCAGTCTAGTGGGTCGGCACTGGGTGGTTGAAGGGCAACGGCCGGTGGCGGTCGGCTACTTCTCGACTACGACGCAGCTGCCGCCGGCGGCTTCGATGCGTTGGCGCGCCGTCGCGCTGAAGGCGTGTGCGTGCACGGTCAGGCCCTTGGCCAGTTCGCCGCGGGCGAGGATCTTGACCGCGATCCCCTTGCGAGTGCCGAGCCCCGCCGCGCGCAGCGCTTCGAGGGTCACCTCGGCGCCGGCCTCGAAGCGGGCGTCCAGATCGGCGAGGTTGACAGGCTGGGTGTGGGTGCGGAACGGCTCGAAGGGCATCGACTGCTTCTTGTGCGGGCCGCGCAGCTTGCGCATGCGCATGTGAATCGGCATCTGGCCACCCTCGAAGCGCGAGCGGTCCTTCGCACCGGAGCGCGAGCCGTAGCCCTTCTGGCCGCGGCCCGACGTCTTGCCGGTGCCCGACCCCTCGCCGCGGCCGACGCGCTTGCGGGGCCGGCGGCTGCCGGGTGCGGGGCGCAGAGAGTGCAGCCCGATCCACTCCGCGGGGGTGCCACGGGGCTCCTCCGGCGGCTCGACGGGAAGCTTGGGCGCGGCGGGGCTCACTTGCCCTCCGGCGGCGCGACCGAGACCAGGTGGCGCACGGCGTGCAACATGCCGCGTGCCTGGGGTGTGTCCTGGACGTCGACGGTGTGCCCGATCCGGCGCAGGCCGAGCGAGCGCAGCGTGTCGAGCTGGCGCTTGTTGCAGCCGTTGCGCGAACGATGCTGGGTGACGCGCAGAACGCTCATGCGCCGGCAGCCTCGGGCACGGCGGCCTGCGTGGGCTCGGCGTCGGCCGTCAGCGTCTCGGCGACCGGGATGCGCTTGTCGACGAGGCCGAGCACCTGGGCGACGCTCAGGCCGCGCAGCTTGGCGACCTCGGCGGGCGTCGAAAGTCCCTGCAGTCCCTCCACCGTGGCTTTGACCAGGTTGATCGGGTTCTGCGAGCCGAGGCTCTTGGAAAGGATGTCGTGGATGCCGGCCAGCTCGAGCACTGCACGCACGCCGCCGCCGGCGATCACGCCGGTGCCGGGTGCGGCCGGCTTGAGGAAGACGCGGCCCGCGCCGAAGCGCCCGGTCGTCTCGTGGGTGATCGTCGCGCCGTGCTTGGGCACGCGGAAGAGGGCCTTCTTGGCCGCCTCGACGCCCTTCTGGATCGCCAGCGGCACCTCGTTGGCCTTGCCGTAGCCGACGCCGACGACATCCTTCTCGTCGCCCACGACGACCAGCGCGGTGAAGGAGAAGCGACGCCCGCCCTTGACCACCTTGGCGACGCGGTTGATCTCGACGACGCGCTCCTGGAGGTCCAGACCGGCGGGGCTGACTGTTCGATCGATTCGCATGGGATCGGCAAGGGTAGCTCAGAAGAGCAGTCCGGCTTCCCGCGCTCCCTCCGCAAGCGCCTTGACCTGGCCGTGGAAGCGGTAACCGCCACGGTCGAAAACGGCGCTCGAGACGCCGGCTGCCTGGGCCCGCTCGGCCAACAGCGCCCCCGCGCGCGCGGCGCGTTCGGCGGGCTCAAGCGCCCGCAGCTGCGGCTCGATCCAGTTGACGGCGGCCAGCGTGTTGCCGGCGATGTCGTCGATCAGCTGCGCGGAGATGCCGCGATTTGAACGGAACACGGAGATCCGCGGCCGCTGCGCGGTGCCCGAAACCTTGGCGCGCACGCGGCGGCGGCGGCGCAGACGGCGCGTTTCCTTGGTGATGACTGTCATGCCCGCTTACCGACCTTCCTGGTGACGACCTCGCCCTCGTAGCGGATGCCCTTGCCCTTGTAGGGCTCCGGCGGGCGCTGCTTGCGGATGTAGGCCGCCATCTCGCCGACCCGCTGCTTGGAGATGCCGCGCACAACGACGCGTGTCGGCACCGGGACCTCGAACTCGATGCCGTCCGGCGCGATCACGTTGACCGGGTGCGAGTAGCCGAGCGCCAGCTCCAGGTCGCGGCCCTTCAGCAGCGCGCGGTACCCGACGCCCTGGATCTCCAGGCGCTTCTCATAGCCGTCGGTGACGCCGATCACCATGTTTGCGACGAGGGTGCGCACGAGGCCGTGCAGCGCACGGTGCTGGCCGCGGTCGGTCGGGCGCGTCACCACCAGCTGGTCGGAGTCGCGGGTGACGTCGATGTCTAGCGGGATCCGCTCCGAGAGCTCCCCCTTGGGGCCGCTGACGCTGACGAGCTCCGGCTCGATCGTGACCTCGACGCCGCTCGGCACCGGGATCGGGGCTCTACCGATTCGCGACATTCACCACACCTCCGCGACGACCTCGCCGCCGACGCCCGCTGCACGGGCCTCGTGGCCGGTCATCACGCCGCTCGAAGTCGAGACGATCGCCGTCCCCATCCCGCCCTGCACGCGCGGAATGTGCTTCGCGTCGACATAGGTGCGCCGTCCGGGGCGCGAGACGCGCCGCAGGCCGGTGATCGCCGAGCGCCGCGAGTCGTCGTAGCGCAAGCGGATCTCGAGCACGTCGCCGGGCGAGTCGGTGGCCGCCGCGACACTGAAGGCGTCGATGTAGCCCTGCTCGGCGAGGATCCGCGCGAGCTGCTCCTTCTGGCGCGAGGCGGGCATCAGCACCGTCTCGTGCGAGGCGTGGATCGCGTTGCGGATACGCGTCAGGAAGTCGGCGATGGGGTCTGTCATCGACATGCGTTGGCTCCGATTACCACGAGGACTTGGTCATGCCGGGGATCTGGCCCTGGTGCGCCATCTCGCGCAGGCAGATCCGGCAGAGGCCGAACTTGCGGTACACCGAGCGTGACCGGCCGCAGCGGTGGCAGCGGCTGTACGCGCGCGTCTTGAATTTCGCTGGGCGCGCCTGTCGGACGCGCTGGGAGGTCTTTGCCACGTGCTACTCCTGATCTTTCGGTTCGTCGGGGTCCGGCTCCGCCGCTGGCTGCGCATCGAGTGGCGCCTCGGCGTCCGGCGCCTCCTCGGCGCTTGCCGCAGGCTCACCGGAGGCCGCTGATTCCTCGGCCAGGGGCGCTTCAACGGTAGCGCCATCCTCCGCCGCACGCTCCTCGGCCGCAATCTCCTCGGCCACAAGCTCCTCGGCGACCTCCTCAGCGACGACCTCGGCGACGAGCTCCTCGACCACGAGCTCAGCGACCAGCTCCGCGGCCACCTCCTCAGCCGCGTCCTCGGTGACGAGCCCCTCTGCCACAAGCTCCTGCGCCAGCTCCTCGACGGCCTCCTCGACCGCCTCCTCGGTGGCGAGCTCCTCCGCGAGCTCCTCGACGGCGGCCTCCTCGAGCGCCTCCTCGACTGCGAGCTCTTCGGCGAGCTCCTCGACGGCCTCCTCGACCGCGAGCTCCTCGGCGAGCTCCTCGACGGCGAGCTCCGCGACGAGCTCCTCGGCGATGGCGTCGGCCGCAAGCTCCTCCGCGGCCTCCTCGAGCACATCCTCGGCGTCCGCAGGCGGCGCCTGAGCAGGCGCGCCGGCGTTGATGGCGGGCGCTCCCTCGGGGCGCGCAAACGGGAACCCGAACGCCTCGAGCAGTGCGTATGCCTCGGCGTCAGTCTTGGCGCTGGTCGTGATCGTGATGTCGAGCCCGCGCGTCTGGTCGATCGCGTCGTAATCGATCTCGGGGAAGATGATCTGCTCGCGCACGCCCAGCGAGTAGTTCCCGCGGCCGTCGAACGAACGCGGGTTCATCCCGCGGAAGTCGCGGATGCGGGGGATCGCCACCGACATCAGACGGTCGAGGAACTCATAGCTGCGCTCGCCGCGCAGCGTCACCGAGACGCCGACCGGCATGCCCTCGCGCAGTTTGAACGCGGCGATCGACTTGCGCGCGCGACGCACGCTCGGCCGCTGGCCAGCGATCGTCGCGAGCTGCTCGGTGGCTGCCTCGAGCACCTTGGAGTCCTGCTTGGCGTCACCGACGCCCATGTTCAGGGTGATCTTGCTGATCGTCGGGGCCTGCATCGGCGTCGTGTACTGGAAGCGCTCGATCAGTGCCGGGCGGATCTCCTGCTCGTAGCGGCTCTTCAGCCGCGAGCGCTGTGCGTTGCGGGCCATCAGTCGATCCTCGCCTTGGAACGGCGCGCGATGCGGAAGGCCTTGCCATCGACGCGCTCGATGCCGACGCGTGTCGGGCGCTTGTCCTTGGGGTCGATCAGCGCGACGTTCGAGACGTGAATCGGACCGGGGCGCTCGATCACGCCGCCGACGCTCTCCGCGCGCTGCGCTCCGGGGACCTGCCGCGGACGCTCGTGGCGCTTGATCATGTTCAGGCCGTCGACGTAGACGCGCTCCTTCACGGGGTCCACGCGCGTCACCTTGCCAGTCTTGCCGCGGTCCTTGCCGCTGATCACGATCACGGTGTCGTCCCGGCGGATCTTCATCAGAGCACCTCCGGTGCGAGGGAGACGATCTTCATGAAGTTGCGGTCGCGCAGCTCCCGGGCGACCGGGCCGAAGATGCGCGTGCCGCGCGGGTTGTTCGCGTCGTCGATGATCACGGCGGCGTTCTCGTCGAAGGCGATGTAGGTGCCGTCAGCGCGGCCGAAGGACTTCTTGGTGCGCACGACGACCGCCGTCACGACCTCGCCCTTCTTGACGGTGCCCTGCGGCGTCGCCTGCTTGACGGTGGCGGTGATGACGTCGCCGACGCGGGCGTAGCGCCGGCGCGAGCCGCCCTTCACGCGGATGCAGAGGATCTCGCGCGCGCCGGTGTTGTCCGCGACCTTCAGCCGTGTCTCGTTCTGGATCATTTCGCGCGCTCCAGGACTTCGAGCAGGCGCCAGCGCTTGGTCGCCGACAGCGGCCGCGTCTCGACGACCCGCACGAGGTCGCCCTCGTGGGCCTCGTCGTGCTCGTCGTGGGCGTGCAGCGTCTTTGAGCTGCGCACGATCTTCTTGTAGCGGCGGTGGCGCCGCGAGGTGTCGACGCGCACCGTGATCGTCTTCGCAGCCTTGTCGGAGACAACGATCCCCTGGCGGGCTCGGGGCCGCCCGACGGCGTGCTCGATGGGTTCCGGTGGCGCAGCCTCGCTCACGGGTTTGGCGGCGCGGGCCTTGAGACGCTCGCCGCGGCGAGCTTTTGCGTTCTTGGCCCGCAGCGCGTCGCGCTCGGCCTGGCGGTCCTCCGCGCTGACCGGTCCGCGTGTGCCCGGAGCCTTCGCCGCGCGCTTGAGCCGCCTGCGCTCCTTGGGCGCGACGATCGCGACGGGCTCGGGCTTGGGAGCCGCAGCCGCGGGCGCCGGCGCGGCGTCCGCGCCACCAGCCGCCTCATCGCCCTCGGCGTCGGCGTCGGCCGCGGGCTCGCTCACGGCTTCGGCCTCCTGGCCTGCCTCGTCCTGCCCCTGCGGCACGGCCTCAGCCTCGGTCTCAGTCTCCGCCTGCACGTCCGGCACGTTCTGCTCCACATCCACCTCGTCGAGTCCGGCCGCGGCGGTCTGCGCCGCCTCCGGCTCCTGGTCGTCGGCCATCATCAGCTCTTCACCTCGGCGCCGGCGGCGTGCGCGGCGCTGCGCTCGCTGACGATCGTCAGCGCCCGTGCGAGCTCGCGCTTGCCGGCGCGCAGCCCGGCTGTGTTCTCGAGCTCGCCCGTGGCATGCTGGAAGCGCATGCCGAAAAGGTCGCGCCGCGTGCTGGCGACGTGCTCGGCGAGCTCGCGGTCGGTCATGTCGCGCAGATCCTTGGCGTCGCTCATCGCCCTCAGTCCTCGCGCCGCACGAACTTGGTCTTGACCGGCAGCTTGTGGCCGGCGAGGCGCATCGCGTCGCGGGCGAGCGTCTCGGAGACGCCGGCCAGCTCGAACATCACGCGCCCCGGCTTGACGACCGCGACCCAGCCCTCCGGCGAGCCCTTGCCGGAGCCCATGCGTGTCTCTGCCGGCTTTTTGGTGACCGGCTTGTCTGGGAACACGTTGATCCAAACCTTGCCGCCACGGCGAATCTTGCGGGTCATCGCGATACGGGCGGCCTCGATCTGGCGGTTGGTCAGCCAGCCGCATTCCAGCGCCTTCAGCCCGTACTCGCCGAACTGAACGGTGACCTGGCCGCGCGAGAGCCCGCCGCGGCGTCCGCGGTGCTGCTTGCGATGTTTGACGCGCTTGGGAGCGAGCATCAGCGCCCACCGCCTCCGGGCGCGCCGCCGCGCCCGCGACCGCCGCCGCGCCCGCCTGGGCCGCCACCGCCTGGGCCGCCGCCCGGTCCGCCACCGCGTCCGCGTCCGCCGGGTCCGCCCGGGCCGCCCGGTCCACCGGGTCCGCCGCCGCGGCCGCGGCCGTTGCGTCCGCCGCGCTCGCCGCGATCCCCGCGGTCGGAGCGATCGCCGCCGCCGCCTGCTGGGGCCGGGGCGCTCATGTCGGTCAGGTCGCTGCCGGCGTAGCCCTCGGGCATGATCTCGCCCTTGTTGATCCAGCACTTCACGCCGATCCGCCCGAACGTCGTCCGCGCCTCGTAGAAGCCGTAGTCGATGTCGGCGCGCATCGTGTGCAGCGGGACGCGCCCGTCGGAGTAGGCCTCGGTGCGGGCCATCTCGGCGCCGCCGAGGCGGCCGGAAACCTGGACCTTGACGCCCTTGGCGCCGGAGCGCATCGCGCTCGTCAGCGCGCGCTTCATCGCGCGCCGGAAGGCGACACGGTTCTGCAGCTGCTCGGCGATCGACTGCGCGACGAGCTTCGCGTCGAGCTCGGGGCGCTTGATCTCAAGGATGTTGACCTTGATCTGCTTACCGGTGATGCGGTGAAGGTCCTTGCGAAGCGCGTCGACCTCGCTGCCGGACTTGCCGATCACGATCCCCGGCCGCGCCGTGCGGATGTTGATCTCGACCTCGTTGGAGTCCTTCTTGATCGTGATGTCCGAGAGGCCGGCGTGCGCGAGCTTCTTGATGATGTGGGCGCGAATCTTGACGTCCTCGGCGAGGAACTCCGCGAAGTGGCGCTCGTTGAACCAGTTCGACTGCCAGTCGTGGATGTAGCCCACGCGCATCGACTCGGGATGAACTTTCTGTCCCATCGCTACTCCTTCGGCGCGAGCGTGATCGAGAGGTGGGCGGTCCGCTTGTTGATCGGCGTCGCGCGACCCATCGCCCGCGGGCGGAAGCGCTTGAGCGTCGGGCCGACGTCGGCGAAGACCGCCTTGACGTGCAGCTCATCGCCGATCAGCTCGTGGTTGTGCTCGGCGTTGGCGACCGCGGAGTTCAGCAGCTTCGCCCAGTCCTTGGCGACGCCGCGCGGCGCGAAGGCCAGGATCGCGCGGGCCTCGGGGACCGACTTGCCGCGGATGTGGTCACAGACGATCCGCGCCTTGCGCGCCGAGGAGCGCACGTAGCGGGCGTGGGCGTGGACGAGCTGCGGCGCCAGCGGGGCGTCCTTGGAGGATCGCCGCCGCCCGGGGACGAGGCTGCGTGAAGGTCCGCGGCCGCCGGCCGCGGGCTTCTTCGCGGGCGCCTTCGCCGCCGCCGGCTCGGCCGGCGCTACCGGCTCGGCGCCGGCCGCGCGGGCACGGATCCGGCGGGGCTTCGCCGCGGTGGCGTCCGCCTTCGGCGCGGCGCTCTCCGCCGCGACGCTGTCATCCGCCACCGCCTTGGCGCCCGCACGCGTGCGCGGGGGCTTCGGCGCCTCCTGCGCTGCGGTCTCCACATCCGCCTTCTTCGACGGACGCCGGATGCGCTTGGGCTTCTCCGCCGCGGCGTCGGCGATCGGCTCCGCCGAGGCGCCACGGCCCCGCCGCGCCGGCGGCTTGGCGGCCGCCTGATCCTCGGCGCCGTCCTTGGGATCGATCTTTGGCGTCTCGTCGGCCATCGCTATCGCACCTTCCCAGAGCCGGCGTGGCCGCGGTAGGTGCGCGTGGGCGCGAACTCCCCGAGCTTGTGCCCGACCATCGACTCGCTGACGAAGACCGGCACGTGCTTGCGCCCGTCGTGTACGGCGATCGTGTGGCCGACCATCTCCGGGAAGATCGTCGAGGTCCGCGACCAGGTCTTGATCATCTGCTTGCTGGAGGTCGAGTTCATCGCCTCGATCCGCGCCATCAGGCGCTCCTGCACGAACGGCCCCTTCTTGCTCGAGCGGCTCATCGCTTGCCCTTTCCGCGACGGCGGCCGCGAACGATGTAGCGGTCGGATTGCTTGCCACGCTTGCGCGTGCGGTAGCCGAGCGTCGGCACGCCCCACGGCGTGACCGGATGACGGCCGGCGGTGGTCGAGCCCTCGCCGCCGCCGTGCGGGTGATCGACCGGGTTCATGGCCACGCCGCGCGTCTGCGGGCGCACGCCCATGTGACGCTTGCGTCCAGCCTTGCCCACCTTGACGTTCTGGTGCTCGGCGTTGCCGATCACACCGACGGTCGCGCGGCACTCGGCGCGAACCAGGCGCATCTCGCCGGAGGGAAGGCGCAGTGTCGCCATGTCGCCGTCCTTCGCCATCAGCTGGATCGAGGTGCCGGCCGAGCGGCCGAGCTGGCCGCCGCGCCCGGGCTGCAGCTCGACGTTGTGCACGACGGTGCCGGTCGGCATCTTCGCGAGCGGCAAGCAGTTGCCGACGGTGATGTCGGCGTCCTCGCCTGAGGCAACGGTCATGCCCACGCTGAGTCGCGCCGGCGCGAGGATGTAGCTCTTGACGCCGTCGGCGTAGTGCAAAAGCGCGATGTAGGCGGTGCGGTTGGGGTCGTACTCGATCGCCGCGACACGCGCCGGCACGCCGTCCTTGCGGCGCTTGAAGTCGATCCGGCGATACAGGCGCTTGGCGCCGCCGCCGCGGTGGCGCGATGTCTTGCGCCCGAACGAGTTGCGCCCGCCACTCTTCGTGAGCCCCTCGACGAGCGAGCGCTCGGGCTCGGTCTTGGTGATCTCCTTGAAGTCCGGGTAGGAGACGAAGCGCATCCCGGGGCTGGTCGGCTTGGGCTTGCGGATCGCCATCAGGACACCGTGCTTTCGAGCGTGGCAAAGATCGGGATCGTCTCGCCCGGGCGGACCTGGACGATCGCCTTCTTCCAGCTGCGCGTACGCCCGCGCGAAATGCCGCGGCGCTTCGGCTTGGACTTCACCGAAATCGTGCGGACCTCCTGGACGTGCACGTCGAAGAGCGACTCGATCGCCTGGCGGACCTGCGTCTTGTGGGCATCGGGATGGATGCGGAAGGTGTACTTGCCTGCCGCCGCGAGCACGTAGCTCTTCTCCGAGACGACCGGCGCGATGATCACGGTGGACGGTTCCATCAGGCCGCCTCCTCCGCCGGCTCGGCCTTCGTGCCGACGGCGCGCGCGGTCAGCTCGGCCAGCGCCGCGGCCGAGCAGAGCAGCGAGGCCGCGCCGACGATGTCGGCGACGCCGACGCTCGAGGGCGCGAGCACCGCGACGCGGTCGATGTTGCGGAACGACAATCCGGCGCCGCGCTCCTCGCCGGTCACGACGACGAGCGTGCCGCGCGGCTTGCCCCAGTCGGCGAGCAGCGCCGCGGCAGCCTTCGTGGAGGGCTCATCGAAGAGCTTGGTGTCGAGCACCGCGATCGTGCCGCGGCCGGCGTGCAGCGACAGCGCGCTGCGCAGGGCGGCCCGGCGCTCCTTGCGGTTGACCTTGAAGGTGTAGGAGCGCGGATGCGGGCCGAACACGACACCGCCGCCGGAGAAGATCGGCGAGCGCGTCGAGCCGGCGCGGGCGCGTCCCGTGCCCTTCTGGCGCCACGGCTTCGAGTTGCCGCCGGAAACCAGGCCCCGGGTCTTCGTCGCCGCGGTGCCGCGGCGACGCGCCGCCAGCTCCGCGCGCACGGACTCGTGCAGCAGCGGGCCGTTGAAGCGCGCCCCGAAGGCCACCTCGTCGAGTGCGAGCGGCTTGCCGCCGCCCAGTACAGGCGCCTCAGCCATCGCTGCGCACCTCCACGTAGCCGTTGCGTGGCCCGGGGACCGAGCCACGGACGAACAGCAGGTTCTCGCTCGCACGCACCTCGACGACCTCGAGGCCGCGCTGGGTGACGCGCTTGTTGCCCATCTGGCCCGGTCCGCGGATTCCCTTCATCACGCGGGCCGGCCACGCCGAGGCGCCGATCGACCCCGGCGCGCGCACGTTGTGTGAGCCGTGCCCGGCCGGTCCGCGGCTGAAGCGGTGGCGCTTGATCGTGCCCTGGAATCCCTTGCCCTTGGAGACGCCGGAGATCTTGACGTGCTGGCCGGGCTCGAACACCGATACCTCGACCGTCTCGCCGACGTGCAGTCCGTCGCCCTCGTTGCGAAACTCGACGAGGTGGCGCAGCGGCGGCGCATCGGCCTTCGCGAGATGCCCGAGCTCCGGCTTCGTCAGTGCCTTCTCGCGCACGCTTCCGAACGCGAGCTGGACGGCCTTGTAGCCGTCGCGCTCGCTGGTGCGGATCGCGGTGACATGGCAGGGCCCGGCGGCCAGCACCGTGACGCGCGCCACGGCTCCATCCTCGCCGAAGATCTGCGTCATGCCCAGCTTGCGCGCGAGGATCGCCGCCATCAGCTCGCCAGTCGGATCTCGATGTCGACGCCGGCGGGCAGATGGTCGAGCCGCTGCAGCGAGTCGACGGTCTTCGGCGTCGGGTGGTGGATGTCGATCAGCCGCTTGTGCGTGCGAATCTCAAAGTGCTCGCGCGAGTCCTTGTCCTTGAACGGCGAGCGGATCACGCAGTACACGTTCTTCTCGGTGGGCAGCGGCACGGGTCCGGACACCGTCGCGCCGGTGCGCGTCGCGGTGTCCACGATCTCCTTGGCGGCCGTCTCGATCGCCTGGGTGTCGTAGGCCTTCAGTCTGATTCTGATCTTGTTCTGTGAGGAGGCCATCGGGCCGCTGATCTCGTTTCGTGCTGTCGCTCTGCCGAATTGCTGCGGTCGTGGTCTGTTTGCACAAGAACGGGCGCAAACGTGCGGGCCGCAAGGCCGTCACAGCTGCCCGCCTCACCGGTCGACCCGACCGCAAGGGGTGAATGTCGTATCTGTCTGAAACGGCGGGCAGCGGACCTAGCGCTGCCCGGTCTTTCGCCTACTTGATGATCTCGGTCACGACGCCGGAGCCGACCGTGCGGCCGCCCTCGCGGATCGCGAACCGCAGACCCGGGTCCATCGCGATCGGCTGAATCAGCTCGATCTCCATCTGGACGTTGTCTCCCGGCATCACCATCTCGACACCCTCGGGCAGGTTGGCCACGCCGGTGACGTCGGTGGTGCGGAAGTAGAACTGGGGCCGGTACCCGGAGAAGAACGGCGTGTGACGCCCGCCCTCCTCCTTCTTGAGCACGTAGACCTCGCTCTTGAAATGCGTGTGCGGGGTGATCGAACCGGGCTTGCACAGCACCTGTCCGCGCTCGATCTCCTCGCGCTTGGTGCCACGCAGCAGGCAGCCCACGTTGTCGCCCGCCTGTCCCTGGTCGAGGATCTTGCGGAACATCTCGACACCGGTCACGACCGTGTTCGCGGTGTCCTTGATGCCGACGATCTCGACCGTCTCGCCGGTCTTGATGATGCCCTGCTCGATGCGTCCCGTCGCGACGGTGCCGCGGCCGGTGATCGAGAAGACATCCTCGACCGGCATCAGGAACGGCTTGTCGAGGTCACGCTGGGGCTCGGGGATGTAGGAGTCCAGCGCCGCCGCGAGCTCGAGGATCTTCTCCCGCGAGGCCTCGTCGCCCTCGAGCGCCTTCAGCGCCGAGCCGATCACGAACGGAATGTCGTCGCCCGGGAAGTCGTAGTAGGAGAGGAGCTCGCGCACCTCCACCTCGACCAGCTCGAGCAGCTCCTCGTCGTCGACCATGTCGGCCTTGTTGAGGAACACGACGATGTAGGGCACGCCGACCTGGCGCGCCAGCAGGATGTGCTCGCGGGTCTGCGGCATCGGGCCGTCGGCGGCCGAGACGACGAGGATCGCGCCGTCCATCTGCGCCGCGCCCGTGATCATGTTCTTGACGTAGTCCGCGTGGCCCGGACAGTCCACGTGGGCGTAGTGGCGGTTCTCCGTCTGGTACTCGACGTGCGAGGTGGCGATCGTGATGCCGCGCTCGCGCTCCTCAGGAGCGTTGTCGATCTCTTCGAAGCTCTTGGCCTCGCCGCCCATCTTCTCCGCCAGGACGTTTGTGATGGCAGCGGTCAGCGTCGTCTTGCCGTGGTCGATGTGACCAATCGTGCCGACGTTGACATGCGGCTTGTCGCGCTCGAACTTCGCCTTACCCACTTGTGTTGCTCCTGTGATCGACGTTTTGGCGTCCGCCGCGAAGGCGAACCCGGGAATACTCTCAGAAACACCGCACCTTGCGCGGTGCGGCTACCGCTAGGCCGCCTTCGATTCGCCTCCGCGGCTCTCGACGACCTTCTCCGCGATGTTGGGCGGAACTTCCTCGTAGGCCTCGAACTGCATCGTGTAGTTGGCGCGCCCCTGCGTGTTGGAACGCAGGTCGGTGGCGTAGCCGAACATCTCCGAAAGGGGCACGCGGGCGGTCACCGTCAGGGCGTTGCCGCGACGCTCCTGGCCCTCGATCCGGCCGCGCCGACGCGAGAGGTCGCCGATCACCTCGCCGAGGAAATCCTCGGGCGTGACGACCTCGACCGCGAAGATCGGCTCGAGCAGCACGGGCTTGGCGCGCCGCGCGGCCTCCTTGAAGGCGAGCGAGCCCGCGACCTTGAAGGCGATCTCGGAGGAATCGGTGTCGTGGTATTTGCCGTCGACGAGGGTGACGCGGATGTCGACCATCGGGTAGCCGGCTTTGACGCCGTTCGCCAGCGCTTCCTCGCAGCCCTTCTCGACCGCCGGGATGAACTCGCTCGGCACCGAACCGCCCTTGATCTTGTTGACGAAGTCGAAGCCCTCGCCCGGTGCCGGCTCGAGGTCGATGTAGACCACGCCGTACTGTCCGGAGCCGCCGGTCTGGCGGATGAACTTGCCCTCGACGTGGCGGGCCTCGCCGCGCACCGTCTCGCGATAGGAGACCTGCGGGCGCCCGACGTTGGCCTCGACGTGGTACTCGCGCTTCATCCGGTCGACCAGCACCTCGAGGTGCAGCTCGCCCATCCCGGAGATCTCGGTCTGGCCGGTCTCCTCGTTGGTCTGCACGCGGAAGGTCGGATCCTCTTCGGCCAGGCGGCCGAGCGCGACCGACATCTTCTGCTGGTCGATCTTGGTCTTCGGCTCGACGGCGACCTTGATCACCGGCTCCGGGAAGACGATCTGCTCGAGCTTGATCGGCGCGTCGGGGGCCGCCAGCGTGTCGCCGGTCGTGACCTGCTTGATCCCGACGGCGGCCGCGATGTCGCCGGCGTAGACCTCGCTGACCTCGGCGCGGTCGTTGGCGTGCATCATCAGGATGCGGCCGATCCGCTCGGTCTTGCCGGTCGAGACGTTGAGCACCCGCGCGCCGGCCTCGAGCTTGCCCGAATAGACGCGGAAGTAGGTCAGCTTGCCGACGAACGGGTCAGCCATGATCTTGAAAGCCAGCGCCGCGAACGGCTGCGACTCATCCGCCGAGCGGGTCGCGTCGCGTCCTTCGGGCTCGCCGCGCACCGGCTCGATGCCGTGCACCGGCGGGACGTCCAGCGGCGAGGGCAGATAGTCGACGACGGCGTCCAGCAGCGGCTGTACGCCCTTGTTCTTGAACGACGATCCGCACAGCACCGGCGTGAAGGCGATGGCCAGCGTCGCCTTGCGAATCG
>CAWBGR010000002.1:0-14113 GCA_963788385.1 uncultured Solirubrobacterales bacterium
AGTGGGGTATTCGCCTCGATCAGGACCTGAAAGTTGAATGGCCCGGCCAGCGACAGCGCGCGCGCGACATTCGCAGCCAGCTCCAGGAACGGCTCTGCCGGCACCGTCAGCGCCCGTTCGACCTCGCCGCCGCGAACCTTCAGGCGTCGTCGCGCGCCGAGACACACAACCCGGCCGTCGTCGGCGGCGAGCACGTCCAGCGTCACCTCGGAGCCGCTGATGAGCGGCTGGACAAGCCAGTCCTCACCGGGCGGCGGCGCGGTCCACCCCTCGCCCGCCGAGATCACGCGGACACCCTCCCCGGCGGAGCCGCTGCGCGGCTTGACGACGATCGGGAGGCGAAACGGCGGCGTCTCGGCCGCGATCCAGCGCTGCGTAGGCACGGCGCCAACGCCGGCCGCCAGCAGCATCGAGGCGCAGGCCAGCTTGTCCTGCGCCGCAAGCACGCCGTCGCTTGCGCCGATCGCGAGGCGCGCCCCGACTGCCAGGAACTCGGCGGAGCGGCGGCTGAGCACGGCGAGTTCGCGGTCGGTGGTGGGAACGACCAGCCCGACCTCGTGCGCGGCGCACACCTCGAGCAGCCGCTCGACGAATCCGGGGTCGGCGACCGCCGGCACGCGTTCGGCGACGTCGGCGTGGTAGAGGGTGGGTGCGACGGCGTCGATGTCGACGGCGACAACGCGCCCCTGGCAGGCCGTGCGCAGCAGGGTGAGCAGTTCGACTCGGCGTCCGGCGTTGACTAGGAGTGTGTTGACGCCCATGCCCCCCGCAGGACGATAGATCATGGGCCGGGCTGGTCGCGGGCGCTCGCGGCGCTCGCGCCGGACGTCGCGCTCGCGTAGGGTCCAGCCGGGCCAAGCCCGCTAACCACGCCTCCGCACTCGACGCCTGCGGGTGGCCAAACCGCGGAGAGGAACCAGGCAGCGGTGTTCGCATACCTCAAGCGCCTCGCGACCGTCGGCGCCGCCTACCAGGCGGGGGACCTGCTTTCGAAGGGGTTCGCGCTGGTCACGCTGCCGCTGTACACGCGCTACGTGGCCCCGGCCGGCTACGGCGCCGCACAGAACCTGCTGGTGATCGTGATCCTCGCCTCGATCGTGCTGCGCCTCGGACTCGGCGAGGCCTTTATCCGCTTCTACTACGACGACTCCGACCAGGAGCGCCGCGACGAAATCGCGGCGATCGCGGTCGCATCCGTGGCAGCTGGCACGACGATCGTCGCGCTGATCTGCGTGGTGTTCGCGGCGCCGCTCTCGGAGCTTCTGCTGGGTTACCGCGACGTCACGCTCACGCTGATCGCGGTGCTCGGGTTGTGGACGTTCACGAACCTCGAGATCGCCTATGCGTTGCTGCGCGCCGACGAGCGCGGGCGCACCTACATGAAGGCATCGGTCGCCGACGTGTGCATGACGGTGCCCGCGATGGTGTGGCTCGTGGTGTTCGAGCACCAGGGCGCGCGCGGCCTGCTGCTCGGCAACTACGCCGCCTCCACGGTCGTCCTGTTCGGGCTCTGGTGGGTGCAACGGCGGCGGCTGATCGAGCCGCTGCGGCGCGGGCTGGCCGCGGCGCCGCTGCTGGCGATGCTCCGCTTCGGGCTGCCCACGGTTCCCGCCGACGCCGCCGTCTACGGCCTGCAGGTCGTCGATCGCGTCTACCTCTACCGGGACTACAGCCACGCCGCGGCCGGCCGTTACGCGACCGCGATCAGCCTTGCGACCGTCGTGTTCGTCGTCGTGCGCGGCTTCCAGTACGCGTGGCCGCCGCTCGCCTACTCGGTCACCGACGACGACGAGGCGGCAACGCTCTACTCGCTCGTGACGACCTACTACGTGCTCGGCACGGGGATCGTGGTCGCCGGCGTCGTGCTGCTCGGGCGCTGGGGCATCCGCCTGCTCGGCCACGCCTACTACGGGGCCCACAGCGCGCTTCCCTGGCTGGCGCTCGGCTGGTCGCTGTACGGGCTCTACCTGGTGTTCGTAGTGATCGCCGGTCGCAAGCTGCGCACCCGGCGCAACGTGCCGGCCGCCTTCGCCGGGCTCGCGGTGAACGTCGCCGCGGTGCTAGTGCTCGTGCCGCCGCTCGGCATCGCAGGCGCCGGGATCGCGCTGTGCCTTGCCTACACGGCGATGGTCGGCGTCCTCTACGCGCTGACGCGCTCGCTGCTGCATGTCAGGTTCGAATGGGGCAGGCTCGCCCGCCTGGTGGCTGTGCTCGGCGGGCTGGCGGTGGCCGGCGAGTTGCTGTTGCCGACTCACGGGCTGGCAGGGTTTCTCGAGCGCGGCGCCCTGTGGTGCCTGATCCTGCCGCTGCTCGCCCTGAGCGGGTTCTTCAGCACCGCGGAGATCAGGCGCGCGAGAGCGCTGCTTGCCCGGCCGCGGCGCGACTCGACGCCCGCCTGACGCGGGGCGGGCCGCTCGCGCGCGGCCGACGCAGAAAACCGTTCACATGCCTGCGCAGGCGCGGAGGCTTGCTACATTCAGCTCGCCTGCGGGGCACGAACGGCGGTTTCGCACGGCGCCACAGACGGGAAGGAAGACTGCATGGCGCGATCTATCTGGAGCGGCGCGATCTCATTTGGCCTGGTCAACGTGCCGGTCAAGCTCTACACGGCCGTGGCGCGCAAGACGGTGCACTTCCACCAGCTCCACGACGCCGACCGATCGCGCATCCAGCAGAAGCGCTTCTGCGCCGCCGACGGCGAGGAGGTGGCCTACGAGAACATCGTCAAGGGCTACGAGGTCTCGCCCGGCCGCTACGTCGTCGTCGAGCCGGCCGAGCTCGAATCGCTCGATCCCAAGAAGACGCGCCTGATCGAGATCGAGCAGTTCGTCGATCAGGCCGAGATCGACCCGATCCTCTACGACCAGCCTTATTACCTCGCGCCGGGGACCGGCGCGGCCAAGGCCTACCGGCTGATGCTCGACGCGATGCGCGAGGAGGGGAAGGTCGCGATCGCGCGGGTCGTGCTGCGCCAGAAGGAGCACCTGGTCGCGCTTCGCGCAACCGACGACGTGCTGGTCATGGCCACGCTCGTGTTCGCCGACGAGGTCGTGGCGCCGTCCACGCTCGACGAGCTGACCGGTGCCGACGTCGAGGTCTCCGAGCGTGAGCTGAAGGTGGCGCGCCAGCTGATCGAGATGCTGTCGGGCCCGTTCGACGCGACCCACTACCGCGATGATTACCGCGAGGCGGTGCTGGCACTGATCGAGCGCAAGGTGAGCGGCGAAGAGATCGCCGTCGCACCGCAGGCGCCGCCCGCCGCCCCCGCCGCGCCCGACCTGATGGCGGCGCTGCAGGCGAGCGTCGAGGCCGTCGGCAAGTACAACGCGCGCTGGGACCAGGACGCGCAGCCCAAGCCCGCGCGCGCCGCCTCCCGCCGCAAGCCCGCCGGCGAGCCCGCCAAGCCCAAGCGCGCAAGCGCCACCAAGCCGGAGCGCCAGGCGACCAAAAAGTCGTGAGCTCGGGGCGCGCAGGCGACCCGCTGAAGAGCTACCGCTCGAAGCGAGACTTTGCGCGCACCCCGGAACCCGCGGAGTCCGGTGAGGACGGCGCCGGGGGGCTCCCGCGGTTTGTGATCCACGAGCACTCGGCCCGTCGCCTGCACTGGGATCTGCGGCTGGCGCGCGACGGCGTGCTCGTCTCGTGGGCGATACCCAAGGGCATGCCGGCGGAGCCGAAGGTGAATCACATCGCGCCGCATACGGAGGATCACCCGCTCTCCTACCTGGACTTCGAGGGCGAGATCCCGTCCGGGAGCTACGGCGCCGGCACGATCGCGATCTGGGACCGCGGCACCTACGAGTGCCTGAAGTGGGAGCCGCGCAAGATCGAGGTCGCACTCCACGGCGAACGCCTCGACGCCCGCTACGCCCTGTTCGCGATCGGCGAGGGCGAGAACCCGCGCGACTGGATGATCCACCGCATGGACCCCCCTGCCGACGGCGACCGCGAGCCGATGCCGCAGCGCATCATGCCGATGCTGGCGCGCGCGGGCAGCCTGCCGCGAGACGACGAGCGCTTCGGCTTCGAGATCAAGTGGGACGGCGTGCGCGCGATCGCCTACCTGCAGCCGGGCAGCCTGCGCCTGGAGAGCCGCGGCGGCCACGAGATCACGCCGAGCTACCCGGACCTGGCACGCCTGGGCCGCGCGCTCGGCTCCCGCAGCGCCGTGCTCGACGGTGAGATCGTCGCCTTCGGCCCCGACGGGCGCCCGAGCTTCTCGACGCTCGCGCAGCGCATGGGGGTCGCTTCGCCGTCCCGCGCGAAGCGACTCGCGCAGATCGCGCCGGTCACCTATGTGATCTTCGACCTGCTTTGGCTGGACGGCCACTCGCTGATCGAGCAGCCCTACCGCGAGCGCCGCCGAACGCTGCTGGAGCTCGCCCTGCGCGGCGAGCGCTGGCAGACGCCCGAGCACATCGTCGGCTCCGGCCGCCGGACGCTCGCCGCCTCCGCCGCTGCGGGACTTGAGGGGATCGTCGCCAAGCGACTCGACAGCCCCTACGAGCCGGGCCGCCGCAGCGGCGCCTGGATCAAGCTGAAGAACGTCGTCCGCGAGGAGCTGGCGATCGGCGGCTGGATTCCCGGGAGCGGACGCCGCCGCGAGCGGATCGGCGCGCTGCTGCTCGGCGAAGGCGGCGACGGCGCCCCGCTGCGCTACTGCGGTCGGGTCGGCAGCGGACTCGCCGAGGCGGAGCTCGATCGCCTCGCGCTGATGCTCGGACCGCTCGAGCGCGCGCAGTCGCCGTTTGCCCCGGACGGCCCGGCGCCGCCGCGCGGCGCAATCTTCTGCGAGCCGCGCGTGCGGGCGCAGATCGCCTTCCGCGAACGCACCTCGAAAGGGATGCTCCGCCAGCCGGTCTACGAGCGCCTGGCCGGGGCAGCGAAGCACTCACCGCAGCTGACAGCCGCCCACGGAGCGCCCGCGCGGGCCGGCCTGATTGTGGACGGCGAAGGCGGCGGGCGCGTGCGCGCGCAGATCGACGGCCGCGAGCTGACGCTCTCGAATCTCGGCAAGGTCCTCTATCCGGCCAGCGGCTTCACCAAGCGCGACGTGATCGACTACTACGTGGCGGTCGCCCCCGTCCTGCTCGCGCACCTGGCTGGGCGACCGCTGACGGTGATCCGCTACCCCGACGGCGTCGAGGGCAAGGCGTTCTTCCAGAAGCAGTCGCCGGCGCACCGGCCGGCCTGGGTACGGACCGTCCCGGTCCCGAGCGAGCGCCGCCGCCAGATCGACTTCACCCTCGCCGACGATCTGCCGACGCTCGTCTGGCTCGCCAACCTCGCCGCGCTCGAACTGCACGTGCCGCTCGCGCGCATGCCGGCGCTCGAGCGCCCGACGGCGGTCGTCTTCGACCTGGACCCCGGCCCGCCCGCCGGGATCCTGGAGTGCTGCCACGTGGCGCTGTGGCTGCAGGGAACCTTCGAGCGCCTGGGCCTCGACAGCTTCGTCAAGACGTCGGGCTCCAAGGGCCTGCAGGTGTATCTGCCGCTGGGCGGCGAGGCCGGCTTCGATCAGACGAAGACGTTCGCGCGCGAGGTCGCGCTGCTCGTCGAGCGGGCGGAGCCGTCGCTCGCTGTCTCGCGCATGACCAAAACGCTGCGCGCCGGCAAGGTGCTGATCGACTGGAGCCAGAACGACCAGCACAAGACCACCGTCTGCGCCTATTCGCTGCGCGCGCGCGAGCACCCGGCCGTCTCGACGCCGCTTGACTGGGAGGAGGTTCGCGACGCGCTGAAGCAATTCGCACCGGGCGCACTGTCCTTCGACGCGACCGCGGTGCTCGGGCGCCTGCGCGAGCGCGGCGACCTGTTCGCGCCGGTGCTGGCGCTTCACCAGACGCTGCCGGCGATCTAGTCAGAACCCACCCGGCGCGGGGCCCAAAGGCGCCCGCGTCCGCCGCTACACTCGTGTCGGACCCCGGCCACAGAGGGGAGCAGGCAGTGCGGGTGAGGAGCAGTGCCGTAGCGATCGGCTGTTGTGCCGCGACTCTCGGCCTCGGCGCAGGTCTCGGCGGCTGCGGCGGCGGCACCCACTCGGCCTCGTCCACGAGCGCGCGGGCAGGGCGGCTGCTCACGCAGGCCGAGGCGGCGATCGACCGCGTGCACAGCTTCCACCTGCAGGCCGCCACGACCTATGCGGGTGCAGCGGTGACGGTGTCGGGCGACATCGTGCTGCCGGGCAAGGCGACGCTGCTCGAGCACTACGGAACCGGCACGATCGCCCTGCTGGCACTCGGCGGCAAGGTCTACTTCCGCGCCGACCGGGCCTACTACGCCAATGAGGGCTTGAAGGGGGCGAGCCTTGCGCAGGTGGCCGGCCGCTGGCTGAGCACAACGGCCGCGCAACTGCCGAGCGTGGGCGGCTTTGCGGCGCTCACCAATCCCGCGACCGCGGGTCGCTGCCTGTTGGCGCAGAACCTGGGCACGCTCTCGCTGGGCGGCGATGCGACGATCGACGGCCGGCGCGCGATCGTGCTCCGCGACGCTGGAGACCTCCCCGGCAGCGCTCCCGGACTCGTGTACCTGGCGGCAAGCGGACCGCCGCTGCCGCTGAAGATCGTGACCACCGGTGCCCGCCGCGCCGGAGGGACGCCCGACGGCGCTTGCTCAGCCACAACCACGCCGGCTGGGACCGTGACCGCCAGTGTCGAGACGATCAGCCGCGTGAACGCGCCGGTCGCGATCTCCGCGCCGGCGGGGGCCGTCAGCCTCGCGAGCCTGGCGAGCCCGGCGCGCGCCACAACGGGGATCGCCGCGGCGCCGGTGGGAACCGCCCGGACGAGCCTCGGGAAGGTCGCCTACCGCGTTCTCGGGAGCGGCCCGCCGCTGGTCCTGATCACCGGTTACGCGGGCACGATGCAGTCGTGGGACCCGCGCTTCGTCAACGCCCTCGCCACGCACTACCGGGTCGTGATCTTCGACAACGCCGGCGTGGACGGAACGTCGGCGCTGCCCGCAACGCTCACGATCGACGCGATGGCCGACCAGACGAGCGCGCTGATCAGCGCTCTGGGTCTCGGCCGGGCGAACGTGCTCGGCTGGTCGATGGGCGGGATGATCGCGCAGGCGCTCGCGGTGCTCCACCCGGCCCAGGTGCGCCGCCTGGTGCTCGCCGCGACGTTCCCCGGCAGTGGCACGGTGGCGCGTCCCGCGCAGAGCGCGATCAACGCACTCACGGACGGCAACGTGAAGGCGGCGACGCTCGACCTCTTCCCCGCCGACCAGGCCGCGGCGGCGGACGCATTCGGTACGGCCGTCGCGGGCTATCCGGCCGCCGCGGGGGTCTCTGGCGCGGTCGTCAAGGCCCAGGCGAACGCCGTCATCTCATGGTGGAGCGGCGAGGACCCGGCGGGCAGTAGGACCGCGCAGATCTCGGTGCCGACGCTCGTCGCCGACGGCGCCGTCGATGAGCTCGACCCGACGATCAACGACCACGCTCTGGTCAGGCTGATCCGGGGAGCTCGGCTGACGCTGTATCCCGACGCCGGCCACGCGTTCCTCTTCCAGGACGAGAAGGCGTTCGTGCCGGCGGTCGAGTCCTTCTTGCACTGAGGCGCGACGCCGCGGCGGCGCCGGCGGGGCGGCGGCGAGGCCGCAGCACCGCCGCCCGCGCGCGGGCGGCCGTGCGCCCGCTCGGACGGCCTTCGGCCGCATACCGTCCACAGCGACGCCTACAGTGACTCCCAGCGAACTGCCACGAGCTTCGAGGGGTCACGATGGTGCTGTGCTTCATCACACCGCAGGACACGATCCGCGTGATCGCCGAGTCGATCGGACGCGAGGCGCGCCGTCGCCTCGTCGGCGAGGTCGTCGCCGCCTGGGTTGACGACATCCCCGAGCCGGAGCTCGGCGAGCACTACGCCAAGGCCGTGGCCGGCCTCGACGAGGGGGATCTGCACGCGCTCGCCGACTGGTACTCCTCGCTCGCGCTCGGGCCGCCGATCGCCAACAGCGACTTCCTGCTGGCCGCGTTCCCGCGGCTCGGATCGAGCCGCCGCGAGGCGCTCAAGATCGCCGCCGGCTTCCGCGGCGAGCAGGCGTTCGATGCCGGCGTGACCGAGGAGCGCGCGCTGGACGCGGTGCTCGGCCATCTCTCCGGCGAGCGGGCCGAGGCGCTCGCGCGAACGTGCATCGAGATCTACATCGAGGACCGCATCGGCGGCGACAACTGAGCCCGCCGCCCCGGCCGGCGCACGCAGACCACGGCCTCACGAACCGCGAAGACAATCGCGGTCGCCGGCATCCGTGCCGGCCGGCGCACCGGCCTCGCCCGCTTCGCCGACGCCCAAATTAGGCTATCCGGCGCCGGTTCCCCGCCCGCCGGCGTGCTCGCGCGCCAGCTCGATGAGCTCCTCGATCGACTGCGAAACCCAGCCGCCGATCTGGTCGAGCTCGGGCAGCGCGTGGGAGTCCGCCAGCAGGCCGAAGTTCATCTGCCCGTTGTAGGACATGATCGCGACAGCGAGCGCGTGGTCGTGCGCGAGGAAGCCGACCGGGTAGACCTCGCGGATCTCGCGCCCCAGCACGTAGAGCGGGATCTGCGGCCCGGGCATGTTCGTCACGAGCAGGTTGAACAGGCGCGTTGAGAAGTTGATCCGCGAGGCCTGCGCGAGGATCGTCGGCGGTGCGAAGTTCTGCACGCCGGCCAGCACCTCCGCGCCGAGCGCCTGGCGCGACTCCTTGATCCCCTCCATGCTGATACGCACCGCGTCGAGCCGCTCGAGCGGATCGGCGATGTAGACGGGCAGGCTTCCGCGCATCGCGGCGAGCCGGTTGCCGATCACCTCACCGCGGTCGCCGGCGCCGCGTAGCGAAACCGGCACGAGCGCGCGCAGCTCGAGCCCCTCCGTGCGTACGCCGCGGGAGATCAGGAAGCTGCGCAGCGCGCCCGCCACGACGGCCAGCACGACGTCGTTGACCGTCCCGCCGAAGGCGTTCTTGATCGTCTTGAAGTCCTCGAGCGTCGCGGCGACACCTACGAACCGCCGGTAGGGGCCGATCGGCACGTTCAGTGGTGTCTCGGGCGCGGGGTTGAGCACCGCCCAGGCGATCTCGGCGACGCCCTCCGCGGCTTCGCGCAGCCGGCGAGCCGACTCCTGTGGATGCGCACCGGCGCTCAGCGCGCCACCCAGGAGCTTTGCCATGTCGCGGGCGTCACGTGCGGCGCCGAGCGCCACCAGGCCGGCTCGGCCCGGCTGCGGCGCGGGCGTCCATTTCGGCGGCGGTTCCGTCTCGGCGTCGCGCTGCGATTCGAGGTCGAAGATGACGGTCGCGAGGTCGAGCCCGGCGACGCCGTCGATCACCGAGTGGTGGGTCTTGAAGATCAGCGCGAAGCCGCCGCCGTCAAGCCCCTCGACGAACCACAGCTCCCACAGCGGCCGGCGGCGGTCGAGCTGCGTCGAGAAGATCCGCGAGAGGAGCGCCAGTAGTTGATCGCGCCCGCCGGGCGGCGGCAGCGCGACGTGGCGGACGTGGTACTCGAGCCGGAAGGCGGTGTCGTCGACCCACACGGGCCGTCCGCGGTCAAACGGCGTGCGCGCGAGGCGCTGGCGGTAGCGCGGCACGAGGTGCAGGCGCGCCTCGATCAGCTCGAGCAGCTCGCCGAAGGCCGGCGGTGGCCCATCGAAGGTCGTCAGGGCGCCGATGTGCATGTGCGACTCGGCTCCCTCCTGATGAAGGAAGGAGGCATCGAGCGCGGTCAGGCGATCGAGATGCTGTTGCGCCATCGCGCAACAGCGTAGCCTCGTGGGGCGCTCGCGGGGCGCCGCGGGCGCGCTCGCGCCGCAGTACGGTCACTGTGTGATGCGTCGCCCGCCGGGCCTCTTCGCCGGCCGGGCCATCGCCCGCCGTAGAATCAAGGGATGCCCGTCGTGACGAACACAGTCGAGAAGATCCTGCTCGCGGCCCCGCGCGGCTACTGCGCGGGGGTCGACCGCGCCGTCGTGACGGTCGAGCGGGCGCTCGAGAGCTACGGCCCGCCGGTCTATGTGCGCAAGGAGATCGTCCACAACAAGCATGTCGTCGAACAGCTCCGCGCACGCGGCGCGATCTTCGTCGAGAGCGAAACCGAGGTGCCCGAGGGCTCGGTCACGGTGTTCTCAGCCCACGGCGTCGCGCCGAGCGTGCACGCGAACGCCAAGGCCAGGCGTCTGCGGACGATCGACGCGACCTGCCCGCTGGTCACCAAGGTGCACGTCGAGGCGCGGCGGTTCGCGGCCGAGGGCTACATGGTCGTGCTGGTGGGCCACGACGGCCATGAGGAGGTCGAGGGCACGATGGGCGAGGCCCCCGACAACATGGTGCTCGTCCAGACCGAGCAGGACGTCGACGAGCTGGAGCTCGCCGACCCCGAGAAGGTCGCCTACATCTCCCAGACCACACTGTCGGTCGATGAGACCCGCGGCATCATCGAGCGCCTGCGCGAGCGTTTCCCGGCGATCGTCGGCCCGCGCACCGACGACATCTGTTACGCGACGACCAACCGCCAGGCGGCGGTGCGCCGGCTCGCGACCGAATGCGACCTGGTGCTCGTGATCGGCTCCCGCAACTCGTCCAACTCGCTGCGACTCGTCGAGGTCGCGCGCGACTACGGCGCCCAGGCGCACCTGATCGACAACGCCGGCGAGCTCGACGAGGGGTGGCTCGAGGGTGTGCGGACGCTGGGCATCAGCTCCGGCGCGAGCGCGCCCGAGGAGCTCGTGGCGGAGCTGGTCGAGAACTTCCGCCGGCGCGGCGTCGACGACATCTCGGAGCTCACGGTGACCCGCGAGGACGTGCGCTTCATGCTGCCCAAGGCGATTCGCGGCGTCGGCGCCTCGCGGTAGTGGCGCGCACGCTCGTCGTTTCCGACCTGCACCTCGGAACGCGTTCAGGCAGCGACGTGCTTCGGCGCGAGGGCGTGCTCGACGCGCTCCTGAAGGGCTTGGAGGGCGTCGATCGCCTCGTGCTGCTCGGTGACACGCTCGAGCTGCGCCACGGCGCCGCGCGGACGGTGCTCGACCGCGCGCGGGAGGTGCTGGGGCGGCTCGGCGAGCATCTGGGCGGGCGCTCCGTGGTGCTCGTCCCGGGCAACCACGACCACGCGCTCGCGCAGTCCTGGCTCGAGCGCCGGACGGACCCGCTGGCGCTCGAGCAGCGCTGCGCGCCGGCGGAGGCGTCGTTCATCGCGGCGGAGTTCGCGCGGCTGCTCGGGCCGGCCGCTGTCGAGGTCGCCTATCCCGGTGTGTGGCTCGAGGACGGCGTCTACGCGATGCACGGCCACCAGCTCGATCTGCACATGACGGTGCCGACGATCGAGCGCCTGGCGGTGGCGGCGAGCGGCCGCGTGGCGCTCGCCCGCGACCGCCGCTGGGACGACGTCCGCAGCGTCGATGACTACGAGGCGGTCATAGCACCCGTCTATGCGTGGGTTCACGCCGCCGCGCAGAGCGGCCGGCCCTCCGACACCGTCGACGGCGGGCGGACGGTCAAGGCGTGGCAGGCGCTGCGCGGATCGAGTGGCGGCCCGCTGCGCTCGCGCGTCTTCCCACTGGCCTTCCCCTGGCTCGTTCGCGGCGCCAACGCGGCCGGGCTCGGCCCGCTGCGAGGCGAGCTCTCGACCGCGGAGCTTCGCCGCGCCGGGCTGCGGGCCGCAAGCGTGCTCGTGGAGCGTCTGGCGATCGATGCGCGTCACGTGATCTTCGGCCACACCCACCGCGCCGGGATGCTCGAGGGCGACGAGGCGGCGGAGTGGCTGACGCCCGGCGGGACGCAGCTGCACAACTGCGGCAGCTGGATCTACAGCACGACCTTCGCAACCGGGCCGGCCAGCCCCTACTGGCCCGGGACCGCCGTGCTCGTCGACGGCGGCGAGCCGCCGCGGCTCCTGGCGCTGCTGGCAGATCGCAGCGCGGCGGAACTCTCGGGCGCAGCCTAGCGCGGCGGCCGGGGCGCAGGTAGAGTCGCGGCGCAGGGCTCGGCAACCAACCGCGCGAGCGCGGAGAGGATGGGGCGCAAATGGCACACGGGTTCTACTTCAGGCCGGCCGGGTTCACGCCGGAGATCTACGACGACACGATCAGGCAGCTGGAAGCGGCCGGCGCGGGAGCGCCCGACGGGCGCACGCTTCACGTCGCCCTCGACGTCGGTGGAGCGATCCACGTGTTCGACATCTGGGAGTCCCAGGAGCAGTTCGAGGCGTTCGGCGCGACGCTGATGCCGATCATGGGCGCCGCGGGCGTCGATCCTGGTGAGCCGATGGTGGCCACCGTGCACAACGTGCTCGAGGGCTGAGCTGCGGCGGGGCGTGGGGGAGGAGCCCGATCGCCGGACGCCGGCCGGCGATCGGGTCAGGACATGCCGGCGGCGTGAGGCGCCCGCTCGCCGGTCAGCGCCGGGCGCTCAGAGCTTGCGCGCGCTGACGGCCGTGCCGTAGGCGCAGATCTCGGTCCACATCGAGCCGAGCTCGGAGGTGTCGAAGCGAAACGCGATCACCGCGTTCGCGCCCTTGGCCTCCGCTTCGGCGACGAGGCGGTCGGTGGCGTCCTGGCGGCCGGATGCGAGCATTTTCGTCATGCCCTTCAGTTCGCCGCCGGCGAGTGACTTGAGCGTCGCTCCGATCACCGAGCCGATGTTGCGCGAGCGCACCGTCAGCCCGAAGACCTCGCCGAAGACCTCTTCGATCTCGTGACCGGGGAGGTCGTTCATGGTCGAGATGATCACGCCGGTGACGCTAGCAGCGCCGCCGCGCGATCGAGGGCGCGGTTCTCGCAACACGCACGGCTATTCTCGAGGCGATGATCATCATCCGCGACGCCGACCCCCGCCGCGACGCGGCCGCGTGCGCGGCGATCTATGCCCCCTACGTCAGCGCCTCGGTCGCCTCCTTCGAGGAGTACCCGCCGAGCGGCGAGGAGATCGAGCGCCGGATGGCGACCGCGCACGCGTGGCTGGTTGCGCAGGACGCCGGTGGCGCCGTCATCGGCTACGCCTACGGCTCGCCGCATCGCGACCGCGCCGCCTACCGCTGGGCGGCCGACGTCGCGGTCTACATCGACTCCGCGAGCCACCGCGGCGGCGTCGGCCGCGCGCTCTACACGCAGCTGTTCGAGCGCTTGCGCGCGGTCGGGCTGTGGACGCTGTGCGCCGGGATCACGCAGCCCAACGACGCAAGCAACGGCCTGCACCGAGCGATGGGGTTCGTCGTCGTCGGAACCTACCGGCGGATCGGCTGGAAGCAGGGCGCCTGGCACGACGTGGCGTGGCTTCAGCTGGACCTGCGCCCCGGGGAGGCGGGGCCGCCCGGCGCGCTCAGTCCGCCGCGAGGCCGGGCGTGAAGCAGACGGCGTCGCAGCGCACATCCGCGCCGGCTGAGAGCTCGAACTCGCCGCGACTGTGGCGTTCGTGGCTGATCAGCAGGTGCGCGCCGGGGTGGGGGACCGCGAGCTCGTGGCCGTTGACCGTGACGCTGGCCGCCGGCGTCCGCGGCTCGAGCACCGCCCATACGCCGCCCGCCTCATAGGGCCCCGAGAACGGCGCTTGCATGCGGTCCTCGGAGGGCACGACGAGCCGGGCGTCGGGAGCATCCTGGGGCCGTTGCGGCGCGAGCGGCTCGCGCTCCACGCCGAGCAGCTCACAGATCACGGCTTCGCAGTCGGCGTAGGCGCCCTCGCCGTAGTGGTAGTCGGCGAGCATGCCGTCGGCGTTCCAAAGGTAGCGGCCGGGCCAGCCGGCGTTCTCATACTCCCGCCACAGCGCGAAGTTCGTGTCGAGCAGGACGGTGTGGGCGATGCCGAGCCGGGCCACCGCCGCGCGGACGTGATCCTCGTTGGCGCTGGTGCGAAAGCCCGGCGAGTGAACCGACACGACGATGAGCCCGTGGGCCGCGTAGCGCTCGTGCCAGGCCTTCATGTACGGCAGCGTCGCCAGCGAGTTGGGGCGGCAGAAGTCCCAGAACTCGATCAGCACCGGGTGCCCGTGCAGTGCCGAGAACTCGAGCGCCGGAGAGTTCAGCCACTGCGCGCCGGGAGGGAACGGCGGCGCCTGGATGCTGTCGATCGGCGGCCGCACGCGAACTCAAAACTCAGACGGAGGGGGATCCCCCCGGAGTCCCTGAAGCTAACCGATGGAT
>CAWBGR010000003.1:0-223454 GCA_963788385.1 uncultured Solirubrobacterales bacterium
CCTAAAGGAGCGCCTGCTCAAGGACGCGCTCCACGGCTGGGGCCTTACTGCCGTCGTATGGGCAGTTCGCGAGGATCAGACACACAGCCTTATTGAGACGATAAAAGACGTGCTTTCGCCAGGCGGCGAGATCGGTGAGGAGAGGATTTCGCGACTTGCCGAGCTGCTGACCACGGTGCTGCTCACCTTGGTTATGCGGCTCGAGCTCGGCAGTGTCCATATGGAGGACGTGATTCGGCGCGCTCTCGATGACCATGACTTCATGGCGGAGACCGTCCACGCCCTACTAACCACGATCCTTTATGTCGAGCTCCGGCTGCCGGGATGGCCGGAGCGGCTCCGAAGCCTCCGTGAAACCCACGGCAAACACCCTATCGTCGCCGAGCTTGTGCGAGTAACTGCATTGCTCGCGTATCGCTTGGACACGGCCGTTGCTGGCGATGATCGCCAAAGAATTGAGCGGCTGCTAGTCGACATGCATACGCCGACGGTGTCTGGCAAGGGAAGCGCCGGACAACGTGCGGCGATGCGGGACGCGGTTGTCAAGGAGCTGCGCGAGGGCAGCCCCAGGCGTCAGCTATCTGGTCCGATTGGTCCGCTCGATGAACTCGATGACGGCGAAGCCGGCGGTTAGGCGGTCTGTTGGACGAGAGTACCGCAATCGTGGCGTAGCTCCTGCTTCCGCCCAACACCGGGCGCCAGCGACGCGCGGCGACGGCACCCACGACGGGGAGTGTGCCCGGCCGGGCTTGACGATCATGCACGTGAAGCGTACGGTTGACGTTCACGTTCAACGTAAGGTGGTCGAGATGGAACGAACAATCGGTTTGGATAAGGCGCGCGGCAAGCTCGGCCAGTTGGCTGAGGAGGTTCGCGCAGAGAACGCGCCTGTGGTGCTGATGCGCCGCGGCGAGCCGCTCGCGGTGCTCGTCAGTCCGGCCGAGTACGAGCGGCTGACAGCCGCGGACCGGCGGGCCGCGGCCGAGCAACTGCAGGCACGCCTGGTTGAAGTGCGCAACACCGTGCGCGCGGCGGGCCTGGATGTTGCCGTCGTTGACGAGGCGATCGCGGCTGCCCGTGCGGCCGAATGACGGGAGTCGTGCTGGACACCAACGTCCTTGTCTCAGGCTTGGGATGGTCCGGCCCGCCGGCTGCAATCGTCGACGCCGTCACGGCCGGCGAGCTGACGCTCCTGAGCAGTCCCGCATTGATCACCGAGCTGCGGCGCGTACTCAACTACCCGAAGCTCGCCAAGGTGTTTCCCAATCCGGACGCGATCGCCGACCTCGTCGCGGGCGCGAGCGTCCAAGTCCTCACATCAACCAGGCTTCAGATCGTCGACGATGACAGCGACAACCGCGTCCTCGAGGCCGCGCTTGACGGCGGCGCCGACTACATCGTCTCGGGAGACGACGACCTTCTCGCGCTCGGATCGTTCGAGGGAATCCCGATCGTGACGCCGGCTAGCTTCCTCGCCCCTCGCGGCTGATTCTTGCTCTAGCAAGTTCAGGTCCCGAAAAAGGTCTCAAACTGCGCGAATCTGAACGCATCTGAGAGAACCTCAGAAAGACGAAATCCCTGCAAATAGACCTGGCAGCACCCCCGAATCAGCATCTCATAACCCGAAGGTCGCGGGTTCGAATCCGGCCCCCGCTATTGAGAAAGGCCCTTTGAGCGAGGGGCCTTTCGCGTATCAAGACCGCTCGCCATCGAGACTCCGCCGTACGGCGCTCGGTGTTGGGCCCAAGACGGAGCGCCACGATGAGTCAGTTTTTGGCGAGACCCAGGAGCGGATGGGTCCTTAGCTGGAATCTCTACGGTTGGCGCGTGGTGCCAGCCAGTGCGTCACGCTAGTGGGCTGGCTTGGATCGGTCATGGCGTTGATCTCGTCGAGGCGGCGCTGGTCTCGGCTGCTGACACGTTCATGTTGGCGGAGGTGTTCGGCCCAGGAGCCGACGACGAACTGCTCAAGGACATGGCCCGGGTCGGCAGCGTCGCGCCAGACCCGCCAACTAATCGCGCCGGTGCGCCGTCGGGCATAGCGTCCGGCGTGCAGCGCCTCGACGAGGTCATGCTCGCGCCCCGGTCTTGCCCGGTAGTCGATCGTCACCTGCACGAGCCCCTCATCGGTTTGCGCGCCGACGATTTGCGGGTCGGGCCAGTCACCGGTTGGCAAA
Source organism: uncultured Solirubrobacterales bacterium (assembly GCA_963788385.1). Taxonomy (GTDB): domain Bacteria; phylum Actinomycetota; class Thermoleophilia; order Solirubrobacterales; family Solirubrobacteraceae; genus Palsa-513. Next base: position 2,178 of record CAWBGR010000003.1, read on the forward strand.
AGCTCGCGAGGCGAGATCGACTTGAACGGCAGCCACACCCCGACCACAGCGACAAATGCCAGACCGATGGCAGCCACAAGAAGCGCCCCGTTCAAGCCGGCGTCCTGGGCGAGGGCCCCGAACGCGGCGCTACCGAGGGCGCCCCCGCCCTGGAAGATCACGAGGTAGTACGACATGCCGCGCGCCTTGGCCCAGCTCGGCAGCGTCGACTGATACTCGGAGTTCAGCGTTGAGAGGACGGTGATCCACGCGAAGCCGCCGATCACCAACACCAAGGCCGCCAAAACACTGATGCGCACGTAGGCCAGCGCCAGGATCACACCGGCGAAGACCAGAGTGCCTGACGTCATGAGCGTCGTCCCGTTCCGTGTGCGCAGGCGTGGGAGGGCCGCCGCACCCGCGACCGCGCCGATGCCCACGCCGGCGAGCAGTAGCCCATAGCCGCCGGATCCGAGGTGCAGCCGAGTGCGCGCGACCAGCGGCAGCAGCGCCCAGATCGAGTTCGCGAACAGCATGAACAGCCCGGCTCGCAGCAGAATCACGCGTAGCGCCGGGCTTCCGGCGACATAGCGTGCACCGGCGCGAATTGCCTCGACGACGTGCTCGGGAGCAACCGCGCTCGTCTGGCGCGCGCTGCCTCGCCAGCGAGCGACGGCGCCGATAACCGGCACAAAGCTCACCGCGTTGACCACAAACAGCGCCCCCGCGCTCGTTGCCGCATATAACGCGCCGCCGATCGCGGGGCCGACCGCGCGACTCAGATTCTGGTTGACGGCTCCCAGCGCAATCGCCTGCGTTCGATCCTCTGGCGCGACGAGCTCTGGCTGCAACGTCTGCCAAGTCGGCGAGGTCAGCGTCTGTCCGACGCCGACGGCGAAGATCAACGCGAGCAGAACCCACGGCGTGACGAGCCCAGCGAGCGCCAATCCCGCCAGCACCGACGCTGCGACCAGCATGAACGCCTGCGAGGCGATCAGCAGCCGGCGACGATCAACGAGGTCACCGATCGCGCCTGCCGGCACAGCAAGCAGTACAACCGGAAGTCCCGCTGCGGTCTGAATCAACGCCACCAGCGTGGCCGACGTCGTCAACGTCAACATCAACTCCTGGGCGCCCACCGTCTGCATCCAGCTGCCGACATTGCTCACGAACTGCGCCGACGCCATCCGCGCGAAGTCCCGAGAGCGAAACGGCGCCCAAGGCGACGAGCCCGCCGCCGGCGCCGCGTCGCTCTGACTCTTGGCATCCTCGGTCGAGGCCATCGCTGGCCGCATTGTCCTCGACACCAGCTTCTGCCGCCAATCAGATCCGTCAGCGGCTCGCGCCGGCAACACCTCGTGGCCGCTTGTGGCTTCTTGGCCCTATGGAACGCGAAGAAACGGTCGTGGGCGAGTCGCTCCTCCGGACAAGGGGCGCAGACCTGCTTCCGCGCCGCGACTTATTGTTGCGCCAGCGACGCACCCACCAAGATGTAAGCACCCACGCACAGGAAATCCTCGCCCGCCTCAGGGCGGGCACTATGCCCTGCGACGGCGCCTGGCCAGCCGACCGCGTTGATGTGCTCGCCCGGTGGGCTACGAGCGGCACGCCGGAATAGTCACCGCTCGGCGTACTCGCCCACCGCACGGCCCGCTCAGCCGGCTCACGCACGTTGCCGCCGTGGAGACTGCGCCGAACGCTGCCCGAAGCTGGGCCAAAGCACGCGCTCGCGCTTCGCTACGCTCGGTCGATGAATCTGGCGGCCGACGATTCGCAGCCCGTTGCGGCGAAGTTGCCGACGGGCCGGGTCGCGCGGACGGCGCGGGTTGGCGGGCTGGTGACGGGGCAGAGTTTGCGTTGGGCCGGTATGCGGACCGCGAATCGGGTGCGGTCGCCGGAACGGGCGGCTGCCGCGCAGAGCGAGCGGACCGCGGCGCTTGTTCGCCAGCTCGTTGACCAGCTTGGCCAGATGCGCGGCGCTGCGATGAAGGTCGGCCAGATGATCTCGATGGTCGAGTTCGATGGTCTTCCCGAGGACCAGCGGGACGAGTTGCATCGCAGCCTCGCCGCGCTACGTGACGGCGTCCCGGCGATGGCGTTCAAAGACCTCGAGAAGGTGCTGCGCAAGGAGTTCGGCGGCCCGCTGAATCGTGTGTTCTCGGACTTCGACGAGCGTGCGTTTGCCGCCGCCTCGATCGGTCAGGTTCATCGCGCGACCACCGTCGATGGCGACGACGTCGCCGTGAAGATCCAGTACCCCGGCGTCGCGAACGCCGTGGAGATGGACCTGCGCAACGCGATGCTGCTGCTGCCTCTCGTCCAGCGGCTCGCCCCGGGGCTGGACGCGAAGGCGCTCGGCGGGGAGCTGCGCGAGCGGATCGGGGAGGAGCTCGACTACGAGCTCGAGGCCCAGAACCAGCGCCGCATCGAGCGCCAGATGTCGGGACATCCGTTCATTCGCGTGCCCCGAACCCACACGGACATCTCGACCCGGCGCGTGCTCGTGTCCGAGTATGTCGAGGGCGAGCGCTTCGAGGCCGTTCGCCGCGCCGACGAGGCGCAGCGCGACCGCTACGGTGAGATCGTCTTCCGCTTCTTCTTCGGTCTGCTCTATCGCGACCGGATCGCCCTCGGAGACCCGCATCCCGGCAACTACCTGCTGTGCCCCGACGGCCGGGTCTGCTTTTTGGATTTCGGCCTGCTGGCGGATGTTGACGCTGCTCGTGTTGCCGACGAGAGGGCGATCGCGGTGGCGGTCCGCGATCGGGACGCGGCAGGCCTGAAGGCAGCCCTGGTCACCGGCGGATATCTGCCCGCGAGCCGGGCTCAGGCGGTCGAGGCGGACTTTGCGCTCCGGCTCATGCGCATGGCGACCAAGTGGTACGCCGTGCCGGGGGCACATCGCTTCTCGCCGGAGCAGCCGCGTCGTGGCCGAGACGGTGAGCGTCCTGACAGTGAAGAGAGGGCCGCGATGAGAACGCAGGTCAACCAGCTGACGCTGCCGCCGGACTCGATCTTGATCCGGCGGATGCATGGCCTGGTCGCCGTCGTTCTCGAGCAACTACGAGCCGGGGCGGACTGGGGCGCCATCGCCGCCGAGTACCTGCACCTCGCGCCGGCCTCGACTCCGCTCGGCGAGGCCGAAGCCGAATTCTTCGCGCGCCGCGGACGGACCACCGACGTCGCCATCGTGGCCGCCGGCTAGCGGCGATCGCCCGGCCATCCGCATCGCTTGCCCCGCGTTGCGTCGAGCTACAGGAGCGTGTGAGGAGGCAGGACGGCGCGCCTGACGACGCGCCCGTCCACCCGAACCGTCACGCGAAACGTCCCGCTCGCGCCGCTGCTTGGCTGAAACGCGATACAACGCTGGCAAATTTCACGCTGGCGATTCGCTCATTGACGCCGACGACTCCTCGTTGCCCGTACGCGAGCTTCGCGGGCGCCGTCAACAACAGTGGTTGCGCCGTCCCGGACGGACAGGGTTGCGGCGCGACCGTCACGACCGCCGCACTTGGCGACGCCGCCAACGGCACGCTGGCACCATGACCAGTCGCGGAGAGGTAGCCGCACACGGCATAGGTACCTTCTGGTTCGGTGACGGCGGCACTCACGCTGAAGGAGCCACCGGTGGCCGGCACGCTCTGCTCGGCGATGACGCCGGTCCCGACGTTCCCGTTGCACAACGCAAAGGCTTCGGCGTCTGGCTGGACGACCACGGCCACCGCCTGACCACTGCAGGCGCCGGAGGAGCCGCAGTCGTCAGCGATGCCGGACACCTTGCGCCTGGATCGTCGTTCCCGAGACGGTCGCGGTGGCGGTCACCGAGTCCGTCGCGAACGTGGGCGCGGCGAAGAGCATGGATACCGCGAGGGCCGCCAGTGCGATCGTGAGAAGTCGTCGCACCTGTCAGCTGGGTGGCCTTACGAGGACGGCGAGCAGGTCGCCGACGCTCTGGCCGGGGTCGATCGCGTCGGGCAACGGGAGCTCGGTCTGGATCGTGTAGGTGTTGCGGCGTCCACTGCGCGTGCGGGTTATGTAGCCGGCGGCGTCGAGTTCGGTGACGATGCGGTGGGCTGCGCGTTCCGTGATGCCGACGCGGGCGCTGATGTCGCGCAGACGCATGCCCGGATCGTGGGCGATGGCGACCAGTACACGCGCGTGAGAGGTGAGGAATCGCCACCCCCTCGTGCCGGTCGCGGTCATCGGCCGAAGGCCATAAAAGTAGACATTTTGTTCATGCTAACGTTATCTAGCGAAGCGGGATCCAGACCGTTTACCCCAACGCTGCACCCATGGAAATGAGGCCGATGGTGGCCAGGCCCGTCGTGCCGCTACCGCGGGCGCGTGTTGCGAGCGACGCGAGGGCGCAGGCCGAGCCCGGCCGGTTTTCCCCCGCTGCCTCCGCCGTCGCGGTCGAGCTCGAACCCGGGTGGCAGGGTTCGCTCGGTGCGGTGCTCGATGCGGCGCCGGACGGGATCGTGCTGTCTGACGCGGACGGCCGGATCGTCTTCGCCAACCAGGCGATGGTCGGGTTGTTCGGGTATCCGCGTGAAGCGCTCATCGGCGAGTTCGTCGAGATATTGGTCCCCGCCCGTCAGCGCCTCGATCACGTCGTTGAGAGGGAGGCCTATAGCGCCCGGCCCCGCAGGCGCCCGATCGGTTTGGGTATGCAGTTGATGGGCGCGCGGAAGGACGGTTCCGAATTCGCGGTGGAGATCAGCTTGGCGCCGCTCCTCTCGGGTGGCGAGAACATGACCGTGTCGATCGTTCGCGACGCGACGGAGCGCCGTCAGCTCGAGAGCCAGCGCCTGGGCTACGCGCGTTCCCAGGCGGTTGAGGAAATCGTCTCGGCGCTCGAGGTGATCGTGTGGGAAGCGACGGCGCCGGATCGCGATTCGATCAGCTACCTCGGCGGACGCCAGGACGCGTTTCTCGGGTACTCCCGGGAGCAGTGGCTCCAGGCAGGGTTCTGGCTCTCGATCGTGCATCCTGGCGACCGGCTCAAGGCCCTGATCCTGGGTGAGGCCGCGAGTGAGAATGAGACGATCGAGCTCGAGTACCGGCTGATCGACGCCTTCGGTGGTGTTCGTCATGTGCGCGACATCGTGTCCGTTCGGCGCAGCGATGCAGGCACGATCGAGCGGCTGAGCGGCGTGATCATCGATATGACCGAACGGCTCGAGCTGGAGGGCAAGCTGGCCCATTCCCAGAAGCTCGAGGCCGTCGGGCAGCTGGCGGGAGGCATCGCGCACGACTTCAACAACCTGCTGACGATCGTGTCCGGCTATGCCAGCCGCATGCGCCAGCGCCCGGATCTGGCCGCGGCCCGCCCCGACATCGACCAGATCGTGGCCGCCACCGACCGCGCCGCGGAGCTGACGCGCCAGCTGCTGGCGTTCTCTCGCCGCGGCGAGAGCGAGTTGGCGCTGCTCGGCGTGAACGAGACGATCCACGCTCTCGAGCCGATGCTCAGGCGCCTGATCGACACCGAGGTCGTCTTCCGCTTCGTCCTGGACCGCGACGTACCGCGCGTGCTGATGGACCGCACCGAACTCGAGCAGGTCCTGATGAATCTGATCATCAATGCCAGCGACGCGATGCGAGGGGGCGGCACGCTGACCGTGTCGACCCACACCCACGCGGTTTCGGCGTCCGAGGCCAGCCTCCACAGTGTCGCGCTGGGTGACGATGTCCGCGTCACGGTTTCCGACACCGGCGTCGGCATCGCGGCCGACACGTGCGAGCGGATCTTCGAGCCGTTCTACACCACGAAGGCCGATCGCGGCACCGGCATGGGGCTCGCGACCGTTCGCGGCATCGTCGAGCACGCGGGCGGCTGGATCGATGTGGACAGTGTCGTCGGAGTCGGAACGACGTTCCAGGTCATGCTCATGGGTGCCGCCCCGGCCGAGGGGGAGCCGCGGTCGCCGAGCGCCGGCGCTGATGCGGGGCGACGCTGGTCCTGAGGGGCGGGCTCGTCGCCGAGCGGCTGGTGCTGGCGCCCCGCTAACGCTGACGGGCGGTCCGCTACAGGCTTGGCTGCGTCGCCGGCTCGGCTTCCGGGAGCGCCATTCGGAGCGTCGTTCCGGCGCCGATCTCGGTCTGCACATCGATCCAGCCGCCCGCATGCTCGACAATGGCGCGAACGGTCGCCAGTCCGAGCCCGGTGTTCGCCGAGCCCTTGGTCGTGAAGAACGGGTCGAAGATCTGCTCGCACGTGTCGGCTGTGATCCCGGCGCCGGTGTCGGCGACGGACACCTCCGCGTAGCAGCCGGCGTGCACACCGTGGCGCTGCGCCTCCTCCGAGGCGACGGCGCGGTGCGCGCTGGTGAGCGTGATCGTGCCGCCGTCGGGCATCGCGTCGCTCGCGTTGATTGCCAGGTTGATGATCGCCTGGTCGAACTCGGCAGCATCGACCATCACGAGGATCTCCTCGGGGTCCAGCCGCAGGTCGAAGCCAACGCCGGCATCTGCCAGCGCTAGCAGTCTCGGCTCGAGGTCGCGAATCGCCTGTGCGGGATCGACCGGCGTCTTCCCGCTCTTCGCCAGTCCCGCGAACGCGAGCAGCGCCTTCGTCAGAGCCGTGGCGCGATCGGCTGCCGCGATGATCTGCTCGAGGTCCTCGCGCGTCGTCGCGCCCTGCGCTTCGGCGACCAGCCGGTTGGCGTAACCGACAACGATCGCCATCAGGTTGTTGAGGTTGTGTGCGATGGTGCCGGCGAGCGCGCCGACATCCTCACCATTTCGGGCCCGGGCCTTCATCAGCTCGGCTCGCGCCAACACGCGATCGCGGGCCGCGGCCTCGCGATCCGCGGCTGCGCGCATACGGTCCGCGGCCGCGCGCGTGCGGTCCGCCGCCGCGCGATCCCGAGCCTGGTTAGCGGCGCTGCTCGCATGCGCGCGTCCGCCAGGGCCCGCCGTGGCGGCGGTCTGGCCGTGGCCGGCGGCCGCCACGTCGATACGCGCCTGCGGCCGCTCTGGGCTGGGGTCGCGGCGCTGCCGAGGGACGGCGTGCGCAACCGCGGCCTGGCCGGGCTGCTCGGTGCCCTCCGGGTCGCAATCCTGCTCACTCACGTCCATGCACCCCCGGGCGCGCCGCGTGCGCAATGTCTCACCGTTCTGTTCCACAATCAGCCTAGCACCGGCGTGCGCCCGGTCAGCTGGGCCGGCAAGCCGCGCCGCCAGGGGCGCGGCGTCAGCTTTTGGCCGCGACCTGCGCGGCCGCGACACGCGCGACCGGAACCCGGAACGGCGAGCAGGACACGTAGTCGAGGCCTGCCTGCGCGAAGAACTCGATTGATTCGGGATCGCCGCCATGCTCGCCGCAGACGCCGATATGCAGATCTGGATTGGCCGCTCGGCCGTTCGCCACGGCCATCCGCACGAGCGCGCCGACGCCCTCGCGGTCGATCGTCTCGAACGGCGAGCAGGGCACGATGTGCTCGTTGACGTAGCGAACGATGATCGTCCGCTCGATGTCGTCGCGCGAGAAGCCGAGCGCGGTCTGGGTGAGGTCGTTGGTGCCGAAGGAGAAGAAGTCGGCGTGTTCTGCGAGGGCCCCGGCCACGATGCATGCGCGCGGCAGCTCGATCATCGTGCCGACGGTGTAGTCGCTTCCTTCGCGCATGCCCTCCTGATCCGCGATCCGCAGAACCAGCTCGCGCACCAGCGTGAGCTCGCGGTCGTAGTTAATCAGCGGGATCATCACCTCGGTGTGCGGGGCGTGGCCGGTACGCTCGCGCACTGCGCGAGCCGCGCGCATGATCGCCGCGACCTGCATCTCGTAGATCTCCGGGTAGAGGATGCCAAGGCGGCAGCCGCGGGTCCCGAGCATCGGGTTGGACTCGGAGAGCTCCTGTACGCGCTTGAGCGTGCGTTCGAGCTCGGCGATCTCGTGCGGATCGTGCGCAGCGCGCAACTCGTCGAGCAGGTCGATCTCGCTTGGAAGGAACTCGTGCAACGGCGGGTCGAGCAGGCGGATCGTTACCGGCAGGCCCTCCATCGCTTCGAACAGGCCCTCGAAGTCCGCCTGCTGCAGCGGCAGCAGCTCCGCCAGCGCAGCGCGGCGGTCCGCCTCGCCCGAGGCCATGATCATCGCGCGCATCTTCGGCTGGCGATCGGCCGCCATGAACATGTGCTCGGTGCGGCACAGGCCGATGCCCTCGGCCCCGAACGCTCGCGCGCGCCGCGCGTCCTCCGGGACGTCGGCGTTGGCGCGCACGCCAAGTGTGCGCAGCTCGTCCGCCCACGTGAGAACCGTCTCGAAGTTGGGGTCCATCTCCGGATCCACAAGCGCCACGTCGTCGATCGTGATGTCGCCGGTGGAGCCGTTGATCGCAATCAGATCGCCTTCTCGGAGAACCACGTCGCCGACGCGGACGGTGGCGGCAGCGACGTCGATGTCGAGGCTGCTCGCGCCGCAGACGCAGGGGCGGCCCATGCCGCGTGCGACCAGCGCCGCATGCGACGCCTTTCCGCCCTCGCTCGTGAGTATGCCCTGGGCGGCAAAGAAGCCGGCGACATCCTCGGCTTCGGTGAACGGCCGCACCAGCACGACATGGGCGCCGGTCTCGGCCGCGGCCACCGCGGCGGGGGCGCTGAACACGATTGCGCCCTTGGCGGCGCCGGGCGAGGCGGCGACGCCGCGCGCCAGCACCTTGTAGGGCGTCCTGCGATCGAAGGTGGGGTGCAGCAGCGCGTCGAGCGATGACGCGTCGATCGTGGTAATGGCCTGCGCCTTGGTGAGCAGCCCCTCGCCCACAGCGTCGACGGCGAAGCGGACGGCCGCCTGCGCGGGGCGCTTGGCGTTGCGCGTCTGCAGCATGTACAGACGGCCTTCCTCGATCGTGAACTCGGTGTCCTGGATGTCGCCGTAGTGGGCTTCCAGCGTGCGCAGGATGCTCGTGAGCTGTGCGTAGGCGTCCGGCATGATCTCGCGCAGCTCTGCGAGCTCCTGGGCGTTGCGAACGCCTGATACGACGTCCTCGCCCTGGGCGTTGATCAGGAAGTCGCCGGAGGGGTCGGGTGAACCTGTGAGCTCGTCACGGCTGAACGCCACGCCCGAGCCGGAGCTCTCGCCCTTGTTGCCGAACACCATCTGCTGCACGTTGACCGCGGTTCCCCAGTCGTCGGGAATGTGGTTGATGCGCCGGTAGGCAACGGCGCGGTCTCCGCCCCAGGAGTCGAACACCGCGTTGATCGCCTGCTTGAGCTGCTCGGCTGGGTCCTGCGGAAACGGCTCCCCGGTCTGCTGCTGGAAGTCCCGCTTGAAGATCGCCGTCAGCTCGCGCAGCGCCGCGGTGTCAAGGTCGGTGTCCAGAGCCACGCCGTGGCGGGCCTTGACCTCCGCGATCTCCTCCTCGATGTGCTCGCTGGAGACCCCGCGGACCACGTTGGAGAACATCTGCACGAAGCGCCTGTAGGAGTCCCAGGCGAAGCGCTCATTGCCGGTCGCCAGCGCGAGCCCCTCGACAGAGGCGTCGGTGAGACCGAGGTTCAGGACCGTGTCCATCATGCCGGGCATCGACTCTCGCGAGCCGGAGCGAACCGAGAGCAGCAGCGGATCGTTTGCGTCACCGAATCGCCGGCCGAGGCGAGTCTGCAGGCGCTCGAGGGCGTCGTCGATCTGCGGTGAGAGCTCGGGCGGCTCGGAGCCGGCGGTCATATGCGCAACGCACGCTTCGGTGGTGATGACGAAGCCGCCAGGAACCAGCTCGGCGCCGAGCAGGCGCGTCATCTCGCAGAGATTCGATCCCTTGCCGCCGAGCAGGTTGCGCATCTCGCGCGAGCCCTCTTCAAAGTCGTAGACGTACTTCTGGGTCCGCGCGTTGCCGGTCTCGACCGGGTCAGGTGCCGGCGGCGGCAGGGGCGTGGCCGTTGCTGTCGCGGTGTCGTTCACGAGATCATCGTGCCATCGCCGGGACACCCACGCCATCGGTAGCTTTCCGCAAGCCTGGGGGGCGGAGTACGGGCGCGGCTCACGCAGCTTTCGGCCGCGCACCCGAGGCCCTATTTCAATCCGGCGCCGGAGTGGTTGAGGGCGCCGGTCACGCGCCTGCGGACCGGCATCGGCTGGGCGTATAGGCGCGGACGCCGTGTCAGGATCGTGCGCTCTTGGTGAGCGCGCGCACACGATCGGAGAGCTGCTCGGGCGTGAACGGCTTGCTGAGCAGGTTGATCCTCGCCTCGTCCAGGCCCCTGCCCATCAGACGGCTGTCGTTGTAGCCGGATATGTAGAGCACCTCGAGCGCGGGGCGCACTTCGAGCAGTTGTTTCGCCAACTCGGCGCCCGAGAGCCGCGGCATGACGACGTCGGTGATCAACAGGTCGATCGGGCCACTATGGCGCTGGGCCAACTCGAGCGCGTCCTGCCCGTTGGCCGCGTTCAGCACGACGTAGCCCTGCTCCTCGAGCATCATGACGACGAGCTCTCGCAGCGCGTCCTCGTCCTCGACGAGCAGCAGCGTCGACACCGACATCTGGTCGCTGACCCGGTCGAGCTCGGCTGTGAGCGTCGGCTGGCGGTCGCGCCAGCGTCGTCTGAAGGGCGGTTGCCGGCGCTCGAGATCGATCGTCGTCGCTGCCCAGTCCGCGAGGATGATGGCGACCTCCTCATCGGACTCGTCGAACTCCCCGGTCTTGTCGGCCAGGTAGAGATTGGCCCGGACCTCGCCCCGCACGTGGACCGGGACACCGAGGAAGGTTCTCATCACGGGGTGCCCGGGCGGAAACCCATAGCTCGAGGCGTCGCTCGCCAGATCGGCGATGCGGATTGGTTTCGGGTCGCTGACCAGCAGGCCGAGCACGCCGCGGCCGCGCGGCGGATCGCCGATCTGCCGGCGGGTGGCCTCATCGATGCCCGCGGTGTACAGATGCGCCAGCGCGTCGCGTTGCTCGTTTAGCACGCCGAGCGCCGCGTAGCGGGCGCCCGTGAGATCGCGCGCGCCTTCGAGAATCCGCTCGTAGATCACCTGCGGCTCCGCTTCCGCGAACAGGCTGCGAGCGACCGCCAGCAAGCCTGACGCCCGGCGGGCGTCCCTGGCCTCCGCCCGGCGGTCATTTGGCGGCTCACCCATTGCCGCGTCCAGATTGCGTACCGGGCAGCGCTTGCAGCGTGTCGCGCCGGGGGTCTGCGGGCAGTTCGTCAGCGCCCGAACGAGCCGCCGCGCTCGCCCCGGCCGCCGCCAGGCAGGCATGGGCCGGCACGCGCATGCACCGACGCATAGCGCGGCGTGCGTGAGGATCGACGGTCAGCCAATCCGGGCGCGCCAGAATCATCAGACCGCTGCGAGCGCAGTTCAGGGTGCTGCATTTCCCCCGTCCTACCCCGTCGCGAGCCGCCGGTTGACACCGAGCGGGCCGTGCAGCACCTCTTGTCACGCTCACCGACTCCCTTCAGAACGACGCACGCCCAGCTGCGCGCTCGCCGACCGCGCCCGCACTGTCGTTGCCGACCGCGCCTGCACTTTCGTATCCCCGTGAGAAGGTTAGTAACTGCTGACACTATCGCGACTCAAATGTGCGATCAACCCCAAACGGACAGTTCGGCATACCTAACGCGCCCACCCGAACGGGCCGCGGGCGCGGAACCGTCGAAGCGGGCAGGTGCCGGGTCGCGGTCGGGCGCGCGCCGGCGGCCGGTCGCACCGATACATAGGAGGTCTGCTTTCTGGGGATCCCCGAAAGCGCGTAGTGGCCGAGTGCAACAATCCCTAGTGGCTCAGCCGGTCTCCTCGAGGCCGGCACTCTCTGGGGGTGTCAGGTGCTCGACGGACGTAGCGGAGACCGGTGTTCCGTGATCTCCGCGCGGTCGGCGCCTGTCTCAGTGGGCCACGCGCCGCGCAGCCGGCTGATCCCGCCGCTTTGCCCGCGGCTCGGCGACGGCGACAGCGGCCCCGGGCAGCCCGCGCCAGGCGCCGACGCCGGAAGGCCGGCCCGGCATGAGTGCTGAGAGCGCCCACGCTTGGCGCGATATCGATGCGGGCGTACTCGACCTGCTTCCGGATGCCGTCATCGGCTGGGACATCGATCGGCGCATCGTGCACTGGAACCGTGCCGCCGTCGAGCTTTACGGCTTCAGCCGCGCCGAAGCGCTCGGGCGCCGCCCGGGTGAGCTGTTCTCCACGCGATTCCCGACCCCGCTCTCGCAGATGCTCGAGCGAATGGCACGCGACGGGCACTGGCACGGCGATCTTGTGCAGCACGCCAAGGGCGGGCGCGAGCTGACCGTCGAGAGCCGCTGGCTTGCGTGTTACGACGAAGGTGGTGCGCAATCAGGCGCGCTGGCGATTGACCGCGACGTCAGCGTACGGGTCGAGGAGAGCTACGGCCGCGAGCGCTTCGCGGGAGTGGCAGAGCGCGAGTCCCGACTGCGCCGCCTGCACGCCGCCCAGCGTCTCGAGACCGTGGACAAGCTCGCGGGGGGCGTGGCGCACGAGTTCAACAACGTCCTCGCGATCATCATCAACTACGGCGCGCTGATCGCGGGCGAACTCGACACGCTCGCGCGAACGTCTGAGGATGGGCCGTGGACGTCGATGCGCGCAGACCTCGTGGAGATCCAGACCGCAGCCGAGCGCGGCGCGCGTCTCACCGACCAGCTGCTCACCTTCTCGCGCTAACGGCCCGGGCAAAGCGACGGCGACCGATCTCGATCGCGTCGTCGGCGACACCGAGGAGGAGCTACGGGAAGTGCTCGGCGAGCAGATCGACCTGGTGATCGCACTCGACGGCGCCCTTGGGCCGGTCAGCATCGATCCGGACATGCTCGCCCGCGCGCTCGTCAATCTGGCGGCCAACAGCCGCGACGCGATGCCCGAGGGCGGGGTCGTGCGAATCGACACGGCGAACCTGGAGGTCGATGCCTCCTTCGCTGCCACGCGGCCGGAACTGCTGCCTGGCCCCTACGTTCGGCTCCGCGTGTCCGATACCGGCGTGGGCATGGCACCGGCCGTCCTCGAACGCGCCTTTGATCCGTTCTTCACGACAAAGCCGGCGGGAGAGAGCGCGGGACTCGGGCTGGCGACGGTGTTCGGCACGGTCCGGCAGGCCCGCGGGCGGGCGCAACTCGACTCCGAACCGGGAGCCGGCGCGACGTTCACCGCGCTGTTCCCGGCCGCCGAGCGCCTCGAGCCCGAGCCCGCGCCGGCACCGGCGGACTACGGCGTGGAAACGATTCTGCTGGTCGAGGACGAGGACGCCCTGCGGGTGGTGACCGAGCGGATCCTGGGCCGGGCCGGCTACAGCGTGCTTGGAGCAGCGAGCGGCGCCGAGGCACTGGAGGTCGCGGCGGCGCGGCCCGGCACGATCGATCTGCTGCTCACGGACGTGCGCATGCCGGGCATGTCCGGCCACGAGCTTGCCGGCACTCTGACGGGGCTTCGGCCCGGCCTGCGGGTGCTCTACATGTCGGGCTTTGCCGGACCGGCGAGCGGGAATGGGACGCACACGGCGGTCGGCGAGCTGCTCGAGAAGCCTTTCACCGCGCAGACCCTGCTGGAGTGTGTCGCCGCCCTGCGCCCGGCGGGATAACGCAGCGATGCCACGGCTACTGATCGTCGACGACGATGCTGCGCTGCGCTCGTGGGCACGGCGCGTCCTGGACGCGCAGGGCTACGCGTGCAGCGTCGCCTCGAACTCCGACGACGCGCGTGAGGCCCTGGCCCGTGAGGACATCGGCGTGGCGCTGCTCGACGTGAACATGCCCGGCGAGTCGGGGATCGACCTGCTCGCTCGCGTGCGTGCCGAATATCCAGGCACTGCGGTCCTGATGCTGACGGGCGAGGACGACCTGGGCGTTGCCACTGCGTCGATCGAGCTCGGCGCCTACGGCTACATGGTGAAACCGGTCCGCGCCGGCGAGCTCGTCATCAACGTCGTCAACGCGCTCTACCGCCGCCGGCGCGAGGCTGAGATGCGCCGGCGCGTCGAGCGCCTGGAGGGCAACGGGGAGGATACGGAGGAAGCGCTGCGCCGCGCGTTGGCGTCAAGCGACATCTCGTCGGCCAACGCCGCGGGCATCCAGAACGACGCGATGCGCAGGCTCGTGCGGCTCGCGGAATTTCGCGACGCCGAGACCGGCCAGCACATGGTTCGCATGGGCCGCTACTGCGAGCTGCTCGCACGCCAGCGCGGCCTGCCGCGGGAGCGTTGTGCGCAGTTGCGTCTGGCGAGCGAGCTGCATGACATCGGCAAGGTCGCGATCGCCGATCGCATCCTGCTCAAGCCCGGCAAGCTCACCGTTGCCGAGTTCGAGGTCTTGAAGACGCACGCCGAGATTGGATATCAGTTGCTGGCCGACTCGGATACCGCGCTGATGAGCATGGCCGCCACTGTCGCCTGGACGCATCACGAGCGCTGGGACGGCGGCGGCTACCCGCACGGCCTCGCGGGCGAACGGATCCCGCTCGAAGGGCGCATCGCGGCGGTCGCCGATGTGTTTGACGCCCTCACCAGCGACCGCGTGTACAGGCCCGCGCTGCCGGTCGCGATGGCCGTGGAGATGATGGAGTCCGAGCGCGCCCGGCACTTCGAGCCGGCCCTGCTGGATGCGATGCACGCCAGCTTCGATCACATCGAAGAGGCTCGCCGGCAATACGCCGACTGAGAACCGGCCCGGGTGGTCTTCACACCAGCTGCGCCGGGCAACGCGCGGGCTGTTGCGTTCAGGCTCGCAGCAGCCGCCGCCGCAGCGCGTAGCTGACGATCTCGGCGCGCGTCGTCAGCCCGAGTTTCTTATGGATGCGCGCTCGATGGGTTTCCACCGTGCGCGGCGAAAGCGCAAGCGCAGTCGCGACCTCGGCGCTTGTATGCCCCAGTGCTATCAGGCGCAGCACCTCGATCTCGCGTGCGGTCAGGTGGTCCTCGGCGAACGAGCGTCGCGTCGCCTCCAGGCCGGCGGCGAGAGCCGGGCTGACGAAACGCGCGCCTCGCGCGGCGGCGCGGATCGCCGCGGGCAGGTCCCGATCCGCCGACTCCCTGCCGACGAACCCCAGCGCCCCGGCGGCGAGGACGCGCCTGGCGAACATCGGCTCGCGCTCGCTGCTCAGCACCACGATCTGGGTGTCCGGCGCGCGCTCGCGCAGGCCGCCGATCGCCGTGATCGCCGAGCGGCTCGGCAGGCCGAGGTCGAGCACGAGCACGTCTGGGCGATTCGCGGCGACCCGGCTGCCGAGCGACGTCACATCGGCCGTTCCCGTGAGCACCTCGATGTCCTGCTCGCTGGCGAGCAGGAGGCGCAAGCCTTGGCGCGCGAAGGCGCGGTCATCGGCAAGGGCCACCCGAATCTGCGCCATCCGGGTGCCGGCAGGCGATCGTTTCGCCTGTACCTGCTTCGCCGCCGCCTGCGCGCTCGCGCGGGTTCCAGGTCCGCTCGCGGCAGGTGCTCTCGCTGGCCGCGCAATCGGCGCCGCCGGCTGTAGCGATTGGGGCATCCATCAACGATAGGCCCGCGCGACACGCGCGCATCGGGAGCTGACCGCCCCCGCGCTGCGGAGGACTACGGATGCCCGCGCCACGCAGTGCCGTAGCCTCAGCCGAGATGCTCCGCGTACCAGGCGAGGAGCGCTCGTGGCGGCCGTGATCACCGCCGCGGGCCTGACCAAGCGCTACGGCACGACGCTCGCGCTCGACTCGCTGGAGCTCAGCGTCGAAAGCGGGGAGGTCTACGGCTACCTCGGGCCCAACGGCTCGGGCAAGACGACGACGATCCGCCTGCTGCTGGGGCTGCACCGTCCAAGCGCCGGCCGGGCGCAGCTGTTCGGGATCGACAGCTGGCGCGACCCGGTCAGCGCACACCGCCGCGTCGCCTACGTCCCCGGCGAGCCTGCGCTGTGGCCGGACCTGACAGCCACAGAGACGCTCGAATTCCTCGCTCGCGTTCGCGGCGGTACCGACATCGCCTACCGCCACCTGCTCGTCGAGCGCTTCCAGATCGAGTCCTCGAAGAAGATGCGGGCGCTGTCGAAGGGCAACCGCCAGAAGGTGGCGCTCGTCGCGGCGCTCGCGAGCCGCGCGGATCTGCTGATCCTCGACGAGCCGACAAGCGGCCTGGATCCGCTGATGGAGGTGGCCTTCCGCCATAGCGTCCTGGAAGCAAAGGACCGCGGCCAGACGGTCTTTCTCTCCTCGCACATCCTCACCGAGGTCGAGGCGCTGTGCGACCGGGTGGGCATCCTGCGCGCCGGGCGCCTCGTGGATTCCGGCACCCTGGCGGCGCTGCGCCATCTGAGCGCGCAGGTGATCGAGGTGACCTTCGCGCAGCGAGCACCGAGCCTCGAGCCGCTGCCCGGCGTCACGGTCACCACGACCGGGCCCAGCACGCTGCGCTTCGAGGTGACGGGCCGGCTCGAGCCGCTGCTCGCGTCGCTGGCGGGCCACCAGGTGGCGACGCTGCACAGCCGGGAGCCGTCGCTGGAGGAGATCTTTCTGCACCACTACGACGGCTCAGACGGGCATGCAAGCACTGGGTGAACGCGCGCGAGCGGCGCGCTCGCGCGGCGTCGGCGAGCAGGGCGGCGGGCTCGCCACACTCGTTCTCGCCCGGCGAGGGTTGCGCGACGCCCGCATCCGCACGGTGTCGTTCGCCCTCCTGTTCGCGGTCTACGCCTACATCCAGCCGGTCGGCTACCGCCACGCCTACCCGACTCGCGCGGACCGCGCGTCGTTCGCCTCAAGCTTTGGCGACAACAAGGCGATCCGCCTCTTCTACGGCGAGCCGCACAACCTCCTCAGCGTCACGGGCTACAGCGCCTGGCGGGTCGGAGGCACGCTGACGATCTTCACCGCGATCTTCGGGCTGCTGGCCGCCGTTCGCGCGCTGCGGACCGAGGAGGACAGCGGTCGCACGGAGATGGTGGCGGCCGGGATCGTCGGCCGGAGCATGGCCTACCTCTCGGCGATGGCGGCCGTCGCCGTGGGAGCGCTGATCCTCTGGCTTGCGGAGTTCGCCGGCTTCGTCGCGGCCGGCCTGCCCGCAGGCGGCTCGGCCTACCTGGCGCTGGCGACGGCCTCGGTCATACCGGTGTGCGCGGGAGTCGGGGCGCTCGCGAGCCAGTTGGCGCCGACGCGCCGAACCGCGCTCGAGCTCGGCGGCGCAATCGTCGCCGTCCTGTTCCTGGCGCGCGTGATCGCCGACACCTCGTCCGGGCTCGGTTGGCTGCGTTGGGCGACACCGCTCGGCTGGGCGGAGCAGATGCGCCCCTTTGCGGGGGCGCGACCGCTGGTCCTGCTGGCGCCCGCCGCGGCCTCCGCGCTGCTGCTGGGCGCTGCGGCGTTGATCGCCGCCCGGCGCGACATCGGAGCGGGCCTGCTGTCGGCTCGAGATCGCTCGCGGCCGCGGCTTGGGCTGCTCTCCTCGCCGACCGCTGCGGCGCTGCGCGGCCAGCGCGCCACGCTGATCGTCTGGGCCGCCGGCGTCGGCTGCTTCGCGCTGATCCTCGGCGTCATCTCCAACAGCGTCTCCTCGGCCGGAATCTCGAAGGGCATCCGGCGGGAGATCGCGAAGCTCGGATCGGGCTCGATCACGACGCCGGCCGGCTACCTCGCCTTCATTTTCATCTTCTTCATCCTCGCGATCAGCCTGCTGGCCTGCGCGCAGGTCGGCGCCGCAAGGCACGAGGAGGCGGAGCTTCGCTTGGACACCCTGCTCGCGCTGCCGGTAAGCCGGGTCCGGTGGCTGGGCGGGCGGCTGGCGCTCGCCGCAGCGGCGGCGGCCGTGATCTCGCTGGACGCAGGGCTGCTCGCCTGGCTGGGAGCCGCGTCGCAGAGTGTCCACGTCTCGCTGCCGCGGATGCTCGAAGCCGGCGTGAACTGCCTGCCGGTGGCACTTCTGTTCCTGGGGCTCGCTGCGCTGGCCTACGCCGTTGTGCCGCGCGCGAGCGCGGGTATCGCATACGGGCTCGTCGCGGTCGCGTTTCTGTGGCAGCTGGTCGGTTCGCTGATCGGCGCCCCGCGGTGGCTCGTCGACCTGACGCCGTTTGCCAACGTCGGCCTGGTCCCCGTGCAGCCGTTTCGAACCGCGGCCGCCGCGATCATGCTTGCGCTCGCGGCGCTCGCCGTGCTCGCGGCACTGTGGGCCTTCCGCCGCCGCGATCTCGTGGGGATCTGACGCGCGTCCCGTCCCGCGCTCTCCCCGCGCACGCCGGCCGGGGCACCGCGATGCCTGCTCAGCCCGCCTCGGGGACCATCTCTATCGCCCCGCACGGACACTCGGCGACACAGATGCCGCACCCCTTGCAGTAGTCGAGGTCGAAGGCGTAGCCGTCCGCGTCGTCGACCTTGAGCACGGCGTTGTCGGGGCAGACGCCGTAACAGTTGTCGCAGCCGAAGCAGTTGCCGCAGCTCAGGCAGCGGCGCGCCTCAAACAGCGCGTTGGTCTCGTCGAGGCCGAGCGTCACCTCGTCGAAGCTGCCCTGGCGGCGGATCTCGTCGAGCTGCGGCGCCACGGTTCTCGGAGCGTCGGCGTAGTACCAGGTGTTCAGCTGGTCGAACTCTGCGAGCTCGGGCACCACCGCGTGAGTGAACTCCGCGCCTCGAAGCCACGCGTCGATGTTGCGCGCCGCCTGCTTGCCGTGGCCGACTCCCACGGTCACGGTTCGCTCGGCCGGCACCATGTCACCGCCGGCGAAGATGCCGTCGTGGCCGGTCATCATCCGCTCGTCCACGACCACGACGCCGTCCTCGATGTCGAGCCCCGGGACGCCGTCAAGCAGTGAGAGGTCGGCGTCCTGGCCCAGCGCGAGGACGAGAGAGTCGGCCTCGAGCTCCTCGGTCTCACCGGTCGGCTGGGGGAAGCCGCTCGCATCGAGCTCCATCTTCTCGAGCAGCAGCTTGCCGCCTTCGACGTGCTTGATCGTGGAGAGCCACTTCATCATCACGCCCTCCTCGATCGCCTCCTGGACCTCGAAGTCGTGGGCCGGCATGCGGTCGCGATTGCGCCGGTAGACGACGATCGCCTCACTCGCCCCCAGTCGCTTGGCGGTGCGAGCCGCGTCCATCGCGGTGTTGCCGCCGCCGTAGACGACGACACGGCGGCCGAGCAGCGGCGGCTGCGCACCCTCCATGTCGCGCAACAGGGAGACCGCGTCGAGGATGTGGGCCGCCTCGCCCGCCGGGATGTAGGCGCGCTTGCCGATGTGGGCGCCGACGGCGAGGAAGGCCGCGTCGAAGCGCCCGTCGCGCATCTCGTCAAGGATGTTCGTCACCTTCGCGTCGCAGACGAGCGTGACGCCGAGCTCCAGGATGCGCGCGATCTCGGCGTCGAGGATGTCGCGCGGGAGGCGGTAGCGCGGAATGCCGAAGCGCATCATGCCGCCCGCCATCGGCCCGGCCTCGCGAATCGTCACTGCGTGCCCGCGCCGGGCCAGCTGGTAGGCGGCCGAGAGTCCCGAGGGTCCCGCGCCGACGACGAGGACGCGCTTTCCGGTCGGCTCGTGCTCGGTTTGGAGGCTCCAGCCCTGGCGGATCGCCTCATCGCCCAGAAAGCGCTCGACGCCGTGGATGCCGACGCTCTCGTCGATCTGGCCGCGATTGCAGGAGGTCTCACAGGGGTGGTAGCAGACGCGCCCCATCGTGGCCGGCAGCGGGTTGTCCTTGACCAGTTCGCGCCAGGCGGCCTCGTAGTCGCCAGACTCGGCGTGGTAGAGCCACTGCTGGATGTTCTCGCCGGCGGGGCAGGCGTGGTTGCACGGCGGCAGCCGGTGCACGTACACGGGGCGCTTGTCGCGCCAGGAGCCGGTCTTGTTGGCGAGGCTCGATCCGGGCTCGAGCGTGATGGCGAAGGGCTTGGAGTCGATCTGGATCAGCGTGGGGTCGGTCTGGGTCATGCCCGGCCTCCGTCGTGCGAAGGCTCGTCGAGCAGGCCGAAGCGCGCGATGTTGCGATCCGCCCCCGCCTGGATGCGGGCGATGACCTCGGGGCGCGGCTGTGGCTTGAACAGATGGGCGAAGCGTTTCTGGGGGCGCAGGTACTCCTCGACCGCCAGCCGGCGGCGGATCTTCGAAACGCCGGTCACCTCGCCGTCGCGGGCTTCGAAGACGGGAAAGATCCCGGTTTCCTTCGCCAGGCGGGCGATCTTGATCGTGTCGCCCGAGTCCGTTCCCCAGCCCAGCGGGCAGGGGACGAAGATGTGCAGATAGCGCGCGCCGCGGATCTCCATCGCGGTCTGGACCTTGGCCTCGAGGTCGCGCAGGTCGGAGACCGTGGCTGTCGCGACGTAGGGAATCTCGTGCGCCATCGCGATCAGCGGCGCGCTCTTGCCCTGGCCGAAGACATTGCCCGGCTCGGGGCCGACAGCCTGCGTGGTGGCGGTCCGCGCGGCCGGCGGCGTAGCGCCGGAGCGCTGCACGCCGGTGTTCATGTAGGCCTCGTTGTCGTAGCAGATGTACAGCACGTCGTCGTTGCGTTCGAACATCCCCGACAGGCAGGCGAAGCCGATGTCGACGGTGCCGCCGTCGCCGCCCTGGCCGACGACGCGCACGTCCTCGCGGCCCTTCGCGCGCAGTGCCGCGGCGATGCCGGTCGAGACGGCCGGCGCGTTGCCGAACAGCGAGTGGATCCAGGCGATCCGCCAGGAGGTCTCGGGGTAGGGGGTGGAGAACACCTCGAGGCAGCCGGTCGCGTTCGCGGCGATCAGCTTGCCCTGCGTCGCGCGCATCGCGGCGTCGAGCGCGTAGCGCGCGCCGAGCGCCTCACCGCAGCCCTGGCAGGCGCGGTGGCCGCAGGTGATCGAGTTGGTCCGCTGCTGCTCAGATTGCAACGAGCGCTGCTCGGGGTCAAGCAGCCGGTTGCCGACAGCGAAACTGCCCGTCTGGTAGAAGCGGATCTGGGTCGGTGCGCTCATCGGGGCAAGCTCCTCATACGGGTCCGGCCGCAACCGGCCCGCTGTCGCGCAGAATGTTCTCGGCATGCGGGCCGGACCGCCGCGACGAGGCCATGCGGGCCAGTTCGCGGTTGACGATGTCCCAGTCCATGTCGAGGAACGTCAGCGGCTCGAGCGCATCCTCGGCGGCCTCGAGGAACAGGGTGCGCAGCGAGCTCTTCGTGATCGGCCGCCCGCCGAGCCCGGCGATCACCGTGTAGCCGTGGAGCGCGATGCCGGTCAGCGCCATGCGGACGTTCGCGCTGACGATGCCGCCGATGCCGACGGCGAGCGCCTTCTCCACAACGACGACGCGCTGGGCGCCGGCGAGCGCGGCGCGCAACTGCTCGAGTGGGAACGGACGAAACGACGTGATGCCGACCGCCCCGATCTTCATGCCGTCCTCGCGCAGCTCATCGATGGTGTCCTGGATCGTGCCGAGGACCGAGCCGAGCGCGACGATGATCGTCTCGGCGTCCTCGCTTCGGTAGCTGCGGATCAGGCCGCCGGACTCGCGCCCGAACGCCTGGCGGAAGTCGGTGGCGATCTCGGGGATCAGCTCGAGCGCCGACATCTGCTTGGCGTGGGCGAGGTACTTGACCTCCATGAAGGCTTCGGGGCCGACCATCGCGCCGATCGAGATCGGCGCGTCGGGGTCGAGCACCTGGCGCGGCACGAACGGCTCGAGGAAGGCGTCGACCTGCGCCTGGGAGGGGATGTCGATGCGCTCCACCGCGTGCGTGAGGATGAAGCCGTCCATGCACACCATCACCGGCGTCGAGAGCTCCTCGGCCAGCCGGAAGGCCTGGATGTGCAGGTCGAGCGCCTCCTGGTTGGTTTCCGCGTACAGCTGGATCCAGCCGCAGTCACGCTGGGACATCGAGTCGGAGTGGTCGTTCCAGATGTTGATCGGAGCGCCGATCGCGCGGTTGGCGACCGTCATCACGATCGGCAGGCCCAGCCCGGACGCGTTGTACAACGCTTCGACCATGTACAGGAGGCCCTGGCTCGCGGTCGCGGTGTAGGCGCGCGCGCCGGTGGCGCTGGCGCCGATCGCAACCGACATCGCCGCGAACTCCGACTCCACGTTGACGAACTCGCAAGGCGCCAGCTCGCCGGTCTTGACGAGCTGCGAGAGGTTCTCGACGATGTGGGTCTGGGGCGAGATCGGGTAGGCGCAGATCACCTCCGGGCGGCACATCGCCACCGCCTCGGCGACCGCGCGGGAGCCCTCAACCTGCCGAAGCACCGCTCAGCTCCCGTAGCTCGTCGGCCACCCAGGCGTGGGCTGCCTGCGCCGCCGCCACATTGCCCTCGCCGACCTCTCCCGCGAAACGCTCGCGGATCGCCTGTGCGAGCGAATCCAGCGAGATCAGGCCGCTGAGCGCCGCGAAGCCGCCGAGTAGCGCGGCGTTCGGCACCGGCCGACCCGTGTGCGCACGCGCCAGGTCGCCTGCCGGCACCGTCAGCAGGCGCTCGTGGCGGAAGCCGGCGACGAACTCGCCGAGGCCCAGCTCGTCGAAGCTCTTGGCGGTGTTGATGAGGATGAACCCTTCCGGGTGCAGCCCGCCGAAGAGGTCCACCTGGTGCAGCAGCGTCGGATCCTGCACGATCAGCGCGTCGGGCTCCATGATCGGTTCGCGGATGCGAATCTCGCGATCGTCGATGCGGCAGAAGGCGACGACCGGCGCGCCGGTGCGCTCGGAGCCGAAGCTCGGGAAGGCCTGCGCGTGGCGGCCCTCGTGGAACGCGGCGACGGAGAGCATCTCCGCCGCGGTGACGACGCCCTGCCCGCCGCGGCCGTGGATTCGAACCTGAAACATTCGAGCTCAATTGAATCCCGCGGGGGCTGGCGTCGCTACCGCAGTCCGCACTGAAGGGACTCCGTAGTTCGTACGCATGACGGAGCTGGCAGGCGCGCGTAGCTTGGAAGGTGCGGTTCCACGAGCGAGGACGCTCTCCAACAGACAGCAGGAGGATTCACAGATGCCCACCC
This sequence comes from uncultured Solirubrobacterales bacterium, assembly GCA_963788385.1. Lineage (GTDB taxonomy): Bacteria > Actinomycetota > Thermoleophilia > Solirubrobacterales > Solirubrobacteraceae > Palsa-513. Next base: position 25,010 of record CAWBGR010000003.1, read on the forward strand.
GAGTAGCAATCAACGGCTTCGGTCGCGTGGGGCGTAGCGTCCTGCGCGCGGCCCACAAGCAGGATGCTCCGTTCGAGATCGTCGCGATCAACGACATCACCGACGGCGCGACGCTGGCGCACCTGCTGCGCTACGACTCGGTCTACGGCCCGTTCCCGGCGCCCGTCTCATACGCCGACGGCGAGCTGATCGTCGACGGCCACGCGATCCGCGCGCTGGCCGAGCCGACCTTGGAGGCGCTGCCGTGGAGTGAGCTGGGGGTCGACGTGGTGATCGAGTCCACCGGTCGCCACCGTACGCGCTCGGCCGCGGCCGAGCACCTCGCCGCGGGCGCCCACAAGGTGATCGTGTCCGCGCCCGGCAAGGGCAGCGAGCCGCTCGATGCGACGGTCGTGATCGGGGTCAACTTCGAGGACGTCTACGACCCGGAGCGCCACCACATCATCTCCAACGCTTCGTGCACGACGAACTGCCTGGCCCCGGTGGCCAAGGTGGTGCACGAGACGGTTGGCATCCATCACGGCCTGATGACGACCGTGCACGCCTACACCGCCGACCAGAACCTGCTCGACGGCCCCCACAGCGACCTGCGCCGTGCGCGTTCGGCCGCCGTGAATCTGGTGCCGACGTCGACCGGGGCGGCAAAGGCGCTCGGGCTCGTGATCCCCGCGCTGGAAGGAAAGCTCAACGGATTCGCGATCCGCGTGCCGACGCCGACCGGGTCGCTGGTCGATCTGACGTTCGAGGCCGAGCGCGCGACGAGCGTGGAGGAGATCAACGCCGCTTTCCATGACGCCGCAGACCACGGGCGCCTGGAGGGAATCCTGCACTACACCGCGGATCCGATCGTCTCCAGCGACATCGTCGGCTCGCCGTTCTCGTCGATCTTCGACTCGGGACTGACGAGCGTGATCGACGGGACGCTGGTCAAGGTCGTGGCCTGGTATGACAACGAGTGGGGCTACTCCAGCCGGCTCGTCGATCTCGCCGCGAGAGTCATGGCGAACGTGCCGGCGGCCGTCTGAGCGATGCGGGGACGCGCTGACAGCGCCGGCCGGGAAGCTCGCGCGCCAGGCGTGAGCTTCCCGCCGCGGGAGGCACGCGCGGCGTGCGCCTGATCTCGACCGAGGAACTCGAGCAGGCGCTCGGCGCGGTCGGCCCGGAGCAGCCGCGCGTCGTCGCGAGCGGCAACCACGCAGCGCCGCGCGCCCTGCTCGACGCGCTCGAACGCTCGCGCGAGTCCTACCGCCTGTTCATGCTCGCGGCGCCGGCACCGCTGCCGGCGCGCGAGGGCGTGATCTTCGAGACTCCGTTCGCCGGCCCGGGGATGCGCGGCGCCGGCGCGCGGCTGGACTACCTGCCGATGCGCCTTTCGCTCGTGCCACGACTGTTCGCGACGATCCGCGCGCCCGACGTCGTGCTGTTGCATGCCTCGACGCCGCGCGGAGGGAAGGTGTCGCTCGGGATCGAGGTCAATGTGCTCGTCGCCGCCGTCGAGCGGGTGCGCGCCCGCGGCGGGCTGGTCGTCGCCCAGCTGAACCCGCGAATGCCCTACACCTTCGGCGACAGCGAGATCGACGAGGAGCTGATCGACGTCGCGATCGAGGTCGATGAGCGGCTCGATTCGCCCGTGCCCGGCGGCGGCGACGCCCAGGCAGAGCAGATCGCCGAACTGGTATCGGAGCTGATCGAGGACGAATCGACGCTGCAGCTGGGGATCGGCCAGATTCCCGACGCGACGTTGCGTGCGCTGGCCGGCCGCCGCGGCCTGGCGATCTGGTCGGAGATGATCAGCGACGGGGTGATGGGGCTCGAGCGCCACGGGTCACTCGACCGCGCGACTCCGATCGTCTGCTCCTTCCTCTTCGGCTCAGCCGAGTTCTACGAGTGGGTCGCGGAGAATCCGCGGCTGCGGATGACCCGCACCGAGACGACCAACGACCCGGCGCGAATCTCGGCGCGGCGGCGGATGGTTTCGGTCAACAGCGCGCTCGCGGTCGACCTTCGCGACCAGGCCGCTGCTAGTCACATCAACGGACGGCTCTACTCGGGCCTGGGCGGCCAGCCCGATTTCACCGTCGGCGCGCTGCACTCGCCCGGTGGCAACGCGATCATCGCTCTGCGCTCCTGGCACGAGAAGAGCAACAGCTCGACGATCGTGCCGCGGCTCACCGACCCGGCCACGTCCTTTCAGCACTCCGCCGTCATCACCGAGCAGGGCTGTGCGCAGATCTTCGGGCGCAGCCAGCGCGCGCAGGCGCGGCTGATCACCGAGTACGTCGCCCACCCGGACGCCCGCGAGTGGCTGCGTGAGGAGGCGGCGTCGATGGGGCTTGGAGCCCGCGCCGCGGCTCGCGCAAGCTGACCGGGCGCCGCGCCCCCGCACTCCCGCACTCCCGCACTCCCGCACTCCCGCACTCGCGCGCCCCCCGGCCCCCCGCAGTCCCGGCCGACGCGGGTTCAGTGCGCCGGGGGAAGGAACGGCCGCAGCAGGCGTACGCGGCGCGCCGGCCGGTCGCTCGCATCCTCATAGCGGTCGGCCGAGCCCAGCGTGCCGACGATCGCCCGGGAGGCGAGGAAGCGCAGCGGCTCGGGCTCCCAGCGGCGGCTTCGGTGGCCGACCCACGGCAGCGTGACCAGATCGCTGTCGCGGCGGAGGATCAGGTCGGCGAGCGTCGCGCCCGCAATGTTTGAGGCCGCGACCCCGTGACCGGTGTAGCCGCCGGCCGCGCCCATGCCGCTCGAGCGGTCGAAGTCGATGCCCATGCTCCAGTCGCGCGGCGCCGCGAGCGGCCCGCCCCAGTGGTGGGTCACCTCCGCGTCGGCCGCCTGCGGAAACGTGCGCCGCAGCGTTGCGACCAGGCGCGCGCGGACCTCGGCGTTGCGCTCATTCGCCGCGTCGATCGGCCGGCGCAGCCGGTACGGAGCGCCGCGGCCGCCGATCGCGATACGCCCGTCGCTCGTCCGCTGGGCGTAGAAGAACAGGTGGTGGCGATCGTCTACCAGCAGGCCGTCGCGCCACCGCAGCTGCGCCCAGACCGCCTCGCCGAGCGGTTCGGTGGCGATCATCAGCGAGTAAAGCGGCAGGTAGCTTCGCGCCGCTCCGCGCAGCTGTGTCGTGTAGGACTCGGTTGCGCGGATCACGGCCTCGGCGCGGAGCCCGCCGCCGCCGGCGGTGTCGACGCGACCGGGCGAAAGCGCGGTCACAGCGCTGCGCTCGTGGATCGTCACGCCGTGGCGTTCGCAGGCGGCGCCGAGGCCGCGGGCGAGCCGGGCCGGGTCGATCCGCGCGGCGTGTGGCGTGTAGCGACCGCCCCGCAGGGCGGGCGCGTCGACCATCGCGGCCGTCTCGGCGGCGGACAGCAGCCGCCCGTCGGGCGTCTCGTGGCCGACCGCCTCGGCATCGGCGTCACGGGCGCGCAGGCGCTGCCACTGCGGGCCGCTCGTCGCGAGCGTGAGCGCACCAGCCTTGACGAACCCGCAGTCGATCTGCTCGCGCGCGACCACGGCGCCGATCTCGTCGACCGCCGCGTGGGTGGCCGCGAGCGCGCGACCCACGCGAGCATCGCCCGGGGAGCAGCCGTAGGCCGCCGGACTCCCGGACAGCCCGCCGACCGCCCAGCCGCCGTTGCGCCCCGACGGCCCGTAGCCGACGATCTCGCGCTCCAGCACGACCACGCGAAGGTCCGGCTGGTGGCGCTTGAGGTAGTAGGCGGTCCAAAGGCCCGTGAAGCCGCCGCCGACGATCGCGACGTCGCAGTCGTGCTGGCCGGCCAGTGAGGGGCGAGGCGTGAGCGAGCCGGGGAACAGCGTGAGCCACATGCTGCTCGAGCGATGGTGGGCCTCCAGGGAGGCGTCGCCGGCGCGGGCGGCATCGAGACCGTCCACCGAAGCTGACACCGGGTGAGCGGCCTGACCCACGATCCGAGTCTAGGGGCCTGCCCGCGAGGGCGTCGCGCGACCGCGCAACCCGCTCCCGCCGCCCCCGCTCCCGCCGCCCCCGCTCCCGCAACCGGCTCCCCACAACCCGCGGTCCGCCACCTCCCGGCCTGCCCTGCGCCGGAAGGTGGCCCGCCGCGGTCACTGCGTGAGGTCGTAGACGGTCACGCCGCCTATCGTCTTGGCGCTGAAGTGCGCCGCGACCCAACTCGAGATCTCGCTGGTGCTCGAGGAGGCCTGCCCGCCGCCAGGGCCGCCGCCACCGCCGCCCGAGGCGATGTAGTAGTGAATGTCGCCGGCCCGCACGTAGCGGATGAACTGGGCGAGGCTCAGCAACCCGCCGTTGTTGTTGAAACCGCCGATCGCCATCACGGGGTCGCCGCCGGTGGCCAGCTCGTAGGTGGCGGCGTTCATCGAACCCATCGTCGCCGCGACCCAGCGGTAGGAGGAGGCGTCTGCCTCGAGCGCCTTGACCAGCGCACTGCTCGCGCTGACGCTGCCGCCGCCGGCACCGCCGCCTGGCCCTGGGCCGCCGCCGGCGAAGCCGCCCGCCCCGAGTGCGGGAGCGCCGGCCGGCGCTGTGCCGGTACCCGCGGAGGGGGCGGTGTGCGCGCCGCCAGCGGACGGCGGGCCGAAGAGGCCCTGGCCGCCGCTGCGCGCGGCGCCCGCGCCGCCGCGCGGACCGCTGCCACCGCCCGGACCGCCGCCACCCGGACCGCCGCCGCCGCCCGGCCCGCCGCCCGCGCCCGACACCGTCGGTCCGGCCGAGGGGACTGAGCCGCTGTGCGTCGTGCTCACGGTTTGCACGGCGTAGGCGGCGGGGCCGCCGAGCCCGGCGATCACCACCGCGGTGATCGCGACCAGACCCGCGCGGCGTCCGAGCCGCGCCAGCGCCGGCCCGGCGAGCACGCCGGCGACGGCGACGATCGTCGCGGCCAGGACGAGCACGCGAACCCAGGGCTGCCAGTGCGGTGTGCGGTCGAGCAGGGCGAAGGACCAGCCGCCGGTGAGCGCGACCGCGACCGCGGCCGTGGCGCGCGCTCCGATCGAGCTGCGGCGTTCCCAAAGCTGCGCACCGCCGATCGCCACGAGCGCCGCGATCGCCGGCGCCAGGGCCACGGCGTAGTAGGTGTGAATCACGCCCGAGGAGTAGCTGAAGACCGCGGCCGTCACGAGCAGCCAGCCGCCCCACAGGAGCACGGCGGCGCGGCTTCGGTCGGTGCGGGGCGCCCGGCGCGTGAACCACAGCCCGGCGAGCATTGCGATCAGCGCAGCCGGCAGCAGCCACGAGGCCTGGCCGCCCATCAGGTCGTTGAACAGGCGCAGCGTGCCGGTCGAGCCGCTGAAGCTCGAGCCGCCACCGCCGCCGGCACCGCCGGCTCCGCCGCCGCTCCCAAACAGGCGCTGGAAGCCGTTGTAGCCGAAGATCAGGTTGAAGATGTTGTTGTCGGGCGAGCCGTCGATGAACGGGCGCGAGCTCGCCGGCAGCAGCGCGACGATCGCCACCCACCAGCCGCCGGCGACGATCATCGCGGCGAAGCCCGCCAGCGCGCCTGCGAGCCGGCGGCGAAAGCTCGCCGGGGCGGCGAGCAGATAGACCAGGCCGAAGGCCGGGACGACCAGCAGTGCCTGGCCCATCTTCGCCAGGAACGCAAAGCCGATCAGGGCGCCGGTCGCGACGATCCAGCGTGTGCCGGCCGCCTCGAGCGCCCGGATCAGGCAGTAGGCGGCGGCGACGAGCGTGACCACCAGCAGCGCGTCGGGATTGTTGAAGCGGAACATCAGCGCCGCGACCGGCGTCAGCGCGAGCATCGCGCCGGCGGCAAGACCGGCGGCGGGGCCGAACCAGCGCTTGATCGCGGCGTAGAGCAGGCCGACGGCCGCGACGCCCTCGAGCGCCTGGGGCACGAGCATGCTCCAGCTGCTGAAGCCGAAGATCCGGCCCGACAGCGCCATCACCCAGATCGCGGCGGGCGGCTTGTCGGTCGTGATGAAGCTCGAGGAGTCAAGCGAGCCGAAGAAGAAGGCCTTCCAACTACGCGTCCCGGCCTCCACGGCCGCCGCGTAGAAGCTGTTGGCGTCGCCCGAGGCGCCGAGTCCCCAGATGTAGGCGACGGCGGTCACGGCAAGCAGTGCGACCAGTGCGGGGCGGACCCAGCGCTGCTCGCCGGCCGCCTCCCGGGCGCGCAGGCGCGAGCGGGCGGCGATTGCCGGTGCGCCGTCAAGTGACTGGATCGTGCTCATCAGATCTCCGTTCTCGCGTTGTTGGTGCGCGGATTGCCTCGCCAATCTTGGGGGCGCTCCTTTGGCGGCGGCTGCGCGGAGGCTGGGAAAGCGCTGAGAGGGCGGGGGTTGCGCCGCAGCTGCCGGCAGGCGTTAGGCTGCCCGTGTGCAGCGAGCGACCGCGATCGCACCGACCCCCGGATGACCCAGGCCTGCAGCCACCTGGACCAGATCGACCCCGACGTCAAGCGCGACAGCGAGATCGGCTGCAGCGACTGCCTGGCGATCGGCGGCCAGTGGGTGCACCTGCGTGAGTGCATGATCTGCGGTCACGTCGCGTGCTGCGACTCGAGCCCCAACCAGCACGCGAGCAAGCACTTCCAGGCGAGCGGGCACCCGGTGATGCGCTCGCTCGAGCCCGGCGAGTCGTGGTGGTGGTGCTACATCGACGAGGTGGCGTTCAGCTTCGGCGAGGCCTGAGGCGGTTTCGCACCGCAGCGGTGCTCAGGCGCCGCTGTGGGCGTCGATGAACGCGAGCGTACGCGTCCAGGCGTCGTCGGACTGAGCCTGGAACTGCTCGAAATGGCGGTCGAAGAAGCTGTGTGGCGCATCCGCGAGCGTCACCACCTCGTGCTCGACTCCGGCCGCGGTCAGCGCGGCGTCGAATGCGTCGTTGACCTCGGCCGGGATGTGGTCGTCGGCGCCGCCCTGCAGCGCGAGGATCGGCGCCGCCATCCGCTCTGCCGCGGCGGTCGGGCCGGGCCTGCCTGCGCGCTCGCCGGGCATGCCGTAGAAGCCGACCGCGCCGGCCAGTCCGTGCCCGCCCGCGGCCGCCAGCCACGAGTTGGCGCCGCCGAAGCAGAACCCAACCGTGAAGATGGCGCTGCGCGAGCCGCCGGCGGGCGAGCGCAGGTAGGCCACGGCGGCTGCGATGTCTGCCTGCACGCCCTCGGGCGTCGTCTGCATCGTGTGCTCCATCGCCTGGAAGTCGCTGTCGCGCTTGGCGACGCCGGCGGTGCGCCCGAAGTAGTCGATCGCGATCGCCGCGTAGCCGCGCTCGGCGAAACGCAGCGCCAGCTCCTCGTAGAAGTGGTAGAGGCCACGCACGTCCGGCAGGATCACGACGCCCACGCTCGCAGGCTCATCGGGTGTCGCCGCAAACGCGGCGAGGCGGTTGCCGTCGGCAGCGTCGAGGACGACATCGGCGTGTGAGATGGCCGCACCGGCGATCTGCGCGATGGGCGGTTCGGAGTCCAGCTCGTGACACATCGGAAGCTCCTTGTCGGGCGGTGGCGGGGCCGCTCATCGTAGAGGCCTCGCTAACGTGGGCGACACGTGACCCTGTTTGAGCCACTCGATAGGCCAAGCGAGCGGACCGCCGTTTCCTTCCCCGACGGGGCGCTCAGCTACAGCGCGCTCGACCTCGCGGCGCGCGAGCTGCGCCGGCGCCTCCCCGACCGCGGCCCGCTCGCGCTGTGGGCCACGCCCAGCACCGCAACCGCGGTTGCGCTCCTCGCCGCGCTGCGCTGCGGGATGCACGTCGTGCCGCTGCACCCGAAGTCCGGCGAGGCCGAGCTGCGCCACATCCTCGAGGTCGCGAGACCGAGCGCGCTACTGGCCGCTGAGGGCACCGCGATCGACGGGCTTGCGACGATCTCCCCGCGCACCGGCACCGGCCCGGCTCGGGTGGGGGACCCGGACGAGGATCTCTCCCACCAGGCCGGCCTGATCGTCTTCACGAGCGGCACGACCGGCCCGCCAAAGGGTGTCGTGCTGGGCGCCGGCGCGATCGCGGCCAACCTCGACGCGCTCGCCGACGCGTGGGCGTGGACCGCCGAGGACGTGGTTGTCCACGCGCTGCCGCTGTGTCATGTCCACGGCCTCGTGGTGGCGACGCTCGGGGCCCTGCGCCGCGGCGGCGAGGTCCGCCACGTCGGCGAGTTCGCCCCCGAGCGCCTCGCGGGTGAACTGGCCGCCGGCGCGACGATGCTGTTCGCGGTGCCGACGATGTATCGCCGCCTCGCCGACGCGGCCGAGCGCGACCCGGCGATCGCGTCGGCGCTCGGCGCGGCGCGGCTGCTCGTATCCGGCTCCGCGGCGCTCCCGGCGGCCGAGCACCGGCGCATCGAGGCTCTCTGTGGCCAGCGGATCCTCGAGCGCTACGGGATGAGCGAGACATTGATGATCGCGTCGATGCGCGCGGAGCGCGAGCGCCGGCCGGGCTATGTGGGCTGGCCGCTGGCCGGTGTGGCGCTGCGGGTGGTTGACGACGACGGCGTCGACGTGGCGGCCGACGACGCGACGATCGGCGAGGTCATCGTGGCTGGACCGTCGCTGTTCGACGGCTACCTGGACGCGCCGGAGGCGACCGCGGCGGCGCTGGCGGACGGCTGGTTTCGCACGGGCGACCTCGGCGTGCTCGGCGCCGACGGCGCTCTGCGCCTGCTCGGGCGCCGCAGCAGCGATCTCATCAAGAGCGGCGGCTACCGCATCGGCGCCGGCGAGATCGAGGTGGCGCTGCTCGAGCACCCAGGCGTCGCCGAGGCCGCGGTGCTCGGCGTGCCCGACGACGATCTGGGGGAGCGGATCGTGGCGTGGGTTGTGCGGCGCGACGGCGTCGAGGTGGCGGCCGCGGAGCTGATCGACCACGTCGCGCGGATGCTGGCGCCGCACAAGCGCCCCCGGGAGGTGCGATTCGTCGACGCTCTGCCGCGCAACCTGCTGGGGAAGGTGCAAAAGCGGCTGCTGGCGGCGCCCGGGCAATCAACGAGCCCTGGGCATGAATCCGGGGCGGCACGCGGCGGCTGACACTCGATTTCGCCATTTTGCGGGTTTCCCGCACGACGGACTCGAATTTTCCCCACCCATCCGTACAGCCTGCTAGATTGCCGCCACACGCCGAATCCGTGGCCAGAAGCTGCGGAACCGGGGAACCAAGTTGTGTTGGGGCGAATTTCGCGGTGAAACCGCGAGACGCGCTGCTCTTTCAGCGCGAGCCCGTCAGCTAACCCGGCAGGCTTCAGAGAGAGGGATACGTGCGTCTGCGTTACGCCTGCATCGTGGGGATCGCGTTGCTTGCATCCGGGGTGGCTACCTCGGACGCCCTCGCGGACACGAGCCCCAGCGGGACAGCAGTCGGCGGCGCCACGGCGCCCGTGACGATCACGCCGGCCGGAGCGACGGGGGCGACCGGTTCCACCGGCTTCACTGGTTCGACCGGCTTCACCGGCGCCCTGACGGCGCCGACCACGGGCACGGCCACCACCCCGGCGACCTATGTCGCCCCGCTCGCGCCGATCGTGCTCCCCAAGGGCCAATCGCCGAACGCGGTCTACAGCGGCCCGGTCTTCGTCGAGACCGTCACCGGCGCGCTGATCGTCTACGCCCCCCAGACAGAGGTCGCGGACGTCAGCGGTGGGACGATCGCCGGCACTTCCTCCAGCGGCCTGCCGCACCTCGTCGTGCCGGGCTCGACCGCCGAGATCGTGCACGGGCTCGCAGCAGCCCCGGAGCAGGCTCCCGCCGTCGTTCAGCAGATCATCTGGGCGGCGAACAACATCATCGGGCGCCCTTACGTCTACGGCGGCGGCCACGCATCGTTCAAGTCCTTCGGCTACGACTGCTCGGGGACCGTCTCCTACGCGCTGCACGGCGGCTCGCTGCTGCGCGCGCCGCTTGACTCCGGCCAGTTCGAGCGCTGGGGCAAGTCCGGCCAGGGCGCCTGGATGACAATCCTCACCAACGCCGGCCACGCCTACCTCGACATCGCCGGCCTGCGCCTGGACACGAGCTCCGCGGACGATCCGTCCAACCAGCAGGGCCCCCGCTGGCGGCCGCTGCGCCCGGCAAATCCCGGTTTCACCCTGCGCCACCCGGCCGGGCTCTAGCCGGTCCGCCGTTGTTCCAGGGGGCGCATGCGCCCCCTGGCGAGTCGGCGCATGCGCCGACTCGCGGGACGGCGCACCCCGTGCGGGGCAAGGCATGCGCCGTCCCGCCGGTGGGTGCACCCCGTTCGGGGCACACGCATGGACCCACCGGAACGAAAGTCAGTCGATCAGACGCTTGCCGAGCCGCCAGATCGCCAGGCGCCACATGAGCACCGCGAACAGCGCGAGCACGCCGGCGTGAGCGAGGTCGGCGGCGCCCAGGCCGCCGAGCGAGGCGTCGCGGACCAGCTGCACGCAGTGGTACAGCGGGTTGAACTTCGCCACCACGCGGATCCCGGCCGGCAGCGAGGCGATCGGGAAGAACGTCCCCGCGACCAGGAACATCGGCGTCAGCACGGCGCTGGTGACGTAGTTGAAGTTGTCGATCGTCTTGGCGATCGCCGCGAGCAGCACGCCGAAGGAGGCGAAGCCGAATCCCGTGAGGAAGCCGATCGGCACGACGAGCAGCATGCCCGCGGCCGGGTGCAGGCCGAACACGATCCCCACCAGGATCGGCGCGAGACCGTAGACGCCGGCGCGTAACGCGATCCAAAGCACCTCCGCCGTGACCAGCTCCTCGACGTCGACCGGCGCCGCCAGCAGTGCGTCGTAGGTGCGCTGGAAGCGCCAGCGGATGAAGGTGTTGAACATGCCGGGGAAGGCGGAGGAGAAGAGCACGGCGGTCGCGACCACGCCGGTGGCCACGTAGTCGAGGTAGCTGAAGCGGCCGACGTGGCTGACCAGCGCGCCGATCCCGGCGGCGAATGCGAGCAGGTAGATCGTCGGCTGGACGATTGACGAGAAGGTCGTGGCCTTCCAGTAGCGGCCGAAGAGGACGACGTCGCGGGTCATCACACCGGCCAGCGCGGCCGGCTCGAGACGTCGTACGCGCCGCACCGTCGCGGGCGCCACATCGCTGCCTTGCGCGCTGCTCATTCGATCTCCTCTCCCGTCAGGGCGACGAAGGCGTCCTCGAGGCTGGCCGGGCGCACGGTGCCGTCCGGGACCTCCTCGCCGAGTGACTCGGCGTGCATGATCGCGACCGCGGGTCCGCTGCGGCGGCTGCTCCAGCCGCGAGCGGCGGCGAGCTCGCTCACCTGCGCGAGCCGCTCAGGTGCGCCGTAGACCTCGACGACGCGCTCGCCGGCGTGGGCGCGAACCAGCTCGGCTGGGGTGCCCTGCGCGATCACGCGGCCCGCCGACATGACCGCGACGACGTCGGCCAGGCGCTCGGCCTCCTCGATGTAATGCGTTGACATCAGCATCGTGACGCCCTCACTGCGCAGGCTGTCGATCAGCGACCACAACTCCTGGCGGATCTGGGGGTCGAGGCCGACCGTCGGCTCGTCGAGCAGCACCAGGCGCGGCTGGTGGATCAGCCCGCGGGCGACCAGCAGCCGCCGGCGCATGCCGCCGGAGAGCTCCGACACCCGCGTGTCGGCTCGCCCGGCGAGGTTGGCGATCGCCAGCGCCCGCGCGACCGCCGCCTGGCGCTCGTGGCGCGCCACTCGGTAGAGCCGAGCGAACACGCTCAGGACCTGGCGGCAGGTCAGCTCGATGTCGAGGTTGTCGAGTTGCGGCACGACGCCCATCTGCATCCGCGCCTGCTTGGACTCCGCCGGCAGGCGGTGACCCAGCACGCTGATGTCGCCCTCGTCGGCGAGGCTCTGCGCGGTCAGCAGCCGCATCGTCGTCGACTTGCCGGCGCCGTTGGGCCCGAGCAGCCCGAAACAGACGCCCGCGGGCACCTCGAGGTCGAGGCCGTCGACGGCGGTGATCTCGCCGTAGCGCTTGCGGGCGCCGCGGATCGATATCGCCGGCGGCTGCACGGACGCGAGGATACGGACCGCGCCACCGCGCGGGTGGGCGGGGCGGAGGCTTGTGATCTAACCTTCGCTGATCCAAGCCAAGGGGGCGTGATGTTTCGCCATGCAATCGTGGGAGTTGACGGCGGTCCGAGCGGCCGCGATGCCGTCGCCGTCGCAAAGCTGCTCGTAGACGACAACGCGCACCTCGTCCTCGCCCACGTCCACGAGCTCACACCGGTCCGCGGCGCGAGCGGCGCCTACGGCGTGGCGGAGAACGCAGAGTCGCTGGCGCTGCTCGAAGCCGAGCGCGATGCGACCGCCGCCGACGCCGAACTGCTCACCGTGACCGCATCCTCCGTCGGGCGCGGCCTGCACTACCTGGTGGAGAGCCAGAACGCCGACCTGCTGGCGGTCGGCTCCAGTTCTCTCAGCTTCGCCGGCCGCGTCCTGGTCGGCGACATCACGCGTGCTGCGCTCGCCGGCGCCCCCTGCGCCGTCGCCGTCGCGCCGCTGGAATATGCGCAGGAGGGCGGGGCGATAGCCACGGTCGGTGTGGGCTACGACGGCTCGCCGGAGAGCGAGTCGGCACTCGCGTTCGCCCGCGAGCTTGCCGCACGCAACAATGCGACGCTGCGCGCGATGATCGTCGTCGAGCCCGCGCCCTACACGGCGATCATTCGCGGCGGCGGCCGCGCCGAGGCCACCGAGAAGGCGATGGCCGAGGCGAGGGACGAGCTGGCCGCACTGCAAGGGGTGCAGGGCGAGGTCGCGAGCGGGATCGCCGGCGAGGAGCTCGCCGCGTTCGGTGCTCACCTCGATCTGCTGATCGTCGGCTCACGCGGCTACGGGCCGATCCGCCGGCTGATGTTCGGCGGCACCGCCGCGTATCTGGCGAGCAACGCGCGCTGCCCGCTTCTGGTCCTGCCCCGGCTCGGCGAGGATGAGGGCGCTTCCCCATCCGCCTGAGGGTTCGCGTCCACGCGCGTGGCGGTGCGCGGCGGCGCCCGCGGCGTGCGTCGGCCAACAGGTAGTCTGAGAAGCCGATGGACGACGACACGCTGATGACGGCCGCCGACCACGAGGCGCTCGTGGCCGAACTGGCTGCGCTCGAGGGCGACGGCCGCCGGGGAATGGCCGAGCGGATCAAGACGGCGCGCGAGTGGGGCGATCTGAAAGAGAACTCCGAGTACCACGACGCCAAGAACGATCAGGCGCATCTGGAGACAAAGATCGCGCTGCTGCGCGAGCGCCTGTCGCGGGCGAAGGTCGTGGAGAGCGGAGCCGGCGACGGCGGCGTGATCGGCTTCGGCTCCACGGTGCTGGTGCGCGACGAGGAGGGACGCGAGCAGTCCTTCGAGATCGTCAGCTCCCAGACCGCGGCGCCGGCGCAGGGAAAGATCTCGGTCGAGTCGCCGGTTGCGCGCGGGCTGCTGGGGCTCTGCGCCGGCGAGGATGCGCAGATCACGCTGCCGCGCGGCACGCGCCGCTACACCGTGATCAACGTGGCGTGACCGCGAGGGTGTAGGCGAGCCACTCGGAGCGCTCGGCGCCGGTGCGGTCGTAGAGGGCCTGCGCGCGGATGTTGTCCGGCGCCGTCTCCCACTCGAGAATGTGCACCCCGCGCGCCGCGCACTCGGCCCGACAGGCCTCGATCAGCGCGGCGCCGACACCGCTGCCGCGGGCGGCCGGCTCGACGTAGAGGTCGTTCATCAAGCCGATCGGCAGCGCGGCCAGGGTCGAGAAGGTCCAATACAGGGTGGCGAAGCCGGTCGGCGCGCCGGTATCTGAAGCGCGCGCGATCAGCTGCACGCCGGCGGTGTGGGGGTTGGCAAGCAGGTTCTCGCTGAGCTCGCGCAGCGCCGCGTCGCTCGGGGAGACCTCGTAGAAGTCGCAGTAGCCGCGCATCAGCCCGAGCAACTCGTCGAGGTCGTCGCGGCCGACGCGCGCGATCACGGTACGGCGGTGTGTGCGAGGTGCTCTTCGAGGATCTTCGGGTCGGCCGTCTGCGGCTTGCGGCGGAAGAAGTCCGGCATGTAGATCCACTGCATGACCATGGCCACGAGGCCGAGCAGCAGCCCGCCAATGCCGATGACGATTGGCGTCTGGACGCCGAGGATCGGCGGCGTGAGGTTGTACCCGGGCGTGTTGACGGTGATGAAGTCCTTGATGAAGATGTAGGCCATCGCGACGAAGCCGATCAACGGCACGAGTCCGACGAGCAGCGCGCGGTGCCAGCTCTTGAACAGCTCGCGGCGGTAGTAGACCGTGCAGAAGAGCCCTGTGAAGCCGTAGTAGAAGAGGATCGCGAAGCCGAGGCCGGTGATCGAGTCGCTCAGCACGTTGACCGGCGAGGACGTCAGCAGCAGCCCGACGGTCCACACGATCGAGACGCCGCCCATCATCAGCGTCGAGAAGCTCGGCGTCAGGAAGCGCGGGTGCACGCGCGCGAAGGCCTTTGGCAGCGCGCCCCAACTGGCCATCGAGAGTGTCGTGCGGGCGGTCGGCAGGATGGTCGTCTGCGTCGACGCCGAGGCCGACGTCAGCACCGAGAAGAGTAGGAACTTCTGCAGGATGCCGGAGCCGAACACGCGGGTCCCGAGCGGGCTCAGCACGTCGGCCTGGTTGTGGGACAGGAAGTGCGTGCCGGCATCGGCCTGGGCGGCCACCGCCACGAGTAGGTAGATCAGCACCAGCAGGACGGTCGAGAGCACTGCCGCCCGCCCCGGCCCCTCGGCCGGATTCTCCGACTCCTCGTTGACCGCCACCCCCGAGTCCCAGCCCCAGTAGATGAAGATGCCGAGCAGGATCCCGCCAAGGAGCGGTGTCGTGCCAAGCGCGAACGGGTTGAACCAGCCGAGCTGCGGCTTGAAGGTGCCGTGGTTGCCGCTGTAAACGTCGACCAGCGCGACGACCGAGAAGAGCACGAGGATCAGGCACTCGGTTGAGAGCAGAAGTGCCTGGATGCGCGCGGAGAGCTCGATGCCGCGGTAACAGATCCACGTCATCAGCACGATCCAGACGATTGAGCCGACGATGATCGCGGGCGTCGAGGTGGAGGCCGACGTCCAGCCGATGAGTTGGAAGGTGTAGACCGACGCGATCTCCGACAGCGACGCCATCACGATCACGTCGGCGAGGAAGATCGCCCAGCCGTTGATCCAGCCCATGTGCGGGCCCAGCGCCCGGGTGCCCCAGGCGAAGCTCGTTCCGGAGTCCGGGTCGGCGAGGTTGAGGTAGCGGTAGGCGGCCGAGATGAAGAGGATCGGCACGAAGGAGACGAGCAGCACCGCCGGCGCGTGATCGGTGATACCGCTCACCGCGGCGACGAACCCGAGCGTCGTCGCGAGGCTGTACGCGGGCGCTGTCGACGCGACCGCGATCACCAGGTTGGACATGTAGCCGAGCGCGCCGGCCTTCAGGCCCTTCTCGCCCGGGGCGCTCGTGTCCCTCGGGGTCGCCGACGGTGCCGGTACCGCTGCGCTTTCCAACCTGGAGCCTCCCTCGCGTCGTCGGGCGGAAGCGCAAACCTAGAGTGACTGGGGAGCCGCCGCAATGTGCGGATGTGACCAAAGATCCGCCTTCGATTGTCCGTGATGTATAACCGCCGGGTGCTTCGTCGGCCGTTTTGCTCCTTGCGGAGCGCCTGAGCGGGCGTTAGCCTGGACAGGAAGGCGTAATTTCAACCCGGAACGGAGAGTCTCGATGGCCAACAGGGCGGTCCTGCACGGCGGTCCGTACTCGGCTGGGGCGCTCTCGGAGCAGGCGCGCCGCCATCTCTGGATGCACTTCACGCGGATCGGCGACCATCCGCCCACGCCGGTTCCGATCATCGTCTCGGGTGAGGGCTGCTACGTCTTCGACGCCGACGGCAAGCGCTATCTCGACGGGCTTTCGGCGCTGTACTGCGTAAACGCCGGCCACGGGCGCCCGGAGTTCGCCGCGGCGGCCGCAGCGCAGATGGCGGAGCTCGACTTCTTCACCACCTGGAGCTACGCCCACCCGCGCGCGATCGAGCTGGCGACGCGCATCGCCGCCCTCGCGCCCGGTGACCTCAACCGCGTCTTCTTCACCTCGGGCGGCTCCGAGGCCGTCGAGTCGGCGCTCAAGCTCTCGCGGGCCTATCACCGGCTCACCGGCAACGCGCAGAAGACGAAGGTGATCGCCCGGGAGGTGGCCTACCACGGCACAACGCTCGGGGCGCTCTCGGCCACCGGGATCACGTCACTGCGCAGCCAGTTCGAGCCGCTCGCCCCCGGCGGCTGCCACGTGCCCAACACCGACTCCTACCGCTGGCCGGCGGACCGCGACCCGCTGTGGGCGGCCGAGCAAATCGCCGCCCGGATCGAGTTCGAGGGGCCGGAGACCGTGGCGGCCGTGATCCTCGAACCGGTCCAGAACGGAGGCGGCTGCATCCCACCGCAGGAGGGCTACTTCCAGCGCGTGCGCGAGATCTGCGACGCCAACGACGTCCTGCTGATCTCCGACGAGGTGATCTGCTCGTGGGGGCGCATCGGCCACTGGTTCGGCTCGGCGCGCTACGGCTACGTGCCCGACATCATCACCACCGCGAAGGGGCTGACCTCGGCCAACGTGCCGATGGGCGCGATGATCGCGTCCGACCGGCTCGCCGAGCCGTTTCTCGAGCACGGGCAGATGTTCGCCCACGGATTCACGTTCGGCGGCCACCCGGTGGCCGCCGCTGTCGCGCTGGCGAACATCGAGATCCTCGAGCGCGAGGACCTCTGCGGACACGTGCTCGCCAAGGAACCCGAGTTTCGCGCCATACTCGAGGGCTTGAGCGACATCCCGATCGTCGGCGAGGTCCGCGGCGCCGGGTTCTTCCAGGCGATCGAGCTGGTCAAGGACCGCGAGACCAAGGAGACGTTCAGCGAGGAGGAGGCCGAGCACCTGCTGTACGGATTCCTCTCCGGCGCGCTGTACGAGCGCGGTTTGATCTGCCGAGCCGACGACCGTGGCGACCCGGTCGTGCAGCTCGCGCCGCCGCTGATCAGCGACACCGAGCAGTTCGAGGAGATCGGCGCGATCCTGCGCACGGTCCTGACCGAAGCGAGCGAGCGGCGGTTCTAGTGGCGTCTTGCGCCCACCGCCGCGCGCCCGCCGGCTGAGGCTCGGGCGTCGCGGTGCTCAGCGTCAAGGATCTCGTCGGCGCGCTCGAGCTCGAGCTGGTCGCCGGCGAGCGCGCGGCAGGGGCGCCGATCCGCTGGGTCCACGTCTCGGAGCTCGAGGACCCGGCGCCGTGGCTCTCGGGCGGCGAGCTGCTGCTCAGCACAGGTATGCAGCTGCACGACGAGGAGTCCCAGCGGTCCTACGTCCGCCGGCTCGTCGAGCACCACCTCGCGGGGCTCGGATTCGGCCTCGGGTTTGCGCATTCCGAGCTGCCTGCGGCGCTCGTCGACGAGGCCCACGAGCTCGAATTCCCGCTGTTCGCCGTGCCCTACGAGATGCCGTTCATCGCGATCACCGAGCGCGCCTTCAGCAGCCTGGTCAACGAGCAGCTCGACGTGCTCCAGCGAGCCGTCTCGATCCAGCGGCGAATGGAGCGGCTGGTGCTCGAGGAGCGCAGCCTCGGGGAGGTCGTTCGCGGCCTCGCGAACTCGATCGGGGCCACCGTGATGGTGCTCGACGGCGCCGGGCGCACGCTCGCGTGCCACGCGTTCCGCCGCGAGCTGGACGGCGCCCTGGTCGCCGCGATCCGCTCAGAGATCTCCCAGCGCGCCGGCGCCGCCGCGCCGCGCGGGTTCGTGCCGGCGAATTCCGAGCTTGCGGGGCGCGCGATCGCGCTGCCCGTGCCGAGCGGTTCGCAGGGCGCCGCCGTCTCGTGGTTGGTCGCGGTGCCCGAGAGCGACAGCGTCGCCGACTTCGAGCGGTTCCTCGCCCACCACGCCGTGATGGTCGTAGCACTCGCGCAGATGCGCGAGCGGGTCGTTACCGAGACCGAGCGACGGCTCGCCGGCGACGTGCTGGGACTCGTGCTGAGCGGCCGGATCGACGGCGAGGAGACGGCCGTGCGGCTCGCTCCGTTCGGGATCTCCGGCGAGGCCGCGGTGCTCGTGCTGGGCGTCGAGCAGCCGCAGGCGCTGGAGGGCGAGCTCTCACGGATCCTTGGCGAGCTGGGCGTGAGCGCGCTGGTGGCGACGGTGGCGACCGCGCGGCGGAGCCTGCTGTGCGCCGTGCTCTCCGGCGCGCCGGATCCGCTCGCGCTCGCCGCGACCGCCCGTGAGCTGCTTGCTGGCGAGCGGCGCACGGTTCGCGCGGCGGTCAGCAACAGCGCACCGCTCGAGGCCCTGCGACGGAGCTTCCACGAGGCGCGCTGCGCGCTCGAGGTCGGCTCGCTCGCGAACGGATCGAGCGCCGCCGTGGCCTGCGCCGATGACCTCGGCGCCTACCGGCTGCTGCTCTCACTCCAGGAGGACGACGGACTGCGCCAGTACTGCGACGACGTGCTCGGCCCGATCGAGCGCTCGCGCACCGGTCACGGCGACGAGCTGCTGCGCTCGCTCGAGGCATATCTTGAGCACAACGGGAGCTGGGAGGCGGCCGCCCGCGCGCTTTTCTGTCATCGCCACACGCTGCGCTACCGCATGTCGCGGGTCGAGGAGCTGACGGGCAGACGGCTCGACCGAGTCGAGAATCGGATCGAGTTCTGGCTGGCCCTGCGCGGACGCGAGCTGCTGGGAGTCGCCAGGTGAGCGCGAAGCGCCGGCAGCGGCGCCCCAGATCACTTCAATCGCGGCATCGAAATCGAGGAGGACGGTCGTGAAGGTCGGGATCCCCACTGAAACGAAGCCGGACGAGTACCGCGTGTCGATGACGCCGGCCGGAGTGCGCGAGCTCACCGAGCGCGGGCATGAGGCGCTGGTGCAGCAGGGCGCCGGCGCGGCCAGCGGCTTCACCGACGCCGAGTATGCCGCGCAGGGAGCGACCATCGCGCCCGACGCGGACGTGGTGTTCGCCGCCGCGGAGATGATCGTCAAGGTCAAGGAGCCGCTGGCTCCCGAGGTCGCACGCCTGCGTCCGGGCCAGGTGCTGTTCACCTACCTGCACCTCGCGCCCGCGCCGGAGCTCACGCGAGCGCTGTGCGACTCGGGCGCGACCGCCATTGCCTACGAGACGGTCGAGGACCGCCACGGGCGCCTTCCGCTGCTCGCCCCGATGTCGGAGATCGCGGGCCGCCTCGCGACCCAGGCGGGGGCGTTCATGCTGACCAAGCCGCTGGGCGGCCGCGGTGTGCTGCTCGGCGGCGTGCCCGGCGTCGCCGCGGCGAACGTGATGATCATCGGCGGCGGCAGCGTCGGCTCGAGCGCGGCCGCCGTGGCGATCGGGATGGGCGCCGACGTGTTCATCTTCGACGTCTCTGTTGATCGCCTGCGCGAGCTCGAAGCGGTGTTCGGTGGACGCTGCTCAACGGTTTACTCCTCGACGCTGGCGATCGAGGAGATGCTTCCGCGCACCGACCTGGTGGTCGGTGCGGTGCTCGTCGTGGGAGACCGGGCGCCGTTCGTGATCCGCGAGCGCCAGCTGGCGCTGATGCGGCCCGGAACGGTCATGGTTGACGTGGCGATCGACCAGGGAGGCTGCTTTGAGACGTCTCGCCCGACGACTCACCACGACCCGACCTTCGTCGTCGACGGCATCGTCCACTACTGCGTGACGAACATGCCCGGCTCGGTGCCGGTCACATCGACCAACGCGCTGGCGAACTCGACGCTTCCCTACGTGCTTTCGCTGGCGCAGAGAGGAGTCGCCGGCGCCATCGCGGCCGACCCCGGGCTGCGCCTGGGCGTCAACGTGGCCGGTGGCGTGCCGACGCACCCGGCGGTTGCGCGCAGCGTCGGTGAAGATTGTGTTGACGTGGAGGCGGCGCTCGCCGCCTCAAGCTGAGTGCCCGCCACGGAACGTGACTACGAGAGGAGCCGCAGTGCGCAAGCTTGAGAACTTCATCGACGGTGCCTTCCGGCCATCGCTCGACGGCGCCAGCGAGCCGGTGCTCAACCCGGCCAACGGCGAGGAGATCGCACAGGCGCCGCTGTCGGGCGCAGGCGATGTCGAGGTCGCCGTCGCGGCCGCGCGGCGTGCCTTCGACGGCTGGTCGCAGACCACGCCGGCGGAACGCGCGAGCGCTCTGCTGGGCCTCGCCGGGGCGATCGAGGATCACGCCGAGGAGCTCGCGCGCGACGAGGCGATCAACGCGGGCAAGCCGCTGGCGGCGGTGCTGAGCGACGAGATCGGCGTGATGGCCGACAACCTGCGCTTCTTCGCCGGCGCCGCGCGATGCATGGAGGGCCGCGCGGCGGGTGAGTACATGGCCGGGCGCACGTCGTTCATCCGCCGCGAAGCGGTCGGCGTGATCGGCCAGATCGCGCCCTGGAACTACCCGATGATGATGGCGGTCTGGAAGATCGGCCCGGCGCTCGCGACCGGCAACACGATCGTGCTCAAGCCGGCTGAGACCACGCCGATCACCACGCTGCGCCTCGCCGAACTGGCGGCCGAGTGGCTGCCGGCCGGTGTGCTGAACGTGATCTGCGGCCACGGCGACCCGGCGGGCCAGGCGCTCGTGGAGCATCCCGAGGTCGACATGGTGTCGCTGACCGGTTCGGTGGACACCGGCAAGCGGATCGCGGCGAGCGCGGCCGCGACATTGAAGCGCGTGCACCTCGAACTGGGCGGCAAGGCGCCTGTGATCGTCTTCGACGACGTCGATCTGGACAGCGCGCTCGAGACGATCGCCGGCACCGCCTACTACAACGCCGGCCAGGACTGCACCGCGGCGACGCGCGTGCTGGCCGGCGCGAAGGTCTACGACGAAGTCGTCGCCGGCCTGGCGGCGCAGGCCTCGGGACTCGTGCTCGGCGACACCCTTTCGGCAGACACAACACTCGGGCCGCTGAACTCCGCGCGCCAGCGCGAGCGGGTCGAGGGCCTGCTGGCGCGCCGCCCGGCCGCGGCGGAGCTGGTTACCGGCGGCGTGGAGCCGGCCGGGCCCGGATTCTTCCTCGAGCCGGCGGTCGTTGCCGGCCTGCAACAGGACGACGAGCTGATTCAGCGCGAGATCTTCGGCCCGGTTATCACCGTCCAGCGCTTCAGCGACGAGGCGCAGGCGATCGCCTGGGCCAACGGTACGCCGTACGGGCTGGCCTCCTCGGTCTGGACGCGCGACGTCGGGCGCGCGCTGCGCGTCTCCAAGGCGCTGCGCTTTGGCTGCGTGTGGATCAACGACCACATCCCGCTTGTCAGCGAGATGCCGCACGGCGGTTTCAAGCAGTCCGGCTACGGCAAGGATCTCTCGATGTACGCGCTCGAGGACTACACGGTCGTCAAGCACGTGATGGCGAACATCGAGTTCTAGCGCTCGCGCCGGGGCGCGGCCGAGGGATTCAGCGTGGCGGCAGCGGCGCGGGCGTGGGTGTGCGCAGCGCGTCGGCGAGCAGGGCGAGGTAGCGCGGCCAGTTGGACGGCTGGCCGCAGTCCTCGTCGTGGGCGATCGTCGTGGCGACCATCCGGATCAGCACAGGCAGCTCGGAAGCGTCGAGATCCGCGCGCAGTCGACCACTCGCCTGGGCGCGGGCGAAGGTTGCGCACAGCGGTCCGAACACGCGCTCGCCGAGTTCCTGCTTCAGGGCGTCCCACTCGCCGGCCTGCGCGAGCACCTGCACCAGGGCCATGCTTCGCTCCTGGCTTTCGAGCAGCGCGCCGACGCCAGCGAGCAGGCCCGCCCAGGGATCGGCGGCCGTGCTCGCCGCGGCGATCCGCGGCTCGAGCTCGGCCAGGCGCGCTTCGATGATCGCGACCAGCAGCTCCCGCTTGCTCGGGAAGCGCCGATAGAGGGTCGCCGGGCCGACGCCGGCGCGCCGCGCGATCTCCTCCATCGAGACCTCGAGCCCGTGCTCCGCGAAGGCGTCGCCTGCCGCGGCGAGGATGCGGTCGTGGTTGCGCTGTGCGTCCGCACGCAGCGGCCGATCGGGGCTCGCGGTGGCCATCGCGTCAGGAAGCCTAGCAAAAGTGGAGCCTGCGCTATCACTTGTGCTAAGGTCGGGCGCGGAAAAATTCAACCGTGAACGGCCCAACCTGCGGAGGTAGTCAGACATGAGATCGCTTGCCAGATGGTGCATCGCCCACCGACGAATCGTGATCATCGCGTGGGTCGTCGCACTGATCGCCGCCAATGCGATCGGCCAGGCGGTCGGCTCGGACTACAACAGCAACTTCAAGGGGCCGAACACGGCAGGGTCCCAGCAGGCCCTCAACCTGCTGGCCAAATACTTCCCGACCCACAAGGGCGACTCCGCCTCGATCGTGTTCGAGTCCAGCGCGCCGATCACCAGCTCGGCCGTCCACGCCGAGGTCACGGGACTGCTCACCAAGGTCGCGAGCCTGCCGCACGTCAGCGACGTCGTGACGCCCTACGCCGGCGCCCACGCGATCTCACCCGGCGGGCACATCGCCTACGCGACCGTGCTCTTCGACGAGCGCTCCTTCGCGCTGCCCAAGGCGGCGATCGACGCGGTCATCAACACCGCCGAGGGGGCTCGAACCTCGACGCTGCAGATCCAGCTCGGCGGCTCGCCGATCGAGCAGGTGCAGCCGCCCAAGACCGGTCCCTCGACGGGTGTCGGCATCCTTGCCGCGCTGATCATCCTGCTCATCACGTTCGGGACCCTGGTGGCGGCCGGGCTGCCGCTGATCATCGCGCTGCTCGCCTTGGGTACCGCAATCGGGCTGATCGCCGTCCTCACGCACGTCGTCGACGTCGTCAACTTCACGCCGGAGCTGGCGGCCATGATCGGGCTTGGCGTCGGCATCGACTACGCGCTGTTCATAGTGACGCGCTACCGGTCCGGACTCGACAGCGGCCTGGACCCGGATGAGGCGATCGTCACCGCGATGGACACCTCGGGCCGGGCGGTCCTGTTTGCCGGGGTGACCGTCGTGATCGCGATGCTCGGCCAGCTGCTGGTGGGCGTCAGCTTCCTGCGCGGCCCCGCGATCGGGTCATCGCTGACGGTGCTGTTGACGATGGTCGCGGCGCTCACGCTGCTGCCGGCCGTGCTCTCGAAGCTCGGGCGCGGAATCGACCGCTGGGATATCTTCGGGCAGCGCCGCCGGAGCGCCCGGCGCAGCGGGCCGGGATTCTGGGAGCGCTGGGCCGCGATGATCCAGCGCCGTCCGCTGATCGCGGGCGGGGTCTCGCTGCTCATCCTGCTCGTGCTCGCGTCGCCGATTCTCGCGCTTCGCCTTGGTTCGGCCGACGCCGGGACCGACGCCAAGGGCACGACGACGCGCCAGGCCTACGACCTGCTCGCGAAGGGCTTTGGCGCGGGCTTCAACGGCCCGATGCAGATCGTCGCGAAGCTCCCCTCGGCCGGCGACACCGCGGCCGCCTCGGCGCTGCGCGCCGGGTTCGTCGGTCTGCCGGACGTCGCCGCGGTGGCGCCGGCGACCTACAGCCCCAACGGCCTGCTCGCGGTGATCAACGTGTTCCCGAAGACCTCGCCACAGGCGGCCGCGACCACGACGCTGCTGAACCGCCTGCGCAACGACGTCATCCCGCCGCTCGAACGCAGCACCAAGGCGGCCGTGTACGTCGGCGGGACGACGGCGCTGTTCGCGGACTTCAGCAGCCTGCTGTCGAGCAAGCTGCCGCTGTTCATCGGCGCCGTCGTGCTGATCTCAGCGCTGCTGTTGCTTGCGGTGTTCCGCTCACTGTTCATAGCGGTCAAGGCGATCGCGATGAATCTGCTCAGCGTTGCCGCCGCGTTCGGAGTCGTCGTCGCGGTCTTCCAGTGGGGCTGGCTCGGCGGGGTGATTGGGATCTCCACGACGTCGCCGATTGCAGCATTCCTACCGGTGATGGTCTTCGCGATCGTCTTCGGCCTGTCGATGGACTACGAGGTGTTCCTGATGTCGCGCATGCACGAGGAGTGGGAGCGCACCGGCGACGCCGCCCACGCGATGCGCCATGGGCTCGCGGCGACCGGCCGCGTGATCACTGCGGCCGCGGCGATCATGGTCTGCGTGTTCGGGTCGTTCATCCTCGGCGACAGCCTGACGATCAAGCTGTTCGGCGTCGGCCTTGCAACGGCGGTGTTCCTGGACGCGTTCCTGATCCGGATGGTGCTCGTGCCGGCGCTGATGGCGCTCATGGGCCCCCGGGCGTGGTGGCTGCCTCGAGGCCTCGACCGCAGGCTGCCGCGGCTGAATGTCGATCCCGCGCTGCACGAGCCGGCACCCGAGGCGGCGTAGCGGCACGCTCGGATTGACGCGGGTCCCCGCCGGATTCGCGGCGCGTCTGGCGTAGGAAGTCAGGCGCGCCGCAGGCTGGCAGCCTGCGTACAGCGTGAAGTCGCCGCTCGCGGCCAGCACCGCGAAGCGACGGCGCTCGAACGAGCCCAGTGGGTGGCTGACGTCCTGGAAAAGCCCGAGGCGACGCCGTACTTCGCCTCGATCACGACGCCGCGGGCCGGCACTCCGGCGTCGACCACGCTCAGTGCCGTCGGGTCGCGGTGGCGGTCGAAGGCCAGGATCGGGACGATCCGCCAATCCGCGCTGACCGGCGAGCAGCTTGCGGCGCTCCTGAACCTCATCCAACACTATTCCCTATAAAACAGATCAGCAATGTATAGAATAGGTGGCCGATGCGAATCGACGTTCATCAGCATCTGTGGACCGAGCCTCTCATCGACGCCCTGGAACGCCGCTCGCGTCTGCCGTTCGTGCGCTGCGACGACGGGCTGTGCACGATCCACCTCGCGGGCGAGGTCCCTTCGGCAGTCGAGCTCGAGAGCGAGCGACCGCAGCGACGGGTGGCGCTTTTCGAGCGCGACGGCATCGACTGCGCGCTGATCGCACTCTCCAGCCCGCTCGGGATCGAGGCCCTGCCGCGCGAGCAAGCGCGGACCCTGATCGATGCGCACCTGGATGGAATACGCGCGCTCGGCCCGTCGTTTGCGGCGTGGGGTCCGGTTCCGCTCGACGGGCTGCGGGCCGACGATGTGGATGCCGTGCTCGAACGCGACTGCGTCGGGGTGTCGCTGCCCGCCGGCGCGCTCGGTCCAGGGGTGGACCTCCTTCGCCCCGTGTTCGCGCGGCTCGAATCGCTCGACGCGCCGCTGTTCATCCACCCGGGCCCCGGTCTCGGCCGCCCGCCGGCCGAGTCCTCGCTCAGCGATCCGCTCTGGTGGCCGGCACTGACCGGGTATGTGGCGCAGATGCAGGCCGCATGGTTCGCCTTCACGGCGCTCGCGCGCCGCGAACATCCTGGCCTGCGCGTCATCTTCGCGATGCTCGCGGGCGGTGCGCCGCTGCTCAGCGAGCGCCTCGACGCACGCGGCGGGCCGGCGGTGGACATCCGTGACCCCTGCAGCTTCTATGACACCTCGTCCTTTGGCCCGGTGGCGATCGAGGCGATGGCGCGCCGGGTCGGCACGCAGCAGCTGCTCTACGGCTCCGACCGTCCGGTGGTCGAACCGGTGCGCAGCGGCCGTGAAGCGCAGCTGCGCCAGAACGCCGAGTGGCTCGGGCTGCGAACAGGATCGCCGGCGTGAGCGGGCTGGCCGCACCGTCCGGCGTGCTGCGCTCGGAGGAGCTCGTGGACTTTGCGCGCGAGCTCGCCGACTCGCCGGGGCGCTGGCGTGAGCTGGTCGGTGAGGAGCGCTCCGCGCGGGTCTACGAGACGCTGTGGTCCGACGACCACGTCAACGCCTGGGTGATCTGCTGGCCCGACGACTCCGACACCGGCTTTCACGATCACGACATCTCCGCCGCCGCCATCGTCGTGATCGAGGGCTCCGTGCTCGAGGAGCGCCTCGCACTCTCCGGCGCGCCGCCGACACGGCGCTACGACGCCGGTGCGTCGTTTCATCTGCCGGCGTCGGCGATCCATCGCGTCCGGCACGGTGGCGGTCCGCCCGCACTGACGATCCACGCCTACTCCCCGCCGCTGCGACACCAGGGCGTCTACAGCGTCGCGCCCGACGGGGCGCTCGAGCGCGAGTCCGCGCCGTACACGGAAGAGCTGCGGGCCCGGGCCGGCGGTCTGCGAGGATGATGAGCAGCCACCGCAAGGGAGATGAAAGATGAAGGCAGTTTGGAATGGCGCCGTACTGGCGCAGAGCGAGGACACAGTCGTCGTGGAGGGAAATCACTACTTCCCCGCCGACTCGATCAACGCCGACCTCTTCGAGGACTCCTCGACCCACAGCGTCTGCCCCTGGAAGGGGGAGGCCTCCTACAAGACGGTTGTCGTCGACGGTGAGAGGAACCCCGACGCGGCCTGGTACTACCCGCAGCCGAAGGACGCAGCGGCGGAGATCAAGGACCACTTCGCCTTCTGGCACGGGGTCGAGGTCAGCGCCTGAGGCGAGCAGCCAGCCCGCACACGGCCGCCCTGCCGCGCAGGAGCACGGCGCACGGGCGCGTCTAGCGCGTCGAGTAGATCACCAGCGAGCCGCTCAGCAGATGGTTGTTGTCATCGCCGGTCGGCTCGATCACGTGGCCGTCGACGACGATCGGGCTGTTCCAGTGGCCTGGTGGTGCTGCGAGCGTGGTGACCAAATGTCCGCTCCCGGGCTGGTAGACATCGATGCCGCCGGCGGAGGGGTTGTAGACGTACATCAGGCCCCCGGCCACGACGGGGCTGGTCCCCGGCGTGGAGTTCTGCCAGAGCGGACTCAGACCCCGGTCCGACACGCGGTAGGCGCTCGTGCCGCCGCCGTCGGCCACGAACAGGAAGTGGTGCCAAACCGCCGGCGCCGTGAACACCTGCTGGGCGCCCGGAGTGGGGAGCGTCTGGCGCTCGCCGCCGGTCCGCGCCGGCTTCCCTGGCGGGCGCCCGTCCAGGGCGGCGAGGTTGAGCACGCGCTGGAGCCCATCCTTGCCGGCGATCCACGCCAGGTTGCCGGGCAGTAGCGCCGGGGACCCGCTGCCCAGGTCGAGGTCATCGCTGTTGAGTTTCGCCTGGTCGGTCGGCGTATAGACCTGGCGCAGCGCCAGGGCGGGCAGCGTCAGCTCGATCACGCTGTCGCCGAAGTCTGTCCTGCCGTTGTAGGGCGCGTTGCCGGTCGCGATGAGCACGCCCTTGTCGCCGGGTTCGACCACCGGGCCGCTGCGCGAGAGGATCGCCGAATCGCTCGCCGAGCACGTCGCCGGCTTGATGATCGTGGCGCGGCTGGCGCACAGCGTGTTGAAGACGTGCTCGATGCGAGCGCTCGTGAGCGAGATCGCGACGATGTGGCCGACGTAGGGGGGCGCATCGCCGTCGTAGCCGCCGGTGGTCGCGAGCAGCTCACCGTCGGCAATGTTGAGCGAGGCGGTCAGCTTCTCGGTTCGGGGCGCGGGGGTGATCCGCACCGGCCACCCCGCCTGCTCCCGTCCAGCGGCCAGCGAGAGCTTGTGCACCAGGCCGTTGGGCGATGTGGCGTAGACGTAGGTGTGCGAGGAGTCGACGATCGGGCTGGCGGTCGTGATCTGCGCGCTGCCCCGCCAGGCGGTGAATCCCTGTGGCACGAAGCGCCAGAGGATGTCGCCGCTGTCGGCGTCGATTGCGAGCGTGACTCCGTAGTCGGTGGTGACGATCGCGACGTCGTGTGCCGCCCCGTTGACGCTCGCCCCGCGCACGTAGATCGCCGAGTTGTCCGCGGTTCCGCCGAGCGCGACAGTGTGCACGCGCAGGCGGCTGACGTTCGCCGCGGTGATGCCGGTCGTCTCGTCGGTCGCGTTCGTGCGCTGGGGATTCAGACCGAACTCGGGCCAGTCGGTCAGTTGCGGGAAGGCCGCGACCGGGGGGCGACCGGACGCGAATGCGTACGCGCCGGCGCTGAGGGTGGCGAGGACGCAGCAGAGCGTGGCGATCTGGCTCACACGGCGCGGCACCCTCCAAGCGTAGAGGTCAGCTCAGGCCGGTGGGCGGGACCGTCAGCGAAATCGTACTTCCGCTTACCGTGCCGACGATCGGGATCTCGACCTGGGCGCTGGCGCCGGCCGCCAGCGCCGCAACGATTCCGCGGCCGGCTCCGACCACGCGGCCGCCGCTCAGCGCGACGGCGTAGACCGGTAGCTGGCTCTGCGCGACGGCCGAGCGGTTCGAGACGGTCACGTTGACGTGCGGCCCGGGGAAGCTGGTGCTCGCACTGACGTCCTTTGTCGCGATCGCCGGCGTCGCCGCCGGCGCGCTCTGTGTCGAGGCGCCGACCGCTACGGTGACGGTCTTGGGCACACCGCCGGAGGCCAGCAGGTCGTTGTCCACCCACCAGGCCGTCGCGTGCGCGGGCAGCAGCGCGAGCTGCTGAAGCGACGGCTCGAGGCCCTTGGTGTCGTTGTTGTAGACGGAGTGCCCGCTCGCGTCGAGTGCGTTGATCAGCACGGGAAAGTCGGCCTGCGCCTGTGATCCGGCGTTGGTCAGCTCGACGGCGACAGCCGTCTCGCCACCACCCGCCACGAGTGCTGTCTGGATCACGCGCACGTCGCGGTTCACGGCGCCGAGCTTGGTGGTGGTCGCAATCGCGCTCTGGTGGCCCAGCCGGCGGCCGATCTTGGCGCTGAGCTCCTGCGTCGTCTCGCAGCCGGCCGCACCGATCACGAGCGTCCCGGCCGCCGCGAGCGCCGCGGCCGCGCGCCTCATCCGAAGGCGCCGGCGATGTACTCGCGCGTGCGCTGCTCGCGCGGCGCCTCGAACAGCTCGCGGGCGTCGCCGAGCTCGACGAGATCGCCGAGGTACATGAACGCGACGCGGTCCGCGATGCGGCGCGCCTGCTGCAGATTGTGCGTGACGATGACGACCGCCAGGTCGCTGCGGAGCTGGAGGATCAGATCCTCGATCACGGCGGTGGAGCGGGGGTCGAGCGCCGAGCACGGCTCGTCCATCAGCAGGATCTCGGGGTTGTTGGCGATCGCCCGCGCGATGCACAGCCGCTGCTGCTGGCCGCCCGAGAGCCGAAGCGCGGGGCGGTCGAGATTGTTCGCAACCTCCTCGTAGAGGCCGGCGCGCTGGAGTGCCTGCTTGACCAGCGGCTCGAGCTCGCGCCGGCGCGGTCGCCGGCGCGACTGCTCGCGCAGGGCGAACGCCACGTTGTCGAAGATCGACATCGGGAACGGGTTGGGCTGCTGGAACACCATCGATACCCGGGCCCGCAGCCTGGTGTCCTCGAGCTCGTGGATGTCCTCGCCGTCGAGTGTGATCGTGCCGCTGTGACTGGCGTTCGGCGTCAGCTCGGTGAGCCTGTTGAGCGTCCGCAGCAGCGTCGTCTTGCCGCAGCCGGACGGGCCGATCAGAGCGAGCACCTCGCCCTTGTGGATCGAGAGCGACGCCTGCTTGACCGCAGCGACGCCGTCGTAGAACACACTGATGTCCTGCAGGCGCATACGCTCCGGTCCGCTGAGCGTGTCGACCGCGCGTAGTGGGGGGGAGGTCATCGTGTGGGACGCCGGGGGGTCAAACACCAGCTGGTTGATCGACATTGTGACATTCTCGCCTACTTTGCCCTGCGGCGCAAGGGTGCAGGGCGACTGGCGCTCGGTCTCCTCGGCGCTCATCACGACATCCGCCCGGTGCTGACAGATCCGCTCGCGCCGATCCGCGAGATTCGCCCGACGGCCCAGTTGAGGGCGAGCACGATCATCAGCAGGACGAAGGCCGCCGCGTAGGCCTTCTGCGGCGCGTTGCCCTCGCCGGCCGGCGAGTTGAAGAAGATGTAGCTCGGCAGCGTCGAGCCCGTGCCGCGCAGGAAGCCGAGCAGCGGCACCCCGTTCTCCGGGATGTTCTGCAGCGTCGCACCGAGCAGCAGCACG
Source organism: uncultured Solirubrobacterales bacterium (assembly GCA_963788385.1). Classification (GTDB taxonomy): domain Bacteria; phylum Actinomycetota; class Thermoleophilia; order Solirubrobacterales; family Solirubrobacteraceae; genus Palsa-513. Next base: position 54,711 of record CAWBGR010000003.1, read on the forward strand.
ACAATCGCGGTGCTGCCGATGATCCGGCCCATGCCGAGCGTTGCGCCGGTCGCGATATCGGGGCGCAGGCTCGGCAGCAGCACACGGCGGATCGTCGCGATCCGCGTCTTGCCGAGCGCGTAGGAAGCTTCGCGCCGATGGCGTGGGATAGCGCGCAGCCCGTTGCGGGTCGCTGTGTAGGTCAGCGGCAGCGCGATCAGCGACATCATGATCCCGGCCGCGAGAAATGAGCGCCCGTACACTCCGCCGCCGCTTGCGCGGAACGAGAACGGCGCGAAGATCCCCAGCTGGAAGAAGGCCAGCCCGAAGATCGCGATCACGATATCGGGGGTCCCCGCGATCATCTCGATGCTCGTCTCGACGATCCCGGCGAGCCAGCGCGGGCGGCCGTACTCGACGACCCACACCGCCGTGATCACGGCAAGCGGGGTCGCGATCAGCGTGCCCAGTACCGCCGTCGTCAGCGTCCCGATCATCGGGTCCAGGAAGCCGCCAGAGTTGGCCTGGTTGACGGCCGCGCTCGGCCGGGTCACGAGCAGCTTCGGTTCCAGGTACTGCAGGCCCTTGACGGCGAGGAAGACCACGATCGCGCTCGCCACGACACACAGGCCGAGGCCCGCGATCCAGGCCAGCGCGTAGATCAACTGGTCTCCGCGGCGCCAGCTGCGCACCGACGAACGCCGTCCGCCCCTGCGCGGTGGCGCGAGCGGCAATGCCGCGGGCTGGGGCTCGCCGGCGGCCATCAGTTGCTGATCTCGTACTTGCGCAGCGGGCGGCGCACGAGCCTTGAGGTGATCGAGAGCATGAAGCCGGAGAACATCAGCAGCAGCGCGAAGGCGTAGATGCTCGAACGAAGCGCCGGTTCGCTGATGTTCTCGGACTGGTCGATGATCTCCGATGCCAGCGTGCGCAGCGGCTCGAACAGGAAGATCAGGCCGTCCTGCGGCTTGGGCGCGAAGGCGTTGCCGCCGGAGACCATGTCGAGCACGATCGCCTCGCCGATCGCCCGCGCCGTGGCCAGCGCGGCGGCGGCGACGATCGCCGGGCGCACCGCGCGCAGCGACACGGTGATGGTTGCCCGCAGCGGATTCAGGCCGAGCGCGACGGCCCCCTCGTGCCAGGCGCGCGGCACCGAGCCGAGCGCGTCGGTGATCAGCGCGGTCATGATCGGCGTGATCATCACTGTGAGGATCACAACCGAAACCAGGAGCCCGGCGCCGGTGAGCTGGATCACGTTGGCCACCGAGGCCTTCTCGCCGGCGCTGATGAGATGGTTGCCAACGAACGGTACGAGCACCAGGATCCCGATCAGCCCGTAGACGACCGAGGGAATCGACGCCAGCAGGCGGATCACCGGTGTCATCAGTTGCCGTACACGTCGAGGCGCGAAGTCGACGATGAAGATCGCGGTCAGCAGCGAGATGGCAAGCCCGAAGACGACGGCAAAACCAGCGGTCAGCAACGTGCCGTAGATCAGCGGCCAGGCACGCAGGAAGTAGGCCGACGCCGGCGGGTGGGCGCTGGTGTTGACCATCGCGTTGACCTGCGCGTCTAGGTTTCCACCCGACCCGAGCCACGAGAGGCCCTCGTGCGAGAAGGTCGGCCACGCGCGCGCTGCCACGAACACGACCATCAGCACGATCGCGATCGCGGTCAGACACGCGACCGCGCCGAGCGAGCGCTCGGCGCGGTTGTCACCCCACGGTCGTCGCAGCCGTTCGAGCACGGCGCGCCGCTCAGCCGCTGACGGCCGGCTCGAGCTTGCCCAGCGGGATCCAGTTGGTCTCGATGATCTTCTTTGCGGCGGCGTTGGTCTGGATCCAGTAGATGAAGTCCTCCACCGCTCCGTGCGCCGGGCCCTTGGTCACCTCGTAGAAGTCCGAGACGCCCGGATAGGTCCCCGCAACGACGTTGGCCGTGCTGCAGGCCGTGCCGTTGTAGCCGACGGCGTTGATCCCCTTCGCGAGCGCGAAGTAGTCGGAGTTGAAGCCGATGGCGTTGGGATCGTGCTCGACCGCGTTCTGCATCAGGCCTTCGCTTGCCTCCTGGTTGGCGACCGAGGACACCTTGCTTCCGCCCAGCAGCGTGTTCTGGAAGGTCGTCAGGACGCCAGCGACCGAGGTGCGGCTGTAGACGTCGATCGTGCCGGTCGCGGTCGCGCCTGACACCTGGCTCCAGTTGCGCACCTTGCCCGTGAAGATCTGTGCGACCTGGGCGGCGGTGAGGTTCGAGATCGGGTTGGCGGGGTTGGTGGTGACGCAGACGAAGTACTTCGCGATCGGGTAGAAGACGAGACCGGTCGGGTCCGTCGCCGCCGGTGCCCGTGAGGAGTCGCCGATGCTCACCCGTCCCGCTGCGGCGTCCGAGATGCCGACGCTCGCGCCGCCCTGGGAGACCTTGAACTTGACCGCGCCGTGGCGGGCCTGCGAGTACTTCGTTGTGAGCAGCTCGATCAGCGGGAAGGATGCGGTGGCACCCGAGATGGAGATCGTGGTCGCCGCATAGGCGAGCGCGGGCACCACGGCCAGCGCGGTGGTCACTGTGATTGCGACGATGAGGCGACGGCGGGGTCTGCGCATCTGCGGTGGAGCTCCGTTTCGATGGTTTGACTGGCTGCGAAGCGCAAGCCTAGCAGGATCTTCACTAACACGATCCGGTTTAGACTAATTACGCTAGGCTGCATGCGCCGCGTCAGCGGACCGCCATCTTCGCCCAACGATCGACATACCCACAGGAGGACACGTTGCTCAGATTTCATCCCGCCCGCCGCCGGCCCATTGCCGTGCTCGGCGTCTTCGCCGTCACGATCGCGATCGCCGCGCTCGGGACGTCGCTCGGGCAGGCCCGCAGCGCACACGCCGCCGGCGCGACCGGTACGACCGGGGCGACGCAGGCGAGCGACGACCCGAACAACTACACCTGCAACGGGCACATCCAGAAGGGCGTCGCGGAGTCGGGTGTGAGCGGGACGCAGGTCGAGTACCAGTTCTCCTGTGACGGCCCGATCACCGGTTACGAGATCGAGACCGAGCCCCACCAGGTCCAGTACTTCGACCAGGCACCGCTTGTGAAACTTGCCGGAGTGCCATCGACCACCGACAGCTTCTCCTGCAGCGCCTTCATTCCCGGCGTGCAGATCAACTGCACGGGCCAGACCTCGGCTGCGTTTGAGGTGATAACCGGCCAGTTCGTGATCGCGGACAAGAACCTCTGCACCGAGCCCCGGCTCGACCCGATCCTGTCGGTCGCCGACGCGACCGCGACGGCGACGATCGGCGGCACCAAGTCGGCGCCAACGGCGAGCGCCGTCGTCACCCAGTACCTGTCGGGCCCCTACGACCTCGGTCGCCCGTGGGGTTGCAAGGCCGACAAGTACGGGGACGACACGAGGCTGGGCAACCGTCCGCCGACGATCGTGTTGACGGGACCGCCGCCGAGCAAGAAGAAGTAGCCGCCGTCCGCGCGCGTTCCCCCCGCGGCCCGGGCGGAACGCGCGCGCGGGCGCCCCAGGACTAGGTCTCTTCGGCTGCGTGCGCCGCGTGGCGGTGCATCAGGATCTCCTGGGCGTTGATGACCTGCTCGCCCGCGCCGGCGTGGCGGCGAACCCAGACGCCGTCTGAGCCGAGATCCCAGGCATTGTGGTTGTCGGCGAGGCACAGCTCGACCGTTTCCATGACCTGCGCGCGCAGCGCCTCATCTTCTATCGGCACCGCGAGCTCGACCCGGTTGTCGAGGTTGCGGGGCATCAGATCGGCCGAGGAGATGTAGACCTTCTGCTTGCCGCCGTAGCTGAACGAGTAGACGCGCGAGTGCTCGAGCAGGCGCCCGACGACCGAGACGACACGGATGTTCTCCGAGAGCCCGCCGAGCCCGGGTCGCAGGCAGCAGATGCCTCGCACGTTCAGGTCGACGCGCACACCTGCGCCCGATGCGAGGTAGAGCGCATCGATGCACGCGCGGTCCACGAGCGCGTTGATCTTGATCGCGATCCTGGATGGGGAGTCCGGCGAGTGCGCGGCCACGGCCTGCTCGATCTCGCCAAGGATCGCCTTTCGCAGATAGCTCGGCGCCACGAGCACCTTGCGGTAGCCGGAGGGCCGCCCGAAGCCGGTCAGGTAGTTGAACAGCTCGGCGACGTCCGCGCCGATCGCCTCGTCGGTCGTGAAGAGCCCGAAGTCGGTGTACAGCCGTGCCGTGGCCGAGTGGTAGTTGCCGGTGCCGATGTGCACGTAGTTGCGCACTCCGTCGCCCTCGCGGCGCACGACGAGCACGCATTTCGCGTGCGTCTTCATCGCCGGGTGCCCGTAGACGACGTGCACGCCGGCCTGTTCGAGCGCCTTCGCCCAGTGGATGTTGGTGAGCTCGTCAAAACGCGCCTGCAGCTCGACCAGACACACCGCCTGCTTGCCGCGCTCGGCGGCGCGAATCAGGGCCGGGACCATCGTCGAGTCGTCGCTGGTGCGATACACGGTCTGCTTGATCGCCAGCACCTGCGGGTCGTTCACGGCCTGCTCGACGAATCGCTCGACCGAACTGGAGAAGGAGTCGTAGGGATGATGGACGAGCAGATCCCCCTTGCGCATCGCACCCATCACGTCGGCGCGGCGCTCTTCTCCGGTGACCACGCGCGGGTGCGCCACGGGCGTGTAGGGAGTGTCGCGCAATTCGGGGTAGCCGGGGAGCTTGGTCAGCTCCAGCAAACCGGTGAGATCGAGCATGCCGTCAATCGGGTAGACGTCGCGTGGCGAGACGTCGAGCGCGGTCGTCAGCTCGCCGAGCAGCCGGGCCGCGATCCGCGAGCCCACCTCCACACGCACGACCTCCCCGAGCCGGCGCCGGCGCAACTCCTCCTCGACCGCCAGCAGCAGATCGTCCGCGTCGTCGGAGATCGCGAGGTCCGCGTCGCGCGTGACGCGGAAGTAGTCGTAGTCGGCGATCTCCATACCCGGGAAGAGGGCGTCGAGATGATGGGCGATGACGTCCTCGAGCAACACGAAGGTCGTGTCGTCGGTGATCGCGACGAAGCGGGGCAGGACCTCGGTCGGGACCTTCACACGCGCAAAGGTCGTGTGGCCGCTGTCGGGGTCGCGGGCGATGACTCCGAGGCTCAGCGAGAGATTTGAGATGTAGGGAAACGGCTGGCCGGGGCCGACGGCGAGCGGCGTCAGCGCCGGGAAGATCACGCGGCGAAAGTGACGGGCGAGGGCGTCGCGCTCGCTCTCGACGAGGTCGGCGACGCGTCTGACGACGATGCCGTGCTCTGCCAGGCCGGGGAGCAGGCGCTCCGAGACGCAGCGGGCGAGGCGAGAGCCGTGCTCGCGGACCCGCTCGTGCAGCGCCGACAGCGTCTGCGACGGCGTGCGGCCGTCGATGCTCGGACGCTCGACACCGGCTTCGATCTGGTCGTGCAGACCGGCGACTCGAACCATGAAGAACTCGTCGAGATTCGAGGTGTAGATCGAGGCGAACTTGGTGCGCTCGAGCAGTGGCACCGAGGTGTCCTCGGCAAGCTCGAGCACGCGGAGGTTGAAGTCAAGCCACGAGAGCTCGCGGTTGAAGTAATTCGCCGGATCCCGGCGCCTGGGTGCCGCCGCGTCCCGCCCGCGCCTGGCCGGCTCCGGGCCATCCGCGGCAAGTCCTGGCGTGTCGGTCGCGCTCATCGCACGCCGATCATCGGCTCACCGGAGCCTGCTGCGGTGAAGAGAACGTTGTTGCAAGCAGACGGTCACGCAGGCCGGATTCCTCGATCGTGTTCCACAACGCCGCAAATTGTTGAGATTGGTCAGCCCGCCGGGCCTCGAAGCGCGCCGTGAGCGCGTCGAAGCCATCCGGCTCGCGGTGGCGGCTGGCCGCGATTCGCTCGAGCATCACATCGCAGTCGTGGACCTCGCCGAGGACGTCCTGAAGCGAGCGTGCGCGTGCCTGCGCCTCCTCGCCGACGTCGCCGAAGCAGAATCCGACGAGCTCCAGCAGGTAGCGCAGGCGCTTGGCGGCGATGCGCATGTCGTGCATCGCGCTTGAGGCGTTCTCGCCGAGTGCCTCCGGTACGAACGCGTAGAGCTCGGCCGTGCGCACCGCCACGATCCGACGCGCCGCCTCCGCGAGTGTCATCGAGGCCTCAAGCCCGTCGACGCGATGGGCCTTCATTTCGCCAGCCTCGCAAGGCGGCGGCGCAGCCCCGTCCGCTTGGCGCGCACGAGCGCCTTTGCCAGATCGCGGTTGGCCTCGTCCTGTTCGCCGCGCAGCTCGCGCGCGAGCAGGCTGAGGGCCCGGCGCTCACTTTCGCCACATTCCGCCGCAAGCCGCGTCAGCAGCTCGAGCTGCACGTCGCGGTCGCGCCGTTCACCCAGTGCTGCGGCGAGCGTCTTGACCTCCGCCAGGGCGCGCCCGCGGTGCTTACCGGCAAGACACGGACCGAAGACCTCCAGCGCGGCTCGTAACCGGCGCGTCGCCACGCGCATCGCGTGCACGCCCTCGATCTCGCCGAGATCGAGCACGTCCTTCCTGCGGCAGGCAAAGACCGCCTCGGATCTCGCCGAGATGACCGCCGCTGCAGCCTCGCCGTAGGGTTGCTGCGCTGAAAGCTTCATGGCGTCCATCCAGCGGCGATCAGCATCTCGAGGATCACACCCTCGCGGAGCCCGCCGCGGCCGACCAGCAACGGGCGCTCGAGCCGGTCGGAGATCTCCTCGAGCACGAGCATGCCGCCGGGCAACAGGCGCACCCGCTCGGGCTCCATTTCAAACGCTCTTGCGACCTCGTCGCTGGGCGTGGTCGCGAGAATCCGCAGCCCCCGCTCGAGCGTCTCGTGGTCGAGCACACCGCCGACGAGCCGCCGAAGCGAGGTTGAGGAGCCGCCCACCGCGACCGCAAGCTCGGGCGTCGGCAGTGCGAACCCCTCGAACACGCCGCCGACATGGGCGCGCACCTGCGCGAGCTGCTCGATCGTGGGAGGGTCGCCGTGGAGGTAGGCGTCGGCGAGGAAGCCAGAGCCGATCCGGAACGAGCTCGACGCGCGCACGCCGTCGGAGATCGTCCCGATTGCGACCTCGGACGAGGAGCCGCCCACGTCGATCACCGCGATATCGCCGTCAGGGGGATGGTCCAGCGCGCTCGTGGCGCCAACGAACGCCAGCCGTGCCTCTTCCTCGTCGCTGAGCACCTCCACCTCCACGCCGGCGTGCTCGGCGATCGCGGTGGTGAACTCCAGCTGGTTTGCCGCTTCGCGGATCGCGGCGGTCGCCACCGCTCGGATCGTTTCGGTGCCCAGCTCGCGTGCGAGTCGCACCTGGGTCGCGACAACCTCGACGACCTCTGCAATCTTCTTGGGCGCAATCGTGTCGTCGCGACGCAACCCCTTGGCGATGCGGGTGAAGGCGCGCTGGCGCATCAACTCCCGCAGCCGCCCGTCGGCGGGCTCGGCGACCAGCAGCCGCGTGGTGTTCGAGCCGATGTCGATACAGCCGCAGATCATCAGTTCAGGCTATAGGCTCGCAGCTGTGGCAGGGACTCTCTGGCTGCTCCGGCACGGCGACGCTGAGCCCCACGGCGCCGTTTCGGACTTCGAGCGCCATCTGACGGCGCGCGGCGAGCATCAGTCGCGAGCCGCCGGTCGTGCGTTCGCCCGTCTGGGTGTGAGCTTCGAGCACGTCTTCACCAGTCCACGCGTGCGCGCGCTCGACACCGCGCGGCTGGCGTGCGGCGAGTTTGGGGGGACGCCCGTCGTGTACGAGCCGCTCTCAGGCGGCTTTGGCGAGCGCGATGCCGCAGAGTTGATTGCTGCGATCGGGCCGGGCGGCTCGCTCCTGCTCGTCGGGCACGAGCCCGACCTTTCCGGGCTCGTCGCGGCCCTGACCTCGTCGCGGATCGAGATGAAGAAAGGGGGGATCGCGGCGATTCGGGGCGGTCGGCTGATCGCGCTGCTACGCCCGCGCGAGATCGAGCTCGTGGCTGGGCTCTGAAAGGAGCACCTCTGCCGCGAGCGTTGCGGCGGCGGGGCCGGCGCCCGCCAGTCCTGCCGGCTCGGCCGCGAAGCGGTAGCCGATCCCGAAATGGGTGTGGATGTAGCGCCACTGCGGCGATACGCGCTCGAGCTTCTGTCGCAGCTTGCGCACGAACACATCGACAGAGCGGTCGCCCCTGACCATCGCATAGCCCCACAAGCGCTGGTAGATGAACTCGCGTTCGAGCACGCGGCCACCAGAGGCGGCAAGCAGCTCGATCAGCTCAAACTCCCGTCGTGTCAGGTCGATGCTCACGCCGTCGACGAAAGCCTGGAACTGGTCGCGCTGGATCTCCACCTCGCCGGCGAGCATCGGCTCGACGGCGGTCGAGCCCTCGAGCCGCCGGCGGCGGCGGACGACCGATTCCACACGCGCGATCAGCTCCTCGGGATGGCAGGGCTTGGTCAGCCAGTCATCAGCCCCGAGCCGCAGTCCCCGCACGCGCTGGGCGACGGTCGAGCTGCCGGTGCAGACCACGACGCCGAGCTCCGGCAGCGCTGCACAGAGCCGCTCGAGCCATTCCCAGCACGTCGGCCCGATCACCGCCAAGTCGACCACGATCGCGCCCAGGCGCATCGGCACGATGGTCTCCGGCGCGACCGAGGATGCCAGCACGCGGTATTCCCACCCGGCTCGCTCGAGGCGCTTCCCGAGCACGGCGAGGAAGCCGGAGTCGCGGTCGAGCACGGCGATGCGCATGCTCAACGAGGCGCCGGCATGCCCGGTCGGGTCAGCCGGCAGTATTTCGTCCGCCGCGGAAACGCGAACCATCTGCCTGAAGTCTATGCCGCGGGCGGCGGCGGCGTGGCGGTGGTCACGAGATGTTCACAGATGTGCGGGCGCACTACGGCGCGCCGATCTGCGCATCGGCGGGAAACTCGCGGAAGAGCCCGGTGACCACAAAGGTCGTCTGCTCGCCGATATCGACGGCGTTGTCGCCGATTCGCTCAAGGCAGCGCGCGACGAGCGTCATGTGCATCGCCCACTCGCGAGTGTCGATGTCCTCGCCGGTCTCGATCGAGCGCCGGAAGATCTCGCGCTGGATCTGATTGACCTCGCGGTCCTGGCGTACGAGGTCCGCGGCCAGCCCGACATCGCGGTCGGCGAAGGAGCGCTTCGCCTGCGAGACCTCGGATCGGGCGATTTCGCCCATCCGCAGCAGCAGCGCCAGGATCTCGGGCTGGGTCGGTGGCTCGTGGCCGGACAACGGCAGCTGCTTGCAGATGTTCACGCACTGGTCGCCCATCCGCTCGACGCGCATGATCACGTGCAGTAGCGCCGCCACGAGCCGCAGGTCGCCCGCGACCGGGGCCTGGCGCGCCAGCAGCGACAGGATCCCCTGATGAACCTCCAGGTAGCGCCCGTCCACTCGGTCGTCGTCGGCGATGACGAAGGAGGCGAGCTCCACGTCCTGATGAGCCAGCGCTTCGAGCGTGCGATCGAGTTGATCGAGCACGATGTCAATGCCTCCGAGCGCGTGCGTCTCCAGCTCGCGCAACTCCTCCTCGAAGCGTGTCCGCCCGCCTGCCTTGCCGATCGGAGTCCTGAACGCCATCTGGTTGCCTCCACGTGTTGCCCGGATCGAGCCGACCCGGGTTATCGCATTATTCGACCCGGCGTGCGTCGGCGAGCGACCAGGTGTCTGCGGGCCCGGGGGCGTGAGCGTCGGCGGAGTGAGCGTCGGCGGCGCCGGGATCGCCCGTCAGCTTTGGCTGCGGCTGGAAGCGGTAGCCGAAGCTCGGATGCGTGTGGATGTAGATGCGGTCCGGTACTGCCTGCTCCAGCTTCGCGCGCAGCTTGCTCACGTAGACGTCCACCGAGCGGTCGCCCATGCGCAGCTCGCGCCCCCACACGATGTGGCAGAGCTCCTCACGGCCGACTATGCCACCGGCGTGCTCGACCATCGCCACGAGCAGCTGAAGCTCACGGACGGACAGCGTGAGCACCTGCCCGCCCGCGCGCACCAGGCCCTCGCCTGGCGTGATCTCGAGATCGTCGATGCGGATCATCCCGGCGTGATCGCCTCGGTCGTCCATCAACGAATCAGAGTCCCGCGCGGTTGCGCGCGGCGGGTGAAGATGCTGTGATGGAGCGGTGAAAAAGTCGTGAAGGAACCGCGACGCTTCCGCGCCACGCGTAGTGTTAGCTGATCATGGGTTTGCTGCGGCGCAGAGTGGACGAAGGCTTGCTGGAGCTCATCGAAGAGTCCGGACGCAACGTGGTCGCGACCACGCTGCTGCTGCGAGAGCTGATCTCCGATTATCCCGAGCGAGATGCGCTGGCGCGCGACGTGCGTCAGTGCGAGCACGAGGGCGACCGGATCACCCACGATGTGATCCACCGGCTCGCCGACGCACGACGCTCGCAGCTGCCGTTCGACGCCGCCGAGGGCCACCGGCTGGCCACCGCCCTTGACGACATCGTCGATCACGCGGAGCAGGTCGCCGACACGCTCGGCCTCTACGCGGTGGAGGCGACGATGGAGCAGGCGGTGGAACTGGCCGACGTCCTGGTCGGAGCGTCCGATCAGGTCGCGAAGGCACTCGGCTGCCTGCGCAGCGGTGACGGGCTGGCCCCGCATCTGGTGGAGATCCACCGGCTCGAGAACGAGGGTGACCGCCTGCGCCGCGACGCCGTCGCATCGCTGTTCGCGGGCGGAACCGATCCGATGGTCGTGATTCGCTGGCGAGACATCTTCGAGTCTCTCGAGGCGGCCGTCGACGCGTGCGAAACGGTGGCCCACATCCTCGAGGGCATCGGCTTGCGGCGGCGCTGAGCGCTCATCGCCGGCACAGGCCGGCGGGCGTGCCCTGCGTCAGTGGCCCTTGGCGGAACGTGCCGCGGCGTGGCTTGAGGCGACGGGCAGCGCGGCCGCTGAGGTGGCGGTCGGCACGCGCGGTTCGGGGATCTGCTCCAGGCGGGAGTCGAGCTGCGACCAGCGAGTCGAGGAGAGGGCAAAGCCGGCGGTGTAGGAGGCCGCGGCGGCGAGCGCCTCGGGCGCCTTGGCGGGCGCGAACGAGATCACAAGCTGACCGGGCACCGTCTGCTCGCGCAGCGTCGCGCGCGCGACGCCTCGGAGCCCGGCAAGCGCCTTGGCGGCGAAGCCGGCGGCGGTGGCGGCCGATTTTCCGTCGAGCGCGCTCAGCGCGATCGCGTTGGGGGTCTTCAGGATCGCCGCGACCGTCTGCCTGTGCGACCCGGTGGCACACCAGGCGCCGCTGACCGTCGGGTCGAGCCCGTGGAGGACGAGGACCTCGAGCGCTGCCAGCACGCGCCGGTCCACGCTCCCTGCGGCGACCGCGGCGCGCTCGCAGGCCGGAAGCGTGACGCGGGTGTCCTGCAGCACGATCCGCTCGATGTCCAGCTGGCTGGCCAGCAGCACGGTACCGACGCTCGTGGCGTGCAGGTTGGGACCGTAGAAGGGCGTGTCGAAGCTGTCGCGACGCAGCTCGAGCGTCTCGAGTTGCGACCATGCGTCGAGGAACGGCCGTGCGTTTATCGCCGTCTCGGCGGTGCCGGCCGGACGCAGCTTGAAGATCAGATGCGGGCGGTGGGTGCCCGAGGTGTGCGCAAGGCGTCCGAGGATCGTTCCGGCCAGCACGTGTGACCCGACTCGAAGCCGCTCCAGGCCGAGCTGGCTGGCGCGCAGGCCGAATGCACCGGTGAAGTAGCGCGCCAGCAGGCTTCGGCGCGAGCGCTCCACCGTTGCGTGGCGGACGGCGCGCTCAAGCACCACGAGGGGCGTGAAGAGCGTCGCAACAGTGGGCCTCGACCGGAGGTTTATGGTTGCCACGATGGGCGTCGATTGCGCGGCCGCGGCCGCCGCGGCCGCGCGCTCGCGGCGGAACAGCGCCGCAGACGGCCCGGTGGAGGAGGACTGGGCGCCGGCGGTTGCCGGGGCGGTGGGTCGCGGACCGGGTGCCAGTGCGGCGGGAGCGGACGTCGAGAGCAGTGCAGCGCTGCGCCGCGGCGCCTTGGGGGTCGGGTACCAGGCCGAGACCGAAGCTAGGTTTCCGTAGGTGAAGCGGTCGCCGAAGGCGCTGCGCAGAACGACGTAGCGGCCAAGTTGGCGATTGCGCCCGATCGCGACGATCGTGCCGTCCTGTACCGCTACGGCCGCGGCGCCGGAAGCGGCAAAGATGTCCGTGGCCGGCGACTTGGCACCCGCGGTTGCGGCGCCGACCGCGGCGGGTGCCGGTGCGGCGCCGGCGACGGCCGCGGCACCCGCGGTGTGCGAGCGTGCCGCCGGAGCGTAGCTGGCGCGGTCGCCGAGCTGGATCGGAAAGTCACCCTCGGCCAGCTGGCTGACGGAGTCGACCAGCGCGCTTGGCTCTCCGCTCAGCAGTTCGGCGCGCAGCATCACCGACTCGACGTAGGCGTGCGAGTGGTTGTAGGCGAAGATCGCGCGGGGCAGGTTGTGCGTGCCGCCGGCCGCCGCGAGATAGCGCGCGGCGGCGAAGATCGCATCCGCCGCGTTGTAGGGATCCCGCAGGCCTGACCCGCTCGCGTCGACGCCGTAGCGCCGCCACGTGCTCGGCAAGAACTGCATCCAGCCGATCGCCCCGGCGGAGGACACGTCGAGGTCCGTGCCGTAATCGGTCTCGACCTCGTTGATCGCCGCCAGCGTCTGCCACGGGATCGCGTACGCCGCGCCGGCCGCCTGGTAGATGGCCAGCAGGAACGGCGGGATGTGGAAATTCTCGACGTAGAACTGCGGCACGTCGGCGCGGCCGTTGACGATGAACGGGTCGTCCCACGATCCAGGCAGCACTCCTGCAAGCGGGTTGGTGCCGGCGAACAGCGCCGGCGACGGAGCCGTGGGACCGCTCGCTCCAGCCGGTGTGGAGCCGCCGCTGCCGGAGCGCCCGGCGCCGCCGACCCCGCTCTGTGGTTGCGGCGAGGAGTCCGCGATCACCGGTGCCGTGAACCCGTGGCCGCCGCCCGTTTTCGAACCGCCGCCGGTCGTGCTCGCCCCGGTGGTTTCGCTGCCCGGGGTGCCCGCTCCCGTCGCGCCCGTCGCGGCGGTCGCGCCCGTCGTGGCGGTGGTCGTGTCGTCGTCGTCGTCGTGGTGGTAGCCACCGATCCGGTCGAACCCGTCGGGCCGCTGCCCGGGCTCGTGCCGGTCGCACCGGTGGCACCGGTCGTGCCGGTCGCTCCCGTCGTGCCGGTGGCTGCGGTTGTGCCGGCCGGAGAGCTGGGCCCGGTGGCTCCCGAGGCGCCGGCGGGCGTGGTTACACCCGACGGTCCGGTTACGGCTGAGCCGTTCGCGTTCGCCGCTGCGACAGAGTCGGCGGCCAGCGGCGTGGCGGCGGTGGTGGAGGCGATCGCCCCCACGGCACCAACAACCACGACGACGAGCGCCGTCCGGCGGACACGATCGAGTTGCATGCTGGCGGGTTGTATCACGCGTGTAGGTCATTGCGTGCAACGGCTCTCGCTAAATTGCCCGCAGGGTGGGCGCTCGCGCGCCCTTTGGCTAAGCCGCGGCCGCCAGATCGTCGTAGGTGACGCACGCTCGGCCGGGCCCGGCGCGGCGGATCACGTGCTCCAGTGCCAGCATGTGACTGGCGGATGCGAGGTCGAGCGGATGCACGTCGATGCGCAGGGTGCGACCGGCGAGGCGGCCTCCCAGACGCACCAGCGACGGCGAAAGCGCGCGCCGCAGCGGGCCGGCGGCGGTGAGATGCAACGGCGGCGCGCAGAGCAGCGCGGGCGCGCCGGTGCCCGTCGGGTGCAGGCCCCAGGCGCCGGCCCACCAGGCGAAGCGTGTGCGCAGCGACTCGCGCAGCGCGGGCGTGTAGGCGTAAGCCGGCGCGATGAAGCCGTGCGGCTCGATCCCGGCGAGCTTGAGGATCCGCCGGCCGGCGTCGAGGGCGCGGACGGTCTGGCGCGAGTCGAGGCCAAGAAACTCGGGCGACTCGCGGGCCGCCGCGCGGCGAGGATGGGGCGGCCAGCGTGGCTGGCGGGCCTGGAGGTGGTGGAAGCCGTGCTGGGCGATGGCATCGCCGCGCGCGGCGCGCTCGAGCAGCCAAGTCGCAACCTCAGGTCGACGGTCAGACAACGGGTGCATGTCGGCTGCGGGAATCACAAGCAGCGTGACCCGGTCGACGCCGAGGTCCTCGAGCCAGTCGCGAATCAGTGCGGCGCGTTCGAACGTCGCCGGCTCGATGTCGTGGAGCGCTACAGCGAGGGTTCGCTCAGGCCGCATCGCGCTCCTCGCTGCGGGCGCCGTCAAGGGCGCCGCGATAGCCGGCGGCGAGGCGGTCGAGCGAGCGCTCCCAGGTGCGGCCCTCGACGCTGCGCCGTGCTGCCCGACCGAGCCGGCTTCGCAGCGCGGCAGATCCGGCGAGCAGGAGCAGCCCCTCGGCCAGGGCGTCTGCGCGCGCGGGACGCAGCAGGCCGTCGACGCCGTCGGCGATCAGCTCGCGCGGGCCGCCGGCGTCCACCGCGAGCACGGGGATCGCTGAGGCCTGCGCTTCAAGCACCACCTGGCCGAAGGTGTCGGTCTCACTGGGGAAGCAGAAGGCGTCGGCGCTCGCGTAGGTGGCGGCGAGCGATGCGCCCTCCTGCCAGCCCAGGAAGCTCGCGCGCTCGCCGAGGCGCTCCGCCAGGCGCGGTTGCTCGGGACCGCCGCCGGCGAACACGAGATGCAGCCGCGGATCCTGCGCGTAGGCCAGTTCGAAGGCATCCGCCAGCAGGTCGATGTTCTTCTCCTTGCTGATGCGTCCGGCGTACAGCACGCTCAGCTCGCCCGGGAGCCGGCGGCGGTCGCGCAGGGTGGGATCAAAGCGGCCGGTGTCCACACCGCGGTCCCAGCGCACAACGCGCTCGGATCCGATCCCGAGCTCGGCGAGGGCCTCATCGGCGGCCCGGCTTGGTGAAAGCACGAGCCGGCACTGGGAGTAGAACGCCGCGACCACCAGCGCTGCATTCAGCCCGAGCCGGCGGTCGCCGCTGCGAAGGCCGGCGTAGGCGGCGAGTTCCGTGTGGTAGCTGCCGACCAGGGGGACCTCCATCGCGCGCGCCACCAGTGACGCGGCGACGCCGCTCGGACCGGGTGAGCAGACATGGATCAGGTCGTAGCGCCCGTTGGCGATCGCCTCCACGGCCGCCGGGAGACTCGGCACGCCGATGTCCATCCCCGGGTAGTGCGGGATCTCGACGTCGGCCACGGCTGCCAGGCGCCGGTCGACGTTGCGGTCGGTGCCGATCACCTCGATCGTGAAGCCATCGACGCCGCGCTCGCGGATCTCCTCGATCGTGCGGGTGACGCCATGCATCGCGCCGATGCCGTCCGCCACTATCGCGATGCGCGGGAGCTCGCCGTCGCGGACGGCGAGCTTGGCGCGCTCGCGGGCGATGAAGGCAGCGGCCGGCGCGTAGGGGATCGCCGGGATTGCGGCCGTGAACAGCGCGGCCCCGATCTCGGCGAACTCGCCGCGCCCGGCGGCGTCGATGACGGTCGCGACCGCGTCGCGCAGACTGCGCTCGTGAGCGCGGATGGCGCGCCGGTGGAGGTCGGCATGGGCGAAGCGGTCATCCTGCATGTAGGCGACCAGGTCGGCCTCCGAGAGGGCGTCGAGGCCGACCGATCGCAGCCAGGCTCGCAACAGAGCGCGGGCGTCGGACGGCGCGAGATTGCCCCCGCCGGCCCCCTCGCGACGGTCTCCTTCGCGCAGCACGCGCTCCGCGATCGCAAGGACGCGCGCCGGATCCGGCCGCGCCTGCTCGCCGCCGCGGCCCAGCGCGCGCACCGCCAACGCCATCGCCGCATGGGCCCACTTCTCGGCGCTGCCCTGCTCGCCGCCCGGGGCGACGCGGCCGGCGCGCAGGTGCGCCAGGAATTCGGCCGGGGAGGCGGCCGGCGGGGCCGTTGTGAAAGTACGGCCGATGTCGATGCCGGCGTGGTCGTCGCTGCCGGCGATCCCGATGCCGCCCTGGGTCTCGACGTAGATGGCCGCGGGCATGTTCAACTCGCGGGCGCGCGAGCCGTTGCGGGTCTCCCAGATCGGGAACAGCTCGGCGAGCCGGCGGCGGTGGCGGCTGCCCAGCGGCGCCGCGACGGAGTAGAACGGGTGGGCGAGGGCGCTGACGATGCCGCGGGCGTCAAGGTAGGCGGCGCACTCCTCGACGTCGCCGGCGTTGGCTGCGAGCCATTCGTGGTCGCCCGGCGTGATCCCGTAGCAGAGGACGTGCACCGCCTGGGGCTCGCCGCGAAAGTTCGCCGTCAGCTCCTCGGAGATGAAGGCGTCCGGGAACTCGGCCAGCTCGAGCGCGCCGTCGATGGTGTCGTGGTCGGTGATCGTCACGAAGTCCATTCCCCGCCGCTTCGCGAGCTCATAGACCTCGGCCGGCGGGGTTGCGCATTCGGGCAGCCCGAGCGCACGCTGCACGCCCAGGCGAGATACGGCGGAGGCGCTCGAGTGGCAGTGGAGGTCCACGCGGGTGCCCGCGCCAGCGGACCGCTCGTTCTGTGTCGTTGTCATGCACCTAAGATTCGGCTGCAAAACGTGACTTTCTGTGACCAGCCGGTGAACGCGCGGGCGCGCTATCAGGATCTTCACCTCGCCCGGCGGCGGCGCTGCTGTGATGCGCGTGCGAGTCTGACCAGCTCGCAGCAAGCTCTCGAACAGGTTGACCCCGCGGGTCGCGCACGAGGGCTTCTCTCAGCCGGCGCCCTGGGCTCGAAGCAACTGAGCCCGGGGCGTAGGCTGCCTGCCTGCGGAGCGCCTGGGGTTCGCGCGCGGCCGCACAGCAGCCCCGGCCGCGGTCAGTCGAGTGCGAGCTCGAGAGCCGCGATGGTCTCCGGCGAGGGCGCCTGCGGGATGCCGTGCATCAGAAGGAAACGCGGATTGGCCTGGGTCAGCCGCCACGCCTGGACCGACGAGGCGCCCGCCCGCTGGGCGAGCACGAAGCCGAGCGCGAGCGTGTGATCGCGCGTCCCGGGGTGGCCGTCGGAGGCGATCACGTAGGCGAGGCCGGCGCGCAGCATGCTGACGGCCGACTCCTGCACTTGGAGCCCGTTATTGCCGAGCAGCGAGCACACGTTCACCTGCGCGAGCGCCCCGGTCGCGAGCAGGCGCCGCAGCGCCTCTGCACCGGCGGGCGTGGCGGCTCCCGCCGCGCGCTCGGGGTGGGCGATCACGGCGCCGAAGCCGCGGCAGCGAAGCGCGTCGTAATCGGCTGCGAAGGCCGCGTCGAGACCGCGGAACGGTGCCTCCAGCAGCAGCCAGCGGCTGCCGGCGGGTCCCTGGGCGATCAGGTCGAGCTCGGCGTCGCTGCACTCGCGCGCGTAGCGTGCGTCCAGTTCGCCGCCGGGACGCACGCGAACGCCGATCGAGTGCTCTGCGAGCAACAGCGCGAGTCTGGCGACCCGCTCCGGGATCGTCGCGATCTCGAGCGGCCAGTGGCGGTTGACGTGCGGGGTGACGGTGACGTCGCGGACGCCCTCTGCGGCGAGCCGGCGGGCGTGCGCGAGCGCCGCGGCATCGTCGGCTGCTCCGTCGTCCACGCCGGGAAGCAGGTGGAGGTGCAGATCGACATATGACATGAGGCTTTCCTCTCTTTCTTGCGGCGGATCTTCGGTGCCCGCCCAGCGATACGTTGCTATGGTCGTTTTCCGCACGGTAGCAGGCGGTTCTGCTCCGCTCAGCGGCTTCACGGCTTTGTCACAACCGAGCGACGAGCAGCCAGCGGCACCGCCGACGCCCGAGCGCCGGGGCGACCGGCTGCGCGAATTCGGCGCCGCTCTCGGCCTCTCGCCGCAGGCCGTGCGGCGCGCGCGGATTCAGCTGCTGGTGTTGGCGCCGTTGTTCGCCGGCGTGATCCTTGTTTGGGATTACCGCGAGGAGCTGTTCGGGCTGGCCGCGTCGTGTGCGCACGGTGCGAACGGCTCGAGTTGCCGGTCCGCCACGGCCGCGGTGCAGGTCGTCGTGGTCCTGCTGCTCGTGATCGTCGGCTGGGCGCTCGCGCGCGATTTCGTGCGCGGCCTCGAGCCCTTCCTGTTCCGGCGGCTGGACGAGGCGAGCACAGGCACGGCCGGCTTCGTGATCCGCCTCGTGGCGATGCTCGCGGCGATCATCGTCGCACTCACGATCGCCGGGGTGGGGTTGACGGCGATCGCGATCGGCGCCTCGTTCTCGGCGGTCGTCTTCGGCCTCGCCGCGCAGCAGACGCTCGGCAACCTGATCGCGGGCATCGTGCTCCTGAGCGCGAGGCCGTTTCGCGTGGGCGACCGCGTTCGCCTGCAGGGCGGGCCGCTCGCCGGCAGGGTCGAGGGGGTCGTGTCGTCGCTCGGCCTGCTCTACACGACCGTCAACTCGGGCGACGATCCGGTGCTGGTGCCCAACAGCGTCGTGCTCGCCGTGTCAATCAGCCCGCTGCGCGAACCGGAGGCCGTCAGCCTCACCGTGCGGCTGCGCTCGGGGGTCACGCCGATCGAGCTGCAGCGCAGCATCGAGTCGGCCCTGACGGTGGCGGTCCGCCGCCACCCGAGCGTCACGCTCGAGGAGCTCGACGGCAGCGAGATGGTCGTGACCGTCAGCGCGACGCCGCGCGTCGCCGCCGACGGGGGGGCACTGGCGGCCGAGCTGCTTGAGGTGCTCAACCGCGAGATCGGCGAAGCCGGTGCCCACGAGACCGGCGCTGCGCCGGTCGCTCAGCCCTTCGACACGTAGCGGGCGTAGAGCTCGCTGTCGTGCGCGAGCAGCATGCGCAACTCGAGCGCCAGCGGCTTCGCCGGTGCGTCGCCGTTCAGCAGCGCGCCGCCGCCCGGCGTATCGCCGACCAGCTGTGGCGAGATCGCGAGAAACAGCTCATCGATCAGCGACTCGGCTGCGAGCGAGGCGTTCAGCGAGGGCCCGCCCTCGCAGACGATCAGGTGCGTGTCGTAGCCCTCGTGCAACTCGGCGAGCGCGGTTCGCAGGCTGGCGGTGCGGACGTAGTCGACCCGCGCCCTGCAATCGGGGAGGTCGCCGGTCGCGGGCGTCACGACCACGATGCGCGACTCGCGGTCGTCGAGCAGCGGCAGCGTCGGGTCCAGATCGAGGCGGCGGGACACGATGACGGCGAGCGGCTGTGCGGAGAGCCCGTCGCGCACGCGTTGCTCGCGGACCGCTGGGTCGCGGATGATCGGCCCGTAGCGTTCGATGCGCATGGTGCCGGCCGCCACCATGACCGCGTCGGCGCGGGCGCGCAGCGCGTGAAAGAGCGCCCGGTCGGCGGGTCCTCCGAGCGCGCCCGAGCGGCCGTTCACGGCGATCCGCCCGTCAACGCTCGCGATCATGTTCAGCGCGACGCGCAGATCGCGGTCGCCGTCCACGCGCCAATCCTTCAGCGCCTCATCGGCGGTGACCGTCGCGCGCGGGGAGTCCGGAGAAATCAGGCTGACGAAGCGCGGGGCGTCGTCGGTCGGCGCCGCAGGCACTACTCGTCAGGTTCGAAGCTCAGCGCGGCGGAGTTGATGCAGTAGCGCAACCCTGTCGGGTTGGGGCCATCGTCGAACACGTGGCCGAGGTGCCCCTCGCAGGTCGAGCACAGCGCCTCGGTGCGGCGCATGAACAGGCTGCGATCCTCCTCGGTGCGGACGGCGTCCGCTGCGCTGGGCTGCCAGAAGCTCGGCCAGCCGGTGCCGGAGTCAAATTTTGCCTCAGAGCGGAACAACTCCGTCCCGCAACCGGCGCAGCGATAGGAGCCGGAAGCCTTGTTCGCGTTGAGCTCCCCGGTGAACGGACGCTCGGTTGCCTTGCGGCGGAGCACTTCGTAGCGCTCGGGTCCAAGTTCCGCGCGCCACTCCTCGTCGGTCTTGTGCACCTTCTCGCTCATTGCTGGAGCGTAGCGGGTCGCGCAAAGGTGACAACGGAATTGCTTGCGCCCGCGCTGTGACGTGCTACCGTCACGCGGGAAAGACGCCGGTGAGTGCCGGCGAAGGCAGTGCGAGCGCTCGCAGGTCGAAGCTTTTCAAGCGTCCTCCGCGTCGCAGCAAGCACATACACCGACAGTGGAGGAACGCAATGCCTACGGGCACCGTCAAGTGGTTCAGCGACGACAAGGGATTCGGTTTCATCACGCCCGATGACGGCGACAAGGATCTCTTCGTCCATCACACCGGGATCGTCGGCGAGGGATATCGCTCGCTGCAGGAGGGGGCCAAGGTGTCCTTTGACGCCGAGGCCGGCGACAAGGGACCGAAGGCGGTCAACGTCGTCCCCCTGTAGTTAGAGCGACTGAGCGACTCATAGTTTCCTGAAGCGCCCGGAGCCCGCCCACATGGCGGGCTCCGCTGGTTGTGGAGCCGAGGAGCGCGGGCTCGCAGGCGACGCCGGCGGCCGGCGACGCGGCGCCCGATATTCTGCGAACGATCCGCCGCACAGCGGCGGATCGCGCTCCACCCTGATGTCGATCGACGCGACACACCGCACCGGACGCTTCGCCGTCGCCGCTCCGGCGCCGGCGGCCGAGCCCGTAGCGCCGGCCGGCGCAGCGTCGGGTCGCGCCGGGGACCGTCGCACCAGGGCGCACCGTCCGCGGGCTCGGGGCCTCGCGCGTCTGACGCTCGCGGGGACCGCTTCGGCGGTCGCGCTCGCGGTGATGATTCTCGCCAGCCTGCTGCTGGTGTCGCTCGCCGCTTCGCATCCCGGGATTCTCGTGCCGGTGGCCGAACACAGCAGCTACCCGATGTGGATCGCGGGTCCCACCGGGTTCCTGACGAACTGGTTCAGTCCCACCGCGCGCGACGAGCGGGTGCTGTTCACCGTCCTGATCGCCACGATGCTGGTTGCGTACCTGATCGCCGTCTACGCGGCACCGCGGCTGCGCGCGCGGTGGGTCCTGGGGGCGATCGTCGTGCTGCATCTGATCTTTCTGCTCTCGCCCCCGCTCACGCTCAGCGACGTCTTCAACTACCTCAACTACGGGCGCATGGAGGCGGTCTACCACCTGAACCCCTACGTGACGATTCCCGCGCTCGAGCCGCACGCCGACCCGACCTTCCTGCTCAGCAACTGGCACGGCCTGCTGAGCCCCTACGGGCCGCTGTTCACGGTCTTCACGATGGCGCTGGTGCCGCTCGGCGTTGCCGGCTCCTTCTGGGCGATGAAGGTGACGCTGATGCTGGCGAGCCTCGGGACCGTGTTGCTTGTGTATCGCTGCGCCCAGCTGCTCGGGCGCAATGCGCTGGCGGCCGCGCTGATCGTCGGCATCAACCCGATCGTGCTCGTGTGGGGGCTCGGCGGCGACCACAACGACTTCCTGATGACCTTCCTGCTCGTGCTCGGTTTCTGGTTGCTCCTGCGGGCCGACTCGCTGCGCGTGGGCAAGCGCGCCCGTCCGGCGCCGGACGGGCCTGGCGGTTGGGGCGGGGGACTCAGAGGCGCCTGGGCCTGGATCGACGGGATGCCGAGACCGCTCGTGCGGGGCGAGCCGGCGGCGTGGATGGAGATCGGCGCCGGCGCCACGCTCGTCGCGGCCGTGTCGATCAAGGCCTCGGCCGCCGTCCTGGTCCCGGTCGTCATCGCCGGCGCGGCTCGGCGGATCCGCGTGGTGCTCGGCGTCCTGATCGGCCTCGCGGCGGCTGTTGCGATGACGATCTTCGCCTTCGGCGTGAACCTGCCGGACGTGGGTCAACAGGACCACCTCGTGGTGCCGGACGGGCTTCCAAACCTGCTCGGCCTGGCGCTCGGCTTCGGCGGATACACCTCGCAGATGCGCGCCGCGCTGACCCTGGCGCTCGTCGGCGTGATCGTCGCCTCCTCGATCTGGGTCTGGCGGACCAGGCGCTGGCTGACGGCGTGCGGTGTCGTGAGTCTGGCGCTGCTGCTGACGCTCGGCTGGACCCTGCCGTGGTACATCCTCTGGCTGCTTCCGTTCGCGGCGCTCTCGCGCTCGCGCGGCCTGCGGATCGCCGCGGTCGTGTTCGGCGTTTACATCTATCTCGCCTGGATGCCCTACTCGGCGGAGATCCTCGGTTTCCTGCACATAAACCCGGCGAACACGAACCTCGGCGCTCAGGAGACGAACTTCATGCAAGCGCTGCTGTTCTGAACGTGGGGGCCCAACCGCGCCAGCCGACCAGCACCGATGAGGAGCTGTTCGCGGCCGAGCGAGAGACGGTCGTCGCGCTGCGCTCCGACAGCGAGCGGATCGCGCTGATCGGTGCTGAGCTCGCATACGGATTCGAGGCGCTCGGCGACATCGGCCCGGCGGTGTCGGTATTCGGCTCGGCGCGAACCCGGAGCGAGGACCCGGCCTACGAGCGGGCGCGCGTGCTGGCCAACGGTCTCGCGTCGGCGGGCTTCGCGATCATCACCGGTGGCGGCGGCGGCAGCATGGAGGCCGCGAACCGGGGGGCACAGGAGGGCGGCGGCCGCTCGATTGGGCTGAACATCGAGCTCCCGCACGAGCAGGTGCCCAACCGCTTCGTCGATCTCGGGCTGGAGTTCCACTACTTCTTCGTGCGCAAGCTGATGTTCGTCCGCTACGCGAGCGCGTTCGTCGTCCTGCCCGGCGGGCTGGGCACGCTGGACGAGCTGTTCGAGGCGCTCACGCTGATCCAGACCCGCAAGATCAGCCATTTCCCGGTGATCCTCTACGGCAGCGACTACTGGCGTGGCCTGCTCGATTGGATCAGGGCATCGGTGCTCGCCCATGGGAACGTCCTGCCCGAGGATCTCGCGCTGCTGCAGTTGGTTGACGAGCCGTCGGAGGTGTGCCGGATCGTTGGCGCCGCAGCGGCGGTTCAGGGACTTCAGCGCCGCAGCTGATCAGTGGTCGGCGACGTAGCCGCCGTCGGGTTCGATCGGCAGGCCGGCGTCGACCCACGCCTGGATGCCGCCGGTCAGCGTGTAGGCGTCGTAGCCGGCCGCGCGAAAGGCGCTGGCCGCCATCGCCGAGCGCATGCCCAGCCGGCAGTGGAAGACCACCGGGCGGTCGCGGTCGATCTGATCGGCGTTAGAGGCGAGCCGCTCGAGCTCGATGTGGCGCGTTCCCGCGATGTAGCCGGCTTCGCGCTCGTAGCTTTCGCGCACGTCGATCACGGTCGCGCCGGCGGCCATCAGCTCGGCGGCGCGCGGGGCCGTGATCTCGATCTCGGGATTCTCGAAGGCGTTCGCCACGGCCGCTGAGCATACGCGACCAAAGCGGTCCGGGCGGCTCGGAGCGGCGGGTAGGATAACCCTGTGGAGACGGTCGTCGAAACCTCGGCTCTGCCTTGCGGGCTGGTCGAGTTCCGCGATACGCGATCGCTGTAGTGAGGATCGCTGCGATGTCCGAACCGCCGCTGAAGCTGGTCCTGCGAGCCGCCGGCGTGGCGCTCGCCGTCGGCGTGGCGGTTGTGTTCCTGCTCGCGCCGACCAACGGCTCCCCGTTCGTTCGCGCGATCGAGCTGGTCGCGGTGATCACGATCGGCGTCGTCGCACTGTCGGCCGTCGTGGCGCTGGTGACAGGCTGGCTGGCCGGCTGGCAGGAAAACGAGGCGGAATTCGAGCTGGTCGTGCGCCGCTCCGAGCGGCTTGCCAGAGAGAACCTGGCGGTCGAGCCCGGCGAGTCGGAGTTCCTCGAGCTCGATCCCCTCAGCGACGACGACTTCGAGGAGCTGGTGCGTGATGCGCTCGACGAGCTGCCGGACCTCCTCCAGAACGCGCTCGCCCACGTCGCCGTCGTGATCTCCGATGGCGGCAGGCGGGCGGGTGCCTACGGCCTCTACCAGGGCGGCGGCGCCCATCGACACGCTGACGGCGATCGCATCGTGATCTTCCGCGACACGCTGCGGCGCGATTTCGGCGCCGACCCCGATCTGCTGCACGAGCAGGTCGTGCGCGTCGTTCGTCACGAACTGGCCCACCACGTCGGCTTCGACGAGATGGGCGTCGGCGAGTTGGGCCTGTGACCGTGCACGACGCGCTGTGCTTCTGGCGCCCGTGGGCCCGCGGGCGGGGCCGTGCCGGCGCGCGACGGTCCGAGCGGCGGGACGGCGCTGATGGGTGAGGCGGTGATCGTCGATGCGGTTCGCACCCCGATCGGGCGCGCGCTGAAGGGCTCCTTGCGCGCGGTGCGCGCGGACGACCTCGCGGCGGTCGCGCTGCGCGCGCTGATCGAACGCAACCCGCAGGTCGACTTCGGCGCGACCGACGACGTGATGATGGGCGCCGCGTCGGGGACCGGCGAGCAGGGCTACAACGTCGGCCGCAACGCGCTGCTGCTGGCCGGCATGGACGAGCGCGTTCCCGGCTGCACCGTGAACCGCTTCTGCGCATCCTCGCTGCAGACGCTGCGGATGGCGTTCCATGCGATCGTGGCCGGGGAGGGAGACCAGTACGTCGCCGCGGGCGTCGAGTCGGTGTCGCGCGCAGGGTTCGGTGCCGCACCCGACTACTCGAACCTGAACCCACGGCTCGACGGGTCCGCCGGCTCAATCTGCGACGTCTACATCCCGATGGGCCTGACGGCGGAGAACGTGGCAGAGCGCTACGGCATCTCGCGCGAGGAGCAGGACCGCTGGGCGGTGCGCTCGCAGGCGCGAGCCGTAGCCGCGATGGAGTCCGGTCACTTCGAGCGCGAGATTGTGAACGTGACCGTGGCGGCCCATCTTGAGGATGACGGCGACGGCGGCATGCGCGAAGTCGCCGACAGCGTCGTCTCGGCCGACGACGGACCGCGGCCGGCAACGACGATGGAGGTGCTCGCCGCTCTGGCACCCGCTTTCAAGCCGGACGGGACCGTGACCGCGGGCAACGCGTGTCCGCTCAATGATGGCGCGGCCGCGGTGCTCGTGATGAGCGCGGCCCGCGCGGAGAAGCTTGGATTGACGCCGCGGGCGCGGATCCTCGCCTCGAGCGTCGCGGCGGTGGAGCCCGAATACATGGGCGTCGGGCCGATCCCGGCGGTCCGCGGCCTGCTCGAGCGCGCCGGCCGCTCGATCGAGGAGATCGACATCGTCGAAATCAACGAGGCGTTCGCTGCGCAGGTCGTGCCCTGCATGCGCGAGCTCGGCATAACTGAACGCCAGCTGAACCCGTTCGGGGGCGCGATCGCCCTCGGCCATCCCTTCGGCATGACAGGCGCGCGGATCATGACGACCCTGCTGAACGGCCTCGAGACGACCGGTGGCCGGCTCGGGATCGAGGCAATGTGCGCGGCGGGCGGAATGGGGCAGGCGATGCTCGTGGAGCGGATCTAGAGGTCCGCCGCCGCGGCCCCGCGCCGCGATGGTCCTCAGCGCGGCGCGCGGCGCGCCAGCGACAGCGCGAACCACTCGCTCGCATCGGTGTGCCAGGCCGACAGCCGCAGACCTGCGGCGGCGAGCTCGGCCGCGACGCGCTCGCGCGTGAATTTCGCGCTGATCTCCGTGCGCATCTCCTCGCCCGCCGCGAAGCGGACCGTCAGCCCGATCGCCGGCAGCGCAACCTCCTGGGCCTCGCTCGCGCGCAGCCGCATCTCGATCCACTCGTGCTCGGCGTCGAACCTCGCGACGTGGTGAAAGGCCGAAGGGTCGAAGTTCGCCCCCAGCTCACGGTTGAGCACGTGCAGGACGTTGCGGTTGAACTCGGCGGTGACGCCGTCCGCATCGTCGTAGGCGGCCTCGAGTGTCGCGCGGTCCTTGACCAGGTCGGTTCCGAGCAGCAGATGGTCATCGTCGCCCAGAAGTCCAGCGATGCTGCGCAGGAAGCGCCGGCGCCCGGCGGCGTCGAAGTTGCCGATCGTGCCGCCGAGGAACGCGACGAGTCGCGGCGCGCTGGGCGCCGGCAAGCGGTCGAGGTGGCGCTCGAAGTCGCCGATCAGCCCGTGGACATGCATCCCCGGGTACTCGCGGGTCAGCTCGGCGGCGCCGACGCGCACGACCTGCTCGGTGACGTCGACGGCGACGAAGCGCTGGAGGGTGCCCGCGGTTGCCATCGCGTCGAGCAGCAGGCGTGTTTTGGCGGCGCTGCCCGACCCCAGCTCGACAAGCTCACCGGCGCCGGTCGTCGCGATCAGCTCCGCGGCGGTTCGCTCAAGGATCGCCCGCTCGGTTCGCGTCGGGTAGTACTCGGGCAGCTCGCAGATGCGGTCAAACAGCGCTGCGCCGCGCGTGTCGTAGAGGTGCTTGGGCGGCAGTTGCTTGAGCGTTTGGGTGAGTCCGTGGCGGGCGTCGTCGGCGAGCGTGCGGCCGCCGTAGCCGCCGAGCGCGTCTTCGACGGTGACCCGTCCGGCGCGGCGAGTCGCGCTGGTGCTCATGCGTCGGCCGCCACGCGCAGGCCCGCGAAGATCTGGCGGCGGGCGGGGAGATCCCAGTTGCGGAAGGTCGGAGTCGCCACCAGCGCCGAGGTCGCGAAGGAGCCCCCGCGCAGCACCCGGTAGGAACCGTCGAAGAAGACCTCGGAATACTCGCGATAGGGGTGGGCGCGAAAGCCCGGGTAGGCGGCGAACTCGCTGGCCGTCCACTCCCACACGTCGCCGATCATTCCAAGCGCGCCGCACGGCGAGGCGCCGGCGGCCAGCGCGCCGGTGTCCAGCGGGGCGAAGTTCCCGGACTCGATGAGGTTGGCGTCGTGGGGGCCGGGGGGCTCCTCGCCCCACGGCCAGGCGCGCTTGAAGGCGGTCGAGTGATCGAAGCTCGCGGCGAGCTCCCATTCGACCTCGCTTGGCAGGCGCAGACCGCGCGCGGCGACGAACGCGTCCGCCTCGTGGCAGGACACATGCACCACGGGACGATCGAGGATGAGCTCGCCGGCGCCGCCGAGGCGCTGCTCGCGCCCGTCGTCGAGCCAGTGCAGCGGGCGCTGCACGTCCTCGCTCTGGCGCCACTGCCAGCCCTGCGGCGTCCACCACTCGGGCCGCTCGTAACCGCCGTCCGAGATGAACGCGAGCCAGTCGCGATTCGTGACCGCCACCCTGCCGATCGCAAAGGGTTCAACCTCAACCTGATGTTGAGGAAGCTCGTTGTCATACGCGAAGCGATCGCCCCCGGCGCCGAGCGGGAAGCTCGCAGCGGCCACCGGGATCAGTTCGAGGCCGCTGGCGGGCGCCGGCGCGTCAGACCGGCTCGCGGTCGGCGCACCGGGTCGCCAGTCGGGCAGCGCTGCCAGCGCGAGCGTCTGCAGCATCGTCTCGGTGTGCTGGCGCTCGTGGCGCACGACCATCTCGGCGAGGGGCTCCTCGTCATCCAGGTTCAGGGCACCCACCCGATCGCGGACCGCCTCGAGGTACTCGAGCGCCGCCCCCCGGCGCAGGTAGGGCAACGCGCCGCGCTTCGCGCGCGGCGTCTCGAAGGCGTCGTAGACCTCGAGCAGATCGGCCCGCAGCAAGGGTAGGCCGCCGAGTCTGTGGCACAGCCAGAGATCCTCGAAGCTGGCGATGTGACCGAGGTCCCAGACGAGCGGGCTCATCAGTGGCGAGTGAACACGCTCGAGGTCGGCGTCGCTGACGTCTTCGACCAGCGCAAGGGTCTGGGTCCGGGCCTCTTCGAGGCGGGAGTTTTCGAGGACGGCCATGCGCTTCGAAGAGTCTAGCCAGCGACCGCAGCGTTACATCCAGGCGCGAAGCGCACGACGGCCCTGATCGTGGTCGAGCACGCCGATGCCGCCCGGCGCGAGCGGGAAGAGGGCGCCGTCGGCCGCCTGCAGGCCGAGCCAGCGGGCCGTCAGCACGCGGAGCATGTGGCCATGTGAGAAGACGAGCACGTCGCCGGCCGGCGGCAGCGCCGCGAGCACCGCGTCGGCGCGGCCGGCCACCTCGGCCGCCGTCTCGCCGCCGGGGCAGCCGTCCCGCCACAACTCCCAACCGGGGCGTCGCTCGCGGATCTGTGCCGTGGTGAGTCCCTCGTAGTCGCCGTAGTTCCACTCGTGGAGCTCGTCGCGCTTCGCCGGCGTGAAGCCGGCGAGCGCCGCCGTCTCGGTCGCGCGCGACAGCGGGCTGCTCCAGACCGCGGAGAATGCCCAGCGGGCGAGCGGCTCGCGCAGCGTGAGCGCCTTTGCACGTCCGGCGCCGTTGAGCGGCACGTCCGTGAGGCCCGTGTGGCGGCCGCTCACCGTCCAGTCGGTGTCGGCGTGGCGGACGATGACCAGTTGCCCGCTCACCGGCGCGGCGGCGTCGCCTGGTCGCCGAGGGCTGCGCTGTCGGCGATCACCGTCAGGTGTTCGCGGTCCAACAGGCTCGCCGGGACAGCGGGGTCCGGTTGTGCGAGCGCCCTCGCCAGGGCGTCGGCTTTGCCCGATCCACTGGCGAGCAGAATCGTGGCGCGCGCGAGGCGGAGCACCTCGAGGCTCAGCGACACCCGGTCGGGCGGCGGCTTGGGCGCTTGGTGAACCGCCACGCAGGCTGCTCCCCGCACGGCGAGCGCCGGGTTGTGCGGGAACAGCGAGGCGGTGTGCCCGTCCTCGCCGATGCCGAGCAGCAGCACGTCGAGCACCGGCAGTGAGCCTCCGTCGGCCGCCACGCGCTCCCGCAGCAGCAGGTCGTAGGCGGAGGCGGCGCGCTCGGCACCCAGCTCGCCCTCGATCCGGTGCACGAGGGCACCGGCGGCGTGCCCCAGCAGGGTCTCGGACACCATCCTGTAGTTCGAGTCGGGATCCGCCGGTCCGACGCAGCGCTCATCCCCGAACCACAGCTCGACCGTGCTCCAATCGCGCAGATGCAGCTGAGCGTAGGCGCCGGCCGGAGTGGTGCCGCCGGCCAGCGCCAGGTGCGCCTGGCCTCGCGCGGTCAGCGTCGCCTCGAGCAGCTCGGCGATCAGCCGCGCGGCGCGCGCAGCGACGGCCTCGCCGTCGGCAGCCCGGATCACCGTTGGCGAGTTCAAGTGAGCATCCCGGCGGCCGCGTCGAGCGCGTCGCGATAGGTCGGGTCACGCAGCAGCGACTGCCGGATTCCCTCGCCGAGGATCCCGCCCTCGCCGCGCGAGGCGCCAAGCAGTCGCCAGCGTCGCTCGCCACCGCGGGCATCTCGCCGGGTGCTCGTCAGGCCGCCCGGTCCGCGGTCGAGCGAGAGCTTGCTGCCATCGCGGAAGCCGATCGTGATCCCGCCGAGACCCGGCACGTCCTGCACGACGGACTCGAGTGTCACTGCGACCTCGCCCATTGCCCCGGTCGCCCGGCCGTGTCCGTCGCGCGTGAGCTGGCCTCGCTCCCAGCCCAGGCGCGAGGTCAGCCACCCGCACAGCAGCAGCGCCGAGGCTCCGGACTCGGCGACGTTGCGGATCTGGATCGCGTCGATCTCGGCCAGCTGGGACCGTCGCGACGGCTGGTCGAACAGCGCGGCGATCCGCTCGCGCCAGGGAGTGGAGCGCAACCACGCGAGGTCGACGACGTAGCGCTGCGCGAGCAGGCCCTGAGCGCGTCGCAGCGCGCCAGCCACGTCGGGGTCCTCCACAGAGTCGAGCAGCACGCATTGCGAGAGCCCGTGCAGAGCCTCGACGGCCCGCCAGTGCCCGTGCGGAGCCCACACCACCGTCGTGAGGTCGGTGATGACCAGGGGGTCGACGATCGTGTCGAGGTGCTCGAGGTGGCCGGGACCCAGGTCGAGGATCACGGTCTCGTGCGTCAGCACCTGCTGGCCCTCGAGAGGTGTTGAGTCCGCCGCGATGGTCGCGACGGCATCGATCGTCCGCCGGCCGTCGCTGACGGCGCAAACGATCGTGCGCGACGGGTGGTAGCGCCCCACGCGCCGCAGGCGGTTGGCGATCTCGCCGCTCCACTGGCGCTCGACGATGCAGATCAGGTTCAGCACGCGCGCGGGCACGTAGCCGTCGCTCTCGTTGTGGCGCTCGATCAGCAGCTCGCGCAGCGCGGCCTCGATCGCCGCCGGCGTGGTGTTCTCACCCGCCCATACCGTGTCGTTGACGGCCGCCATCGAGGCCGCTCAGCCTCCTGCGCCGGCCCAGCCAGTTGTGGGGGGCGCGGTCGCAGCCACTCAGATGGCCCTCCACTGGTGGCCTTCGAGGAGCAACTCGTCGGCTTCCGGGGGACCCTGCGTGCCCGAGGCGTACTGCGGCAGCCTGCCGCCGTGTGCCGACCAGGCCGAGACGATCGGGTCGCAGATCCGCCACTGTGCTTCGACTTCGTCGTTGCGCGTGAACAGCGTCGCCTCGCCGCGCATCGCGTCGAGGATCAGGCGCTCGTAGGCCTCCGGGGACTGCGACAGGAACGCGGTCCCGTAGAGGAACTCCATGTTCACGGGACGGATCCGCATGCGCGTGCCGGGGATCTTCGCGCCGAGCGACAGCGAGACCCCCTCGTTGGGCTGGATCGTCATCACGAGCTGGTTGGGCCGGACACCGAGCGACCCGTCCTGCTCAAAAGCAAGATGGGGCACCGGGCGCAGCGTGACGGCGATCTCGGTGACCTTGCGCGCGAGCCGCTTGCCGGTGCGCAGATAGAACGGCACGCCCGCCCAGCGCCAGTTGTCGACCTCCAGGCGCAGCGCGGCGTAGGTCTCGGTGTGGGAGTCGGCCGGCACGCCGTCCTCCTCGAGGTAGCCCTTGACCTGCTCGCCGGCGCTGACCCCGGGGCCGTACTGCGCGCGCACGCTCATCGCGGCAAGCTCGTCTGGCTGCGGTGTGCGAATCGCGTGCAGGACCTTGACCTTCTCGTCGCGCACGTCGTTGGCGGCGAAGGTCACGGGCGGTTCCATGCACAGCAGCGTCAGCAGCTGCATCATGTGGTTCTCAACCAGATCGCGCAGCGCACCGGCGTGGTCGTAGTAGCCAGCGCGGCTGCCGATGCCGATGTCCTCGGCGGCCGTGATCTGCACGTGCGCGATGTAGTTGCGGTTCCACAGCGGTTCGAACATGCCGTTGGCGAAACGGAACGCGAGCATGTTCTGCACGGTCTCCTTGCCCAGGTAGTGATCGATGCGGAAGACCTGGCTCTCGTCGAACACGGACAGCACCTCGGCGTTCAGCGCGCGCGCCTGCGCCAACGAGGTCCCGAAAGGCTTCTCGATGATCACGCGCACATCGGCGTCGTCTGAGCGCGCGAGTCCCGCAGCCCCGAGCGCCCCGACGATCACCGAGAAGAACTCCGGCGCCGTCGAGAGATAGAACGCGCGCGACATCGACTCGCCGTCGGCTGCGTCGAGTTCCGCCAGCGCCGCCGCGAGGGCGTCGTAGGTCGCGTGATCGTCGAAGGCGCCGGCGACATAGCGAAGATCGTCCAGCAGGCCGCCGAGCACGCTCTCGTCGGGCGGGGTGCGCGAGAACGCACGGATCGATTCGGCAGCCATCTCACGGTAGGCGTCGTTGGAGAGCTCGCCGCGTGAGACGCCGATCAGGTTGAACTGTCCGGGCAGGGCGCCCTCGTGGGCGAGGTTGTAGATGGCCGGCAGCAGCTTGCGCTTCGCCAGGTCCCCTGTCGCGCCGAAGATCACGAGGTTCGTCGGCGCGACCGGCAAACGCTCGAGTCCCGCTGAGAGCGGGTTCGGGCCGGTTTCGGCCAGCGTCACGTACCGCTCTTCTTCACGGCGTGGCCACCGAACTGGTTGCGCAGCGCCGCCAGCACGCGGGCGCTGTAGTCACCCAGCTCGCGCGAATAAAAGCGGCTGTTCAGTGCGGCGCTCAGCGCCGGCGTCGGCACGCCGTGATCGATCGCGTCCTGCAGCGTCCAGCGTCCCTCGCCGGAATCCTCCACCCAGCCCTCCAGCCCGGCCAGGTCGTTGCCGTCGGTCTCGAACGCGCGGGCGGCCAATTCGCACAGCCACGAGCGGATCACCGAGCCCTGATTCCACAGATGGGCGATCTTGGCGTTGTCGAGCTCGAACTCGGACTGCTGGAACAGCTCGAAGCCCTCGGCGTAGGCCTGCATCAGCCCGTACTCGATCGCGTTGTGGACCATCTTCACGTAGTGGCCGGCACCGCTCGGGCCGAAGTGCTCCCAGCCGCGCGCCCCGATCGCCGCGACCGCGTCCGGCGCGGTCGGCGGGGCGAGGACGTCCAGGATCGGCGCGAGGCGCTTCACGGCCTTGGCCGGACCGCCGACCATCATGCAGTAGCCCACCTCGAGGCCCCACACGCCGCCGCTCGTGCCGACGTCGACGTAGTGGATCTTCTGCTTGCGCAGGGCGCCAGCGCGAGCCTTGTCGTCCGTCCACTTGGAGTTGCCGCCGTCGACGATCGTGTCGTCGGGATCCATCAGCTTCGCGAGGGCGTCGACCGTCTGCTGGGTCGCCTCGCCGGCGGGAACCATGATCCAGACGGTTCGCGGGGGGTCAAGCGCCTTGACCAGCGCCCGCAGGCTGGCCGCGCCGCGGGCACCGGTCTTGGCCGCACGCGCCACCGCCTGCGCGTCGAAGTCGAACGCGACGACGTCGTGATCGGAGTCGCGG
Organism: uncultured Solirubrobacterales bacterium; assembly: GCA_963788385.1. Classification (GTDB taxonomy): domain Bacteria; phylum Actinomycetota; class Thermoleophilia; order Solirubrobacterales; family Solirubrobacteraceae; genus Palsa-513. Next base: position 87,002 of record CAWBGR010000003.1, read on the forward strand.
CGGATCCGCGCGACCATGTTGCCGCCCATCTTGCCGAGGCCGACGAAGCCGATCTGCATCAGAGCATCTCCTTGATCCGATTGTGAAGCTCGCGCAGCGCGCTCGCAGGGTCGCCTTTCAGCACAACGATCTCAGCTGGCAGTTGGTGCGAGCGCAGGGTCTCCAGATCGCCGATCGCCTGGGCGCCCTTCAGCGTGCGGAAGGAGTAGGGGGCCCCCGGGATCTCCACATCGGGGCCGCTGTCGGCGATCAGCGACAGGAAGCGCCCGACCGGCGCCCCGCCCTTGTGCAGCTGACCGGTCGAATGCAGGAAGCGCGGCCCGTAGCCGAAAGTCGTCGCGAGCTTTGTGCCGGCGAGCAGCGTCGCCCGCAGGGCGGCCACCTGCTCGTCGAACTCGACCGACGGCTCGACGTAGCCCATCACCGCGATGTAGCTGCCGGGCGCTCCGCCGCCCAGCAGGGCGCGCAACGCGTCGTCGTCGGCTGACACGATCTCCGCCAGCGGGAGCTCGGCGAGCACGCGCTTGGTTGCGTCCTTGGCCTCCTGGACGTTCGGCTGGTCGAAGGGGTTGATCTCGAGCACCCAGCCCGCGACCGCGGTCGCGAACTCTGCGAGGAAGAACATCCGGCCGAGATCCTCGCTCCCGTTCACCGACAGCGTGAGCGTGGGGTGGCCGGCTGCGCCGAGCGCATCCACGCGGGCATCCGTGTCGGCGCTGGCGCGCTCGTCGTCGCGCAGATAGACGAAGACGCGGTCGGAGCCGTAGCTCTCGGGCTCAAGCAGCGGCTCGTCGGCCACCGGCAGGATCCCACGCCCCTTCTTGCCGGTGCTCTCGGCCACGAGCTGCTCGACCCAGAGGCCGAAGCTCGAGACGGGATCGCCGACGACGAAGGTCAGCTTGTCGCGGCCATGCCGCGCCAGCTCGCCGATCGCGAGCCCGAGCCACAGGCCCGGGTTGCTCTGCGTGCCATCGAAATGCGCGCACTCCTGTTCGGCGAGTGCGGCGCGCTCGAGCATGGCGTGCAGCGGCGCGCCGATCAGCGCGGCGGGGACGAGCCCGAACAGTGACAGCGCCGAATAGCGCCCGCCGATGTTCGGATCGTTCTCGAAGACGGCGCGGAAGCCGTGTTCGCGCGCCAGCGCCAGCAGCGAGCTGCCCGGGTCGGTGATCGCGACGAAATGGCTGCCGTCGGGCACCAGCGAGTGGAAATGCTCGAACAGCGAGAGGGTCTCGACCGTGCCGCCCGACTTGGTCGAGACGACGAACAGCGTCCGCTCGAGGTCGAGCGTCTGCGTGACATCGAGGATGGCCGCAGGGTCGGTCGAGTCGAGCACGTGCAACGCGAGCGCCTCCTCGGTGGCGCCAAATGTGCGCCAGAGCACCTCGGGGGCGAGGCTCGAGCCACCCATCCCGAGCAGCACGGCGTCGGTGAGTCCGTCGCTCGCGCAGCCGCGGGCGAACTCGACCAGTTCGTCGGCACGCTCGGCCATCGCGTCGGAGATCGTCAGCCAGCCGAGGCGGTCGCCGATCTCGCCGACGCCCGGCCCGCCCCACAGCGACTCGTCCTTTGCCCAGACCCGGCGCGCCACTCGCTCGTCGACGGCCTGGGTCACACGGCTCGCCACCGCAGCCGAGAGCTCGCTGTCGATCACCGCGGCGATCGCAGGCGGCCGGCCGGTGAGGACCATCTGTCGCGCGCTCTCGATCCCGGCGAGCAGCTTGTTCATGGGCTCGACGAAGGCGGCGATTCCCTGCTGCAGCAGCGTCGCCGTGACGTCGGCCATGTCGATGCCGGCTGCCGCGAGCGCCGCGAGCGCCGGTCCGGAGTCCTGCTGGGCGGTCCCCGGGACGACCGTGGCGCGCTCGGCCGCGGCGAGCAGCGTCTTCATCGGCATCGTGTTGACGGTGTCCGGGGCGATCAGCCCATCGACGTAGAGCGTCTCGGGGTAGGCCGGGTTCTTGACGCCCGTCGACGCCCACAGCGGCCGCTGCACGAGCGCCCCCGCCGCGCGCAGCGCGGCAAAGCGCTCGCCGAGGAAGATCTGCTCGTAGCGAGCGTATGCGGCGCGCGCGTTGGCGAGCGCGGCGGTGCCTGCGAGGTCGCTGCGCCCGAGAGCGGCCAGGCGTTTGTCGACCTCGGTGTCCACTCTTGACACGAAAAAGCTGGCGACCGAGTGGATCTCGAGCGGGAGGCCCTCGGCGGCGCGGCGCTCCAGGCCGCGAACGTAGGCCTCGGCGATCTGCGCGTAGCGCTCGACGCCGAACAGCAGGGTCACGTTGACGTTGATTCCCTCGAAGATCGCCTGCTCGATCGCGGGCACGCCGGCCTCGGTGCCGGGGATCTTGATCATCACGTTGGGGCGGTTCAGGCGGGCCCAGTAGTCGCGCGCCTGAGCCAGCGTCGCGTCGGTGTCGTTGGCGAGCGTCGGCGCGACCTCGAAAGAGACGAATCCATCGCCGAACTCGTCGTAGACGCTGCGCAGCACGTCCGCGGCATCCTGGACATCGGTGACAGCGAGACGCTCATACAGCGCCACGGCGTCCAGACCCTCGTGTGCCAGTTCCGCGAGCGCATCGTCGTAGTCGTCGGAGCCGAGGATCGCCTGCTCGAAGATCGCCGGGTTGGAGGTGACGCCGCGCAGCGAACATTCGTCGCGCAGGCGTGCCAGCTCGCCGCTCGAGATCAGCCCACGGCGGATCTGGTCGAGCCAGGGCGCCGTCCCGGCGGCCGCAAGCGCGGCGAGGTTGGCGTTCACGGTACGGGGTGCGGTTGCCATGTGTGGTGCCTTTCAGCCGCTCAACAGTGCGTGGGCCTGCTCGACGATTGCTTCCGCCGTGATGGCGAAGTGGGCGTAGACGTCAGCCGCCGGGGCGGAGGCGCCGAACGAGCGCATGGCGATGATCGCGCCGCGCTCCCCCGTCCAGCGATCCCAGCCGAACGGGCTGGCTGCCTCAACGGCGATGCGCGGCGTTCCCGCCGGACCGAGGACCCGCTCGCGCTCGGCTGCCGGCTGGGCCTCGAAGGTGTCCATGCACGGCATGCTGACGACCCGCGCTGCGATGCCCTCGCCCGCAAGCCGCTCCGCGGCCGCGAGGCACAGCGAGACCTCCGAGCCGGTGCCGATGAGGACCACGGCTGCGGCGTCGTCAGTCTCGCGCAGGATGTAGGCGCCGCGCTCTATCGCATCGTCGGGGACCACTTCGGGATCGAGCACGAGCAGCGCCTGGCGCGACAGCGCGAGCACCGTCGGCGTCTCGCTGGCGCGCAGCGCAAAGCTCCAGGCGAGCGCCGTCTCGTGCGCGTCGGCCGGTCTCACGACGTTGATGTTGGGTGTGGCGCGCAGCGCCGCGAGCTGCTCTATCGGCTGGTGGGTCGGGCCGTCCTCGCCGACGCCGATCGAGTCGTGGGTGTAGCAGAAGATGCTCGGCAGCTCCATCAGCGCGGCGAGCCGGATCGCGCCCTTCATATAGTCGGAGAAGATCAGGAACGTCGCCCCATAGGGACGCAGGCCGCTCAGCGCGAGCCCGTTCACGATCGCGCCCATCGCGTGCTCGCGAATGCCGAAATGAAGATTGCGCTCGCCGAAGGACCCGCGCTCGACGTTGCCGCCGCCGTCCACGAGCGTGAGCGTCGAGGGGGCGAGGTCCGCCGCCCCGCCGATCATCGACGGTACGAGTGCGGCCGCGACCTGGATCACCTCCTGCGAGGCCTTGCGCGTCGCCATCTTCGTGCCCGGCTCGAAGCGCTTGAGCAGTCCCGGCGGAAGCTCCGGCGCCCGGCGCTCGACGATCGCCGCGAGTCCATCGGCAAGCTCTGGAAAGGCCTCGCGGTAGGCCACGATCCGCTCGTTCCACGCCTGCTCCTCGTCCTCGCCGCGCGCGACCGTGGCGCGGCAGTGCTCAAGCGCCTCGGGCGGGACGTAGAACGCCGGCTCGGTCGGCCAGCCGTAGGCCTGCTTGGTCAGGGCGACCTCGTCCTCGCCGAGCGCCGAGCCGTGCGCGCTGGCGCTGTCCTGCTTGTTGGGCGATCCCTGCGCGATGTGCGTGCGGCAGACGATCAGCGACGGGCGATCGAGCACGGCCATCGCGGTACGCGCCGCCTCCTCGATGCGCTCGAGCGAGAGATCTTCGCCGAGGTGCTGGACATGCCAGCCGTACGCTTCGTAACGGGCGCCGACGTCCTCGCTGAACGAGAGCGCGGTGTCGCCCTCGATCGAGATGTGGTTGTCGTCGTAGAACGCGATCAGACGCCCGAGGCCCAGGTGGCCGGCGATCGAGCTGGCCTCTGAGGAGATGCCCTCCTCGAGGTCGCCGTCGGAGGCGATCGTGAAGGTGTGATGGTCGATGATCTGGTGCCCGTCGCGATTGAAACGAGCAGCCAGCAGGCGCTCCGCGAGCGCCAGCCCGACGCACGTGGAGATGCCCTGGCCGAGCGGCCCCGTCGTCGCCTCGATGCCGGGTGCAGCGCCGTACTCGGGGTGACCGGCGCAGGGGGAGCCGAGCTGGCGGAAGTTCTCGATGTCCTCGAGCTCCAGGCCGTAGCCGCAGAGGTAGAGCATCGCGTAGAGCAGCATCGATGCGTGCCCGCAGGAGAGCACGAAGCGATCGCGGTTCGGCCACGCCGCGTTGGCCGGGTTGTGGCGCATCACGCGGGTGTAGAGCGTGTAGGCGACCGGAGCGAGCGCCATCGGCGTCCCGGGGTGGCCGGAGTCGGCCTTCTGCACGGCGTCCATCGCCAGCGTGCGGATCGTGTTGACGCAGAGCTCGTCTAGGGCGCTCGCGCTCGGGGCTGTGCTCATCTGCCTTCTCCGTTCTGACTCTTTAGCTCGCTGCGCGCGAGCAGCGCGGCGCCGCGGACACCGGCCTGCGGCCCGGACCGGGCGACGCGGATCTCGGTTGCCGTTCCGACTCCGTGGAGGACGTACTCGAGCGCGACGGCCCGGGCCGGCCCGACGAGCAGCTCCCCCGCTGACGATACGCCACCGCCGATCGCGACGACCTCCGGGTCGAAGGTGTTGATCGCGTTCGCCACGCCGACGCCGAGCCGGCGGCCGAGTGTCGCCACGCACTCGACCGCGACGGTGTCCCCAGCCATCGCCGCCGCGACCGCGTCCGGCCCGCGGACGGCTCCGTGCTCGGCGAGCGTGCGTCCCAGCGCCGAATCGGGGTGCGCCTGCGCCGCCTCGCGCGCGAGGCGGTCGAGCACGTGGCCGGCTGCCAGCGACTCGAGCGATCCCGGCTGCGGGAAGGTCGCCTGCGCCGGCGGTATCTGCTCGCCGATCGAGACGAGCGTCATGCCGAGCTCACCGGCGGCACCGGTCGCGCCGCGATAGGAGCGTCCGCCGATCACGATCCCGCCGCCGACGCCCGTGCCGACGGTGAACATCACGAGGCTGCCGACATCGAGCCGCCCGTCCTCGTCATGGGCTTCCGCGAGAGCCGCGACGGTCGCGTCATTGTCGACGAACACCGGCAGGCCGAGCCGATCACTCAGCACGGCCCGCAGCGGGACGTCCTGGAGCGGCACATTGACGCTCGAGCGCGCGCGGCCGGTCGCGAACTCGACGACCGAGGGGATGCCCACGCCCACCGCCGAGGGCACCTCGCCCGCGGCCACCGCCTCCACCTGGGCGACGATCTGAGCGATCAGCGCCTCCGCGCTCCCGCGGTCCGTCGGCGCCACCAGCGGCTCCCCGGTGGTTGTCGCGCGAAGTGCCGCGACCGACGTCTTGGTGCCGCCGACATCGACGCCGATCACGAAACTGTGCGCGCTCATTCGCTGGCAAGCTATCAGCAGGATTGTGCGTGGCTGTGAATGTCGCGCCGCCGTCACGCGCCGCCGCCTCGGCCGGTCGGCGCGGGCGTATACGCTGAGCGCCGTGACCGAACATCCGAGCAACACGCCACCGGATCGCAACCTTGCGCTGGAGCTCGTCCGCGTGACCGAGGCGGCGGCGCTCGGTGCCTCGCGTCTGATCGGCCGCGGCGACAAGGAGGCGGCCGATCAGGCGGCGGTGAATGCGATGCGACACATGCTCGACAGCGTGCACATGGACGGCGTTGTCGTGATCGGCGAGGGCGAGAAGGACGAGGCGCCGATGCTCTTCAACGGCGAGCGCATCGGTGACGGCAGCGAGCCTGCCGTCGACATCGCCGTCGACCCCGTCGAGGGCACCACGCTCACGGCGCGCGGCATGCCGAGCGCGCTCTCGGTGATCGCGCTCTCGCCGCGAGGCACGATGTTCGATCCGGGGCCGTGCGTGTACATGGAGAAGATCGCGGGCGGCGCCGAGATCGCCGACCTGCTCGACCTCGACCGGCCGATCGGCGAGACCGTCGCGCTCGTCGCAGCCCGCAAGGGGATAGACGTGGCCGACGTCACCGTCGTGCTGCTCGATCGTCCGCGCCACGCGCAGGCGATGGCGGCGATCCACGCGGCGGGCGCGCGCGTGCGGCTGATCAGCGACGGTGACGTCTCGGCGGGGATGCTCGCCTGCAGCGAGCGCTCGCCGGTCGATCTCCTCTGGGGCATCGGGGGAACGCCGGAGGGCGTGCTCACGGCGGCGGCGATCAAGTGCATCGGCGGCCAGTTGCTCGGGCGCCTCTGGCCGCGCGACGATCGCGAGCGCCAGGCGGCCATCGACGCCGGCTACGACCTCGAGCGCGTGCTGGATTGCAACGACCTGGTGGCCGGCGACGACTGCTTCTTCTCCGCCACCGGGATCACGGACGGCGATGTGCTGCAGGGCGTGCGCTACCAGGGTGCGACGGGCGCCACGACGGAGTCGCTGGTGATGCGCTCGCGCTCGGGCACCGTGCGCCGGATCCACGCGCGTCACGACCGCGTGAAGCTGCGCAGCTACTGAGCGGCGCCGCCCTGGCCGCGGAAGCGGCCGGTGCGCGACTGCGCCAGATCCAGGCGCGCCAGCGAGCGCAGGAAGCCGTGTGTCACGAGCACGTGGATCGCCGACTGCGTGGCCGCGTACAGGCGCGGGCTGATGGCGTTGGCGATCGCCGGGTAGAAGCTCAGTACGGAAATCTCGACGTGAATCGCCTGGTAGTCGGGGTCAGGGTCGGGCAGGCGGCGCACGTCGATCTGGAGGAAGCCGCCGCGGCGGTCCTGGCGGTGCGAGACGAGCGCGCCGCCGCGGATCTGCCAGCGCACCACACCGCGCTCGGCCGTCAGCTCATAAGCCGGCGGGTCGAAGCCGATCAGCACGAACGGGCGGCACAACAGCACGACGGCGCGGTCGTGCTCGCTGTAGGCGACGCGGATCAGCCCGAGTGATGAGCGTTCGAGAAAGCGCCAGTAGGTGCGGGCCAGGCGCTCGAGTGACGCCGGCGACCACAGCGCCAGCAGCGCCGGCGACGGGATCCGCAACTCGGCAGCCTGGACCGAGCGGGCGGCGCCGTCGGCGTCGATCGTCGGTGCCTCCGGATCAACGATCGTGATCGCAGCCGGAAGCGTGGCGCGTCGGCGAACGACGATGGCCCACGCGAACGCGAGCACGGCGACCAGCGGCGCGATCAGCAGCACCATCGTCCCCGGATGCTCTCAGCTGGCGTCGGCGCCTGCGTTTGCAGCCCGGACTCCTGTAGCGCGGGCGCGCTGCGCGCGGTCGCTCAGCTCAAGCGCTGGGCGCGGTGGCGCCGCCGGCGAGCGATGTGCCGGTCGTGCCGGTCGCGCCGGTCGCGCCGGCCGGCGAGTCACTGGGGCTGACGAAGCTGGTCGGGGCGATCAGCGTGCCGCCGAGGGCGAGCATGCCGACGGGCACCGTCTCGGTGATGCCGAGCTCCTGGGCGGCGGCGTGGGTGAGGTCAACCGTCGCGCCGTTGGCGTAGGGACCGCGGTCGATCACCGGCAGCGTCAGCGACCGGCCGTCGTAGGTCAGCGAGACCGCCGTGCCGCACGGGAGCGTTCGATCGGCGAGCCCGACCATGGAGCGCGTCAGCTTCTCGCCGCACGCGGTGCGGTTGCCGTAGAACCCGGGCCCGTACCAGCTGGCGAGGATCTCCTGATAGACCGCGAGTGTGGCCTGCGGCGTCGCCGTCACCGAGCTGGCCGAGGCGGCGTCGGAGGCGACCACGCGCAGCGTCAGCTGTCCGGTCCGGCTCGCGCGCCAGCTGATCGCGAAGGCGCCGGCGCTGTTCGCCTGCGCGCTGAGGATCGTCGACCATGAGCCGCGCCCCTGGCGCACCTGCAGCCAGACGATGTGCCCGCCGTCACCTGGCGCGAGCGTGCCGCTGATCACGGCGACCTGGTGCTCGAGCAGCGACGCGGGCGTGACCGCGAGCGCCCCGGCGACGGCGGTCGGCGCAGCGATCGAGGGGCCGCTCGCGCTGGATGGGCCCGGCGCCGTGGCGCCGCCGGCGGTTCCGGCGCTCGCGACGGCGGGCAGCGCAAGAAGCCCGGCGCAGAGGCCGGGAACCGCCCATCGAATGGCTGTTTGCGCGCGAACCATGCACTCACTGCCCGCTACCGTCGCCTACGGGGTGAGCTGTCGGGCTCGCGCGCTCTGCGCTACGGCCGCGCGATGCGGCCGATTCGCCCCAGCGGAAACCGGCTCCGCAGTGGTTCCCCCGTCCAGCCTGCGCGGACGCAGGGTGGTTCGGCGTGGTGGCGCGAGTATAAGCGCAGATAACACGCCGTGTAAAGGCGTCGTAGGCGTGCGCCGCCGGCTCCCTTGATTCGCACTCCGCGGGATTAAATCCTGTAAAGGAATGGAAACGTGCAACCTTCTGGTGCGTTATGCGTATTAGGAGTGGCGAAACAGCCCGCAGTGGGCGTCCGCCGACGTTGACTACACAAAGTAAAGCGCGTAGAATCCCGACAGACGTTTGAGCTGCGCGGTGTGCGGGGTCCCCCCGTCCCAGGGCGCTTGAGCGGCTCTCTCGACAATCGCACGCGGCCCAGCCCCCCCGACGGCGCTCGCTCGTCTGCGCGACGGAAACGGAACGAAATGTCAGTAGCGGAACTGCAGGAGCTCGAAGAGGTCAAGGGCCTGGTCGCCAAGGGCCAGCAGGTCGGCGTACTCAGCTACGCCGAGATTCAGGGCGCGGTCTCCGAGCTCGACATGGACGAGGCCGATATGGAGGAGCTGCACGGCTTCCTCGAGCGGTCCGAGATCGAACTGGTCGAGGACATCGACCCGGCCACCGCCGCGGGCTCGGAGGTGGAGCGCGCACCGGACAAGCGCGGCCGCCGCAAGGCGAAGACGGCGCTCGACCTGAAGCCGGACATGACGACCGACTCGCTGCAGCTGTTCCTCAAGGACATCGGCAAGGTTCGCCTGCTGACCGCGCAGGAAGAGGTCGACCTCGCCAAGCGCATCGAGCGTGGGGACCTCGACGCCAAGCAGAAGATGGTCGAGTCCAACCTGCGCCTCGTCGTCTCGATCGCGAAGAACTACCGCAACCAGGGCCTGCCGTTCCTTGATCTGATCCAGGAGGGGACGCTCGGGCTGGTTCGCGCCGCGGAGAAGTTCGACTACCGCAAGGGCTTCAAGTTCTCGACCTACGCCACCTGGTGGATCCGCCAGGCGATCGCCCGTGCGCTCGCCGACAAGGCGCGCACGATCCGCATTCCGGTCCACGTCGTCGAGAAGCTCAACAAGATCGGCCGGGCCGAGCGCAAGCTGGTCACGGAGCTGGGCCGCGAGCCGACGCCCGATGAGATCGCTGCCGTCACCGGCATCGACCCGGACGAGGTCGACTCGATCAAGCGCTCGGCGCAGGCGCCGGTTTCACTGGAGAAGCCGGTCGGCGACGAGGAGGAGTCCGAGTTCGGCCAGTTCATCGCCGATGAGCGCGCCGAGTCGCCCTACGAGCGGGCCGCCGAGATTCTCACCAAGGAGGCCCTGCGTGAGGCGCTCGAGAACCTGTCCTATCGCGAGCGGCGCGTGCTGGAGCTGCGCTACGGATTGGGCGGCGAGCACCCGCGGACACTGGACGAGGTGGGCCGTACATTCAACGTCACGCGCGAGCGGATCCGCCAGATCGAGAACCAGTCGCTGAAGAAGCTGCAGAGCCTCGCCGAAGCGCAGAAGCTGCGCGACGTCGCCTGAGCGCCGCCCGCGCCGCCCGCACCGCACCCCCGCACCCAAACACCCCATGGCTGAGCCGAGACGACGCCCACGGACGGGCCCCGGACGTTTCCCTGCGGATGGCCGAAGCGTCCAGGCGCTCAACCTTTCCGCCCGGAGCGCCGATCCCTCTGGCAGGCTCGTGATCGACATCGACCAGGCACTCTGCGCACTCGTCGCTTGCGACGGATCGGACCTGCACCTGAAGGTGGGGTCGGTTCCGCTTGCTCGCGTCGACGGGGATCTCGTGCCGCTCGGCAACGACGAGTGGCCGGTGCTCGAGGCCGCCGACACCGAGGCGGCGCTGCACCAGCTGGTCGGCAACAGCGTTCGCATGGCCGAGTTCGACGTCGAGAACGAGATCGACCTCTCGCACGACATCCCCGGCGTCGCCCGCTTCCGCATCAACGCGTTCCGCCAGCGCGGCGGCGTGTCGCTGGTGGCGCGCGCGATCCCGCACAGGATCCGCACGATCGACGAGCTGGCGCTGCCCGCCGTGGTCGCCAGCCTGGCCGACGAACAGCGCGGCATCGTGCTCGTCACGGGCACGACCGGGTCGGGCAAGTCGACGACGCTCGCGGCGATGATCCATCACGTCAACCTCACGCGCGCCGCGCACATCGTCACGATCGAGGACCCGATCGAGTTCATCCACCGCGACCTGCGCTCGGTGATCAGCCAGCGCGAGGTGGGCACCGACACGGCGTCCTTCAAGCGCGCGCTGCGGCGTGTGCTGCGCCAGGACCCCGACGTGATCCTGATCGGCGAGATGCGCGACGAGGAAACGGTCGCGACGGCGATCTCGGCGGCCGAGACGGGCCATCTCGTGCTCTCCACGATTCACACGATCGACGCCGCCGAGTCGATCAACCGCATGCTCGACTTCTTCCCGCCACACCAGCACAGCCAGGTGCGCTCGATGCTCGCCGGCACGCTGCGCGGCGTGATCTCACAGCGCCTGGTCGCCGCGGCCGAGGGCGGCCGTGTCGCGGTCTGCGAGGTCCTGCGGATGACGGGCCGCGCGCGCGACATGATCCTCGACCCCGCGCAGACCGGCGCGCTCAGCGAGGTCGTCGCTGAAGGCGGCTACTACGGCATGCAGACGTTCGACCAGGCGCTCTACCAGCATGTCGTCGCCGGCCGCGTGACGGTCGAGGACGCGGTCATGGCCGCGTCGAGCCCGCACGACTTCAAGTTGCTGCTCGAATCCGAGGGACGCCGCGGCACGACGATGGCCGACGTGCCGACGGTTCCGGCCGTCACGCCGCCGCTGACGCTCGTCAGCTGAGAGTTCAGCCAAGCGCGCGGTTGCGCTCCGAGTCGAACATTCGGCGCTTCAGTTGGTAAAGTATCGGGTGCGATGACATCTGATGACACCTGCCCCGTCTGTCACACGACCGAACTGGTCGGGGGAAAGTGGACCCTCCTGCTGGTCCGGGACCTGGCCGCGGGACGCAGCCGGTTCTGCGAACTCGAGCGTTCGCTGACCGGGATCAGCCCGCGGACGCTGTCGCTGCGACTGCGGGCGCTGGAGGAGGACGGCATCGTCGAGCGCCACACCTACCCCGAGGTGCCCCCGCGGGTCGAGTACTCGCTGACGCAGAAGGGCCTTGACCTGCTGCCGATCATCGACAGCATGCGCGACTACGGGCGACGCTGGCTCTGCGAAGAGGTTTCGCAGGCGCCCGAGCGCCGCGCCGCCGTCGCGGCATAGCCCGAAGCTGCCGGACCGCCGCCCGCCCGCCCGCATCCGCCGCTGCAATCGCGCCTGCGCCGGAAGGACGATCGCTTCCGCGCACGAATCGCCCCCCATGCAGTCGCGCCAGCTCCACGCCTCGTTGCATGCGTTCGCCGTCGCGGCGAGCGCGACGCTCGCCGCTGCGGTAGCGGGAGGCGACGAGCTCGGCTTCGAGGTCGTGGAGGAGGGCGCGCGCGGTTCGCGCCCCGGGCTCTTCTGCTACGCGCCGCTCAGCGCCGAATTCGTCGAGGACCACTGGACGAGCCTGCTGGCGCTCGCGCAGATGCGCGACGCCCAGCTTGCGCTGGCCGGGCTGGACGGCCTGGAGGGATATCTCGACACCTACGCGCAGGAGCATCGCGTCGGTGCCCCGATCGAGCAGGACGCACTGCGCTGCTTCACCTGCCGTGTTTTCGATGGCGCCGGCGAGGACTTCGAGCTCTCGCCCGAGCGCTTCGAGTCGGCCTACCGCGAGCTCGCGGCAGGGACGGGCACCCAGGCAGGCGAGATCGCGCTGCTCGCGCTGCTGCGGGGCATCGGCTGTGAGTCGCCGGAGATCACGCTGGCGGAGGGCGTGATACTCGCGCCGCTCGCGCGAATGGATGTCCTGCCGCCCGATCCCCTCTGGCGCCGCGACGATGCCCGCCGCGACGGCTGCCTGCGCACAGTCGTTGCGCTGGTCCCCGGTCCGGGCGAGATCGGCGAAGCTCTCGAGCGCCTCGGCGACCTGCAGACCGCCCTGCGCCTATACGCGCCCGGGATCTCGCTTGCGCCGCTGGCCTGGATCCGCGCCGAGGGTGCCGCCTGGCGTCCGCTGCCGATCCCCGGCGGCGGGCGCTCCGACGGCAGCGTGCTGATCGCGCCCGAGCAGGAGGATGAGCTGCGCGCGTTCGCCAACCTGATCAGCCGCCGGCGCCCGGCGGTGGGCGAGCTGGCCTGGGCACTCGAGCGATTCGAGCTGGCGCTCGAGCGCTCCGACGCGCTCGGCGGCCTGACCGACAACCTGCTCGCGCTGCGCGCGCTGCTCGAACCCGAGGGTCCTCGCAGCGGACGCCTCGCCGGCCGGATCGCGGCGCTCTGCGCGGAACCGCACGAGCGCATCGCGGCGACCGAGCGCGTCGCCCGCGCGATCTCGCTCGAACGCTCGCTGATCGCCGGTGTCAGCGTCGGCGAGCACGCAACGCAGCTGGCGGAGGAGATCGAGAGCCATCTGCGAGCGCTCCTGCGCGACGTCATCTGCGGGCACCTCGGTGGCGAGCTGGTGGCGCTCGCCGACTCCCTGCTCGTCGACGACGAGGACGACGTGCCGACGCAGCGGCCGCTGCAGCGTCGGATCCCGCGCGATCCTGTGTCTGCACCGCCGCACGGCGAGGACTGGTTCGACGACGGCGAGGAGGACTACTGCGCCGCCGAGGGCGAGGTGCCGTTCGTGGATCGCTCGAGGTAGCGCCCGATCCTCGCCAGACCGGCGAGGTCCTCGATCTCATCGCCCAGGTCGGGAATCGCCAGCGGCTCGAGCTGCGCGAACGCTTCACGCAGCCGATCGAGCGCAGCGGTGTCAGCTTCCGCCAGCGCCGCAAGCTCGCCGCACTGTGCGGCGACAAGCTCGGCCAGCCGCGGCCCCAGCAGCGCCTCGAGCGCCGCCGGGTCGGCGGCGAGCGCGTCGAGTGAGTGAACGCGGTTGACCACCAGGGCCGAGAGCGCCAGGTGCGAGTGACGCAGTTCCCCGGCGAAGGCGATCGCCTCCTCGACGGCCTCACGCCGCGGCGAGCTGACCAGCACGAAGCTTGTGGACTCCTCGCGCAGCAACGCCGCAACCGCGGCCGCACGTTCCGCCAGCGCGTCGACCATGCCGGCGATGGCGGCAAAGAACGCGGTGATCTCACGCAGGACTCCGGCGCCGGTGAGGCGCCCTAAAACCCCCAAAAACGGTGCGCCCGCCCGGCTCGCGGCGCGGGTCGCGAACCCCCCCTGCGCGAGCAGCACACGCAGCGCGCGGCCCTCGAAGAAGTGCGTCAGGCGCGCCGGGGCGTCGAGGAAGTCGAGTGCGTTGCGCGACGGCGGGGTGTCGAGCACGATCGCGTCAAAGGCGCCACTGCGGTCGAGCTCGTAGAGCTTGGCGACGGCGCTGAACTCCTGCGAGCCGGCGACGGCGCTTGACAGCTCTCGGTAGATCCGGTTCGAAAGCGCCCGCTCGCGCGTCTGCTCGTTCGGCGCGAGGCTGGCGATCAGCTCATCGAGCGTGCGCTTGGGATCCAGGCGCATCGCCCACAGCTCGCCGGCGCCCGCCACGCGGCGCGGCTCGCCGCTCAACTCGTCGAGCCCGAGCGCCTGCGCGAGCCGCGGGGCCGGATCGATCGTGACGACGGCCACCCGTTCGCCCCCCGCCGCGCGAAGGCAGGCGATCGCCGCGGCGACCGTCGTCTTACCGACGCCGCCGGCGCCCACGCAGATGCACAGCCGTCCGCGCAGCGGCGCGCCCGGCGAGCTCACGCCGCCGGCTCCAGACCGTCGGCGAGCAGCTCGAGCTCGCGGATGCCAAGTTCGCGCGCCGCAAGGAGCGGCAGTGCCAGGGGGGCTCGCAGACGAGCGAGCTGCACCCGCTGGGCGCGCACACGTCCCTCCGCCGCGATCGCCGTCGCCAGCGCATGGCGAGTGGCGGGCTCGAGCGCTGGGCGCGCCTGGGCCTCGCGCAGCGCGGCGCCATCGCCGGCGCTGAAACGCGCTGCGGCGACGCCGTTGGCCAGCTCCGCGTCGAGTGAACCGCCGAATGAGCGGCGCATCCCGATCAGCTCATCGACCGCCGCCCGCTCGGGGGTCGCGACGGCCGCGAGCGCGGTCAGGCTGCGATCGCGCAGCGTCGCGGCGATGCGGCTGCCCTGGCGGGCGATCGGGCCGACCGCGGCGGCGCTGGCGAACGTGGCGGGAGCGTCGAGCAGCGCGAGCCCGTGCCCGGTGGCCGGCGCGTCGACGATCACGACGTCGTAGGGGTCGGCTCCGCGCAGGCGCCGCCGGGTCTGGGACAGCTCCCAGATCTTGCCGATCGTCAGCATCTCGCGCAGACCGGGGGTCGCCGCGGCGACGATCCCGAACGTCGCGCTCGAGCCGATCAGATCCGCGAGCACGCGCAGTGGAAGCTGATCGCGCAGGTACTCCTCGAGCGCCTGGCGCGGGTCGACGTCGAGCGTCCAAAGGCCCGGGGCCAGCTCCGTCTCGACGCCGGCGCGCGCCTGCGCGCCGAACAGGCGTGGGACGTCGCCGCGCCCGCTGACCTCCACCACGATCGCGCGGCGGCCCGACCGCGCGGCGAGCACTCCGAGCGCGGCTGCGAGCGTCGAGCGACCAACCCCGCCCTTGCCGAGTAGGAACACCAATCGCCGATCCAGCAGCCCGCGGCCGGCACGCTCGCCTGTGTGTGCGGATCGCGTGGTCGTGGCCACAACCTAGTGCAGCGGGCAATCGCAAGAGCGACCGCGCGGTCCGGATGAAGGATTCCTGTCAGCGCTTGCGAATAACGCCGCGTGTGGGTCTGTCCTCGACGCTGGAGCACTCCGTGAGCCTGACGCCATCCAAGGCCAAAGTAATCGCGTTCGCCAACCAGAAGGGCGGCGTCGCCAAGACGACGACGACGCTGAACCTCGCCGCGGCCTTCGCCGAGGAGGGGCACCGCGTGCTGTGCGTCGACATGGACCCCCAGGGCAACCTGACCATGTCGCAGGGCATCGACCCCGACTCGCTCGAGCTTTCGATGTACGACGTGCTGGTGCACAAGACCTCGATCCGCGAGGTGACCCGCAAGCGCGAGATCGACGTCGCCTGCGCCTCGATCGATCTCGCCGGCGCGGAGATCGCGATGGCGCCGATGATCGGCCGCGAGCGCGCGCTGCAGCGCGCTTTCGAGCCGATCCTCGAGGACTACGACTTCATCTGCATCGACACGCCGCCGAGCCTCGGGCTGCTGACGATCAACGCGCTGACGGCCGCCGACAAGGTGATCGTCCCCGTGCAGTGCGAGTATCTGTCCATGCGCGGGCTGATCCAGCTGCAGAACACGCTCTCGATGATCCGCGAGAACCTCAATCCCAACGTCGACATCGAGGGCATCCTGCCGACGCTCGTCGACTCGCGCACGATCCACGCCAAGGAGGCGATCGAGATCCTCGAGGAGAACTTCGGCGACCGGGTGTTCGCCTCGCGCATCCGCAAGACCGTGCGCTTCGCAGAGGCGCCGGTGAAGGGGATGTCGGTGCTCAAGTACGACCCGCACGGCGTCGCCGCGCAGGCCTACCGCGATCTTGCCCAAGAGGTGCTCCATGGCCGCTAAGCGGGCCAGCATGCGGGAGGGCCCGCTGGCGGCCCTGTTCCGCAAGACCGACCAGGACACGCGCGGGCCTGAGCCTGCGCCGGCAGGCGATCCGGCCGAGCCCGAGTCGCTGGCCGGCGCCGCAGCCGCGTATCAGGAGCGTGTGCGCGAGGAGCGCGAGACGCAGGCGCCCGCCGTCGCGCCGCCGGAGCCTCCGCGCCACCCGCGCGAGAGCGGCGTGCCGCACCCGGCGCTTGGCGTGAGCGAGGGCTCGCCCGCCGTTCCGACCCCCCAGGAGCGCCTGCGCGCGGCGTTCAGTTCCGAGCTTCCCGACAACATCCTCGAGCACAAGGCGAGCGTGCACCCGATGCCCGTGGACGTCTACGCCCGCGCCGAGTACACCGATCCGCGCCCGTCGCTGGCCGGACAGCCGCGCCTGCGCGTCGTGGGCGTGGGCGGCGGCGGCGTCAACGCCGTCAACCGCATGGTCGAGGCCGGCATCTCCGGCGTGGAGTTTCTCGCGGTCAACACCGATCTTCAGTCGCTGCAGCAGTGCACCGCCGACGTCACCGTGCACATCGGCTCGCTGGTGACCCGCGGGCTCGGCTCGGGCGCCAACGCCGAGTTGGGCCGCCTGGCGGCGATGGAGGAGTACGACCAGGTCAAGTCGCTGCTGAAGGGCGCGGACATGATCTTCATCACCGCCGGCGAGGGTGGCGGCACCGGCACCGGCGCGGCGCCCGTGATCGCGCGGATCGCCCGCGAGGTCGGCGCGCTGACGGTCGGCATCGTGACCAAGCCGTTCGGCTTCGAGGGGACCAAGCGCGCCCACCAGGCGGAGGCCGGGATCGAGGCGCTCGGCGCCGAGGTCGACACGCTGATCGTCGTGCCCAACAACCGGCTGCTGTCGGTGCTCGACAAGCAGACCTCGATGGTCGAGGCCTTCCGTGTTGCCGACGACGTGCTGCGCCAGGGCGTCCAGGGCATATCCGACCTCGTCACGCTGCCGGGCCTGATCAACCTCGACTTCGCCGACGTCCGCACCGTGATGTCGGGAGCCGGCACCGCGCTGCTCGGAATCGGCATGGGCACCGGCGAGCACCGCGCGCTGGACGCCGCGAGCGCCGCCGTCGCCTCGCCGCTGCTCGAGACCTCGATGGACGGGGCGCGATCGATCCTGCTCTCGATCACCGGCGGCAACGACCTGTCGCTGTGGGAGGTCAACGAGGCCGCCAAGGCGGTCAGCGAAGCCGCTCACCCGGACGCCAACATCATCTTCGGCGCGATGGTCGATGCGAACCTCGGCGACCAGGTCTGGGTGACGGTCGTCGCGACCGGTTACTCCGACCGCGCCGTGCGCCACCCGCGCCGGCTCGATGAGCCGATCGGGGAGCCGCGCATCAGGCGCAGTGCCGCGCCGCGTCCGCTCGCCGGTCGCGCGCCGATGTCGCCGGCATCGCTCGACGTGCCAGAGTTCGTCCCGCGCGGCTAAGCGGTCCCGTCCGCAAGTGCTGCACGTTCCCGGCGGCGTCTCGACGTCCGTGGCGTCGTCCTCGCTCGCGGCAAGCCAACCAGGCCTGCCCGCTCCCTGCCTCCTCGCCACGACCGCCGAGCCACTCGACGGATACCACGCACTTGCGGACGGAACCGCTGGCCGGGCGGTGCGCCGGCGCCCGCGGCGACGGGTTCTCGCGCCGGCGTGCGCCGGTATCGCCCTGATTCTCGGCGCCTGCGGCGGTCCGGCTGCCGACCTTTTCGCGGTGGCCCGCAGCGGCACGGTCGCCGGTGCGGACGTGACGCTGATTCCAAGCGGTGACGGCACGGTCCGCTGCAACGGGCACCGCCACGAGCTCCCGGATCCGCTCGTGCTGACCGCCGAGAATCTCGCCGACGCGCTGACGACGCCCGCTGCCAAGGCCCTGCGGCTGCCCTCGGGCCCCCACCCGGTCTACACCTACGTCGTCGACACGCCGTCTGGGACCTTCAGCTACAGCGACGACTCGCCGCACCAGAGCCTGACGCTGCGCCAGCTGCAGGCATGGGTGGTCAAGGTCGTGCGCGAGGTTTGTTGAGGGCCTCCGGCGCCAGGCGCCTGCGGCTGGATCGCTTCACCCGGCTGCGCGCCGCCGCCGCGCGGCGAGCGGCCCTCAGCCGAAGCGCACCTTGCCGTTGGAACGCGCCCGCGCCTGCGCGCGATCGACGAACTCGAATCGCTTGAGGGCTGCGCGCATCAGCTGCGCGAGCAGCCGCAGCCGCGCGTTCTCCGAGCGCAGCTCGAGCAGGCCCTGCTTGGCCTCCAGCCCGAAGTCGACGGTTGCCGCCATGTCGTAGGCGGTCATCGCCGCAAGGCGCTCCGCGTCGGGCTCGGCATCTGTGGCCTCGACCACGAGCGCGGCATAGGCGTCGCGCGCCGCCGCCGTCGCGGCCTCGTCGGGCTCCTCGTCACGGTCGCGCAGGAACTCCACTGTCCCGGCCGGGTAGGCGAGGTCGTCCTGGCGCTCAATCAGGCGAAACGGGCGGGTACCCCGGGTCAGGATGTTGATCCGCCCGTCCTCCATCCGCTCGAGCACGCGCTCGATCGCCACGGCGCAGCCGATCGGCTTGAGCTCCTCGTCGGAGAGCCAGACGATGCCAAGCTCGCGGTCGCGCTCGAGGCATTCGGCGACCATCGTGCGGTAGCGGGCCTCGAAGATGTGCAGCGGGACATACTCGCTGGGCAGCGCCACGAGACCGAGTGGAAACAGCGGGAAGTCGCGCTCGATTCCCATGCTCATGCGCGCCACCGCCGCCGCGCCGGGTGGCGGGCGCTGCCGCCGTCGCGGGGCGTTGATTGCGGGCCGCTGGCTGGTGGTCGCATCGCTCCATTATGAGCATGGCGCCCGGGCGTGGTGCCCGTTGCGCGGGGCGCGCTGCGCGACGCGCCCGCGCCGGCTGGCATGATCCCGGCGGCGATGGCGGATTCGGAGCTGGCCCGGCGTCTGCTCGCCGGTGACCGCCGGGCGCTCGCGCGCGCGATCACGCTGGTGACGGACGACGACCCGGCGGGCTGGGAGCTCGTGCGCGAGGTCTATCCGCACAGCGGCGAGGCGAGGGTCGTGGGCTTCACGGGGCCGCCGGGGGCGGGCAAGTCGACCCTGATCGGAGCGCTGACGCGGCGCCGGCGTGCGGCTGGGCGCGAGATCGGCGTGCTCTCGATCGACCCGACATCGCCGTTCACCGGCGGTGCGCTGCTGGGCGACCGCATCCGCCTGGCCGAGCACTTCCTCGACAGCGGCGTCTTCATCCGCTCGATGGCCACGCGCGGCGCGCTCGGCGGGCTCGCGGAGGCGGCCCTGCAGGCGACCCTGCTGATGGCGGCCGCGGGGCGCGAGGAGATCTACGTCGAGACGGTCGGTGTCGGGCAGGCCGAGGTCGACATCGCCGGGCACGCGGACAGCATCGTGCTGGTCCTCGTACCGGGCTCGGGCGACTCGGTGCAGGCGCTCAAGGCCGGCGTCATGGAGATCCCCGACGTGCTCGTCGTCAACAAGTCTGACCACCCGCTGACCGACGTGCTCGTGCGCGAGTTGCGTGGCACGCTCTCGCTCGCGCCGCACGAGGGCTGGCAGGTCCCGATCGTCACGACCGACGCGATCGCCGGCACCGGCGTCGAGGAGCTCGAGCAGGTGCTCGAATCGCACCGCCTCGCGCTCGAGCAGGACGGCGAGCTCGCGGCGCGCCGGCGGCGCAACCTGCGCAACGAGGTGATCGAGCTCGCCGGCGCACGCTTGCGCCGGCGCCTGCAGGAGCGCCTCGCCGGCGATGAGAGCTTCGAGCGCCTGCTCGACGAGGTCGTCGCGCGCCGGCTTGACCCCGCCAGCGCCGCGGCAACCCTCATCGATCCTCCAGCCGCCTGACGAAACGCAGGCCCGACCAGGTCTCGTCGATCGCGCAGACCTTGTTGTCGACGAGACCCGTGGCGAGCACCGTCTCGCGCACGACGCGGTCGTCGAGGTCGCTCTCGATCCCCGAGCTGCGCTTCGGCCACGCGATCCACAGGCCGCCGCGCGGTTGCAGCGCGGCGATCAACGCCTCGAGACGGCGCTCGAGCGTCGCCCGCGAGCCCGCGAATTGGACGATCACGTCGAAGCGGCCGCGCAGGCGGGTGTGGGGCGGGGGAACATCGTGCAGGCGCGCCGCGAAGCCGGCGGGCGCGGCGAGCACCGCGACGCGCGCCGTCGCCGTGATGGCGAGCTTGGCGGCCAGGGGGGTGCTCGAGTAGCCGTGCCGGGGAGCGTCGGTCATCGCGCCTGCGAAGCGTAGGGGCTGGGCGTGGCCGGCGATCGCCGCTGCCGCAGGCCTCTCGTTTCAGTTTGCCTCAGCGGCGGGCGCCGGCGCCGTAGCGCGGGTGAGGTCCCGCGGGGCTCAGGTCGGTGGCCTCGGCGGCGGGGCGACGAAGCTGTCGGGGTCCGGGCCGATCCGCTCACCACGGTCGAGGCCGTCGATCGCGGCGACCTCCTCGGGCGACAACTCGAAGCCGAAGACGTCGAAGTTCTCCTCGATCCGGCTCGGTGTGACGGACTTCGGGATGACGATGTTGCCGATCTGAAGGTGCCAGCGGATCAGCACCTGCGCCGGCGTGCGGCCGTGCGCGCCGGCGACCCCGGCGATCACGGGGTCGCCCAGCAGTGCCCCTCGCGCCAGCGGGCTCCAGGCCTCGGTGGCGATGCCGAGCCGCGCGTGCAGCCGGCGAAGCTCGTGCTGCGCCATCCGCGGATGCAGCTCGATCTGGTTCACCACCGGCGCCACGCCGGTCTCGGCGACCAGTCGCTCGAGGTGCGCCGGCTGGAAGTTCGAGGTGCCGATCGAGCGCACGAGACCATCGGCCGCCAGTTCGATGAACGCCCGCCACGTGTCCACATAGAGGTCCGTTGACGGTACCGGCCAGTGGATCAGGTACAGGTCGATCGGACCGAGGTCGAGCCACTCGAGGCTCGCGTGGCAGGCGGCCTTGGCCTGCTCGTAGCCGTGGCTGACGTTGGGGCACTTCGTCGTGACGAAAATCTCTTCGCGGTCGATGCCCGACGCGCGTATCGCCTGGCCGACCGCGGTTTCGTTGCCGTAGTGGGTCGCGGTGTCGATGTGGCGGTACCCGGCTTCGAGCGCCCGCGAGACGGCCTGCGCCGTTTCGGGCGCGGGAACCTGGAAGACGCCGAACCCGAGCTGCGGGATCCGGGTTCCGTCGCGCAGCTCGATCTCGGGGACGCCTGCCGCTGCCACGGCGCCATCATCGCGCACCCGCGCCTGCCGCGGCCATTTTGGGCGCTAATGTCCTGGGCGATGCCGACGCTCGCCTACTACTGGAACGGGCCCGCACACGTGCTGGTGGGGATCCTGGTGCTGCTCGTGTTCGTCGCGGCGATCACGGCGATGGTGGCGTTCGTGGCGCGGCTGCTCGGCGCGGGCTTCCGCGGGTTCCCACCGCCGGCCGACTCCTCATCGCCGCCCCCCGCCGCCGCGCCCGGGCCGCGCGAGGCGCCCGCGCCCCTGCCGCGCGAGGCGCCCGTGGCAGCGCCCGTGGCAGCGCCCGTGCCGCGCGAGGTGCTCGTGCCCGCCGCGCCGCAGCCCTCCGCGCTCGAGATTCTGGCCCGGCGGCTGGCGAGCGGCGAGATCAGCGTCGAGCAGTACGACGAGGTGCGCGCCAGGCTCGAGAGCTGAAACGCCGGTCAGCCGGCCGCGTCGCCGGCGCCGGCCAGCTCGACCAGCAGGCGCACTCCGTACCCCGAGCCGCCGGTCTCGGCGTAAGCGCGGCCGAGGTTCCAGGCGGTGCCGGCGATATCGAGGTGTGCCCACGGTGTCTCGCCGGCGAATCGGCACAGAAACTCCGCGGCGGTGATCGCGCCGGCCAGGCGCCCCCCGGGAGCGTTGTTGAGGTCGGCGAAGGTCCCCTTGACGAGCTTCGCGTACTCGGGGTGCAGCGGCAGCCGCCAGGCCAGCTCGCCGGTGGTTTGCGCGGCCGCGGCCACCTGCGCGCACCACTCGTCGTTGTTGCTCACGAGTCCGGCGTGGGTGTGGCCGAGCGCGACCAGGCAGGCGCCCGTCAGCGTCGCGAGATCGATCAGGCGCTCGGCACCCTCCGCGATCGCGTGGGCGATGCAGTCGGCGAGCACGAGGCGTCCCTCGGCGTCGGTGTTGTTGACCTCGACGCTGATGCCGGCGAGCGTGCGCACGATGTCGCCGGGCTTGACCGAGCGCCCACTGGGCATGTTCTCCGTCGCGCCGACGACGGCGACCAGGCGGACCGCCAGCCCCAGCCGCGCGATCGCGCCGACGGCCTCGATCACGGCCGCGCCGCCCGACATGTCGTACTTCATCTCCTCCAGGTGGTCGCCCGGCTTGAGCGAGATGCCGCCGGTGTCGAACGTCACCGCCTTGCCGATGAAGCCAAGCGTCGGGCCGCTCGCACCGCGCCCCTCGTAGCGCATCGTGATCAGCGCCGGTTCCTCGTAGCTGCCCGCGGCGACGGCCGCGAACGCGCCCATCCCGCGGGCGATGATCTCGGACCGCCCCTCGACGCTGACGCTGAGGTGCTCGAACTCGTCTGCCAGCGCCTTCGCACGGTTCGCGAGGTCCGTTGGCGTCATGTCGTTGGCCGGCGTGTCCTGGAGCGTCCGCGCGGCGTTCGCCGCTTCGCCGAGCACCTGCGCGCGGGCCAGCGCCGCGGCGACGTCAGCGGGGGTGCTGAGGATCAGCTCGTCGAGCACGGCCGGCTGCTCGGCGGGATCCTCGGGCGGCTTCTTGTAGCGATCGAATCGGTAGGAGGCGAGGATCGTGCCCTCAACGAGCGCTCCCGCCACCGCCCCGTCGGAGCCGTAGGGAAGCTCCCAGCACAGTGACCTTGCTCCCAGCTGCGCGGCGCGCTGAGCCGCTCGCGCCGCGCCCATGCGAGCGAGCTCGGGGCTCCACTCCTCGCGTTTGCCGAGGCCGACGAGCAGCCAGCGCCGCGATTCCTCGTGCGCCACTGCGACCGAACCGCCGGTGTGCTTTGCCTCACCCGAGTCGAACAGCTTCTGCAGGCTCGCCTGGGCTGCCTGCTCGCCCTCGAAGACGCCCACGACGAGCGTGTCGGCGGCGGTTTGGGACGGCGGGTCGGCGGTGGCGTGGACCTGCATGCGACCGCGAGCATACAGCCCGCCCCCGAGCCCGCCGCCGTGCCCTTGAGAGTCCGTCCGAGATCCGCTCGCCCACCTCTGGCGGCGGCGAATCGGTGCGGGTGCCGCGTCCTTCCCCCATCGCGGGGGGCAGGCCGTCGCGGAGGTGGCTGCGGCGGTCCGGCTGCCCGCCTGCCTGCCGCGCTCGATCCGGCGCTCGCCGGCTCCGCACGCGGAGTTCTCGGATGAACTCTAAACTGTAGTTCGGCAAACGACCGATTGATTGGAGTGCGCGCGCCGATGCCCAACACCGTGATTCTCGCCAGCGCCCGTACGCCGATCGGCAAGCTCGGCGGCGCGCTCGCGTCGCTGCCCGCCGTGACGCTCGGCGGCGTCGCGATCGCGGGGGCGCTGGAGCGCGCAGGTGTCGCCGGCGAACAGGTCGAGCACGTGGTGATGGGAACCGTGATCTCCGCCGGCCAGGGGCTCGTTCCATCCCGCCAGGCCGCGCACCTGGGCGGCATTCCGGTCACCGTCAGCTCGGAGACGGTCAACAAGGCCTGCGCGTCGGGGATGCGCGCCGTCTCGATCCTCGATCAGGCGATCCGTGCCGGGGAGGTCGCTGTCGGCGTGGGCGGCGGAATGGAGTCGATGTCGAGGGCTCCCTATCTGCTTGACGGCGCGCGCTTCGGGCTGCGGATGGGCGACGCGACAATCCACGACGCGATGCTTCGCGACGGCCTCGAGAGCCCCTGGAGCGCAAAGCACATGGCGCAGGAGGCCACGGAGGTCGCGGCGGAGCTCGAGATCACCCGAGCCGACATGGACCGCTGGGCGCTGCGCTCACACGAGCTGGCGATCGCGGCGATGGATGACGGGCGAATGGGTGAGGAGATCGTCGCGGTCAGCGTCCCGTCGCGCAAGGGGGATGTGGTCGTGGACACCGACGAGGCGCCGCGGCGCGAAACGACGCTCGAAGCGCTCGCCGGCCTGCCGGCGATCTTTGTCAAGGACGGCAGCCACACCGCGGGCAATTCGCCCGGAGTCAACGACGGGGCCGCCGCGATCGTGCTCGCCGGCGAGTCTTGGGCCAAGGCCAACGGCTGCGAACCGCTGGCGGCGATTGTCTCGACCGGGCAGGCCGGCGATGACTTTCCCTACCTCGCGCGCACCCCTGCGCTCGCCGCCGCCAAGGCGCTCGCCAAGGCTGGCCTCGAGGCTTCAGATATCGATCTGTGGGAGATCAACGAGGCCTTTGCCTCGGTCACCCTGCATTCCAGCCGGATGCTCGGGATCGACGCGGACCGAGTCAACGTCAACGGCGGCGCGATCGCGCTGGGCCACCCGATCGGCGCCTCGGGCGCGCGCATCCTCGCCGCGCTGGTGCATGAGCTGCGCCGTCGCGGCGGCGGTCTCGGCTGCGCCGCGATCTGCTCCGGCGGCGCCCAGGGCGACGCCGTCATCGTGCGGGTCTGAGCCGCCGCCGCTATACGATCCGCAGGCGCAACTCCCACGCATGTCCGAATTCAGA
Source organism: uncultured Solirubrobacterales bacterium (assembly GCA_963788385.1). GTDB lineage: Bacteria > Actinomycetota > Thermoleophilia > Solirubrobacterales > Solirubrobacteraceae > Palsa-513. The sequence continues at coordinate 111,788 of CAWBGR010000003.1, forward strand.
AGCCACAAAAAGATCCGTGTCGTCGTCGCCAAGCCAGGTCTCGACGGGCATGACCGCGGGGCGAAGATCATCGCGCGCGCGCTGCGCGACGCGGGCATGGAGGTCATCTACACCGGGCTTCATCAGACGCCCGAGCAGATCGTCGAGACGGTGATCCAGGAGGATGCCGACGCCGTCGGCCTGTCGATCCTCTCGGGCGCTCACATGACCCTGGTCCCGCGCATCGTCGATCTCCTGCGCGAGCAGGGCGCGGGCGACGTGCTGGTGATGGTCGGTGGGACGATCCCCGCCGACGACATACCGGCTCTGAAAGCGCTCGGCGTCGCTGAGGTCTTTACACCGGGCGCCGCCGCCGCATCCGCGATCGAGTTCATTCGCGCTGCCGTGGCGGCCACGGCATGAAAGCTCGGGCTGCCAAGCCGCCCGTCCGATCCGAAGGAGTGTTGTCTTGAAGATCTGTGTGTTGGTGAAGGAGGTGCCGGATGCCGCGGTGCGCAAGCGGCTCGATCCGGTGTCGGGGCGGCTGGATCGCGGGGGTGAGCGGACGTTGAATCCGTATGACACGCATGCGATCGAGGCGGCCATGGCCATTCGCGAAGGTGGCGTGGTCGAGGTCGGCGAGGTCGTGGCGGTGACGATGGGCCCCGAGGGTGCGGTGCGCGCGTTGCATAAGGCGGTCTCGCTGGGTGTGGATCGCTCTGTGCTTCTGTGCGACGACTCCCTGGCCGGCTCGGATGTGGCGGCGACTGGTTATGCGCTCGCTGCCGTGCTGGCGCGCGAGGCGCCGGATCTGGTGTTGCTCGGGCAGCAATCCGATGACGGTGAGTGCTACACGGTGGGCGCGATCGTGGCCGACCATTTGGCGATGCCGTCGCTCACGCAGGTGATCAAGCTTGACGTGCAGACCGGCGATGGTGGCGTGGTGTTGCGCTGTGAGCGCCAGGCGGAGTACGGCTATGACACCGTCGAGGTCGCGTTGCCCGCGGTCGTGTCGGTTGGTGACGCAATCAACGAGCCGCGCTACCCGTCGTTGAAGGCGATCATGGGGGCGAAGAAGAAGCCACTCGAGACGGTTGGTGCCGCTGAGTGCGGGATCGACGTCGCGCGGGTTGGTGGCGAGGGGTCGGCGGCGAAGTGGAGTGGTTCGAAAGAGCCGCCGCGCAAGCCGCCAGGCCTCTTGATCGAGGATGAAGACACCGACGCGACGGTCGCGCAGATCGTTACGTGGCTCGATGAGAGGAAGCTGATCTGATGGCCGACATCCTGGTTTACGCGCTGCATTACGACGGCGCGTTCAACAAGAACTCCCTGGGCGCGGTGTCAGAGGGATCGCGGCTCGCGGCTGCCCTGGGCGGGCAGGCGCACGCTGTCGTGGTCGGCGACGGCGCGAGCGACGAGTTGTGCGCGACCCTCGGCGGCTACGGCGCGGCCCGGGTCTACCGCGTGGCGGGACCCGAGGGGTTGGCGCAGCCGGTCGTGGACGCGATGGCGCACCTGGTTCGCGAGCATGGCTTTGGCTATGCGCTGTTCGGCGGCGGGTTGCTCGGGTTCGAGATCGGAGCGGGCTTGGCGGCCCGGCTGGGCGCCGGTGTCGCGATGGAGGTCACGAGCGTGTCGGTGGTGGACGGGCGACTCGTGGCGGAGCGCCCGGTGCTCGGTGACTCGGCGATCTCGCAGATCGAGTTTCGCGGTGACGTGGGGATCGTGATCGGCCGCTTGAACGCATTTGAGATCTCGCCGCCGGGCGCCGAGCATGCGCCGGTTGAGGATGTGGAGGTCGAGTTCTCCGCCTTCTCGACACGGGCACGGATGCTCAGCCGTGGTGAGCAGCGTGGCGAGGATGTCGATATCGAGGGGGCGGACATCCTCGTTGCCGGCGGTCGCGGGCTCGGCAAGGCCGAGAGCTTCGAGTTGTGCACCGAGCTGGCGCGCGCGCTCGGTCCGGGCAGTGCGGTCGCGGCCACCCGCGCGGTCGTGGACGCGGGCTGGTACCCATATGCGGGGCAGATCGGCCAGACCGGCAAGACGGTTGCGCCGAAGCTGTATTTCGCGGCCGGGATCTCGGGCGCGATCCAGCACAAGGTCGGGATGGCCGGTTCCGAGAACATCGTCGCGGTCAACAAGGACGCCAACGCGCCGATCTTCGAGTTCGCCGATCTGGGCATCGTCGGTGATCTGAACAAGATCCTGCCGAAGCTGACCGCGGCCCTTCTCGCGCGCCGGGAAGGCTGAGATGGGCGCGGGCCGTTCTGTGGTGCCGTCCGATTATCCGCCGGCGGTCGACTCGCGGGCGGAGTTCATCCGCCGCGAGATCGACGGCCCCGACGACCGCATCGACGTTGGCGTGGCGATCGTCGGTGGCGGCACCGCGGGCCTCGCGTGCGCGAACCGGCTGCTCGCCCTGCTGGCTGAGGACCCCGAGACGATGGAGCGCCTGGGCGAGGTGCCGGTCGCTGTGATCGAGAAGGCGAAGGTCTGCGGCGGGCACAGCATGTCGGGCGCGGTGATGCGGCCCGGGCCGCTGCTCGAGCTGTTTCCCGACGTGAGCCGCGAGCAGTGGCGCAAGGAGGGCTTCGCGTTCGGGGAGGTGACGAAAGAGGCGGTCTACCTGCTCCCCAACCGCCGCAGCCGGCTGCGGATCCCGCCGCCGCCACCGTTTCGAAATCACGGCGCCGAGGTTGTCTCCGTCGCCGCGCTCGCTCGCTTTGCGCAGCAGCGAGCCGAGGACGCCGGCGCGTATGTGCTGACCGAGACCGCGGCGAGTGAGCTGATCGTCGACGACGGGCGGGTGCTCGGCGTGCGCTCGGGCGACAAGGGGCGCGGCCGCGACGGCGAGCCGCTGCCAAGCTTTGAGCCCGGCACCGACATCCGCGCCCAGGCGACGGTCCTCGCGGAGGGCAGCTGGGGGCATCTGACGGGCGCCGCGATCCGCGAGTTCGACCTCGGCGGCGACCGCGAGCCGCAGGTCTGGGAACTCGGCGTGAAGGAGGTCTGGAAGGTGCCGCGGCCGCTGGATCGCGTGATTCACACGATCGGGCCGTGGCCGCTCTCGCTGCGTCCCCGCTACGGCCAGATCGGTGGCAGCTGGATCTACCCGATGCGCGACGAGCGCACCGGCGAGGACCTCGTGAGCATCGGCTTCGTGATCGATCTCGACTACGCCGACGCGACCACCTCGGCCCACGACCTGCTGCAACTGTTCAAGACCCACCCGCTCGTGCAAGGCATCCTGGCGGACGGCGAGCGCGTCAGCTGGGGCGCCAAGGCGCTTCCTGGTGGCGGCTGGTTCTCGATGCCCAAACTCACGATGCCCGGCGCCGTGATCGTCGGCGACGCCGGCGGTATGGTCGACACCGTCTCGCTGAAGGGCGTGCACCACGCGATCAACTCCGGCCGCCTCGCCGCTGAGGCGATCCACGCCGCACTCGCACGCTCGAGCGACAACTTCGACGCCTACGAGCAGACGCTCGAGCAGTCCGGCACGGGCCGCGAGCTCTACCGCGTGCGCAACGCCCGCCAGCCGTTCCAAAAGGGCTTCATCGCCGGCGCGCCGCTGGTAAACCTCGCGATCGCGACCGCCGGGCGCCTGCCCGCCGGGCGCCTCGCCTGGCACCGCAACCAGGACAAGGCGATGTTCATCGGGCGCACCGCGCGCCGCTACCCCAAGCCCGACGGCCGCTACACCTTCGACAAGCTCTCCTCGGTCTACATCAGCGGCAACCAGACCCGCGACAACGCGCCCAACCACATCCGCGTCCGCCAGCACGTCCCACGCGAGCTCGCCGAAACGTGGCGCTCGATGTGCCCCGCCGGTGTCTACGAGATCCCGCCCGAGGCACCCCAGCACGGCGACGTCGACATCATCGTCAACTACACCAACTGCGTCCAGTGCGGTGCCATCACCGCCAAAGGCGGCAGACTCACGACACCCGAGGGCGGCAACGGCCCCCACTACCAGAACCTGTGAGCCAGATCCGCCGCCGCCAGCGCAACATTGGCGCCGCCGCCGTGTTGATGTGGGCGTGATGACTCTGCTTCGCCGTTTCCCCGTGCCGCTGGCGGCCCTCGTGATCGTCTCACTGGCGCTGATCGCCCCCGGCGTTGTCGCCGCCAAGGGAACGCCGATCGTGGTCGGCGGGACGACGGGGCCGACCGGCGCCACCGGCCCGGCCGGGCAGCAGCAGACGCTGACCGCGAGCGTGACGGCCTGCCACAGCGACTCGCTGCAGGCGAACCGCTACGCGATCTTCGCAGCGCAGCTGACATCGGTCGCCGACACGAGGACGATGTCGGTCGAGTTCTCACTCCAGGAGCGCAGCGCGAGCGGCGGGGGCTTCGTCACCGTCACCGCCCCCGGGTTCGGCGTGTGGGTGGCCTCCCAGCCCGGCGTGGGGATCTACACCTACGACCACGAGGTGACCTCGCTGCCGGCGCCGGCCGCGTTTCGTGTGCTCGTCCGTGCACGCTGGCTCGACCGCCGCCGCCACGTGATTCGCACCGAGCAGCTCGTCTCGCCGGTCTGCCCGCAGCCGGCGCTGAACGCAAATCTCGCAATCGGGACGCTGCGGCGCGCCCCCGGCGCCCAGGCCGCGACCGAGGTCTACAGCGTCGAGGTGCTGAACACGGGGGCCGCGGCGGCCGGCGCCTTCCAGGTGACGCTGTCGGTCGGCGGCGTCGCGCTCGCGGACATCTCGGTGCCCGGCCTCGCCGCCGACAGCACAACGGTGGTCGCGTTCGACGGTCCCGTGTGTGCGGCCGGCTCGACACTGGTCGCAACCGCCGTCCCGGGCGGCCCGATCGCCGAGCCGGCCAATCCGGCGCGGGCCCGGACGTTCCCCTGCACGCGCTAGCCGACGTGCGCGCCGCTCCGGCCGCCGATCGCGGCCCGCTACACTTCATGTTCGATGAAGACTGAGATACATCCTGAATATGTCACCGCGATCGTGCGCTGCACGTGCGGAAACGAGTTCGAGACCCGCTCCACCAAGCCGGAGCTGCGCGTCGAGATCTGCTCGAACTGCCACCCGTTCTACACGGGTCGCCAGAAGCTGATCGACACCGGCGGCCGCGTCGAGCGCTTCCAGCGCCGCGTCGCGCGCAGCCGTCCGCGCACCGCCGCGACCAAGTAGGTCACGCGCGTGGCTGCGCGCGGGCGCGACGCGCCCATCGGTGGACAGGCCGTGCTCGAGGGCGTGATGATGCGCGGCGTTCGCACGTGGTCGGTGGCCGTTCGCGCTCCGACGGCCGAGCAGCTCACCCGCGGCGAGCGCGAGATCCCCGCCGGTGCGATCGCGGTGCAGACGTTCCCCTTCTCCTCGGCGCTGCGCCGCCACCGGGTGCTGAGACTGCCGCTGCTGCGTGGCGTCGTCGCGCTCGGCGGCTCGATGGCGATCGGACTGCGGGCCCTGAACATCGCCGCCAACGCGCAGATCAACGGGGCGCAGGCGGAGCAGACGCCGCAGGACGCCGAGGCCGGGGCACGCAGCGACGCCCTCTCGGGGGCCGCCTGGGCGGGCGCGCTGATCGTGTCGTTTGCGTTCGCTGTTGGCCTGTTCTTCGTCGCGCCGGTCGGGCTGGTCAGCCTGATCAAGTCTCAGCTGCACTCGTCCACGCTGTTCTGGCTGATCGAGGGCCTCGTTCGAACCGTCATCTTCCTGGGCTACCTCCTGTTGCTCTCGCGGCTGCGTGAGCTGCGTCGCGTGTTCGAATACCACGGGGCCGAGCACAAGACGATCGCCTGCTACGAGTCAGGCGTCGAGCTGACGCCGGAAAATGCTGACCGGTTCTCGCGCCTGCACCCGCGCTGCGGCACGAGCTTCCTGCTGGTCGTGATGATCGTCGCCATCTTCGTGTTCGCGCCGATCGGCCTGCCGGCGTGGTACTGGCTGATCGCGACACGCATCCTCGGCGTGCCCGTGATCGCCGGCCTCTCCTTCGAGATCATCAAGCTCGCCGCCCGTAACCGCGACCACGCGTGGGTGCGGGTCATCATGGCGCCGGGGCTTGCCCTGCAGCGGCTGACGACGCGCGAGCCCGACCACTCCCAGCTCGCCGTCGCGATCGCCGCGCTGCACGCGGTACTGGAGGTCGAGTCCGGCGATCAGCAGACCGCGGCGGACCTGATCGGCTTGGAGGTCGTCGCGTGATCGACGGCCTGGTGGCCCAGGTCGAGGAGCGCTTCGCCGAGCTCGGCGCGCAGATGGTCGATCCGGTCGTGATCGCCGATCGCCAGCGCAACGCCGAAGTCGGGCGCGCCTACAGCCAGCTCGAGCCGGCCGCCAAGCTCGCCGCGCAGTGGCGACACGCGCAGGACGACGCCGCCGGCGCCGAGGAGCTGCTCGCCGACGGCACCGACGACGAGGAGCTGCGCGAGATGCTGGCGGGCGCGAGGGCGCGGATCGCGGAGCTCGAGGAGGAGATCCGCCTGGCAATGGTCTCGCGCGACCCCAACGACGACAAGCACGTGCTGGTTGAGATCCAGGGCGGCGCCGGCGGCGAGGAGGCCGGGCTGTGGGCGGGCGACGTCTACCGCATGCTGACCCGCTACGCCGAGCGGCTCGGCTACACCGTCGAGCCGCTCGAGCTGGGCGACGGCAAATACACCTTCGCGATCAAGGGCGACGGCGCCTACTCGGTATTCAAGTTCGAGGGCGGGACGCACCGCGTGCAGCGCGTTCCGGCCACCGAGTCCCAGGGGCGAATCCACACCTCGACGGCGACCGTGGCAGTGCTGCCCGAGGCCGAGGAGGTGGATATCAGCGTCGATCCGGCGGACCTGACGATCGACGTGTACCGCTCGAGCGGGCCCGGCGGCCAGTCCGTCAACACGACCGATTCGGCGGTGCGCGTCACCCACCGGCCGTCCGGCATCGTCGTCTCGATGCAGGACGAGAAGTCCCAGCTGCAGAATCGCGAGAAGGCGCTGCGCGTGCTGCGCGCGCGCCTCTACGAGCGCGCGCTCGCCGAGCAGCAGGCGGCGGTCGCCGCCGACCGCCGCTCGCAGGTGGGCACCGGCGAGCGGGCCGAGAAGATCCGCACCTACAACTACGCCGACCGCCGCGTCAAGGACCACCGGGTCAATCTCCTCCTGCACAACCTCGACGCGGTCCTCGCCGGCGAGCTCGATGAGCTGACCGCCGCGCTCACGGCGGACGAGAAGCGCCGCCGGCTGGCGCTGCAGACCGAAGGATGACGCCGGCCCGCGCGGTCAGCGTGCGTGACGCGCTCGACGGCGCCGTCACCGCGATCGGCGCCGGCGGCTCCGCCAGCCCGCGCCTTGACGCCGAGCTGCTCCTCGCGGACGCGCTGGCGACGACGCGCGAGCGCCTCCACATCGATCCCGACGCCCCGGTGGACGGCGCCGCAGTCCGCGCCTTCCAGTCGCACGTGCGCCGCCGAGCCGTGGACCGCGAGCCCGTCGCCTACATCCTCGGGCGACGTGCGTTCCGCCGTCTCGAGCTCGCCGTCGATGCACGCGTGCTGGTCCCGCGCCCCGAGACGGAGCTCCTCGTCGAGCTGGCCCTGGCGCTGCCCGCTCGCGCGCGGGTACTCGACTGCTGCTGCGGCAGTGGCGCCATCGCGCTGGCGCTCAAGGACGAGCGTCCCGATCTTGAGCTGTGGGGCTCAGACATCGACCCGGACGCCCTGGCGGTCGCCGCCGCCAACGCGGCGAGGCTGGGTCTCGAGGTCACCTGGCGCCAGGCCGACCTGCTCGGTGGCCTCCCGGACGCCTTCGACGCGATCGTCGCCAACGCGCCCTACGTCGAGCGGGCGGCGATCGGGGCGCTCGAGCCCGAGATCTCCCGCCACGAGCCGCGCCACGCCCTCGACGGGGGCGCCACCGGCCTCGAAACGCTCACCCGCCTGATCGAGCAGGCCTCCGCCACCGCCGCCGCGACGCTGATCCTGGAGCACGGTCAGGGGCAGGAGCACGACGTCGCCGCGCTCTGCCGGGCCGGCGGCTACACGCACGTCACCCATCACCGCGACCTCGGGCAGACCGTTCGCGCGCTGCGGGCAGGCCGGTGAGCGCGCCGCCCCCGGCGGCCGCCCAGCTGGCCGCTGTGATCGCCGATGGCGCCATCGCGGTGATTCCGACCGACACCGTCTACGGCGTCTGCTGCGACGCGGAGAACGCGGCGGCCGCCAAGCGTCTGGCCGACCTGAAGGGCCGCTCCTCCGGGAAGCCCGCGGCCGTCGCCTTCTTCGCGCTCGAGCCGGCGCTCGCGGCGCTGCCGGAGCTTGGCCGCAGGACGCGAGCGGCGCTGCGCGCCCTGCTTCCTGGCCCGCTGACGGTGCTCGTGCCCAACCCCGCCCGGCGCTTTCCATGTGCCGGTGGCGAGTTGCTCGGGGTGCGGGTGATCGATGGTCCGCTCGACCCCGGCCGGGCGATCCTGCTGACCAGCGCCAACCTCGCCGGCGGGCGCGACGCGCGCACGCCGGACGAGATCCCGGCGGAGATCCGCGCCGGTGCCGCGCTCGTGATCGACGGCGGGACCCTGCCGGGCACGCCTTCGACGATCGTCGACCTGGGGGAGTTCGAGTCGGGTGGGGGATGGCGCATCGTGCGTGACGGCGCCGTCACAAGCGCGGCTGTCGCCCACGCGCTGGTAGGCTCGTAGCGGAATGAGCGACGAGCTCCCGGCAGACTTCTTCATGCGGCCGCTCGCCGAGGTCGATCCGCAGATCGCCGAGGCGGTGGCGCTCGAACTTGAGCGCCAGCAGGACACGCTGGAGCTGATCGCCTCGGAGAACTTCGTTCCCCGCGCCGTGCTCGAGTGCCAGGGCAGTGTCCTGACCAACAAGTACGCCGAGGGCTATCCGGGGGCGCGCTACTACGGCGGCTGCGAGTACATCGACGTCGTCGAGCAGTTGGCGATCGATCGCGCGAAGGAGCTCTTCGGGGCCGAGCACGCCAACGTCCAGCCGCACTCGGGCGCGCAGGCCAACACGGCCGTCTATCACGCGCTGCTAACGCCCGGCGACACGATCATGGGCCTCTCGCTGGCCCATGGCGGACACCTGACCCACGGGATGAAGAAGAACGTGTCCGGCCGCCTTTACAACATCGTCGCCTACGAGGTCGACCGCGAGACGAGCGTGATCGACATGGACGAGGTTGCCCGGATCGCGCGCGAGCATCGCCCCAAGCTGCTGCTGGCGGGCTGGTCGGCCTACCCGCGCGAGCTCGACTTCGTGCGTTTCCGGGAGATCGCCGACGAAGTCGGCGCGCTGCTGATGGTGGACATGGCGCACTTCGCCGGCCTGGTGGCAGCGGGACTGCATCCGAGCCCGGTGGAGGCCGGCGCCGATGTGGTCACGACGACGACGCACAAGACGCTTTGCGGGCCCCGCGGCGGCACGATCCTCTGCCAGGAGCGTTATGCCAAGGAGATCGACTCGGCGGTGTTCCCCGGGCAGCAGGGCGGTCCGCTGGAGCATGTGATCGCCGCGAAGGCGGTGGCGTTTCGAATCGCTGCCAGCGAGGGCTTCCGGGAGCGCCAGCGGCGCACAATCGACGGTGCGCGCGCGCTCGCGCAGTCGCTTTTGGAAGCCGGTCACGGGATCAACGTCCTCACCGGCGGCACCGACGTCCACCTCGTGCTCGTGGACCTGCGTGAGAGCGAGTGCAGCGGCCAGGACGCGGAGGACCGGCTGCATGCCATCCGCATCACGGTCAACCGCAACGCCGTGCCGTTCGACCCGCGGCCGCCGCGCGTGACCTCGGGTCTGCGGATCGGCTCGCCCGCGCTGACGACGCGCGGTCTGGGCCGCGAGGACTTCCTCGAGATCGGCGAGATCATCGGCGTGGCGCTCGGCCCCGACTTCGAGGCCCGCCGCGGCGAGTTGCTCGATCGCGTAGTCGCGATCGTTGATCGCTACCCGCTCTACGCAGAGCTGGCGGCTCCGGCGGCGGCGTAGCGCTCCGGCCGTCCCGGCGCCCCAGGCGCTGCAAGGCGACCGCCAGTGCCCGCGACTCTTTGACATCTCATGGGGTCTTGTTCTAGACCTATGTCCGTGCTCGCAGCCAGATCCCGCGCGCTTCCGGTGCTGCCGGTGGTGCTGGCGCTCATGTGGACGCTGACCGTCTCGGCGACGGCGGCAGCCGCACAAACCCCGTGGGTGACGATCTCTCCGCTCCCCGGCACCCAGGACGCCACGCCGACGACACAGATCAGCTTCCTCGGCGTGCGGGCCGCCGACATCTCGCAGGTCGTCGTGCAGGGCTCACAAAGCGGCCGCCACGCCGGCCGCCTCGAGGCCTACGCGACCGCAACCGGCGTCAGCTTCCTGCCCTACCACGCCTTCAGCGTGGGCGAGCACGTGAGCGTGACGGCGGTCGAGACGGTTGGAAGGGCTCATCGCGCCATCAGCACTCACTTCACGGTCGGCTCGCTCTACATCGTCACGCACAGCGGCCCGACCGGCGCCACCGGTGCGACCGGCGCAACGGGCGCCACCGGCGCGACGGGCGCGACCGGCGTCACCCAGAGCTTCCTCTCCGCGCCCACGATCCATCCCCCGGTCGTGACCGTGACGACCCCCGCCGCCGACCCCGCGCTGGGCGACGTCTTCATCACGCCGGCCCAGGGCTCGGTCCAGTCCGGGGCGATGATCGTCAATCCGGCCGGCCAGCTGGTCTGGTTTGCCCCTTCGCCAACGGGCGAGGAGTCGTTGGATCTGCGCGTCCAGCAGTACCTCGGCCAGAAGGTGCTGACCTACTGGCAGGGCTACATCGCACTCGGTCACGGGATCGACGGCGTGGGGGAGATCGACAACACCTCGTACACGCCGATCGCGCAGGTGCACGCCGGCAACGGTCTTTCAATGGACCTGCACGACTTCGTGCTGGAACCGGACGGCGTCGCCTGGATCACGATCTTCGAGCCGGTCTACATGAACCTGAGCGCCTACGGCGGGCCCTCCGACGGCGTGATCGAGGATTGCGTCATCCAGGAGATCGACGTGCGCACGGGGCTCGTGATGTTCGAGTGGCACGCGATCGGGCACGTGCCGCTGGCGAACTCCTACACCGCGGAGTCGCGTGCTCCGGGCAACATCTGGGACTGGTTCCACGTCAACTCGATCGACGTCGAGCCCAACCAGAACTTCCTGATCAGCTCCCGCAACACCTGGGCCGTCTACCAGATCGGCCACACCTTCGGGGAGGTTCTCTGGACCTTGGGCGGACGCCACAGCTCGTTCACGCTGGGCCCCAACGTGCGCTTCGCGTGGCAGCACGACGCGACGATGCTTCCAGACGGGTCGATCCAGGTGTTCGACAACGAGGACTCACCGAGGATCGAGGCGCAGTCGCGGGGGATCGACATCGCGCTCAACGCAGCGAAGCGGACAGCGACGCTGCTGCACGAATACCTCGACCCGGGACACGACGTGCTCTCCCCGAGCCAGGGCGACGTGCAACTGCTCCCGAACGCCGACCAGCTGGTCGGCTGGGGCCAGATCGGCCTGGTCTCGGAAACCTCCTCGGCCGGCACGACGCTCACCTTCCAGATGAGCCTGCCGCCGCTGGTCCAGTCCTACCGTGACTTCCGCTTTCCCTGGAGCGCGGTGCCCGCCACGGCGCCTGCGCTCGCGGCGAGCGCCGGCGCCACCGCGGGCACCACCGCGATCGCCGCGAGCTGGAACGGCGCGACCGGCGTCGCCTCCTGGCAGGTGCTCGCCGGATCCGCTCCCTCCGCGCTTGCTCCCGTCGGCGCGGCCGTTGCCAGCAGCGGCTTCGAAACGCTGATCAGCGCGGCGACGGCGGCGCCGTATGTGGCGGTGCGGGCGATCGGGGCGGGCGGCGCGGTGCTTGGAACCTCCGCCGCCGTCGCCGTCGCGGCGGCGCCCGCCTGAGTGGCGCAGCGAGCGAAGGTTTGCCCGGCGGGCCGCCGGGGGCCCGTCTGGCCTGCGATGCTTGCGCCGCGGCGATGAACCCCTCGGAGCTCGACGCGCTTTACGCGTTCCTGGCGGCGACTGCGATCGCCGCACTTCTGACGCCCTTCACGATGGCGCTCGCGCGCCGCGTCGGGGCCATCGATCAGCCGCGCGAGCGCGGGCTCTCGGACCGCGAGACGCCGCGGCTCGGCGGCCTCGCGGTATTCGCGGCCGTGGCCGTCGCGGGGGAGATCTGGCTGCGCCGCGCCACGGCGCGCACCGTGGTGCTGCTGGCGCACGGCGTCCACCACACGCACCTCGTGCACTTCCCCTGGACCGGCATCCTCGCCGCCGGGGCGCTGATCACGCTCGTCGGCGCGCTCGACGACCGCTTCGACTTCCATCCCGCGGTCAAGCTGGCCGGCCAGGTACTTGCCGCGATCGTGGCGGTCCGCGGCGGCGTCAACGTGCCCTACATCACGCTCCCGTTCTTCGGCCATCTCGCGTTCCCGCAGGCCGGCCCGACCCTGACGGTGATCGGCCTCGTCGCGATGATGAACGTCGTCAACTTCTCCGACGGCGTCGACGGGCTGGCCGCCGGGGTCTGCGCGATCGTCGCCGCCGCCTTCGCGATCATCGCCTTCAACCTGCTCCAGAACGCCGGCGGCGTGCTCGCGGCGATAACCGCCGGCGCGGCGCTCGGCTTCCTGTTTCACAACTTCCCGCCGGCGTCGAGCTTCATGGGCGACGCCGGCTCGAACCTGCTGGGACTGCTGATGGGCTGCGTGGCCATCGAAGGGGAGCTGAAGACCTCGGCCGTCGTTGCCTTTGCGCTGCCGATGATCCTGCTCGCGGTCCCCTTCCTCGACACGACCTTCGTCGTGCTCAAGCGACTCAAGTACGGACGGCCGGTGTACGCGGCCGACCAGGAACACCTGCACCACCGGATGGCGCGGATCGGCTACGGCGTACGCCGCACGCTGCTGTTCTTCTACGGCTGGACGCTGATGCTCGCCGGCCTGGCGCTGGCCCTGCGCTTCATCCCCTACTCGGACGGCCACGGACATCTGCGGCTCGGCTGGTCGATCCTGGTCGCCGCGCTCGGGCTGATCGTGCTCGCGGCCAGCATCTATCTCATCTACGTGCTCGAGATCTTTCGCTGGGTGACTCTCAGCCGCCTGCCCAAGCCAAAGCCGGACGCGGGCGCGACGCCCGTCGTGCGCGAAGTCGGAGACGCGGACGGGACGCCCATTGCGCGCGAGGGCGCAGACGGGGAGGTTTGAGGGCCGGGTGCTGTGGCCGTCCGGGACCGCCCGACACGTGTGCCAGAATGCGGCGGGCGTAGCGTGCGCCTGAGCGCGAGCACGAGCCGGGCGCGAGAACCGCGCGCTTGGCGCAACTTCTCGAACTCCCGACGGTCTGGAGACTGATGTCGCGGATCACACGACCACTGCTGGCCCTGCTCGCCCTCGGGCTGGTGATCCCGCTCGCGTCGAGTGCCGCCCCTACGCCCGCCACGCGGGCGGCCAAGACGACGCTGCACCCGGTGATCGGGATCGGTGACGACAAGGCTGACATGTTCACCGATGCGCGTTTTCGTGCGCTGGGGATCAAGGCGGTCCGCTACGACATGTCTTGGGATGCGCTGTCGGTGACCTATCAGCGCCAGGAGGTCACGACGTGGATGGATGCGGCGAAGCGGGACGGTTTGAGTGTGCTGGTCACGATCGATCACTCCGACCGGGTCATCTACAAGAAGGTCAAGGTTCACGGCAAGACGAAGGAGAAGGCGTTCAGCCAGACCCGGGTGCTGCCGACGCAGGCGCAGTACATAAGCGCGTTCAAGGCGTTCCGCAAGAAGTTCCCATGGGTGAAGGACTTCGCGACCTGGGACGAGACCAACTACTACGGCGAGGCGACCTACGACAAGGAGTCGCTGGTCGCGTCCTACTATCGCGGGCTGCGCTCGGCCTGCTCGTCGTGCACGATCCTCGCCGCGGAGTTCCTGGACGTCGCAGCGCCCCACGACGCGGTGTCGATGGCCAGTTGGGCGAGTGAGTTCGTCAAGGCGCTCGGTTTCCAGCCCGGGTACTGGGGCCTCAACGACTACGAGGACGCAAACAACCTGACGACGACGAACACGCGCTCGCTGCTTGCCGCGGTTCGCGGCAACATCTGGCTGGCGGAGACCGGTGGCATCGTCTCTCGCGCGCATGTGCCGCACGCGGGCTTTCCCCAGAACGCCAGCCACGCCGCGAAGGCCGACGCGTTCGTGCTCGACACGATCGGCTCGCTGAGTCCGCGGATTCAGCGCATCTACCTCTACGAGTGGGACGCGAAGACGGCGCACGACAGCTGGGACACGGCGCTGATCTCCTACAACGGCCTTCCGCGCCCTGGCTACGACGTGCTCGCCAACACGCTCGACGCCTGGGGGATCAAGCCGGATTGCAACATCTCGCGTGTGCCGCCGGCGTGTCCGAAGATCAAGCCAGGGCCGACCGGCTCGACAGGACCGACCGGCGCGAAGTCGTAAACGGCGGGCACGCAGCGCCCTCGCAGCGCAGCGCAGCGCAGCGCAGCGGCGCGGCGACGGCGACGGCGAACCCAGCCGCGCGCTCGGCGCCGCCCACGCCTGGCGCTAGCCTGAGGACAGCGGATTCTGGATCGCCAGGCGCATCGTGATGAGGTATGCGCAGGCGATCAACGTCGCGACCCGCAGCCTGCGGCTCGGGCTCAGCGACGCCGGAAGCAGCGCCCAAAGGCCGTACCAGGGAACCAGCCACACGGTCGCGGCGAGCAGCGCAAGCGTGGCCCAGCCGTAGGAGGTGAGCCACTGGGCGCCGCGCCAGGTCCGCCAGAGTGTCGCTGCGAGCACGCCGCCGAAGATCGCGAGGAAGACGATCCTGACTGCGAGTGCGAGCTGGCCGAGGCCCAGCAGTTGTGAGACCTCGGCGGGCACGCTGTGCCCGGCGACCTTCTCCTGCTGGGTGAGCAGCGCTCCCGCGAGCCCGAACAGGTGCGGGCCGAAAGCGATCAGCGCGATCGCTGCCACCGCAAGCGCGGCGATCGCCATGCCGGCGGCGGCGCGGCCGCGCCGGCGCGCACCGAGCAGCGCGAACGGCAGGGCCAGGGCCGCTGAGGCCTTGATCGCGCCGGCGGCGACGAGTGAGGCGCCGCCGCGCAGCTCCTCTCCAGACAGGATGCACAGCGCTCCCGCGCCTACGAGCATCCCGATCAACGCCTCGTTGTGGGCTCCGGGAATGGCGAATACGAGCAGCACGGGGTTCAGCCCGTAGAAGGCGATCGCCCCACGCCGCGAGCGCCCAAGGCTCGGCGCGGCGCGCCAGATCAACGCGACGGTGGCGAGGCTGGCCAGCGCCGCGATGCTCTTGAACGCCCAAAGTGCGCCGGCGATGCCGAGCGGCACGAGTGCGTCGCTCAGCAGCGTGAACAGCGGCCCGTAGGGCGTCGTCAGCGTCGTCCAGCCGAGCAGGTGGTAGATCGCGTCGTTCGGCGCCGCGGCGGCGGTGTGGACGTAGGGGCTGAGCCCGTGAAGCACGTCCAGGCGCGCGAAGCCGATGTAGCCGAACACGTCGCCGGAGAACAGCGGCGGCGCGAGCGCCGCGGCGAGGTGGGCGAGCACGATCGCGACCCACAGCCGCCGCGAGGAGATCGCCGCCGCGCAGCGCAGCGCGACCAGGTAGCAGGCGCAGATCGCCAAGACGAGCAACTCCAGCCCCGCGGTCGAGGTCGCCGGCCCGAGGCCGTGCAGCGGCCCCGCGAGCCAGGCGGGAAAGAAGTGCGGCCCGGCCTCCGCGACGGCGCTCGAGGTGGCCGAGGCGGTCGCGATCGCCAGTAGCGCCAACGCGGCGAGCAGACCCGCGAGTGCCGCGGTGCCCGCGGCAGCCGCTCGGCGCTGCGCGCGCGCGGGGCTCGCGGTCGCGCCGCTGCCGCGCCCGGAAGCGTCGCTGGAGCGGTGTTCGAGGCCCGGGCCGGGTTGCGGCAGTGTGCGGGTCGCCACCCCACCATCATCCCGGCTGCGCGACCCCGAGGTCCTCGCGGTCTGCGGGCGCCGGTCCAACTAGGCGCGCAGGCGTGGGGCGCGGCGGCGCGCCAATGCACGGCCGCGCGGCGCCCCGGCGTCAATTTTCCTATCAAGTTCTTACTTTTCGCCGCCCGGACCGCTAAAGTTCAGGTACCCGTCGGCCGGTTACTTCGCGCGGGTGAGCGGCACACGGCCGCCAAACATCGCTTTGCGTCTCCGCCGCCAACAACACGATCTGACGGTTCCGCGCGCCCCCGGGCCGCGCCGCGTTCTAATTCTCTCCGCCGACGTCGGCGAGGGCCACGCCGCGGCCGCGCGTGCGCTCAAGCAGCAGCTCGAGTCCTGCGGCGAGCCGGTCGAAGCCGTGATCATCGACGGGCTTGCGGCGATGGGCGAGCGCCTGCGCTCGGCGGTCGAGGATGGCTACCGCACGCAGCTTCGCGTTTCGCCGCGCTCATACTCGCTCTACTACTGGATGCTCGAGCACCTCGCGCCGGTGCGCTTCATCACCAAGCAGGTGCTGTGCCGGCTGGGTGCCGGCTCGCTTCGCGCGGAGATCCTGCGGCGCGATCCGGACGTCGTCGTCTCGACCTACCCGGCGATCACCGTGGTGCTCAGCCACCTGCGCCGCCGCCGGCTCCTCGACATCCCAACGGTCGCCACGATCACCGACATGACCGGTCTGTTCTTCTGGGCGCAGCGCGGCATCGACACCCATCTCGTCATGTACGACGCCTCGATCGGGGCGGTCGAGCGCATCGCCGGTCGGGGCAGTGTCCAGATGGTCCGTCCGCTGATCGACGCTGAGTTCCTGCTGCCACGCGAGCGAGGTGCCGCGCGCGAGGCGCTCGGGCTGTGCGATGCCGGGCGCGTCGTCGTCGTGTCGGGCGGCGGCTGGGGGGTCGGCGACCTCGAGGGCGCCGTCGAGCAGTTGCTCGCCCTGGCGGATACGACGGTGATCTGCCTCGCGGGGCGCAACGATGCCGCCCGGGCGCGGCTCTCGGAGCGGTTCGCGTCCGCCGCAGGCGTGCGCGTGCTCGGGTTCACCGATCAGATGTCGGATCTGCTGGCGGCCGCTGACGTCCTCGTCCATTCGACCGGCGGTGTGACCTGCCTTGAGGCGATGGCGCGGGGCTGCCCCGTCGTGTCCTACGGTTTGCCGGTCGGGCACGCGAAGCTCAACACCCGCTTGATGGCGCAGCACGAGTTGCTGCTGCTGGCCGAGGACCCGCGGGAGCTTGTCGAGAGCGTTGAGCGTGGCTGCCGTGAGTCTGCCCGGCCCGCGGCGGCGCTCGCGCACGGGCTGGCGCTCGACGCGGCCTCCGCGGTGCTGACCGCGCACCGGCGGATCAGGCCGCTGGCGGCATGGCGGATGCGCGTCGCACGTATCAGCGCCGCGGTGCTGATGTCGCTCGGCGTCGGTTTCTGGGTGATGTCGACCGACGAGGTGGCGGCGTTTGCCAGCGTGCTCGGGATCCACCCGGTCAAGACGCTCAAGATCGACCGGCCCGCGGTCGCCGTGCTCGTCACCGCGCCGGCGGGGACGCTCGAAACCGTCGCCGCGCGCCTCGGGCGCGACAGCCTCGAGGCCTCGATCGCCACGCCGGCGCCGCTTTCTGCGCCCACGATGGCGACGCTGAAAGCGAACGGGGACGTGCCCATCCCCACGCTGCGCCATGTTGGGCTGTTCGGCTGGATCCGCACGTCGAGCCGGCTGCGCCATGAGGCGCGGGCGCTCCATCTGCATCGCCACTTCTACTACCTCGAACCGAACAACCCGAGCCTTGGCGAGCTGCTGCTTGCCCGCGCGGCCGGCGGGCTGCCGGTCCGCGGGTCGGTCTCGCTCACCACGAAGGCCCAGCTCCCGTCCAGGCCGCTGCGGGCGGGGGACGTGGTTGTTGTGTCGCTGACCGGCTCGTCCGCTTCGCTGCGGGCGCTCGACCGCCTGGCGGCCCTGCTTCAGGCGGACGGGCTGATCGGGCTGCCGCTGCCCGCGCCTGCGGGCTGAGCGCGCGCGCCGCCGCCGAGCGCGAGCAGCGCCGGCGAGCGGGCGATCGTGATCGCGCCGGCCAGCAGCACCCCAAGGCACCCCAGCAGCGGGATGCCGTCGAGCGGCGAGTCGATGAAGCTCGTGTGCAGCACGAGCGGCGCGAGGCCGATCGGCACGACCGTCTGCACTGCGAACACGACCGGCGCGACGAGGATCGCCGGTCGTCGCTGGAGCGCGCTCATCTCGCAGGTGAGCCCGACGAGCGCTGCGGCCGCGGCACCGGCCGCCCAGCTGATCGCCGTCCACCAATGCCCGTTGTGGCCGGCGTCGGCGACGAACTGGTTGACCAGGCCGCTCCAGGCGAACGCCAGACCGGCGCCGATCATCGTCGCGTTGGCAATCGGGCGCCCGGCAAGCTGAAGGATGAAGGGTGTGAACGCCGCGGCGCCGAGCAGCGCCAGGACCACGATGACCGCGACCCCGTGCACGTGGCGGGTGTTGTGCCCGGGCGCGAGCGCAGCGATGCCGGCGACGCCGGCGATGATCGCGCCAACGGCGAGCAGTTCGCGGCGTCCCGGCGACTCTCCCAACATCCGCTCGCCGGCGAGCAGCAGCACGAGCAGCCCGGATGCGAGCGTCGGCTGGACGACGACCAGCCCGACGTAATTGAGCGCGAGGATCTGCAGTGGCCAGCCAAGCGCCGTCATCCCCGTGCCGAACAGCCAACGGGCGCGGGTCATCAGGTGCGTCAGCAGCGAGATCCGCAGCGCGTGCTCAACGCCAGTGTCGCGAGCGTCCAGCGCCTGGACGGCGATCCCTAGGCTGTAGAGAGTCGAGGCGCCGGTCGCCAGCGCGATGCCGATGATCAACGAGACCATGACGAGCAGCGATCATCGCACCCAAGGCGCTCTGGGCGCTTGCGCGCTCGCCGCCTCGGTGGTGAGCGGGGCCTACGCATTCCCGGCGCTCGCGGGGCTGGGTGTCATGCGGCGTCTGCGCCCGCCGCTCGGGATCGCCGATCACACGCTCGACGGGCGCGGCTACGGACTGACCTTCGACGACGGCCCCCACCGCGAGGGCACGCCGGCCGTGCTCGAGGCGCTGGCCGCGCGCGGCGTGCGGGCAACCTTCTTCCTCGTCGGCGAGCAGGTCGCGCGCAACCCGTCGCTGGCAGCGGAGATCGTGGCGGCCGGGCACGGCATCGGCCTGCACTGCGACCGCCACCGCAACCAGCTGCGGCTCGGGCCGCGCGCGGTGCGTGAGGACATGCTGCGGGGCGCCGCGCGGATCGAGGAGACGACCGGGGCGCCGATCGTGCGCTACCGCCCTCCCTACGGCATCTTCAACGCGGCGGCGCTGGCGCTGGCGCACGCGAACGGCTGGCGCCCGCTGCTGTGGACGCACTGGGGCCGCGACTGGCAGGCGCGGGCGACACCCGATTCGATCTTCGCGACGCTGGTCGGAGCGCGCGTCGGCGAAGGCTCGGTGCTGCTGCTGCACGACGCCGACGACTACAGCGCGGAGGGCTCCTGGCGGCGTACCGCCGCGGCGCTGCCACGCGTGCTCGCGGAACTGGAGGCGCGCGGGATGTCCTGGTCGCTCGAGGTGTAGGAGGCCGGGGACAGGGGTGGGCACGCCGCGGAGTCGCCCAGAGGCACGCCGGGGATGTTGCGTTTTGTTACAAACTTGTTACAAAGTTCGCGCGCCGCTAAACTGGGCTTGCCGTCGGGCTTCCCTACCGCCCGGTTCCCACGGCCGGCCCGCATCGGGCCGCAGTCCGGGTATAGGGTGAGAAGCACGACGATGTCCGAACACGCCCACGCAGACGACAGACGCGGGGAGCCCGGCCGCCGGCCAGGGCCGTATAGACGCGTCGGCGGGCGCCCTCGGGCGTGTACGCGGCGCCGCAGACGCGCGGCCTGGGGGCAGACGGCGGTGCTCCACGCGCGCCGTCGTCGCCCCGCCTGCTGATCCGGTTCCGCTCGCTCGCACAATGCTCGCCCACGCAACAAGATCCGAGGACCGTCCGACCGCTTTGCCGGCGGAGGCCACGGCGAACCGGCGGGGCGCCGGCAACGGCGACGACGCCGGTGCTGCCACCGCGCTCGCCTTCATCCGCTACCTGGACGTCGTGCTGGTGGTCGCGAGCACGCCATTTGTGCTGCTGGCCGGTCTGCCGGCGGCGGGTTTTGCGATCGGAGCGCTCACCTGGATAGCGACCCGCTTCGGCGTGGGCATCCTGGAGCAGCGGGCGTGGGGCGCCCGTGACATGCGCGTGCGCACGGCGTTGCACCTCGGCTCGATTCTGGGGCGGGTCTGGTTCGTGGCGCTCGCGGTGATCCTCGCGCGCTTCGCGATCGGCACCTCGGACGGAATCGCCGCCGCCGTTGTGGTGCTCGCCGCCTACACGGTCGAGCTCGTGACGAAAGTCACCCTGCGAAAGTCGATCACCGCCGGCCTGGGGAGGCCGTCGTGAGCATGAAGCGCAAGGTGTGGATCGGCGTCGGCATCTACCTCGTGGTGACGATCGCGATCATCGCGGCGGTCGGCTGGAAGGGCACCAAGCACCCCAACTATCCGCCGCAGGACGAGTTCAAGCTTCACACCTGGGTCAATCTCGGCATCTTCTCGATCAACAAGGCCGTGCTCTACCTCTTCCTGGCGGCGATCCTGACCTGCGCGACGATGATCTATGTCGCCCGGCGGATGAAGCAGCGGCCCAACCGCGTGCAGACCGCGGTCGAGTTCGTCTACCAGGGCCTGCAGAACAACGTGGTCGGCGCGAACATGGACCGGCGGATGGCGGCGAAGTGGTTCCCCTTCATCGCCACGCTCGCCCTGTTCATCTTCTACTCGAACCTCGTCGGCTACATACCGCTGCCGACCTCGACCGAGACCTTCAACGTCTTCGGCCTGCACATCCCGACCTTCTCGCTGTACGCGGCGACTGCGAACCTCTCGATCCCGCTCGTGCTCGCAATCGTGGTGTTCGTCTCCTACACCAGCGAGGGGATCCGGGCAAAGGGCCCGCTGGGCTACCTCAAGGGCCTGATCCCGTCCGGCGTGCACGGCCCGATGGCCGGCTTCATCTTCTGTCTCGAGGTGCTCTCGAACGTGATGCGGCTGATCTCGCTCTCCGTTCGTCTGTTCGCCAACATCCTCGCCGGTCACCTGATCATCCTCTTCATGGCGGGCGCGCTCGCCGTGATCCTCGGAGTTGCGGCGCTCGGCTGGATCACGCTGCCGTTCGGCGTGGCCCTGTTCGCGTTCGAGGTCGGACTCGTCGCTGCACTGCAGGCATTCATATTCGCGACGCTCACCGCCATCTATCTTGGCGGAGCGGTCTCGCACGACCACTAGCCCCAAAGAAGGAGACACCTTGTTCCTGCTTCACAGTTTGCTTTCCGCGATCAGCGACACCGGCATCCAGAATGCCGGCAAATCGATTGGCCTCGGGGTCGGCGGCGGCCTCGGCGCCGTGGGCGCCGGCATCGGCATCGGCAACATCTTCGGCAAGTCGATCGAAGCGAGAACCCGCCAGCCTGAGATGGCGGACGAGATCAACCAGATCCAGTGGCTCGGGTTCGCGCTGACCGAGGCCTGCTTCTTCTACGGGCTCGTCGCCGGCCTGCTCGCGGCGTTCATCGTCTAGGAGCCCGCGGATGCCCGTGAGCCCACATCCGATCGTCGCGTCCTCCGGCAGCTTCCTGATCACGCCCAGCATCGGGCTGATGATCTGGACGCTGCTCGTGTTCGTGGCCTCGATGCTGCTGCTGCGACGGTTTGCGTTCCCCGCCATCCGCGATGCCCTCGACCGCCGTCAGAAGTCGATCGAGGATGCGATCGACACCGCGGACCGCACCCGGGTGGAGGCCGACAAGCTGCTGGCCGAGTACCGCGAGCGCCTCAAGGAGGCACGCGCGCAGGCCGAGGAGATCGTCACGCGGGCACGCCAGACCGCGCAGGAACAGGATCAGGAGGCGACGGAGGCGGCGCGCCAGCGGCGTGAGGAGCTGCTCGAACAGACCCGCCGCGACATCGCGGCCGAGACGCGCCGCGCGATCGCCGAGATCCGCGACGAGGTGACCAACCTGACGATCCTCGCCACCGAGAAGGTGACGCGCAAGACTCTTGACAGCGACGACCAGCGCCGCCTGGTCGAGGACGCGATCGGCGAGCTCGATTTCTCGGCGCTCGCGTCGGAGAACTAGGCGCCGGATGGAGGAGATCGCCACCGTCTACGCGCGCGCGCTCTTCGAAGCGGCGCAGGACGCCGGCCGCTTCGACGTCGTTCGTGAGCAGCTCGGCCAGGTCGCCGACGCGGTTGCCGCGAACGAGGACCTGCGGACCTTCTTCTTCTCGCCCTATTTCTCGACGCAGGAGAAGCGGGACGGCCTGGCGGCGACGCTGAGCGACGCTGACCCGCTGCTGACCAACTTCCTCGAGCTGCTGATCGAGAATCACCGCATGCCCGTCCTCTTCCGCATGCGCCGCGCGCTGGATCTGCTCTGGGAGCGCCAGAACCGCCTCCTGGCGGTCGAGGTCACAAGCGCGATCGCGCTCGAGCCCGCAACCGTCGAGCGCATCGGCGAGCAGGTGGGAACCCAGACCGGAAGGCGCGTGGCGCTGACCTCCACCGTCGACCCGGAGATACTCGGCGGCATCGTTTTGCGCGTCGGCAACGCGATCCTCGACGCTTCGATCCGCAACCGTCTTGAACAACTACGCAGGCAAGTCGCTCGGGGCTAGGCCCGTCGCCGCGACGCCAAGGAGCCCAAACCCAAATGCAGATCAATCCTGACGAGATAACCAGCATCCTCAAGAGCCGCATCGAGGGGCTCGACGCCGGCAGCGCAACGCTGACCGAGGTCGGAACCGTCCTGTCGGTCGGTGACGGCATCTCACGAATCCATGGCCTCGAGAACGCGATGTCGTTCGAGATGCTCGAACTGCCGCACGACGTCGTCGGCCTGGCGCTGAACCTCGAGTCCGACAACGTCGGCGCGGTGCTGTTCGGCGACTGGGAGAAGATCGTCGAGGGGGACACGGTCAAGCGGACCGGACACCTGCTCGAGATCCCGGTCGGCGACGCGCTGAAGGGCAGGATCGTGTCGCCGCTCGGGCTCCCGATCGACGGCGGCGGCGAGATCGCCACCACCGAGACGCGGCCGGCCGAATTCAAGGCACCCGGCGTCGTTCAGCGCCAGCCGGTGCTGCAGCCGATGCAGACCGGGCTGAAGGCGATCGACTCGATGATCCCGATCGGCCGCGGGCAGCGCGAGCTGATCATCGGCGACCGCCAGACGGGCAAGACGGCGATCGCGCTCGACACGATCATCAACAACCGCGACACCGGCGTGGTCTGCATCTACGTCGCGATCGGCCAGCGCATGTCGACCGTCGTCGCGCTGGCGGAGACGCTGCGGGCGCACGACGCGCTCGAGAACACGATCATCGTGGCCGCAGCCGCCGACGAGGCGGCGCCGATCAAGTACATGGCGCCGTATGCGGGCTGCGCGATGGCCGAGCACTTCATCTACAACGGCGGCCACGCGCTGGTCGTCTACGACGACCTCACCAAGCACGCCTACGCCTACCGCCAGATGTCGCTCCTGCTGCGGCGCCCGCCGGGACGCGAGGCCTACCCAGGCGACGTCTTCTACCTGCACTCGCGCCTGCTCGAGCGGGCGGTCAAGCTCAACGACTCACTCGGCGGCGGCTCGATGACCGCGCTGCCGATCATCGAGACGCAGGCGGGGGACGTCTCCGCCTACATCCCGACGAACGTGATCTCGATCACCGACGGCCAGATCTTCCTCGAGCCCAAGCTCTTCAACTCGGGCGTGCGGCCGGCGATCAACGTCGGCATCTCCGTCTCGCGCGTCGGCGGCAACGCTCAGATCGGGCCGATGAAGAAGGTTGCCGGCCGGCTCAAGCTCGAGCTCTCCCAGTACCGCGACCTCGAGGCCTTCGCGCAGTTCGGCTCCGACCTGGATGCGGACACGCAGCGAACGCTCGCCCGTGGCGAGCGGCTGGTCAAGGCGCTCAACCAGGGCGAGCGCCAGCCGCTGGCGGTCGAGGATCAGGTGCTGCAGGTCTTTGCCGCCACCAACGGCTTCATCGACCGCATCGCCGTCGAGCGCGTCCCCGAGTTCCTCGCCGACCTCGTCTCCGCCGCGCACTCCCGCTTCAAGGATCTGCGCGCGAAGATCGCCTCCGGCGATTGGTCCGACGAGACCCAGGCGGCAACGAAGGCGGCTGTTGGCGAGTTCGCCGAGGACTTCGGCTACGACCTCGACGAGGAGGGCCAGCCGCTCGACGACGACGCGCCGCTCGCGCCGCAGCCGCGGAGTGAGGCGAGCGCTCCCGAGGCGTCCGGTCACGACGGCGAGCAGCCGCCGGAAGAGGAGCCGCCCGCCGGCGGCGAACGCGAGCCGGAGGCCGCGACGGCTTAGCCGTCGGGCATCCTCAGAGCAGTCATGGCCTCTCAACGCGAGGTGCGCACCCGCATCGCGAGCTTCAAGAACATCCAGAAGATCACGCGAGCGATGGAGGCCGTGTCAGCCGCTCGCCTGCGCCGAGCCGAGCAGCGGATCGCCGCGCTGCGCCCCTACGCGGACGCTCTGCGGCGGATGACTCGCCAGGCCGCCAAGGACGCCGGCGCCGAGGTGTCCAGGCTGCCGCTGATGGCGGCGCGAGAGCAGGAGAACAGTGTCGGCATCCTGCTCGTGACCGCTGATCGCGGCCTTGCGGGGGCGTTCAATTCGCAGATCCTCCGCGCCGGCCTGCGGCTCGGCAGCGACCTCGAGGCCGAGCACAAGCAGACCGTGTGGTTCGCGTCGGGGCGTCGCGGCGTCTCCTCGCTGACCTTCCGCGGCCGTGCGCCGGTGGGTGCCTACACCGGCTTCACCGACCGTCCGTCCTACGCCGATGCGCGCCGGATCGCGGACGACCTGACGAGCGCCTTCATCGACGGCAAGCTCGACCGCGTCGAGATCCTCTACAACGGCTACGTCTCACCGCTGACCCAGCGCGTCACCCGCGAGATCCTCCTGCCCGTGTCCGCCGCCACGATCCTCGGCGAGGACGACGACGGCGAGCTCGCCGTCGCGGACGGTCCGCGGGCGCTGGTCGACTACGAGCCCGACGCCGAGGAGATACTGCGTGTGCTGCTGCCCGACTACGTCGAGGTATCGATCTACCGGGCGCTGCTCGAATCGACCGCCTCCGAGCACGGGGCGCGGATGACAGCTATGCGCAGCGCCTCCGAGAACGCGGGCGAGCTGATCGAGGACCTGGCGCTCGAAATGAACCGGGCCCGCCAGGCCGAGATCACGCAGGAGATAATGGAAGTCGTCGCCGGCGCCGAGTCGCTGGTCTAGGACTCGAGCAAAGGAGCCAACACCGATGGAAGCCTCCACCTCCCCAAAGCCGTCAACCTCAGCCGCGCGCAAGGCGCGCGGCGACACGCAGGCCGCGCCGAACGTCGGCTACATCGAAGAGATCCAGGGGGTCGTGATCGAGGCCGTCTTCCACGACCGGCTGCCCGAGATCAACCACGCGATCACGGTTCCGCGCGCCAGCGGCGCCGAGGAGGCGGAGGGCGTCTCGACCGACGCCGACGCGCTGCTGGTGTGCGAGGTTCAGCAGCACCTCGGAGACAACCGGGTGCGCGCCGTCGCGATGGACTCCACTGACGGTCTTGCGCGGGGCGCGCAGATGACCGACACCGGCGGGCCTATCACCGTGCCGGTGGGGACGGCCACGCTGGGGCGCATCTTCAACGTGCTCGGCGAGACGATCGACGAGGGAGAGCCGCTGCCGGCGGACACCGAGCGTCGCGGGATCCATCAAATCGCGCCGCGGGTCGAGGATCTGACGCCGACGACCGAAATGTTCGAGACCGGGATCAAGGTCGTGGACCTGCTCGCTCCCTACGCCAAGGGCGGCAAGGTCGGCCTGTTCGGGGGCGCCGGAGTCGGCAAGACCGTGCTGATCCAGGAGCTGATCCACAACCTGGCGAAGGAGCACGGCGGCCTCTCTGCCTTCTGCGGCGTCGGCGAGCGCTCCCGCGAGGGCAACGACCTGTGGCTCGAGATGAAGGAATCAGGGGTGCTGGAGAAGACGATGCTCGTCTTCGGCCAGATGAACGAGCCCCCGGGCGCCCGCATGCGTGTCGCGCTCTCCGGGCTGACGATGGCCGAGTACTTCCGCGACCAGGGTCAGGACGTGCTGCTGTTCATCGACAACATCTTCCGTTTCGTGCAGGCCGGCTCGGAGGTTTCGGCGCTGCTCGGGCGGATGCCATCGCAGGTCGGCTACCAGCCCACGCTGGAGACGGAGATGGGGCAGCTGCAGGAGCGCATCGCGTCAACCCGTGCCGGTTCGGTCACCTCGATTCAGGCCATCTACGTCCCGGCCGACGACCTCACCGACCCGGCGCCGGCGTCGGTGTTCGCCCACCTGAACGCAACGACGACGCTGAGCCGCGCGATCTCCGAGAAGGGCATCTACCCCGCGGTGGACCCGCTCGACTCGACTTCGACGATCCTCAAGCCCGACATCCTGGGCGACGAGCACTTCCGTGTCGCCAACCGCGTCAAGGAGATCCTCCAGCGCTACAAGGAGCTGCAGGACATCATCGCGATCCTCGGCATCGACGAGCTCTCCGACGAGGACAAGGTCACCGTCCAGCGCGCGCGCCGGATCGAGCGCTTCCTCTCGCAGCCGTTCTCGGTCGCCGAGCAGTTCACCGGGACACCGGGCGAATACGTGCCGATCGCTGAGACGATCCGCGGCTTCGCGGAGCTGATCGAGGGCAAGCACGACGACATTCCCGAGAGCGCCTTCTTCCTCAAGGGCACGATCGAGCAGGTGCTCGAGGCGGCGAACAAGAGCAGCTGATGGCGCGCAACCGGTTCGTGGCCGAGGTTCTCACGCCGGAGGGCGAGATCTTCAACGAGGAGATCGAGATGCTCTCGACGCGTACGACGGTTGGATCGATCGGCCTGCTCGCCAACCACGAGCCGGTGCTCGCGCGGCTCGAGCCGACGGAGCTTCGCCTCTATCGCTCCGAGACCGACATCGTCCGCTTCGCGCAGGCCGAGGGCTACGTGCAGATGTCCCAGAACCACGCGCTGGTGCTGGTTGAGGAGGCGCTCGATCCGGCGAGCCTGAACGCGGCCGAGTTGACCGAGCGCGTCGAGGCGGCGCGGCGCGCGCTCGACGCGGCGCCGGCCGGCAGCGAGGAGGCGGCCCGCGCCCAGCGCGACCGCCGCCGTGCGGAAGCCTTTCTCGCGATCGCCACCGGCACGCACTAGTGCCGTCTCGCCCCCCGGGCCCGCGGCGCGACCGCTGGGCCGGCCGCGAGGCGGGCTGGCGCCTGCGGCTGAACGCCGAGTCTCGGCGTTAAGCTTTCCAGATGACCTGGAGACCACTGCGCCTTCGACGCGTGCTTGCGCTTGGCGTCTGTTCGCTCGCGGTACTGGTGGCGGGCGGCGGCGCCGCTCTTGCCGGCACGATCCACAGCCAATCAAGCCCGAACTGGGCCGGCTGGGTGGCTCTGCCCGCCGCGCGCTCGTCGCGGATCGCCCAGCGCTTCATCACGGTCAAGGCCTCCTGGGTTCAGCCGGCGGCGACCTGCACCCGTGGCCGCACGACATTCGCGGCGTTCTGGGTGGGCCTGGGGGGCTACTCCCAGCGCTCGCAGGCACTCGAGCAGGTCGGCACGGAGGCTGACTGCAGCAAGCTCGGCGAGCTCTTCTACTACGCGTGGTATGAGCTGCTGCCGGGTCCGCCGATCACGATCACGGGCATCAGGATCAGCCCCGGCGACTCCGTGAGCGCGTCCGTGCATGTCAGCTCCGACAACGTGACCGTGACCCTGAAGGACCTCACCACCAACGCCAAGGAGTTCGTCAAACGCGCCGTGATGCGTCGCCCGGCGCCCGACACGAGCGCCGCGGAGTGGATCGCCGAGGCGCCGTCCAACTGCAACGGCGATAACCACTGCCGCCCGCTGCGCCTGACCAACTTCGGCCAGATCGGCTTCACCTCGGCTTCGGTGACCTCGATCGGCACCGCCGGCCGCCACAGCGGCCCAATCGACGATCCGGTGTGGGACAACGGCTCGATCGTGCTGAGCAGCAACGGCAGCCTCACCTACACGCCCAACGAGGAGAGCTACGCGCTGCCCAGCCTGCTGACCCGCGCCGGCACCGCGTTCACCGTTGCCTATGGCGTGAGCGGGCCGACCGGCCCGACGGGGCCGACGGGCCCAACCGGCCCCACAGGGCCGACCGGCGCAACCGGCGCAACATCCTGAGGTCCCGCGGCCGCGGGACCGTGGCGCGCGCGAGCCGGTGTGGCGCCCGCGCCGGCCGCGAACGCTCCGATAGCCTTGCGTGCGGATGAATGCGGCGCGCGAACCGATCGGCGTGATCGGCACCGGTTACGTCGGGCTCGTCACCGCGGCCGGGTTTGCGGATCTCGGCAGCGAGGTCTACTGCGTCGACATCGACGAGGCGAAGATCGCGACGCTGCGGCGCGGAGAGGTTCCGATCTATGAGCCGGGCCTCGCGGAGGCGATCGCGCGCAACCGCGAGCGGCTGCACTTCTCGACCTCGGTGGAGGAGGCGATCGCCGGCGCGCGGCTGCTGTTCGTGTCCGTCGGCACGCCGCCGACCTACGCCGGCGACGCCGATCTGTCCGCGGTCCTCGCCGTGGTCGACGCGATGCCGGCCTCGGCCGCGCACGCGCTCGTGATGAAGTCGACGGTGCCCTGCGGGACGGGCCGCTCGATCGCCCGGCTGCTCGCCGATCAGGGCAAGGGCGCGCTGTCCTACGTCTCCTGCCCGGAGTTTCTGAAGGAGGGCACGGCGCTCGAGGATTTCAACAGCCCCGACCGGGTGGTCGTCGGCGACGACGGCGACGGCTGGGCCGGTGACGCCGTGAGCGAGCTGTACGCGCCGCTGGGCGCGCCGCTGCTGCGCACCGACGTCGCGAGCGCCGAGATGATCAAGCTGGCCTCCAACGCGTTCCTGGCGACCAAGATCTCCTTCATCAACGAGATCGCGAACGTGTGCGAGGAGACCGGAGCGAACGTGCTCGAGGTGGCGAGAGGGGTCGGACTCGACCAGCGGATCGGGCCGAGGTTCCTCTCCGCCGGGATCGGCTACGGCGGATCGTGCTTCACCAAGGACGTCAGCGCGCTGAAGCTGCTCGCTGCCAACTCCGGCTACCACTTCCAGCTGCTCGGCTCGGTGATCGAGGTCAACGAGCTGCAGAAGCGCCGCGTCGTCTCGAAGCTGACGCGGCGCCTGCAGTCGCTGGCGGGCAAGCGGATCGGGCTGCTCGGCCTCGCCTTCAAGCCGAACACCGACGACATGCGCGGGGCGTCCTCGCTCGTGCTCGCGGCACGGCTCGCGGCCGAGGGGGCGACGGTTCGCGCGTTCGACCCGGTCGCCACCGAGGAGGCCCTCAAGATCATGCCCGAGCTGGACTGCACGGACAGCGTCGAGGACGTGATCGCCGGCGCCGACGCGATTGTGCTCGTCACCGAGTGGCCGCAGTTCCTCGCGCTGGACTGGGAGGCCGTCGCCGCTGCGATGAGCGGGAAGGTCGTGATCGACGGGCGCAACGCGCTGGACGCCGCGGCGATCCGCTCCGCCGGCCTCGAATACGAGGGAATCGGGATCGGATGAGTGCCGCCGGGCGCTCCGGGGGCGAGGGCAGATGCAGGCGGTGATCCTCGCCGGCGGGAGCGGGACGCGCCTGCGCCCGCTCACCTCGCGCGTCGCCAAGCCGGTCGTGACGCTCGTCGACCGGCCGTTCATCGTCTACATGCTGGACTGGCTGCGCCGCCACGGCTGCACCGACGTGGTCCTCTGCTGCGGCTTTGGCGCGCAGGGGGTCGCGGCGGTGCTCGGCGACGGGTCCGACCACGGCGTCTCGCTGCGCTACGTGGCGGAGTCGGAGCCGCTCGGGACCGGGGGGCCGCTGCTGCTGGCGCGCGAGTTGCTGGACGAGCGCTTCGTGGTCTGCAACGGCGACATCCTGACCGACATCGACCTCGGCGCGCAGCTGTCCGCACACGAGCGCACGGGTGCCGCCGCGACGCTCGCGCTGGTCGCCGTCGAAGACGCGAGTGCCTATGGAATGGTGCGCCTCGAGCCCGACGGCGCGGTGGCCGAGTTCGTCGAGAAGCCGAGTGAGCCGGGGCCCGGCGGCGCCCTGATCAGCGCCGGCGCCTACGTGCTGGAGCGCAGCGTGCTCGATCTGATCGCCCCGGGACGGCAGGTCTCGATCGAGCGCGAGGTCTGGCCGGCGTTGATCGGCGCCGGGCTCTACGGCTACCGGGCCAACGGCTACTGGCTCGACATCGGCACGCCCGAGCGCTACCTGCAGGGGAGCTTCGACATCATCACCGGGGCCATCAGGGTCGATGATCGCCCCGGCCGGGGCGCGGGCGCGACCGGCGCTCGCTGCGAAATTGCCGACGACGCGACGATCGGCGAGCTGGTCGTGCTGGGGGAGGATGTTCAGGTGGGCGCCGGCGCTTCGATCGAGCGCTCGGTCGTGCTCTCGGGAGCGCAGATCGGCGCCGGCTGCGTGCTTCGCGACAGCATTGTCGCCGAGCGTGCGAAGATCGGGCGCAATGTGGAGCTGCGCGACGGTGTGGTGGTCGGAGAGGATGCGCAAATCGCGGCGGACCACCTGGTCGCCGCCGGCGCGAGGGTCGGCGCCGGGGAGAGCGTATGAGCGCGCTTGACCGCGCGAGCATCGACGCGCTCGACTCCGGCCACATGCTGGGCGACATTCTCGCCATGCCGGAGCAGCTCGGCGACGCCCTGTGGCGAGTGGAGTCCGCCGCGATCGAGCCGATCGACACCCCGGGTGGGCTGATCGTGGCCGGCATGGGCGGCTCGGCGATGGGCGGCGCCCTGGCTCGCGCGGCGCTCGCCGACCAGGCCTCGCGCCCGATCCTGCAGGCCACCGGCTACGGCCTGCCCTCCTGGATCACACCGGATACGACGGTGCTCTGCGCAAGCTACTCCGGCAACACCGAGGAGACCCTTGCCTGCTACGAGTCGGCGGGCGCGCTCGGGGCGCGCCGGATCGTCGTGACATCCGGTGGGCGGCTCGCCGAGCAGGCACGCGGCGACGGGGTCGCGGTGATCCCGATCCCCGGCGGCTTTGAACCGCGCGCGGCGATCGCCTACCTGCTCGTCAGTGCGCTCGAGGTCGCCGCCCTGTGCGGCGCCGGGCCGCGCCTGGCCGCCGAGATCGACGTGACGGCGTCGCACCTGGAGGGGCTGGCCGCGCAGTGGGGACCCGACGCCGGCGACGACGCGGAGCCCAAGCTGCTCGCGCACCGGCTGCACGGCAGCGTGCCGGTGCTCGCCGGCGCCGGCCTGACCACCGCGATCGCCTACCGCTGGAAGACGCAGATCAACGAGAACGCGAGCATGCCGGCGTTCGCGGGCGAGATCCCCGAGCTCGACCACAACGAGATCGCCGGCTGGATGGGCGCCGGGTCGCTCGGCCCGTTCAGCGCCGTTTTCCTCGACGATGGCGACAGCCACCCGCGCCTGCGCAGGCGCATCCAGCTGACCGAGAGCTTCATCGCGCCGCACGCGCAGTTCACCGGTGTCGTCTGCTCGCGTGGCGAGAGCGCGCTCGAGCGGGTCTGCTCACTCGTGCTGTTCGGCGATCTGCTCTCCTGCTACCTGGCGGCCCTGAACGGGGTGGACCCCACGGCCGCGCCGCCGCTCGAGGAGCTCAAGCAGCAGCTCGCCGCGTCCGAGTAGCGCAGCCCGCCGGCCGCCGGCGCGCGTGTAACGTCTGGCCCTCACCCGAACCGCGCATGAGCCGATATCTCGCCATCGTGCCGGCCCTCAACGAGGCCGGGAGCATTGGACAGATCGTGAGCGAGATCCGCCTGCACGCCGAGGACTTCGACGTGCTCGTCGTGGACGACGGCTCGGCCGACGATACGGCCGCGATCGCGGCGGCGGCGGGCGCGCGCGTGCTCTCGATGCCGTTCAACGTCGGCATCGGCGGCGCGGTGCAGTGCGGTTACCTCTACGCCCGCGACAACGGCTACACGGTTGCCGTGCAGGTGGACGGCGACGGTCAGCACGATCCGCGTGACATTTGCCGCCTGCTCGCCGCGCTGGCGGAGGATCCGCCGGTGGAGATGGCCACCGGGTCGCGCTTCCTCGGCGTCCAGGACGGCTACCGCCCGTCGCGCCCGCGCCGGGCCGGGATCCGCGTGTTCGCGTCGCTTGTCTCGCTGATCACCGGCCAGCGCGTGACCGACGCGACGTCGGGCTTTCGCATGAGCGCGCGCCGGGGGATCGAGCTGTTCGCGCGCGACTACCCGCCCGACTATCCCGAGGTCGAGGCGATCCTGCTCCTGCACGCCCACCGCCTGCGCGTGCGCGAGGTGGCGGTGACGATGCGCGCCCGCACCAGCGGGCGCTCGGCGACCGCGGGCGGCGTCCAGCCCTACTACATGGCGAAGGTCCTGTTCGCCGTGTTCGTGGGGCTGCTTCGCAGGCGCCCGGCGCTCGAGCGGGGCGAGCCGTGAGCGCGGGCCTGCTGGCGCTCGCCAAGGCGCCCCCGACCTACCAGCGCGTCGCCGTGATCGCGATCGCTGTCCTGGTGCTCGCGGTGGTCGTCGAGCTGGTCCGCCGGCGGCGGCTGATGGAGCGCTACGCCCTGCTCTGGCTGCTCGCCGCGGTCGGGCTGTTCGTCCTCGGCGTGTGGCAGGGCCTGCTGACGACGCTTGCCACCGACGTCGGCATCCGCTCGGCTCCCAACGCGCTGTTCGCGCTCGGCTTCGCCTTCGTCGTGGCGTTGCTGCTGAGCCTGACGCTCGTGATCTCCCGTTTGAGTGACCAGAACAAGCAGCTGGCCCAGCGCCTGGCGCTGCTCGCGAACCGCCTGGAGGAGCTCGAGCGCGAGCGCCCCGAGCCGTGAGCGACGCCGTCGCGGTCGTCGTGGTGACGCACAACTCGGCCGCGGCGCTCGCGCGGCTCGCCGGATCGCTTCACGCACAGCTGCGAGGCGGCGATGAGCTCGTGATCGTCGACAACGCATCGACCGACGACACGCCCGCGCTGGCGCGGGACCTGCGCCAGCCCGCGCGGTTGATCGAAGCGGGCGCCAACCGCGGCTTCGCCGCCGGCTGCCGGCTTGGCGTGCAGGCGACTCGCGCGCCGCTGATCCTCCTGCTCAACCCGGACACCGTGCTCGGCGACGGAGCGCTCGAGCGCCTCGCGGCGGTCGGCGCGTCGCACCCGCAGTGGGCGGCCTGGCAGCCGGCCGTGATGCTCGCGGACGGAAGGATCAACAGCGCGGGAGGCGTCGTTCACTACCTCGGCATCGGCTGGGCGGGGCAGTGCGGGGCGCCGGCCGGCGCGCTCGCGCCACTCCCGTACGAGGCGGCCTTCCCGTCCGGCGCGGCGCTCGTCGTGCGCCGCGAGGACTGGGTGGCGCTCGACGGTCTCCGTGACGACTACTTCCTCTATGGCGAGGATCTCGACCTCGGCCTGCGCCTGTGGCTGCGCGGGCGTCGCGTGGGCGTCGAGCCGCGCGCCCGTGTGATCCACGACTACGCGTTCGAGAAAGGCCCACAGAAGTGGTACCTGCTCGAGCGAAACCGCTGGCGCACGCTGCTCGCCACCTATCCGCTCGCCCTGCTTTGGCTGCTCGCCCCGGCGCTGGCGGCGGGCGAGCTCGCAATCCTCTTCGTCGCCGCGCGTGACGGCTGGCTGCGCGCGAAGCTTCGGGCGCAGCTCGCGACGATCGCGGGCTTGCCGCGTACGCTCGAGCGCCGCCGTGGCGTCGCCCTCACACGCAGGATCGCCGCGGCGGCCTTCGCCGCGCAACTGACCGCCGAGCTCGACAACCCCAACCTGGCGCTGGCACCGCCGCTCGCGACCATGTCCCGCCTTTACTGGCGGCTGGCACGGCGCCTGCTGCGTTAAGACCGCTCAGCTAGGATCGCGCACCGGTGGCCCGCGCGTGTCGATGATCCTGTCATGGGTCCTGTTCCCGCTGGTTCTCGCGGCGGTCGGGCTCGGCTGGGGCGCGCTCGTCGAGTGGGCAGCCGGCGAGCGCAGCGTCGGAGTTCTCGCGATCCCGCTCGGGCTTGCGGGCGCACTCGTCGTCGCCGGCATCTTCACGATGTTCTCCTTCAGCGCGCCCGCCGCGGCGCCGGTCGTGGCGGCCGGGGCGCTGGTGGGTCTGGCGCGAGCCTGGCGGCGAGCGGCGATCGCCCCGGCGGCGCTCGTCGCGGCGCTCGGCGTGCTCCTGGTCTACGGGGCGCCCGTGATCCTCAGCGGCGAAGCGACGTTCCTCGGCTACGTGCGACTCGACGACACCGCGACGTGGCTGGGTTTCATCGACCAGTTCTTCGCGCACGGCCGAAACCTCTCCACGTTGCCGAGCTCGACCTACGAGCTGCTCCTCTACACGAACCTGACCTCCTCCGGCTACCCCTCCGGCGCGTTCATGCTGGCGGGCGTCGGCCACTGGATCACCGGCATCGACTCGGCCTGGATCTTCCAGCCCTACCTCGCGGTGTGCGCGAGCGCGCTCGCACTGTGCTGCTACGAGCTGCTCGCGCCGGTCGTGGAGAGCGCCTGGCTGCGCGCCTTCGTGTCCTTCATCGCCGCCCAGTCGGCGCTGCTGTTCGGCTACGCGGCGTGGGGCGGGATCAAGGAGCTGACCGCCGCGTTCCTGCTCGCGCTCGGGATCGCCGTGACCGCCAGGCTGCTCGCCGCCGAACAGCCGCGCGCGCGTGCGATGGTGCCGGTCGCGGTCGCCGGGGCGGCGCTGATCGTGACGCTCGGCCCCGGCGTCGTGGTCTACATCGGCCCGGTGGCGCTCGTCCTGTGCGCCGTCCTGGCATGGCGCTTCCGCCGCGGCGCCAGGCCGTTCCTCGGCGCGCTCGTCGCGGTCCCGCTGACGGGGCTGCTGGCCCTGCCCGCGTGGCCGACGCTGTCGGCCTACCTGGCCGCCAACAGCGCGTTCTCCGCCATCAGCAGCTCATCGGCCTCGATCACGACAAGCCGCGCGACCGCCTACGGGAACCTGACCTCGGCGCTGCGCGCGATCCAGCTCGGCGGGATCTGGATCGACGGCGACTTCCGCAGCTTCCCCTCGCCGCCGCCGTCGCTCGTCAACCACGTCCTGATCTATCTGGTCTTCGCGGGTGCGCTGTTCGCCCTCGGCTGGACGCTCCGGCGGCGCACCCCCGCACTGGCGCTCTACGTCGGCGTTGCGCTCGCTTCGATCGCCGTGCTCTCGCTGCTGCGCAGCGTCCCCTGGGTGATGGGCAAATCGCTTGCGATCTCCTCGCCGGCCGTGTTGCTGGCGGGGATGACCGGCGGGGCGATCCTGTTCAACGCGCGTCGCGTGATCGCGATCGTCGCCGGCGTGGTGCTGCTGGGCGCGATCGCCGGCGGCGTCCTGTGGTCCAACTACCTGCAGTACCACAACGTCACGCTGGCTCCGCGCGCGCGGCTGTCGGAGTTCGAGACGATCAGCAAGCTGACCGCCGGCATGGGCCCGGTCTTCATCAACGAGTACGA
Organism: uncultured Solirubrobacterales bacterium; assembly: GCA_963788385.1. Taxonomy (GTDB): domain Bacteria; phylum Actinomycetota; class Thermoleophilia; order Solirubrobacterales; family Solirubrobacteraceae; genus Palsa-513. The sequence goes on from CAWBGR010000003.1 coordinate 147,306, forward strand.
GATCTACGCCGACCGCCACTTCCTGCGCGACGCGGCGCCGGTCGAGCCGGCGGAATACCGGCCGGTCAACCTGCCGACGCTCGGCAAGGCCCTGCTCACCGACTCGGCGTGGGCCAACATCGACTCCTTCGGCGTCGGCACGCTCGCGCCCTACCGCTCGCTGGTGCTGCGGATCGGGCCGACCGAGGGCCGCCCGCCATCGATCTACGGCCGCGCGCCGGTCTGGAGCGGCACCTACTACCAGCTCTGGCAGCAGCCGGCGAAGCCGGCCGAGCAGGTGATCAGCCAGGTGCCGTTCGGCGACATCACCGCCGACGCCTACTGCGGCATGGCGTCCAACGTCACCCCGCCGGATCAGCCGCTGTGCCCGATCGCCCCGGCCGGAGTGCCGTCCTGCGCCACGGTCCACTCGCTCGCCTCGAGCGCGGCCGCCGACGGCGGCGAGCTGCTCGCCTACGAGCGCCCCAATCCGATCGTCGTGCGTGGAACCTCCACGCAGTGGGGCGGTGGCTGGGACGCCGATCCCGCAAGCGGCACGCTGACCCCGACCGCGGGCGGTGCGAGCACCACCGCGCACATCGTGATCGCGCATCCGGCCCGCGACTACCAGCTGTGGCTCGGCGGCAGCTTCATCCGCGGCTTCGTGGTCGATGTGGACGGCCGCCGCGTCGGCTCGGTGGCCAACCAGCTCAACCCGCCGGGCGGCTACAACCGGATCGGGGTGCCGCTGAAGCTCGCGCCGGGCGCGCACACGATCACCATCACCTACCCGAACGCGAACCTCGCGCCCGCGAGCGCCGACAGCGACTACTACACCTCGCTGTTTGCCATCGCGCTCTCGCCGCCGGACTCGCTGATGCACTACGCCGAGGTCTCACCCGCGCACGCGCAGTCGCTCTGCGGGCACTCGCTCGACTGGATCGAGATCGTCAAGCCGGCCTGAGGTTTCGGGGGCCGTGCGGGCTGGTGCATGCACCAGCCCGCCGGGCGGCGCATGCGCCGCCCGGCGGATCGGTGCATGCACCGATCCGAACAACCTTGACAATCATGTGGTAGGGTTTGCCCGCGCGATGGATGCACTGACGATCAACGAGGCGGCGCAGACGAGCGGCTGGTCGCCGCGGATGCTGCGCTACATCGAGGGGGCCGGGCTGCTCGAGCTTCCCCGCTCGGCCGGCGGCTACCGGCTCTACGGCCCCGCCCAGCTGCAGCGCCTGCGCACGCTGCGCGAACTGCTCGCCGGCTTCGACTTCGGGCTCGCCGAGCTCGGCTTCGCGCGGCGCCTGCGCACCGAGCCGCGGCTCGCCGGCGCCGTCGAGGAGTGGTTCGAGACCGAGCCGGCGCGGCCCGAGCATGTCGCCGCCGGCGACTGGCTGCGCTGGGAGCAGGAGAAGCACCAGGCGCTGATCGCCGCTGCCACCGCCACCGCCGACCCCGACGACCTACAGGAGGCCGCATGACAGGACCCGCCACGCTCACCGCCGAGGACTTCAAGGTCGCCGACCTGGCGCTCGCCGAGTTCGGCCGCAACGAGATCCGCCTCGCCCAGCACGAGATGCCGGGCCTGATGTCGATCCGGGCCGAGTTCGAGGACGCCCAGCCGCTGAAGGGCGCCCGGATCACCGGCTCCCTGCACATGACGATCCAGACCGCCGTGCTGATCGAGACGCTCGTCGCGCTCGGGGCGCAGGTTCGCTGGTGCTCGTGCAACATCTTCTCGACCCAGGATCACGCCGCCGCGGCGATCGCCGTGACGGGCGTGCCGGTGTTCGCGTGGAAGGGGGAGACGCTCGAGGAGTACTGGTGGTGCACCGAGCGCGCGCTGCGCTTCCCCGACGGCGGCGGTCCCAACATGATCCTCGACGACGGCGGCGACGCGACCCTGCTGGTGCACAAGGGCGCCGAGTTCGAACGCGCCGGCGCGGTGCCGGACCCCGCGAGCGCCGAGAACGAGGAGTTCCGCCTGATCCTCGAGCTGCTTGGACGCTCGCTGGCCGAGGATCCGCAGCGATGGACCAACGTCGCGGCCGCCGTGATGGGCGTGACCGAGGAGACGACGACCGGCGTCCACCGCCTCTACCAGCTGGCCGAGACCGGCGAGCTCCTGTTCCCGGCGATCAACGTCAACGACTCGGTGACGAAGTCGAAGTTCGACAACCTCTACGGCTGCCGCCACTCGCTCGTCGACGGGATCAACCGCGCGGTCGATGTGATGCTCGCCGGCAAGACCGCCGTCGTCTGCGGCTTCGGCGACGTCGGCAAGGGCTCGGCGGAGTCGCTGCGCGCGCAGGGCGCAAAGGTCATCGTCACCGAGATCGACCCGATCTGCGCGCTGCAGGCCTCGATGCAGGGCTACTCGGTGCTGACGCTCGCAGACGTGCTGGGGACCGGTGACGTCTTCATCACCTGCACCGGCAACAAGGGGATCATCACGGTCGCCGACATGGCGGCGATGAAGCACCAGGCGATCGTCGGCAACATCGGCCACTTCGACAACGAGATCGACATCGCCGGGCTCGAGAGCTACCCGGGAATCGAGCGGATCAACATCAAGCCGCAGGTCGACGAGTGGCGCTTCCCCGACGGCCACTCGGTGATCGTGCTCTCCGAGGGCCGGCTGCTGAACCTCGGCAACGCCACCGGTCACCCGTCGTTCGTGATGTCGAACTCCTTCTCGAACCAGACGATCGCCCAGATCGAGCTGTTCACACGCAACGACGAGTACGAGAAGCGGGTCTACGTGCTGCCCAAGCACCTCGACGAGAAGGTCGCCCGGCTGCACCTCGACGCGCTCGGGGTCAAGCTGACGCGCCTGACCGACGAGCAGGCGGCCTACATCGGCGTGCCGGTGGCGGGACCCTACAAGCCCGACCACTACCGCTACTAGACGCTGCGCCCAGAGGTCGTGCCGTCGTGTCCGGACGCCCCTCCGGCGCCGCCTCGCGCCGCCTCGCGCTGACCCGCGCCGGGGCGGCGCGAATCGCCTGGGCGGACGGCCAGATGCCGGTGCTCGCGGCGATCCGCGAGCGGTTCGCGCGTGAGCGCCCGCTCGCCGGGCGCCGCGTCGCGGCCTGCCTGCATGTCACCGCCGAGACGGCGAACCTCGTGCGCGCGCTGGCGGCGGGCGGCGCCGAGGTCTCGCTCTGCGCGGCCAACCCGCTCTCCACCCAGGACGACGTGGCGGCGGCCCTTGCGGCCGAGCACGGGGCGGAGGTGTTCGGCGTGCGCGGCGAGGACCGGGCGGCCTACGAGCGGGCGCTCGCGCAGCTGATCGATCGCGCGCCACAGATCCTGATCGACGACGGCGCCGAGCTGATCGTCTGCGCCCACCGCGACGGGGGCGACGCCGCGCGGGCGCTGCTCGGAGCCACCGAGGAGACCGCAACCGGGCTCGTGCGACTGCGCGCGATGGAAGCCGAGCAGGCCCTGCACTGCCCCGTCCTGGCGGTCAACGAGACGCTCACCGAGCGCGTCTTCAACGACCGCTACGGCACCGGGCAGTCGACGCTCGACGGCCTGCTGCGCGCCACCAATCTGCTGCTGGCGGGCCGCGCCGTCGTCGTGCTCGGCTACGGGTCGGCGGGCCGCGGCGTGGCGCAGCGGGCCAAGGGCGCCGGGGCCGCCGTGATCGTCTGCGAGGTCGACCCGGTCGCGGCGCTCGAGGCGCGGATGGAGGGCTATGAGGTGATGAGCGCGCTCGCGGCGGCGCCGCGCGGCGAGGTCTTCATCACCGTCACCGGCGCCCCGGACGTCCTGCGCCGCGAGCACTTCGAGCTGATGCGCGACGGAGCGGTGCTCGCCAACGCCGGCCATTTCGACGTCGAGATCGCCCTGCGCGACCTTGCAGCGCTGGCCGGCGGTCCGCCGCGCGAGGTGTTGCCGCTGGTCGACGAGTACGAGATCGCCGGGCGGCGCCTGCATCTCGTCGCCAAGGGCCGGGTCGTGAACCTCGCCGCCGCCGCCGGGCACCCGGGATCGGTCATGGACCTGTCGTTCGCCGCGCAGGCGCTGGCGGTGGCCGGCCTCGCCGGTGAGCGCGGCGAGCTTGCCCGCGGCGTGCATCCCGTGGCGGCGAGCGTCGACGCGGAGATCGCGCGGCTGAAACTCGCCGCACTCGGGATCGAGATCGACGCGCTGAGCGAGCAGCAGGAGCGCTACCTGCGCCCGTTCGGCCGAATCCATTAGCGTCCTGCGGCGAATGCGCGCGATGGTGCTAGCCGCCGGCCTGGGCACACGCCTGCGGCCGATCACCTACGAGATCGCCAAGCCGATGGTGCCGGTGCTCGATCGGCCCGTGATGGCGCACATCGTCGACCTGCTCGAGCGCCACGGGGTCGATGAGATCGTCGCCAACCTGCACTACTTTCCCGACCCGATCCGCGACTACTTCGGCGACCGCGTCGCCTACCGCTTCGAACCGGAGCTGCTGGGCACCGCCGGGGGCGTGCGCAACTGCGCCGATCTGCTCGGCGAGGGGACGTTCCTGGTGATCTCCGGCGATGCGCTGACCGACATCGACCTCGGCGCGCTGCTCGCGAGCCACCGCGAGCGCGGCGCGATCGCGACCGTCGCGGCGAGGCGGGTCGACGACACCCGCGAGTACGGCGTCGTCGTGCACGACGCCGACGGGCGCATCACCGGCTTCCAGGAGAAGCCGGAGCCGGCCGAAGCGCGCTCCGACCTCGGCAACTGCGGCATCTACTGCCTGGAGCCCGCGATCTTCGAGTACTTCCCGCCGCAACCGTTCGTCGACTGGGCGCAGGATGTGTTCCCGGCCCTGCTCGCGAGCGGCGCGCCGTTCTATGTGCATCAGATCGAGGAGTACTGGAACGACGTCGGCTCGCTCGCGGAGCTGCGCCAGGGGACCTTCGACGCGCTCGCCGGGAGGCTTCGGATCGACGTCGCCGGCCGCGAGCTCGGGCCTGGGGTGATCGTCGGCGAGGGCTCGCCGATCGACACCGTCGAATCGCTCGAAGGTTCGGTGTGGATCGGCCGCGACGTCTCGCTCGGCGCCGGTGTGCGGCTGCGCGGGCCAGTCGTCATCGGCGACGGAGCGCGTGTCGGCGAGGGCTCCGCGCTGCGCGAGACGATCATCTTCCCGGGCACCGAGGTGAATGCGCACTCGATCCTGATCGGGGCCATCGCCGGGCATGTGGGCATCGCCGCAAGTCTTCGCCCGCGCGCGCGCTGAGGGCGTCCGCGGCATTGGTAGGCTGAGGGTATGGGGATTCTCGAACGCGCCCTCAACGTCGGCGAGGGCAAGCAGTTCCGCCGCTACGAGCAGCGAGTCGCCGAGATCAACGCTTTTGAGCCGGAGCTCGAGCTCGACAGCGACGAGGAGCTGCGCGCGCGGCTCGACGTCCTGCGCGAGCGCGCCGGGGGCGGCGAGTCGCTCGACGATCTGCTGCCGGAGTCCTTCGCGATCGTCCGCGAGATCGGCAAGCGGCACATGCACATGCGCCATTTCGACGTCCAGCTGATCGGCGGCATGGTCCTGCACGGCGGCTCGATCGCCGAGATGAAGACGGGCGAGGGCAAGACGCTGACCGCGACGCTCGCTGTCGTGCTCAACACGCTCGCCGGCAAGGGCGTCCACGTCGTCACCGTCAACGACTACCTTGCCCGCCGCGACGCGGAATGGATGACCCCGCTCTATGACGCGCTCGGCGTCAGGGTCGGCATCCTGCAGTCCCAGCAGCCGACAGAGGAGAAGATCGCCGCCTACGCCTGCGATGTCACCTACGGCACCAACTCGGAGTTCGGCTTCGACTATCTGCGCGACAACATGGCCTCGAGCCTTGAGGAGAAGGTCCAGAACGGCGGCCGTCGGGACGAGAACGGCAGGCCGATCACCGCGCACAGCTTCGCCATCGTCGACGAGGTCGACAACATCCTGATCGACGAGGCCCGCACGCCGCTGATCATCAGCGGCGCCCCGGAGCAGGCGGCCGACCTCTACGTCAAGTTCGCCCGTCTCGCGCCCACGATGATTCCGGGGAAGATGCCGGAGGGCCTCGATCCGCGCACCAAGAAGGAGTTCGTCGCGGACTTCGACTACGAGTACGACGAGAAGTACAAGACCGTGGCGGTGACCGAGCTGGGCGTCGCCAAGGCCGAGCGCTTTCTCGGCATCGATCACCTCTATCGCGCCGAGAACGGCACCCTGGTCAACCACCTGCAGCAGGCGCTGAAGGCCGAGTCGCTCTACAAGCGCGACGTCGACTACCAGGTCGTCGATGGCGAGGTGAAGATCATCGACGAGTTCACCGGCCGCACGCTCGAGGGGCGCCGCTGGTCGGAGGGGCTGCACCAGGCGATCGAGGCCAAGGAGGGCGTGCGCGTCCAGGAGGAGAACCAGACGCTCGCGACGATCACCCTGCAGAACTACTTCCGCCTCTACGGCAAGCTCTCCGGCATGACCGGCACGGCACTGACCGAGGCGACCGAGTTCATCAAGATCTACAAGCTGCCGGTCGTCCAGATCCCGACCAACCGCCCGATGGTCCGCGCGGACCGAAACGATCAGGTCTACAAGACCAAGGAGGGCAAGTGGTCGGCGGTCGAGCGCGAGATCGCCGCCCGCAACGCCGCCGGCCAGCCGGTGCTTGTCGGCACCATCTCGGTCGAGGTCTCGGAGCTGCTCTCGGCGCGGCTGCGCCGGCGCGGCATCGAGCACGCCGTGCTCAACGCCAAGCCCGAGTACGCGGAGCGCGAAGGCGCGACGATCGCCGAGGCCGGCCGGATCGGCGCCGTGACGATCGCCACCAACATGGCCGGGCGCGGCGTCGACATCAAGCTCGGCGGCAACGCCGAGCATCAGGCCCGCCTGGAGTGCGCCAAGCTCGGTCTGCGCCCCGGCGACGAGGGCTTCGACGAGCACTTCACCGAGCTTCTGCCGACGCTCGAGGCGCGCCTCGAAGAGGACCGCCGGCGCGTCATCGACGCGGGCGGCCTCTACATCGTCGGCACCGAGCGCCACGAGTCGCGGCGGATCGACAATCAGCTGCGGGGGCGCTCCGGACGCCAGGGCGACCCCGGGGAGAGCCGCTTCTTCCTCTCCGCGGAGGACGACCTGATCCGCCTCTTCGCGGGCGACCGCATCTACCGGATCCTCGATCGTCTCGGCGGCGTCGACGTCGAGGGCAACGAGGAGCCGATCGAGGCCGGGCTCCTCTCCAAGCAGATCGAGAAGGCACAGAGCAAGGTCGAGGAGCAGCACTACCTCGCCCGCAAGCACACGCTCGAATACGACGACGTGATGAACGAGCAGCGGCGCGTGATCTACGAGCTGCGCGACCAGGTGCTCGAGGGTGCCAACCTCTCGCAGGCCCGCACCGAGGTCGCCGGCGTGCTGGAGCGCACGATCGAGCAGTACACGGCCGGGGATTACGTCGAGGAGTGGGATACCGGGGCGCTGCTCGGCGCGCTGTCGGCGATCTACCCGGTCGGGATCGACGCCGCGCTGTTCGAACGTACGCGCGTGGACCAGTTGGAGCTGGTGGCGCTGGTGACCGAGGACGCGATCGAGCAGTATGACGCGCGCGAGGCCGAGCTCGGCGAGGAGCTGATGCGCGCGCTCGAGCGCTTCCTGCTCCTGCAGATCATCGACGAGCGCTGGCGCGAGCACCTGCACGACATGGACTACCTGCGCGAGGGCATCCACCTGCGCGGCTTCGCCCAGATCGAGCCGCTCGTCGCCTACAAGAACGAGGCATTCACGCTGTTTGAGGACCTCATGAACAGCGTCTGGACCGACTTCGCCCGGCTCGTCTTCCACGTCCAGGTGCAGCAGGAGGGGGTGGGCGGGAACGGCGACGCGCCCGCGATGCTCCCGCGCTCCTACCAGCCGGCCGGGACCTCCACCGGCGGCGCGTCCCGGGTCAGCTACTCATCCGGCGTCGCCCCGGGCGCAGGCGCGCTGGCGGCGGCCGCCGCCGAGGCGATCGCCGAGGCCGACGGGGACGAGTACGCGCAGCCGCCCGCACTGGCCGCGGTCGAGCAGCGGCGCGTCGGCTCCGATGAGCAGCTCGGGCGCAACGACCCCTGCTGGTGCGGCTCGGGCAAGAAATTCAAGCGCTGCCACGGCGCATGACAAGCGGGCCCTCGTCCGAACCGACGCCGGCGCGTCTCGCGGCGATCCGCGACCAGCTCTCGCTGCTCGCGGACTATCTTTGACCCGGCGAAGCTCGCTGAGCGCATCGCCGCGCTCGAGACGCAGATGGGGGAGCCCGGCTTCTGGGACGACGCGGACGCCGCGGCGAAGCTCGGTGGCGAGCACGCCCGCCTGACGCGGCGCCTCGAGGGCTTCCGGCGCGTGGCCGCCGACGTCGAGGACCTCGAGGCGCTCGTCGAACTGGCCGAGGATGACGAGGAGCTCGCGCGCGAGCTCGACGGCGCGCTCGAATCGGTTGAGGAGCGCCTGCTCGCGCTGGAGGAGGAGCGCCTCTTCTCAGGCCCCTACGACGCAGGCGATGCGATCGTCACGGTCAACGCCGGCGCCGGCGGCACCGACGCGCAGGACTGGGCGGAGATGGTGCTGCGGATGGAGATGCGCTGGGCCGAGAAGCGCGGCTTCACGGTCGAGCTGCTCGAGGTCAGCCCCGGCGAGGAGGCCGGGATCAAATCCGCCTCCTTCCGCGTCGGCGGGGAGAACGCCTACGGCCTCTACGGCTCCGAGAAGGGCGTCCACCGGCTGGTGCGGATCTCGCCGTTTGACTCGGCCAGCCGCCGCCAGACGAGCTTCGCCGGTGTCGAGGTCGCGCCCGTCGTGGCCGACGACGGCGAGATCGAGATCCTCGACGACGACCTGCAGGTCGATACCTACCGCGCCAGCGGCGCCGGTGGCCAGCACGTCAACAAGACCGACTCGGCGGTGCGAATCACCCACCGCCCGAGCGGGATCGTGGTGCAATGCCAGAACGAGCGCTCGCAGTCCTCCAACCGCGCGACGGCAATGGCGATGCTGCGCGCGAAGCTCGCCGAACGCGAGGAGCGCGCCCGCCAGGAGGAGATCGCGCGCGCCAAGGGGGAGGCCCAGGACGTCAACTTCGGCTCGCAGATCCGCAACTACGTCGTGCACCCCTACACGATCGTCAAGGACCTGCGAACCAACTACGAGACCGGCGACGTCCAGCGCGTGCTCGACGGCGACCTCGACCCGTTCGTCCGCGCCTACCTGCTGTGGGCCTCGCGGTCGTGAACGCCCTCGTGGGGCCCTCCCTCGCCGACCTGGTCGACAGCGCGCTGCGCGAGGATCTGGGCACCGGGGACGTGACCAGTGAGGCGACGGTGCCCAAAGAGGTGCGGGCCCGCGCGCGCATCGTCCAGAAGGCCGGCGGTGTGATCTACGGGCTCGAGGCCGCTCTGCTCGCCTTCCGCCTGATGGACCCCGAACTCACGCTCGAGCAGCGCGGCCCCGAGGGGGAGTGGCGCGAGGCGGGGGCGGTCGTGCTCGTCGCCACCGGCAACGCGCGCGCGCTGCTGGGTGCCGAGCGCACGGCGCTGAACTTTCTCGGCCGCCTATCGGGCATCGCGACGGCGACCGCGCTCGGCGTGCGCGAGCTCGAGGGGACGACCACCCGCCTGCTCGACACCCGCAAGACGACGCCGGGACTGCGGGCGCTCGAAAAGGAGGCCGTGGTCGCGGGCGGAGGCACCAACCACCGAGCCGGGCTCCACGACGCGATCCTGATCAAGGAGAACCACATCGCGACGGCGGGAGGCATCGCCGCGGCCGTCGCGGCCGCGCGGGCGCACGCGCCGGGGCTCGAGATCGAGGTCGAGGTGCGAGGGGTTGCGGAGATCGACGAGGCGCTCGCCGCGGGCGCCGAACGCCTGCTGCTCGACAACATGAGCGTTGACGAGCTGCGCTCAGCCGTCTCGCGGGTGGCGGGCCGGGCGGAGCTCGAAGCGAGTGGAGGCGTCACGCTCGAGACGCTGCGAGCCGTGGCCGCCACCGGCGTAGACTTCGTCTCGATGGGCTCGCTGACGCACTCGGCCGCGGCGCTCGATCTGTCGCTGAGTCTGGAGCTGCTGGCATGAACGCGCTGCCGATGGCCGCCGAGGGGCCGGCGGCGCTTGCTCCGGCGGAGATCGCCGCGCTCTCGGCGGAGATCCGCTCACTCGCGCAGGCGCGCGACGCGGTGATCCTCGCGCACAACTACCAGCTGCCCGAGGTCCAGGACGTCGCGGACTTCGTCGGCGATTCGCTGGCGCTGTCCCAGCAGGCGGCACGCACGCAGGCGTCCACGATCGCCTTCTGCGGCGTTCACTTCATGGCCGAGACCGCGTCGATCCTCTCGCCCCACAAGACGGTCCTGATCCCCGACCCCGACGCCGGCTGTTCGCTGTCTGACTCGATCACCGCGGCGGACCTTGCGGCGTGGAAGGCCGAGCATCCCGGCGCGATCGTCGTGATGTACGTCAACACCACCGCCGCGGTCAAGGCGCTCACCGATTACTGCTGCACATCCTCCAACGCCGTCGCGGTCGTCAGCCACATCTACGCGACGCACGGTGAGGACACCGAGATCCTGTTCGGCCCGGACATGTTCCTCGGCGCCTACGTCGAGCGCAGCCTGGGCCGGCGCATGCACGTGTGGGACGGCGAGTGTCACGTCCACGCGGGGATCCGCCCCGCCGACATCGTGGCGGCGCGCGCGGCTTCACCTGACGCCGAGTTCCTGATCCATCCGGAGTGTGGCTGCTCGACCGCCGTGATGGAGTACGTCGCGGCCGGGGACATCCCGGCCGACGGGGTCCACATGCTCTCGACCGCCGGCATGCTCCGCTACGCCCGCGCGGCGGCGCCAGGGTCGAGCGCGATCGTCGCGACCGAGGTCGGCATGCTCTACCCGCTGCGCGAGGCCGCGCCGGAGGTCAGCTTCATCGCGGCCAACGAGCGCGCCAGCTGTCGCTTCATGAAGATGATCACGCTGCCCAAGCTGCGCGACAGCCTGCGCGACGGCACCCACGAGGTGCGCGTGCCGGAGCAGATCGCCGCCGCCGCGCGCACGGCGATCGAGCGAATGGTCGCGATCGACGGCTGAGCGCCGCGCCGCCGTCCCGCCGCCGCGCGTCGCCGCGCGTCAGAAGTCGGCAGCCGCGTGCGGTCCGACGCAGGCGATCGCCAGTTCCTCGCTGATCCCCGCGGCCACCTCGGCCACCTCGGCGAAGGTGACGCTGTCGATCGCCGCGATCGCCGCGTCGGGATCGATCTCGCCGCCATGGACGATCGACTGCTGCGCGGCGTAGCGGGCGACCGCGCCGGAGTTCTCGAAGGCCAGCACGAGCCGGCCGCCGGCGTAAGCGCGGGCGCGCTCGACCTCGTCCGCGCGCGGGCCGTCGCGGCGCAGCTCATCGACGATCTCGCGCATCCGCGCGTAGGCCTCGGGGCACTTGCTCGAGTCCAGGCCCGACCCGAGCTCGAGCGCCGGCGCGTCGGCGAAGCTGTGGTCCTGCGCCCAGACCGAGTAGCACAGCCCGCGCTGCTCGCGGATCTCGTCAAACAGCCGCGATCCCATCGACCCGCCGAGCAGCGTCGAGTAGATGCTCAGCGCGGCGCGCTGGCGGGGATCGCCGGTATCGATCGCGGGGCGGTAGACCAGCCGCAGATGGGACTGGTTGGTGTCTCGCGCTTCGACCAGCGTCCCGGGCGCGAACGGCGGTGCGGGCTCGTATGACTGCGGCGCCGGAACGGCCGGGAAGCGGCCGAGCTGCTCTTCCAGCGTCGCCTGCGCCGGCAGGTGGTCGGTGTTGCCGACCAGGAACGCGGCTCCGCGCAGCGGCGACCAGCGGCGTTCGCGGAACGCCACGATCGTCTCGCGGCTGAAGCTGCGCAGATGTTCCTCCGGGCCGAGCACGGGCCGCCCGAGCGGATGATCGCCGTAGGCCGCGCGATCGATCAGGTGCCCCGCGACGACCGCCGGCTGGTCGTTGGAGCGGGCGATCTCCTGGATCACGACGCCGCGTTCGCGGTCGAGCTCCGCCGCGTCGATTCGCGGGCGTGCGGTGATGTCGCTGAGCAGATCGACGGCCGCCGGCGCCGCCTCCGCCCGCGCCGTGATGTGGAAGGCGACAAGGTCATGGCTCGTGTAAGCGTTGAGCATCGCCCCCATGCGCTCGGCCGTCTCGTTGACGTCGCGGTAGGTCGGGTAGCTCTCGCCGCCCTTGAAAACCAGGTGCTCGAGGAAATGCGCCGCTCCGTTCTCATCCGGGCGCTCGGAGCGGGCGCCGGCGTCGAAGGCGACGAGCACGGTCAGCGCGCGGGTGCCCGCAACGCGGATCCGGTGGATCGGCAGCCCGTTGGGCGCGACGGTGGTGGTGATCTCGGGCATCGTCGGTGAAGCCTACCGGCGGCGAGCCGCTGGGCCGGACGATAGGCTGACGCGGCTGACGATGAACGCTAAATCGACGCTCAAGCTGCTCGGCGTGCTGGCCGTGCTCGTCGTCGGCATCTGGTGGGGGGGCCATCCCGCCGACCTCCCCGGCTTCCTTCGCAGCGGATTCGTCGCGAATCCGCACGACACGGTGATCAGCGAGGCGCTCAGCGACATCCAGCACGATTACTTCCACCCGCTGTCGCGCAACGGCCTGATCAACGGCTCGATCGCCGGCGCTGTGGCCAGCCTGCACGATCCCTACGCGGCCTACGACTCACCGGCGCAGTTCAGCGCGTTCAACAATCCCAAACCGGATCGCTTCTCGGGCGTCGGCGTCGACGTCGACACGACAGCGGCCGGGCTGTTGGTGGAGATCGTGTTTGCGCAGACGCCGGCAGCCGCCGCGGGGATCCGCGACGGCGATGTGATCACGGCCGTCAACGGCCGGACGCTCGTGGGTCTCGCCGCCGCGGCGTCCACCGATCTGATCCAGGGGCGCGCCGGAACTCGGGTGACGCTGACGGTCAAGCGCGGCGGCCGCCGCCTGACCTTCACGCTCAAGCGGGCGGTGATCAGCACACAAGCGCCGATCGTCTCCGACGTCGCGACGAGCTACCACGGGGTTGCGATCGGCGTGATCGAGCTGCCGACGTTCGATGTGCCGGGCATCCACGTGCAGGTCGCGCAGGCGCTGCAGTCGCTGCTCGCCCAGCACATCAGGGCGGTCGTGCTCGACCTGCGCGACAACGGCGGCGGTCTCGTCAGCGAGGCGCAGCTGGTCGCGAGCATGTTCATCGCCCACGGCGTCATCGTGACCACGCGTGGTCGCGCCGAGCCGACCGAGACGCTCGACGCGACAGGTCACCCGATCGCGCCGTCGATCCCGATGGCGGTGCTGGTCAACGGCGACACCGCGTCCGCCGCCGAGATCGTCGCCGGCGCGCTGCGCGATCACCACCGCGCCGTCATCGTCGGCACCCACACCTATGGCAAGGGCGTCTTCCAAGAGCTCCGCCAGCTCTCCAACGGCGGCGCGATCGACATCACCGTCGGGCAGTACTTCCTGCCTGACGGCGAAAACCTCGGCGCCGGCGGGCTGCGCCGCGGCGGTGGGATCAAGCCGGACGTCGTCGTCGCCGCCGCGCCCACCGCCAAGTCCGATCCGCAGTTGAGGGCGGCGCTCGCGCTTCTCGCCGCCAAAGCCCGTTGAGGGGTGCCGCCGCCGCGTTCCCGGCTGTGCTCGAGCGGCGCGGGCGCTTCGTCGTGGCGCGCGAGCTGTTCGCGCGCGAGGGGGGGCGAAGCCCGGGCCAGCTGCTGAGCGTCAGCCCGGGCGCTTCCGGCGCCGGGCCCGGCGACCTCGTGCTCGTGGCGATCTCGCCGACCCGCCGCGGGGCTCGCGCCGAGATCGTCCGCCGGATCGGGCGCCCCGACGTCGCGCGCGACGTGATCGAGGCGCTGATGATCGACCGCGGGCTGGCCCGGCGCTTCGATCCGAAGCTGGAGCGGGAGGCGCGCGAAGCCGGCGGCGGCGGCGAGCCGGGGCGGCGCGACCTGCGCGGGCTTGCGACCTTCACGATCGACCCGCAGGCGGCGCGCGACTTCGACGACGCGATCTCGGCGCAGCGCGGCGACGGCGGCACGGTGCGCGTGTGGGTGCACATCGCGGACGTCTGCGCGTACGTCGCCCCCGGTTCGCTGCTGGACCGCGAGGCGCGGCGCCGCGCGACGAGCGTCTATGTCCCGGGTGCGGTCGAGCCGATGCTCCCCGCGGCGCTCTCAAACGAGAAGTGCTCGCTCGTGCCCGGGGAGGATCGCCTGGCTGTCAGCGTCGAGCTCGAACTGGCCGGAGCGCGCGTCGTGCGGGCCGCGTTCATGCGGTCACTGATCCGCTCCGACGAGCGCCTCGACTACGACCGCGTCGATCGGATCTTCGCGGGCCGTGAGCAGGCGCGGGCGCCGTGGGCAGACGCGCTCGCGGCGGCGCGCGAGGCGGCGCAGGCGCTCGAGCTCAAGCGGCGCGAGCGCGGCGGCCTGGAGGTGGAGGGCAGCGAGCCCGAGTTCGCGTTCGACCGCTCGGGACAGGTTCGCTCGGTGGCGATTCCGGCGCAGACCGAGGCCCACCGGCTGATCGAGCACCTGATGATCGCCGCCAACGAGCAGGTCGCAAAACTCCTCGCCGAGCGCGGCCTGCCGACCCTCTACCGCGTTCACGAGGAACCGGATCCGGCGAGGGTGGAGCGCCTGGTCGCGGCGCTCGCCTCGCTCGGGGTTCCGACACCGGCGGTCCCCGCGCAGCTCGGGCCTTCGCAGGCCGGCGAGCTGGTCGGCTTGATCTCACAGGCGGTCGAGCGCCACGTGCGCGCCGGCGGCCGCGGCCGCCGGGCGCTGGGCTCGCTGATCCTGCGCTCGCTCAAGCAGGCCTACTACTCGCCCCGCAACATCGGGCACGCCGGCCTGCGCTCGTCGTGCTATTGCCATTTCACCTCGCCGATCCGCCGCTATCCCGATCTCGTCTGCCATCGGGCGCTGCTTGGCGCGATCGGCTCCGACGAGCAGGGCCCGGCCGCATCGGAGCTCACCGAGCTGGGCCAGTGGACCTCGCTGCGCGAGCGCGAAGCGGTCGAGGTCGAGCGAGCGGCCGACGACATCGCGCGCTGCTTTCTGCTCGAGCGCGAGGGCGAGCGGGTCTGGGAGGGCGAGGTGGTCGGCCTGATCGGCGCCGGCGCGTTCGTGGCCTTCGGCGACGGCTACGAGGGGATGCTGGCGGTGCGGCGCCTGCGCGGCGGTTGGTGGGAGCTCAACGAGGAGGGGACGATCCTGCGCAGCGATCGCGCGGGAGCCACGATCCGCCTGGGGGACGCCATCAGCGTGAGGGTGCGAAGCATCGAGACCGCGCGCGGCCGCGTCGACCTCGACCCGGCCTGAGCGCGGGCGGTGCTCGCCGGACTGGCGCCGGCGGGCAGCGAGCCGCTACTGTCGGTGCATGGCCAAGGCCAAGAAGAAGGTCGGCGCCGGCGACGTCGCTTCGAATCGCTACGCGTCGCATCGCTTCAACCTGCTCGAGCGTTTCGAGTGCGGCGTCGTGCTCACCGGCACCGAGGTCAAGTCGCTGCGCGCCGGCGGCGCGCAGCTGAAGGACGGATTCGCGACGATCCGCGGCGGTGAGCTGTGGCTGCGCAACGTGCACATCCCGCCCTACGCGCCGGCGAGCCGCGAGAACCATGAGCCCGAGCGCGAGCGCAAGCTGCTCCTGCACAGACGCGAAATAGACCGTCTCGGCGCGCGCGCCGCCGAGCGCGGTCTGACGCTCGTGCCGACACGGATCTACTTCTCGGGTTCGCACGCCAAGGTCGAGATCGCGCTGGCCCGCGGCAAGG
Source organism: uncultured Solirubrobacterales bacterium (assembly GCA_963788385.1). GTDB lineage: Bacteria > Actinomycetota > Thermoleophilia > Solirubrobacterales > Solirubrobacteraceae > Palsa-513. The sequence continues at coordinate 163,063 of CAWBGR010000003.1, forward strand.
ACGTGCACGACAAGCGAGAGACGCTGCGCCGCCGCGACTCGCAGCGCGAAATAGAGCGGGGCCTGCGCGAAGCGCGGCGCTGAGCGTCGCGGCAGCCGGGACCCCCGGCGGCGCTCGCCGGGCACGCCGTCGGAGCTTCGCTCAGGAGATCGTGCGGTGGATGTAGGTGAAGTGCATGCCGACCGCGAGCGCGATGATCAGGCCGATGTAGGCCGCCCCGATCAGCATGCGGTTGCGGGGCGAGACGCTGTAATAGGCGGTCTGGCCGGGCGTCGGCGAGCGGCGCTTGGTCCAGCGGTGGTAGAGGTCGTAGCCCGCCACCAGGCAGATCACCAGCAGAATCGGGTTCGGCGTGATGAACTCGATCGCCACCAGGCCGCCAAAGCCCAGGAACCACATCCAGGGAGCCATCGCCGCCATCGCCCGCCCGCCGTCAAGTGGCACGACCGGCAGCAGGTTGAACAGATTGAGCAGGAAGCCGATGTAGCCGAGCGCCTCGAGCAGGCCGGTGTGCGTCGCCAGGCCGACGATCGCGACGACGGCGGAGGCAGCCGCGCCGAAATACGGGCCGGCAAGGCCCACGCGAGCCTCCGTGAGCGCATCGTCGCCGAGCGAGCGAGCCCAGATCACCGCGCCCATGAAGGGGACGAACATCGGCGCGCTCGCCTTGATGCCGTGGCGTCGCAGGGCGAACACGTGCCCCATCTCGTGAATGAAGATCAGCACGACGAAGCCGACCGCGAACTGCCAGCCCCACAGCAGGCTGTAGGCGGCGACCGACACCAGCGCGCTGCCTGCGGTAGCCAGCACCTTTATTTTGGGCGCCAGCAGGAGCAGTGCCTTGAGCTTCGCGAACAGCGCGACGATCGCAGCGCCGGCCGCGCCGAGCTTCTCGCGTATCCAGGATCGCCGCGGCTTGCCGAACGCTTCGCCGGCGGCCGGGCCGCCGGTCGCCGCAGGCGGCACGGGTGGCGGTTCGAATGTCCAGCCTGAAGGTGTCTCCATCGCTAGGACAGTGTGGCATGCGAGTTCGTCGGGCCGTCGCCTACATCTGGACGGACCGCCTCGCCGGCCGCGTCGCTGCGGCGAGGCCTCGACGCGCCTGCGCGGGCGTCTCCGCGACTTTTTTCCGCAGGATGCGGATTGATCTTCACTGGGCTCTTGCATCGCCCAGGGGCCTCTCCTATGTTTCTCCCAGACGCGGATTTGAGTTGCAAAGAGCGAGGCCACCGAGGTGTGAGGCCGCGCCACCCAGATACCGACGGCCCCCCGGGGCAGGCGGAGGAGGGTTCCTCAAGCAACTCGGTCCGCGTCGCTTTCGTTGATGGCCACGGATCTGCGCGCTACGATCCGTGTAGCAGGATCCCCGGGGACGACAGGCTTCGACGTGGTCGGTTCGTGGGGGTGGTCGCGAGTCGAGGTTCCGGGCGGCCTCGTTAATCACCCGGAAAAACAATACGTGCGGACTCTCACGAGTACGCCCTCGTCGCCTAGCAAACACTAGGACGATGGGGTTTCGGCCCTCGCAGCCTGCGGCGGGGATAACCGGAATCAGATAGCAGGCTCACCCGGCGCGGCCCGCCTGCGCCAAGCCGGGGAATAACCAGCAGGCTGGTCCACCGCAACCCCGCCGGCGAGGCGAGCGGAGGATGAGACCAGAGCGCCGGCTACGCTCGTAGAAGCCACCTTTACGCGATCGCGGACGTGGGTTCGATTCCCACCGTCTCCAGTTTCGGGCCGGCCGTTGCGGCGGTCGGCCAAACGCCGCCGCCGGCAGGGCTAGGGGATCGCCACGACGTCGATGAGCGACGCCAGATCTCCGAAGTCGTCGGGGTTGCGCGTGTATACGGGCAGATCGTTTGCGAGTCCCGTGGCCGCGATGAGGAGGTCGAGCGCCCGACGACCGCGCGCCTTGGTCGCGCCCGCGACGACGGCCGCGTACACCCGCCCGTAAGCCCTCGCGACGTCGGCATCGACCGGCAGCGGCTCGAAGGCCGCCTCCGCGCGCTGGAGCCGGTCCTGGCGGCGGCCACGCTCTGCGGCGTCCGCGGTTGCGTGTGGGCCGGCCGCGAGCTCCGCAAGGGTCACCGCCGAGATTGCCAACTCGGTTGGAAGGTCGGTCGGATCGAGGCGTTCAAGGTCGATCAACACCGACGTGTCGATTAGCCCTCGCGGGTGGCGTGGCTCAGGCACGCGGCGTCGGGTCCTGGTCGACCGCTGAGTCGATGTCAGCGCGGAACCGCGCGGCGTCGATCTTGGGAGCCGCGGCAAACGCTGCGAGCGCCGCCCCGGCCGGTACGAATCGCCGTCGGCGCAATGGCGCCAACTCGCCCACGGCGACGCCGTTTCTGGTGACGACGAAGCTTTCGCCGCGGTCGAGCGCGCGCATGATCTCTCCGCTCGCGTTACGTAGCTCGCGTTGGGTGATCTCCCGGGCCACGACGCCACTGTAGCACGCGTGCTACGGATGGCCGATCACGGGGCGCGGTGGCAAACCGGTAGCAGGGGGTCAATGAAATGCCGCGGAATGCAGGCGGTTTCGCACCGGAGTCACAGCCACCGTCACCATTGAGGCTTGAATAACCAGATCAGTCAGGCTATTCTAGCTCGATGCTTGTAGCAACGATCACCGAAGCAAAGAACGGCCTCAGCGCACTGATCGATCACGTCCGAGGCGGCGAGTCGGTCCTGATCGTCGATCGCGGGATTCCCGTCGCGCGTCTGGAGTCCGCTGTCAGCGCCGGTGCCGATCCGCAGGGGCGGATCGCGCGCCTCGAGCGTGCCGGCGCAGTTCGGCCGGCTCGCCGACCGCCGGCGACCGAGGTCCTCTCCACTACGCCGCCAAGTGCACGGCCCGGCGCAAGCGCGGTGGCGGCACTGCTCGAGGACAGGCGCGCCGGCCGTTGAGGTTCTGGGACTCCTCGGCGATCGTCCCGCTGATCGTCGCCGAGGCGAGCACCGACACCCTGCAGGCGATCGCCGGGGAGGACCCGACGATGTGCGTATGGTGGGGCACCGAGATCGAGTGCGTATCCGCCATCGCCAGGCTGGAGCGAGAGGACGCGTTGGCGGAGACGGCGATGATCGCTTCGCTTCAGCGCCTGGACTCGCTCGCCGAGGCTTGGAACGAGGTGCAGCCAGTTGCAGCGGTGCGCGGCACGGCTCGGCGTCTGCTTCGCGTGCACCCGCTTCGAGCAGCCGACGCGCTGCAACTCGCTGCCGCAGTCGTTGCCGCTGAGGGAATTCCGGCGTCCCTGTCCATCGTCACGCTCGACGAGCGTTTGGCGGCAGCCGCGCGCCGCGAGGGGTTCGTCGTGCACGACGGCGTGGAACGTCCGAGCTAGTTCGAGCAAGGCCGGGAGCGGCTCGGCCTTCAGCCCACGGCCCGACGGGCTCCGGTCAGCGTTGCGCGCCGCGGTCAGCTCGCGTGGATTGGCAGGATCTCCTCGAGGAACAGGAGCGTCTTCGGCGGCGGCTCGCGGTCGGGGTACATCCGTGCCATCAGAGCGAGCGCTTCCTCGGCCTTTGTGATGTGCGTCTGATCGAGCAGAACGCGGATGTCGTCGTCGTCTTCTCCGAAGCGCATGGCCAGTAGCTTCATCGCCAGGAGGTAGCGCGGCGAGGCCGTGCTCACCTCGATGCCGCGAATCTCCGGCAGTCGCCGCGCGTCCTGATCCGCTCCCGGGAGGAACACCTTGACTGCGTCGTTCAGCCAGTCCTCGGGTAATCCGAGGCGCTCAGCCACGCGCTCGGCCGCCTCGTAGATCGCGGCCTTCGGTTCGAACACGGCGTCGATGTCCTTCGTCACGCGCCGGTTGGAGTACGCGAGCGCCATGGCCGCGCCGCCGACGATGAAAAGTTGCCCGTGAATGCCATGCTCGGTGAGGTCTGCTCCGAGCGCTTCGAGCGCCGCGATGATCCGCGCGCGCGAGAACTGCTTCTCAGACACGCGAGAAGACCTCCCGAGCGATGAAGACGCCGTGGCGGGCGAAGGCGGCCGGCGTGTTGGCGAGCGTGTAGGCGTGGAACGCCGGACGGCTCGCGACGAACCACCACGGCTCTACGAAGCGCTGCTCGCGTTCGACCCAGCCGGGTACCTCGATGTCGGCTTCCGCAGCGAAGAATTCGGCGACGCCGGCGAGCGCAGCGTCGAAGCGCCGATCCCCGGTGGAAGGCGGCTCGGCCGCGATCAGCGCGATCCTTCCTGGCCGCGGCGAGCCGCGGAAGTCGTCGGCGAAGCCGAAGAGCAGACGGATGGCGTTCTGCTCCTCGTCGACGCCCAGGTCGTCGGCGATCGTCGGTGCAAGATCCGCCAGGGCAGCGGCTCCGCGCCGGGTTCGCGGCCGAACGACGACGTCGATCTGATGGTCGCAGCCCTCGAGCAGTCGCTGCAGGGTTGCCAGATTCGGGTTTCGAGCACCGCTCTCGTACGCGGCCACCGCCGACTGCGCGGTGCCCACTCGGCCTGCGAGCTGCCCCTGCGTCAGCGAAGCGCGTCGCCGGGCATCCCGGATGAGCGAGGCGGCCTCGATCGGCATAACACAATTATATACGTTTAGATATGTGGCGTTCAAGCCGGCTCGTTGGGCGCTGGCCGTGCTCGGCTACGCGAGCGACGCTGCCCTTCTCGGGCGCTCGTCGCACGCCACGATCCACCACACGCGCCCCGACGGCGGCCCGTTCCCGCCGGAGGAGTGTCCACCGCTGCGAACACCGCTGAGCGGCGAGACGGTCCGCGTCACCCCGTGTGCGGCCGTCGGTGCTCCAGCGGTTCCTAACGCCCGCGCCCCGGGATGTCGATGGATGGAGGAGGTGCATTGATTCCTGTCCGCGACCCTAGGAGTTCCTGAAGCTCGAGATGGCCCTCTCGCGCCGCGCTTGGTGGCTGTATCTGGCGGTGATGCTCGCGGTGGGGGTCGTATATCTCGCGGGGCCGCTGGATGCCGGGCCGGTCTTCAACGTGATCGGCTTCAGTGCGTGTATCGCGATCGTGGTGGGCGTGCGGGTCCACAAGCCGCAGACGCCCTGGGCTTGGTATCTGATCGCGCTCGGCCAGGCGCTGTTTGTGACCGGCGATGTGCTGGCCTACAACTACAGGGCGATCTTTTCGACCGCGCTGCCGTTCCCCTCGATAGCCGATCCGTTCTACCTCGCGGTCTACCCGGTCACCGTCGCGGGCCTGCTGGTGCTGATCAGGCACCGCAACCCGGGGCGCGACTGGGCGAGCCTGATCGACTCCTTGATTCTCACGATCGGCCTCGCGCTTCTCTCGTGGGTCTTCTTGATCGCGCCCTACGCGCACGACGCGACGCTGCATGTGGGAACGAAGCTGGTCTCGATCGCCTACCCGCTCGGGGACATCCTGCTCCTGGGGGTCGCGATTCGCATGGCCGTCGGCGGAGGCCGGCGTAGTCGGTCCTTCTACCTGATGGTCGGTGCGATCGTCTCGGTGCTGGCGACGGATTCGATCTACGGCTGGATCGAGCTCCACGGCTCCTACCATCCCGGAGAGCTCCTCGACGGAGGCTGGATCCTCTACTACCTGCTCTGGGGTGCAGCCGCGCTGCACCCGTCGATGACCACCATTTCGCAGGCCGCCGCGCCGAGGATGAAGCTGACCTCCACGCGGCTGGTCGGAATCGCCGTCGCGGCGTTGATCGCTCCCGCAATCATCGTTGCCAGAGCCTTGACCGGCGGCAACTCGGACGACCTCGTCGTCGGCGGAACCGCTGTCGTGCTGTTCACGCTCGTGATCGCGCGGATGATGGGTCTCGCGCGCGACCAGACGGCGGTGGCGGACCGCGAGCGCACGATGCGCCGAGCGGGTGGAGCCCTTGTCGCCGCCACGACCCAGGCGGAGATCGTGACCGCGGCGGAGGACGCGGCCGCCGTGCTGGCGGGCGCCGCGGCGCAGCCGCTCGTGCTTGAAATGCGCCGCCGCAACGGCGACGGATGGCTGATCGGCACAGACCCGCGGGGCGGCGGCGAGCACGCGCTGGCGCTGGCGTCGCTGCCCGAGGGCGTCGCCGATCAGCTCTCCCGGCGCGAGGCGGTTGAGATCGCAAGCGCAGACGCGGCGACGCTGTGCTCGCGCCAGGGGGCGAGGCCCATCTTCGCTGCGCCGATCGTCGCGCAGGGCGAACTGGCCGGCGCCGTCGCGCTGTTGAACGCCGAAGCCGCGTCGCAGGCAACGCGGCGCAGCCTCGTCACGCTCGCCGGCCAGGTCGGCCTCGCGCTCGAGAGCGCCGCGTTGACCGCCGGCAGGTTGCGGATGGAGAGCGAGGCGCGCCTGAGCACGCTGGTTCAGCACTCGACCGACGTGATCATCGTGATCGCGCCCGATACCTCCGTGCGCTACGTCAGCCCTTCGGTGCGCCGCATCCTCGGGTATGACGCTGCCGAATTCGTGCAGCAGCCGCTGCTGGACTACGTCAGCGACGCGGATCGCGCGCTCTTCCGGCCAGGGTTCGCGGCGCTGGTCGCGTCGGCGCCGGAGACCTCACAGGCTTTCGACTTCGCCGTTCGCCACCGCGACGGGCGACTGCTGCACGCGGAGTGCATGATGACCAACCTGCTCGAGAACCCCCTCGTCGGTGGCGTCGTCGTCAACCTTCGCGACATCACCGAGCGCAAGCAGTTCGAAGCACAGCTCACGTACCAGGCGCTCCACGACCCGGTCACCGATCTCGCCAACCGGGCGCTGTTCCGAGATCGCGTTGAGCACGCGTTCAGCCGCCGCCGCGACGGCCACCGCCTGCTCGCGGTGCTGTACCTGGACCTCGACGACTTCAAGACGATCAACGACACCTTTGGCCACGATGCCGGAGACCGTCTGCTGCAGCTGATCTCCGCCCGCCTGCAGTCGGCGCTGCGAGCCGGCGACACCGTGGCACGGCTGGGAGGTGACGAGTTCGCGATCCTGCTCGAGGACGTCTCCGACGAGGCCGCGGTCTCAGGGATCGTCGAAGGCGTGCTCGAAGCAATCCGGGCTCCGCTTTCGCTGGACGACCGCGAGGTCGCCGTTCAATGCAGCATCGGCATCGCGATCGCGCGCCCGACGAGCGCCACCGAAGCGGCCACGACGGTCGACGAACTGCTGCGCAACGCCGACGTCGCGATGTACGAGGCGAAGGCCGACGACGGCAACACCTACCGCCACTTCAAGCACGAGATGCACGACGCCGTCGTCGAGCAGATCGCGCTGCGCGCCGACCTCAAGGCAGCGTTCGCGGCGAACGAGCTGACGCTCGCCTACCAGCCGATGTTCGACCTCGCCTCCGGCGAGATCGCCGGCTACGAGGCGCTGCTGCGCTGGGAGCACGCCGTCCGTGGCTCCGTGCCGCCCGCCACCTTCATCCCGATTGCCGAGGAATCCGGGCTGATCGTCCCGCTGGGCCGCTGGGTGCTCGAGCGCGCGTGTCGTGACGCCGTGCGCTTCCAGCAGGCCGGACGGGGCCAGCCGGAGCACAGCCTGTCGGTCAACATCTCGGCCCTCCAGCTGCACCGGGTGGAGATCGTCGACGAGGTGGCGCAGGCGCTGCGCGCCAGTGGCCTGGACCCCAAGCGCCTGGTACTCGAGATCACAGAGAGCCTGCTGGTCGACGACATCGAGCTCGCGATCCAGCGGCTGCGGGCGCTTCGCGCGCTCGGCGTCAGGGTTGCGGTTGACGACTTTGGCACCGGCTACTCCTCCCTGAACTACATCCGCCGGCTGCCGATCGACTTCCTCAAGATCGACAAGGGGTTCATCGACAGCGTCGACGGTGATGACCGCGACGCCAAGCTGATCGCGGCGATCATCGGCCTCGCCAGCGTGCTCGACCTCGGCTGCGTCGCGGAGGGCGTCGAGCGCGAGGCGCAGGCCGAGCGGTTGAGGACACTTGGTTGCGAATACGCACAGGGTTTCCTGTTCGCCCGCCCGATGAGCGCGGCCGCGCTGTGCTCACTGCTCGAAGGCGCCGCGCCGGCACTCGCCGTCGCCGGCTGATTGTTCGCTCCAGGTAGGGTGCGCTCGTGCCGACCGCAACCGCCCTGCGCCGCGTGTGCGCGACGCGCTACGTCACGCCGCTGCGCGAGGGCGGCTCGCTGCCCGGGCTGGTTGAGGCTGACGACAGCGGTCTCTATGTGACGAAGTTCCGGGGTGCGGGCCAGGGCACCCTGGCGCTCGTCGCCGAGGTGATCGTGGGCGAGCTGGCTCGCGCGATCGGGCTTCCGGTGCCAGAGCAGGTGCTCGTCTCGATCGATCCGGCGCTCGGCCTGGCCGAGCCCGACCCGGAGATCCAGGATCTGATCGTGGCAAGCAGCGGTGAGAATCTCGGTGTCGACTTCCTGCCCGGCGCCGCGGGCTATTCGCCGGCGCTCGCGTGGACGCCCGATCCGGCGCTCGCGGCGGAGATCGTCTGGCTCGACGCGCTCGCCACCAACGTCGACCGCACGCCACGCAATCCCAACCTGCTGCTGTGGCACGATCGGCTTTGGCTGATCGACCACGGCGCAACGCTCTATCTCCAGCACCGCGGGCTGCGTCCCCTCGAGCAGGCGAACCGGCCCTTTCCGCAGATCGCCGAGCACGTTCTGCTCGGCGCCGCGGGCTCGATCACAGCGGCCGACGAGCGCCTCGCCTCGCGGATCGACCGCGCCAAGCTGCGCTCGATCGCGGAGCTCGTGCCGCCTGACTGGTTCGGCGCCGAGCCCGCGGAGACCTACGTGGAGTACCTGGCGGCGCGCCTCGCGCCACCGCGTACATTTGTGGCGGAGGCAGAGAATGCAAGAACAGCGGCTTAGCGCGTTCTCCTACGCAATCGTCCGCGTGGTCCCGCACGTCGAGCGTGGGGAGGGCTTCAACGCGGGTGTCGTGCTGTTCTGCCGCCAGCTCGACTTCCTCGCGGCTCGCGTTGCGCTCGACGAGCGCCGGCTCGCCGTGCTCGCGCCGGACTTCTCCCCGGACACCGTCCGCCCGCAGCTTGACGCCATCGTCGCCATCGCCGCGGGCGAGCCGGCGGGGGGCCCGATCGCGGCCCTGCCGCCGTCGGAGCGCTTCGGCTGGCTCGTCGCTCCCGCGAGCACGATCATCCAGCCCTCGCCGACGCACACCGGTCTCTGCGAGGACCCGCAGGCGACGCTGGCCGAACTGTTCGGCGAGCTCGTCGGCTAGCTGGCAGAGCTGTGCCGCGGCCCGGCGGCGCCTGCGCAGGACGGCCGGGCGTCTAAACTCGCATCTCTGACTGCCCCCGACCAGTCCGCTCGCGTAACTCGGCGCCACTTTCTCGGCGGCGCCGCCGCTCTGGGGGCGCTTGGCGCGTCAGGCGCCGGCGCCAAGCTCCTTCGCTCCTCTCGCGGGCAGCTCACGCGCGCCGGCGCGATCAACGAGTTCAGTTCGCTGCCGGCCGCGGCGACGCCGGACTTCCGCTCACGGCCCGACCTGCGCATCCCGACGTTCGCCGTCGATGTCGCCAAGCCCGGTACCGCACCCGGCCTGATCTTCGTCAGCCCCTACGGCGCGCCCAAGGGCCAGGCCGGGGCGCTGATCGCCGACGGCACGGGAGCCGCGGTGTGGGAGCACCCCTCCGGCCTGGAGATCGACAACTTCACGGTCCAGACCTACAAGGGCCGTCCGGCACTGACGTGGTGGCAGGGCAAGATCGTGGACAGCCACGGCGTCGGCTCCTACGTGATCGCCAGCGACGCCTACCAGCCGATCGCCAATGTGACGGCCGGCAACGGCCTGAGCGGCGACCTGCACGAGTTCCTGCTCACCGACCGGGGGACGGCGCTACTCACCTGCTACCGGATCACACGTACCGACCAGAGCTCGGTCGGCGGCTCAAGCGACGGCGCGATCCAGGACGCCTGCTTCCAGGAGGTCGACCTCGCGAGCGGGCGGGTGCTGCTCGAATGGCACAGCCTCGGGCACATCGCGCTCGCGGAGTCCTACTGGCCTGTGGGCGGGCTGTGGGACTACGTGCACCTCAACTCGATCGATGTGGATGTGGACGGGAACCTGCTCGTCTCCTCGCGCAACACCCACACCGTCTACAAGATCGACCGCAGCTCGGGCGAGATCATCTGGCGCCTCGGCGGCAAGCACAGCGACTTCGCGATGGGAGCCGGCGCGACCTTCGCCTGGCAGCACGACGTGCGCATCCACGCCGGCGGCACGATGACCGTCTTCGACAACGAGGGCTCGCCGTTCGTCGCCGGCGGGCAGTCGCGCGCGATCGTGCTCGCCGTGGACGAGAAGCACATGACGGCCAAACTGCTCCACGAATATCGCCATCCGCAAGCCCTGGCGGCGTCGAGCAAGGGCAGCGTCCAGCTGCTGGCGAATGGGAACGTGTTCGTCGGCTGGGCGGCCGAGCCGTTCATCTCGGAGTTCTCGCCATCGGGTGAGCTGCTCTTCGACGCGCGGCTCGGCGACGAATACATCTTCTACCGCGCCTTCCGGCTGCCCTGGACGGGAAGCGCGCCGGGAACGCCGGCGGTGGCCACTCAACGCTCAGGCGCCAGCACCAATGTCTACGTCAGCTGGAACGGCGACACGCGAGTGGCGCGCTGGAGCGCGCTTGCGGGCACGAGCGGGGCGAACCTGGCCGCGGTCGCAACGGTTGCGCGCAGCGGATTCGAGACTGCCATCCGCCTGCCCGCCAAGTTCACCGCGCTGCGGGTCCGGGGTATCGATGCCACCGGCGCGACGCTCACCACGACGGGCCTGATCAAGCTCTGAGCGCGCGTCGGGGCCCGCTGCGACAGGGTCTCGGCGCCGCCGCGGGCGCAGCGCCCTGTTCACCGGGGGCGCCGGCGAGGGCGTCAGGCGCCGAGCGCTAGTCTGCGGCGCATGGATCCCCGTCTGCTCGAGGAGCTGATCGACTGGCTCGCGATCCCGTCGGTCTCCACCGGCGGGGGCGATCCGGCGGCGATCGAGCGGGCGGCATCCTGGGTCGTCGAGCGCGTGGCGGCCGCCGGGGGAACGGGTGAGCTCGTGCGAATCGGGGACGGCAACCCGCTGGCCGTCGGCGAGCTCGCGTCCGGCGACCCCGACGCGCCGACCGTGCTGATCTACGGCCACTACGACGTGCAGGGGCCCGGCCCGGCCGAGCTGTGGTCCTCGCCGCCGTTTGAGCCCGTTGTCCGCGACGGGCGTCTGTACGCCCGGGGGGCCTCGGATGACAAGGGCAACTTCCTGCCGCTGCTGCACGTCGCCTGCGCCATGGCCGCGGCCGGGGAGCTTGCGGTGAACGTGCGCGTCCTGGTCGAGGGCGAGGAGGAGCGCGCCGGCGAGGCCGTGTCCGCGTGGGTTCGCGACGACCCTCGCGGCGCCGACGTCGCGATCGTGTTCGACGCCGGCATGGCGGACGCCGAGACGCCGGCGATCACCGTCGGCCTGCGCGGCATCGTGATGGTCTCACTCGTTGTGCGTACGGCGGAGCGAAACCTCCACTCCGGCATGTACGGCGGCAGCGTGCTAAACGCGCTGCATGTGCTGCACGGGTTGCTCGCGGCGGTCCTGCCGGGCCCCGACGGGCGCGTGCGCGAGGAGCTCCGCGCCGGGATCATCGCGCCCAGCGCGGCCGAGCTTGAGTCCTGGCAGCGGCTCGAGGCCGGCGAGCGCGTGCTCGAAGCGGTCGGCGGGCACCCGGTCCACCCGGGCGCCGGCGCTGAGTACTACGAGCGCAACGGCGCCGACGCCGCGCTGGACGTCAACGAGATCGCGGGCGGGGAGCCGCGCACCGTCGTGCCGGCGAGCGCCCGGGCGACGCTATCGCTGCGCCTGGCGCCCGGACAGGATCCGCAGCTGATGTCGGCGACGCTGTGCGAGCTGCTACGCGCCGCGCTGCCGGCGGGCGCCGAGCTCGAGTTGCACACGCAGCTCGCGCCACCGGCGCTGTTTGACCCCGCCGAGCCGGCGCTCGAGCTGGCCGCGCAGGCGCTGCGCCGCGCGTGCGGCGGCCGCGAGCCGGCATTCGTGCGCTCCGGCGGCAGTATTCCGATCGTGGCCGAGATGGCAGCCCGCGGCTATCCGGTGGTCGTCGGCGGCTTCGCCCTGCCGCAGGACGCGGTGCACGCGCCGGATGAGTCCTACTCGCTGCAGAGCCTCGCGTGGGGCGAGGCAGCCGCGCGCGAGCTCTACCGCGAGCTCGCGCAGCTCCCGGCGCGCCGCCGGCGCTGAGCGCGCCGCCCCGCCGGCGCCCGCCACAGCCGAGCGTGCCGAGCGAGCGTGCGCTCCACTAGGCTGACGGCATGTGTCGAAACATCCGGACCCTCTACAACTTCGAGCCCTCGGCGAGCGGCGAGGAGGTTCGCGCGGCGGCGCTGCAGTACGTCCGCAAGGTGAGCGGCTTCGCGAAACCCTCGCAGGCCAACGCCGAGGCGTTCGAGCGCGCGGTCGAAGCGGTCGCCGAGGCCTCGCAGCGCCTGCTCGCCGAGCTGGTCACCGCCGCGCCGGCCCGCGACCGCGAGGTCGAGGCCGCCAAGGCGCGGGCCAGGGCGGCCGAGCGCTTCGCCGCCTAGCAGCCCGCGCGCGAGCGAGCGAGCGGCCGCCCCGGGCGTGCCAGCGATTTCGAAAGCGTTCTAGGCTGCAGGCGAGCCCGGCGGCGGCGTTTCGCCGACCGGTACGGTCGCGATCGCGCCGCAGCCCGCGCAGGTCCACGCCACCGAGCGCGGGTCGACCTTCATCACGACCGGGCAGCCCCAGGTGTGGGGCGGACAGTCGCGTCCCGGGCGCCCCGGTGCGTGCAGCGCCGACGCGAGCAGCGTCGTGCCGTTGGGAACCGGATCCTGGAGGCTCTTGGCGTTCATTTCGGGCGGGAGGAACATCGCGCTCATTGCCGCAAATGATCGCGGTTTATTGTTGCAAATGAAACGTTTTTCCGCTGTTCCATATACATGCGGGGGCGAGCCGGCACGAGGGCCCCGACAGCGCCTCGCAGCACGCTCATCGCGAGCGGCGCAGGCGCCAGATGTGCTCCATCGGCCAGCGTCGCGCCCAGGCGCGGTCGGCCTCGTCGCGGTAGCTGCTCGTCGCCTCAGGCGGCGGGCGCAGCTCGATCAGATCCTCGACGAGGAGCCCGTTGGCGCCAAACAGGCGGATCCAGCCGCCGTAGGGGAGCTGGAAGGAGACCGCCTCGCCTGGCTCCTCGAGCACATGCAGGTCCCAGTAATCGAGCGCGAGCCGCTCGCCCGGATGCTCCGCCCCGGCGGGCCAGGCGATGTCGAGGATCGGCGTCGACATCGAGAACGCCAGCCTGCCGCCGGGGCGCAGCAGGCGGGCCGCCTCGGGCACGCTCAGGTGGGGGTCGGCGAAGGTCATCGCGCCGTGGTCGCAGAAGATGACGTCGAAGGACGCATCGCGCAACGGCGTGGCCTCGGCGCTCGCGTGGACCAGCGGGAAGTCGACGCCGGCCTGCGCCATCAGCGTCCGCGCGTGCTCCAGCTGGCGCGCCGAGTTGTCGAGCCCGGTCACGTTGGCGCCGAGTGCGGCCAGCGCGATCGACCACTGCGCGGCGCCGCAGCCGAACTCGAGCACGTCGAGGCCGCGTACGTCGCCGAGCACGGCGAGCTCGGACTCCGGCAGCTGCCACACGCCCCACGCGGCCCCGCCGGAAGCCTCGAGCTGGGGTCCGTGTGCGGCCTGGTAGGCGGCCGAGTCCGCATCCCACGCGCGCCGGTTGTGGGAGGCGTGAGCGCTGAGGCGTGGCTCGTCGTCGCGCACGCGGGCAGTCTGGCAGAAGCGATGCTCTCAGCCCAGCTGATGGGCCAGGCACAGGCGCTGGAGCTGGCTCATCGCCTCGTCGGGATCGCACGGCAGAGCGGCGAGGGCCGCGACCGCCGCCTGCACGTCGGCGAGCGTCGCGTCGCGTGCCTCCACCGCGAAGCGGGCGACCCAGCGCAGCGCCGCTCGCTCGTAGCGGTCGGGATCGTGATCGCGGATCAGCAGGCAGACCCGCAGCGCGTCATCGAGGCGGATCGCCGGCAGCTCGCCGGCCGCCGCGCGCACGAGCGCCAGATTTCCCCGCTCGAGCGCCCGGCGAAACCGTCCGTACGCTGACCCCTGGCTCGTCATACGAACGTATGTTCGCACGCGAGTCAAGCGACCGCGGCCACCGGCCGCGCCATAAAAAGTCTGGTTCGCCGTTCAGGCTTCGCGCAGCGCGCGCAGCGACTGGCGCAGCGAGCGGCTGGTTGCAAGGACCGCCGAGGGCTCGTAGCCGCAGTGGGCCATGCAGTTGTCGCAGCGCTCGTCCTTGCCGCGGCCGTAGAGCTCCCAGTCGGTCTCCTCGACGAGCTCGCGGTAGGTCTTCACGTAGCCGTCGGCCATCAGGTAGCAGGGACGCTGCCAGCCGAGCAGCGAGTAGCTGGGGATCGCCCAGGCCGTGCAGTCGAAGTCGGCCTTGCCTTCGAGGAAGTCCAGGAACAGCGGGCTGTGGTTGAGCCTCCAGCGCCGCCGGCGCCCGTCGGCGAAGGCCTCGCTGAACAGCTTGCGCGTCTGCGTGACACCCAGGAAGTGGTCCTGATCGGGCGCCTTCTCGTAGGCGTAGGCGGGTGAGATCATCATCGCGTCGACTTCCAGCTCGTCGTTGAGGAAGTCGAGCACGCGCCGCACCGTGGCCGGCGAGTCGTTGGTGAAGAAGGTCGTGTTGGTCGTCACCCGGAAGCCGCGGCGCTTGGCCTCGGCGATCGCCTCAACCGCCTTGTCGAAGACGCCGTCGCGGCAGACGGATTCGTCGTGGCGCTCGCGCAGGCCGTCGATGTGCACCGCCCAGGCGAAGTACTGGGACGGCTTGAAGAGGTCCATCTTCTTCTCCATCAGCAGCGCGTTGGTGCACAGGAACACGTACTTGCGCCGCTTGATCAGCTCCGAGGCGATCACGTGGATGTCGGGATGGATCAGCGGCTCGCCGCCAGCGATCGAGACCATCGGGGCGCCGCTCTCCTCGATCGCCGCGATCGCGTCCGCCACCGGCATGCGCCGGCGCAGGAGCTCGTCGGGCTGCTGGATCTTGCCGCAGCCGGCGCACGCCAGGTTGCACTGATAGAGCGGCTCGAGCTCGACCAGCAGTGGGAAGCGCTGGCGCCGCGCGAGCCGCTGGCGCATGACGTAGGTGCCGATTCGGATGCTCTGGCGCGCGGGGACCGGCATCGCTCAGCTCGCCAGATCCCCGGCCGCGGCGGCCGGCTGCGCGCGTACCTGCGGCGGCAGGTTGAAATGGGTGTCCTCGGTCGCGACGGTGAGTTCGCGCAGCGTCAGGGAGCCGAGGCCTCCGAGCGCGGCGACGACCTCCTGCACGAGCGACTCCGGGGCCGAGGCGCCGGCGGTCACGCCGAGCCGCTTGATCCCGACGAGCAGCTCAGGCGGGATGTCCTGCGCGCGCTCAACGAGCTGCGCGCGCGATCCGGCGCGCTCCGCGACCTCGACCAGGCGCCGGGAGTTCGACGAGTTCTGCGACCCGACCACGAGGATCAGCTCGCAGTCGCGTGCGATCGCGCGCACCGCGTCCTGGCGGTTCTGGGTCGCGTAGCAGATGTCCTCGGAGGCCGGCACGACGAGTGCCGGCGCGCGCTCGCGCAGGGCTGCCACGATCGTTGCGGTCTCGTCCACGGCGAGGGTTGTCTGGGTGAGGACCGCCACACGGTCGCAGTCTTGCAGGTCGAGCTCCCGGGCCTCGTCGATGCTGGCGATGACGCGCGTGTGGCCCGGCGCCTCGCCGACGGTCCCCTCGACCTCCTCGTGGTCCTCGTGGCCCACGAGCACGATCTTGTAGTCGCCGGCCGCGAAGCGCCGCGCCTCGGCGTGGACCTTGGCCACCAGCGGGCAGGTCGCGTCAATCACGTCGAGCCGGCGCTCGATCGCGTGGCGGCGCACCGCGGGCGAGACGCCGTGGGCGGAGAAGATCACCGTCGCGCCGGCCGGCACCTCGTCCACCTCCTCGACGAACACCGCGCCGCGGCGCTCCAGCTCGCCGACGACGTGCGCGTTGTGGACGATCTGCTTGCGCACGTAGACCGGCGCGCCGCGCTGCGCCAGCGCCCGCTCGACGATCTCGACCGCCCGCGTCACGCCCGCGCACGATGCTCTCGGCGCCGCGAGCACGACCTCGCGGTGGCCGAGCGCCTGCGCCCAGGTCTCGAGCAGGGAGCTCGCCTCGCGCAGCGCGCGAAAGGCGCGGCGAGCGGCGACCGCGGTCCGCGCGGGATGGCGGAACTCGTAATGGGGGGTGTCCATCACGACCCGCAGCGTGAGCAGCGGCTGCGTGCCGGCGTGGCGGTCGGCGAGCCAGGCGGACTCCATGTCGACCGCGAGGGCGCCCGCCAGCGCGAGCTCGCGGCGCGCGACGCCTCGCACCAGCCCGCTCGCGGACACGATCGGGCCGATGTGCACGCGCAGGCCGCCCCGGCGCAGCACGCCGGCGAGGATCGTGGGGTCGGGGCAGGGCAGCGTCTTTGTGTCGGTGCGCAGCTCGCTCGGGAGCACGATGTCGCCGGGCTGCAGCTGCGGGTCAAGCGCCCCGCAGACGCCCGCGATCATCGCCGATCGCTGCGGCGGCTGGTGCGTCAGCCTGGCGGCGGCGCGCGCGCGGCGCGGGCCCATGCCGATCTTCTCGACGCGGCTCCACGGAGCGCCGGCGCGGATCGCGCGCGCCTCGATCGCCATCGGCGCGAGCAGGAGCAGGTCGGTGCTCTCCGGCCCGGGGCCGTGAGCAACGCTTCGGTGCGAGCGCCGCTTCATGCGCAGCGGGCCAGAGCCATGATCGGGAACACGAGGCGGTAGAGGTGGTAGTTGATGTAGAAGTGACCGGGGAATCCGGTTCCTGTGTATTGCGGCTCGTCCCAGCCGCCGTCCTCGCGCTGTGAGGCCACGAGGAAGCGGATGCCGCGGCGAACGGCCAGCGAGCGCTCGCCGGCCGCGTGCAGCGCAAGCAGCGCCCAGGCGGTCTGCGACGCGGTGCTGGTGCCGCGCCCGATCTCGGCGGGATCGACGTAGGAGCGCGGGTCCTCGCCCCAGCCGCCGTCGGGGTTCTGGTGCGCCTCGAGCCAGCGGACAGCCCGCCGGACGCGCTCGTCGCCGCGCTCGACGCCGGCGGCCACGAGCGCCGGGATCGCCGCACCGGTGCCGTAGATGTGGTTGACGCCCCAGCGCCCGAACCAGGAACCCTCGGGCTCCTGTTCGCCGCTCAGCCAGATCGTCCCGCGGCGCGCCGCGTCGGTGTCGGCTCGCCCGAGCGCGGCGAGCATCTCCAGCGCGTGCGCGGTGACGTCGGCGCTCGGCGGATCGATGACCTCGCCGAAATCGCAGAACGGGAGCTCGCGAAGCATGCGCTTGGTGTTGGCGGCGTCGAAGGCCCCCCAGCCGCCGCCTGAGTCCTGCATCCCCTCCACCCACGCGAGCGCCGAGTCGATCGCCTGCTCGACGCGGCCGGCGTCGGGGTGATCGACGCGCAGCAGGGCGAGCACGACCTCGGCGGTGTCGTCGACGTCGGGGTAGTAGTCGTTGTCGAACTCGAACGACCAGCCGCCGGGCGCGAGCACCGGGCGGCGCACCGACCAGTCGCCGGCCAGCTGCACCTGCTCGTCCATCAGCCAGTCGGCGGCGCGCACGAGCGCGGGGTCATCCGCCGCCGTGCCGGCGTCAGCGAGCGCGACGATCGCCAGCGCCGTGTCCCAGACCGGCGACTGGCAGGCCTCCAGGCGGCGGCTGTCGGGCTCCTCGACGGTGAAGCGCTGCAGCCCGTCCAGCCCGGCCTTCATCAGCGGATGCCCGATCGGATAGCCGCGCAGGTGCAGCGCGATCAGCGAATAGACCCAGGGCGGCTGGATGCCGCCCCAGGATCCGTCGGCTTCCTGGCGGCGGACGATCCAGCGCTCGGCGGCGGCGAGCCCGGCCTCGCGCAGCGGGCGAATGGCGCGCCGTCCATAGAGCGCCAGGGCGCGGTCGGCGAGGACCAGCGCGCGCGACGTTGCCGAGCTACCGCGCGAACGCGTCCACTCGCGCGGCCCGCGCAACTCGTCGAGGCGAAAGGGCAGCGCCCGCACCGGCCGCACCGCCAGGACGATCGACAGCGCGACGACGGTCTGGCGCGCCCAGCAGGCGAAGTCGTAGATGCTGACCGGTGCCCGCGCGGGCAGGAGCATCAGCTCGGGGGGCAGCTCCGGCACCTGCGTCCACGGCCAGGCGCCGAACAGCGCCAGCCAGATGTGGGTGAATACGCGCGCCTCCTGCACGCCGCCGCCGGCGCGGGCGAACGCCGCCGCCGAGCGCATGTGGGCTGCGTCGGGGGCGTCTCCGGCGAGTCGCAGCGCGACGTAGGCCTCGATCGTCGTCGAGAGGTCGCCGGGCCCGCCGTAGAAGTTGCTCCAGGAGCCGTCGTCTCGCTGCTGGGAGCGGATCCAGGTGGCGGAGCGCTCGGTGGCGCCGGCTTCGCGGATGCCGAGAAACTCGCGCAGCAGGATGTCCTCGGCGTCCATCGTGACGTTCGTCTCGAGTTCGCCCTTCCACCAGCCGCCGGGGTCCTGCATCGACAGCAGATGCTCGCGGGCGCGCGCCAGCGCCGCCAGGGCGTCAGGCGCCGGCGGCGCGGCGCGCAGCGCTACCGCACCGCCGACCGTCGCGGCTTCGCAATCCCCGATCATCAGGCACATATAGCGTTTTGCTCGCGAGAACGCAATCCTCGCGGCCTTTCGCGCGGCCGCGGGAGCGAAATGCGGGTCGCGGCGGGTCCCGGCGCAGCTTCTGCGCGCGGCCGCCGAGAACTTGACATGATACGGCTTAGATTTTATACTGGCACCAGGGAAGAAAACCATCAAAACGAGGTGACAGACATGACACTTGTAAGGTGGGAGCCCGTTCGCGAGCTCGGCACGCTCCAGCACGAGATCAACCGCCTGTTCGGCGGCTTCTTCGAGCAGCCGGCCGGCCAGGCCACGGGTGGCGCCACGCAGCGGCAGTGGATCCCCGCGATGGACCTCGTCGAGGCCGACGGCGCCTACGTGCTGCGCGCCGACCTGCCGGGGCTGCGCGCCGACGACGTCAAGATCGAGCTCGAGGAGAACGTGCTGACGATCTCCGGTGAGCGCAAGACGCAGCACGAGCAGCGCAGCGAGGGCTACTTCCGCTTCGAGCGGGCCTCGGGCGCCTTCGCTCGCACGCTCACGCTCCCAGCCGGCGTCGACGCCGACGGCATCGAGGCCAAGTTCGCCGATGGCGTGCTCGAGGTGCGCATCCCCGCACCGAAGCAGCCCGAGCCGCGACGCGTGACGATCACGACCGCCGGCGCTCCGAGCACGGTCGAGAGCACCGAGGCGGCGCAGCCGGCGCCCGCGCCGGACGCGCTGGCGGCCGTCGCCTGACAGCCACCGCCGGCGGGCCGCAGCACAGCGGCCGCCGGCGAATGAGCGGAACCCTCGCGCCCCGATGGCACCCACGGGGCGCGAGTCGTTGCGGGGCGGCGCGCCGCTCGCGATTGCGCCTGTCGTGTGCTAGCGTCGCCCGCGATGCGCTGGCCGATCGTCGTTCTAGCCTTGGCCGCACTGGCGATCCCGGCGGCCGCGACCGCCTCCGGGGCACACGCCCACGCCGCTGCCGCCCGCGCCGGCAGCCTGACGCTCCGGGCCACCCACGCCAACGGCTCCGCCGGCGCCGTCATCAGCGACGCGCGCTGGGGCGTGACGGGGGTCCTCGCACACTACGTGGCCGGCCAGCGGGTGACTCTGCACGTGTTCCGCGACGGCGCGCTGGTTCTCACGCGCACCGTTGCCGTGCGGCGCCAGGGCTCCCGCGGGGTGTTCCACGACTCGCTGGCGGTGGGCGGCATCGGCCGCGTGAGCGTGCGGGCGATCCACTTCGCGACGGCGGCACAGCGGCGGCTCGTGTCGCCGGCGGTCTCGCTTTGGCTCGTGGCACCGTCGGCCTTCCCGGGGGAGCACAGCTACGCCGTGCGGATCCTCCAGCACCAGCTGAGCGCTCTGCACTACCAGGTGGGCGCCCCCGGCGTGTACGACGCGCAGACGCAGCAGGCGGTGATCGCCTTCCGCAAGATGGCCGGTCTCACCCGCAATGCCGTGGCGGACGCGAGCGTATTCGCGGCGCTGGCCGCCGGCGAGGGTGCCTTCACCGTCAGCTATCCCTCGCAGGGGCGCCACATCGAGGCCGATCTGACCCACCAGGTGCTCGCGCTGATCGGTTCCAACGGCGCCGTGCAGCGGCTCTACCAGATCAGCTCCGGCAAGCCGTCGACGCCGACCCAGCTCGGGACCTACCGCGTCTATTGGAAGGAATGGGGGACCAACAGCGACGGCATGGTCGACTCCAGCTTCTTCAACGGCGGCGACGCGATCCACGGCTACGCGGAGGTCCCCACCTATGCCGCGAGCCACGGCTGCCTGCGCGTCTGGATCCCGGATGCGGCCGCGATCTACGGCTGGGTGACGGTCGGCACGACGGTTGACGTCTACTACCGCTGAGGGGATTTGTATGGGCTCCTTGCGGAGCCGGAGGAGGCGCGACGTGAACATCTCGCCTGTCGCTGTGGCGTGTGCGAGCGTCCACTTGCGCCCCGCCAGGGCCGTTTTGGCGCTACGCTGAGCGTCCGGCGGATCGCCTACTCGACCAGGGCGCCTCGCGCGCCCGGCCGGGCACCGCACCGGCTTCGGCCGGTGGCCTGTCCCGGTGGTCGGGAGTGTCACGCCAACCCAGGCAAGACACAAAGTCCTGGGACGTAGTAGTTCAGCGGCGATCTATGACCGGGCGGATCCGGGCGAGCCCAGTGCTCGCCCGGCCGCATTTTCGGGGCTATTTGCTGGGCTGCGCCGCCGGCTCGCCCAGCGCCGGCACTGCGACCGCGTCGCTGCGCGCGGCAGGAGCGCCCGCGACCGAGCGTACGGCGCCCATCGCGAGTGCACACGCGCCGGCGAGCAGCGCCGCCGCGACGAGGAAGCCGCGCTGCGTCTGGAAGTTCGACAGCACGCCCCGGCCATGTGCCGAGTCGTTGATCGCGACGAGCACCGCGACGCCGAGCACCGAGCCGACCTGGCGGCACATGTTCAGGATCGCCGAGCCGGTCGCAAAGCGCGGCGCCGGCAGCGACGCCAGCGCGGCGCTCGAGAGCGATGCCAGCGTCAGCCCCACGCCCGCGCCGCTCAGCAGCATCCCGGGCAACAGCTCAGAGGCGTAGTGGGGTGTCGCCCCGACCTGCCACAGCCACCAGAGTCCGCCGGCCGCGAACACCAGGCAGCCGGTGCCGGCGACGCGGCGCTGACCGAGCCTCGCGGCGAGCCTGCCGGTGGGCACGGCGAACACCGCCGCCATGACCGGGCCCGGCGCCAGTGAGAACCCGGCTCGCAGCGCCGACTCGTGCCAGACGCCGGTGAGGAAGAGGACGTTGCTCAGGAGCATCGTGGCGAACGCGGCGCCGAACAGCAGCATCGCGGTGTTGGCGAACGCGAACGAGCGGATGCGCAGCAGCGAGAGGTCGATCACCGGAGCGGGGTGGCGGGCGCAGCGCGCGATGAAGACCGCGAGGCCGAGCGCCGAGCCGGCCAGGCACGCCAGTGTGCTCGTGCTCGACCAGCCCCAGTCGGGCGCCTGCACCAGGCCGAGCGCGAGCGCCGCGATCGCGAGCGTCAGTACGCCCGCCCCCCACAGGTCCGGGATCCGCGCGCTGGGATCGCGGCTCTCGCGCACGATCCGCAGCGTGAGGACGAGCGCTCCAAGCGCGACGGGGAGGTTGACCAGAAAGACCAGTCGCCAGTTCGCGGCGACCAGCAGGCCTCCGAGCGGCGGGCCCGCGGCGGCGGCCACGGCACCGACCGCGGCCCAGATGCCGATCGCAGTCGGCCGCCGGCTCGGCGCGAACTCGGGCAGCAGCAGCGCCAGCGAGGTTGGGATCAGGAAGGCGGCTCCGAGCGCCTGCAGCACCCGCGCCGCGACGAGCGTCTGCGCCGACGGGGCGACGCCGCACAGGAGCGATCCCAGCGCGAAGACGATCAGTCCGCCGATGAACGCGCGGCGGCGTCCGAAGCGGTCCGCCAGTGCCCCGGCTGGCACGAGCAGCGCGGCAAACACGATCGAGTAGGCGTTCAGCACCCACGACAGGCTGCTGACGCTCGATCCCGGGAACCCGTGGCGGATCGCCGGCAGCGCGATGTTGACGATGAACAGGTCGAGGCTCGACATGAACACCGCGAGCGAGACCACGATCAGGACCTTCCATTCGCGCCCGAGCCGGCGTCGTGGTGTTGTTTGCGTGTCTGTCCTGGGCGCCATCGGGCCCTCCGGCCTGAGCTTGCTGGTGGGTGGTGGTTGCAATCTGCTAGCGGGGCGCGATGGTATCAGCAGTTGATTGCATCTTGCAACCACATGCCCTACGCTGTGCCAATGCCGTATCGCCCGTTCGAGACACAGAACTGTTCGATCGCGGGTGCGCTCGCCGTCGTGGGGGAGCGCTGGACTCTGCTGGTGATGCGCGAGGTCCTGCTCGGCAGCCGCCGCTTCGCCGAGATCAGGCGCAACACGGGTGTCGCGCCCAACATCCTCAGCGACCGCCTGAACACGCTCGTTGAACAGGGCCTGCTCCGCCGGCGCCTCTACAGCGAGCATCCCGAGTCCTACGAGTACCACCCGACGGCCAAGGGCGCGGACCTTCATCCCGTCCTGATCGCCCTGCTGGCGTGGGGCGACAAGTACACGGCCGGGCCGGCCGGCCCGCCGCGGGTGATCGTCCACGCCGCCTGTCACCACGACGCCGATCCGCGGCTGCATTGCTCGCACTGCGGCGAGCCACTGCGGACCGGCGAGATCGAGGTTCGCAAGGGCCCCGGTGCCAAACCCGAGACCGAGGCCCTGGCGCAGAGCGCCTGAGCGGCTCGGGGCGGCGCCGCCCGCGGGGCCTGCGGTGCTCTACATTCCGGGCACTGCCGTTTCGAACTCGCAGGGGTGGCCGATGACTCGCAAGCTGTTTGTGCAAACGGCCGCACTGTTCGCCTGCGGCGCGCTCGCGGCCGGCTGCGGCGGCGCCGCCAAGCCGGCCGCGTCCACCACAAGCGGCGCCGCTTCGAGCGCGAGCACGACGACGTCGAGCTCCGCCACCACACCGTCGAGCACGACCACGACAGCGTCGAGCGCCGCCAAGACCACATCGGGCGTGGCGAGCTCCGCATCGACCACCACCGGCGACACAACTCACTCGCCGACGCCGGCCACCCCGTCAGCAGGCCTCTCGGCTGAAGTCGCGGTTTGCAAGCGCGAGGTCGCAAGCGCCGGCGCCAACGCGCTCACCGCCGCCGAGCGCTCGCAGCTGGGCGAGGTCTGCACCCTCGCCGGGTCGCGGAACCGGGCGCGGCTGCGGGCGGCCGAGCGCCAGGTCTGCCTGACCGTGATCAGGGACACCGCTCCCGGCCTGAGCGGCGCGGCCGTCACCGCCGCGCAGGAGTCGTGCAACCGGTTCTGAGAACGGCTGCCGGCGCGCTCAGCCGCTCGCCGGGACGGGAGTGACGCGTAGCAGCACCGTCGAGTCGCCCTGGACCTGCGATCGCAGCGAGCCGGCAGAGCTCGAGCGCTGGCTGTTCCAGAGGTTGGTGACGCTGTAGGAGTGGGCGGCGGGCAGCCCCAGCGCTCTCGCCGTCGTCGCGAGCGTGATCGCGGTTGAGCCGCGGTTCAGCAGCGCGACGGCCCAGCTGTCGTTGATCAACGGCTTCTTCCACACCTCGCCGTTGCCCGAAGCGGACACGAGCGTTCCCTGCACGCCGGCCGGGTCCTGGTCGATCGCGATGACGGCCTTGTTGGAGACCGTGGCGAGGCTGGCCTTGCTCATCGTCACAAGGCTGTCGGAGATCATCAGCGGCGCCGCAAGCATCGCCCACATGCTGAACTGGGTCTGGAACTGGGCGGCGTTCATGCCCTGGTCGGGTCCGAGGTAGTCCGGGTCGTTCCAATGTCCCGGCCCGGCCGCCAGCGGCGAGGTCGCGTCGGCGTCCATGTTGCGCAGCACGGAGCTGAACGGCACGTTGCCGGGCGCACCGACGTCGGTGTCGGTGCGCCAGCTCGTGGCGAGCGTCGAGCCGAACGAGTAGGAATCGAACGCCGACTGGTTGAAGACCGGCACCCCGGCCGACTTCTGGCCCGGAGTTTCGAAGTTGCAGACGTTCAGGATCATCGGCCGGTGGCTCGAGTTGTTGACGATCGCCGCGTGGATCTGCGCGTACTGGGTGGCCGGGTCCAGGCTGGCCGAGCTGCCGCCGCACCAGTCGACCTTGAGCGCGTCCACGCCCCACGACGCGAGCGTGTTGACGTCCTGCTGGTAGTGCCCGAAGGCGCCGCCGCCGGTGCCGCAGCCGGTCGACCCGGCGTCGGTGTAGGCGCCGAGCTCGAAGCCGTTGGCGTGCAGCGTGGCCGCCAGCCAGGCGATCCCGTGCGGCCACTGCGTCGGGCTGACGGTCATGTTGCCCTGCGCGTCGCGCGCGCCATGCCACCAGCCGGCATCGAGCCAGACCAGGCGGTAGCCGTCGGCCTCCAGCCCGGTCGACTTGAGCAGCGCGGCCTGCTGCAGAACCGAGGTTTCGTTGAAGCCGCCGGTGAGCGCGAAGTAGGTGTCCCAGCCCATGTACGGCGTCGGCGAGACCACCTCGGCCGCGCGCGGCCGGCGCGGCCTGTGCGGCCTGCGCACGAGCGAACGCGGCGGCCAGCACTGCGCCGGCGAGCGCGAGCGCGAGTGCGCTAGCGAGTGCGGTGCGCCGCAATGCGCTTGCCCTTCTGCGCGAAGGTGAGCTTGTCGGTCTGCAGCGTGGCCTTGAGCGTCCCGATCAGCGTTCCGCTGACGGTGAGCGTGACCGAGAGGGTGTGCTGCTTGCGCAACAGCTTGCTCCCGGCTGCGTTCAGCGTCACCGATATCGTCTTCGTCGCTCCGGCGGCAAGCTTGGCGCTCGCCGATCCGACCGCGACCTTCTGGCTCTGATGGTGCGCCGTCCTGATCCCGACCAGCGCCAGCGTGATCGTGCAGCCGCCGGTCGACTGGCGAGAGCAGGTGACGGGCACGCTGACCGAGACCGCTCCGCGCTTGGCCGTGCCGACGACGCTCTCGCTGACCGTCCCCCCCGACTCCGCCGGCACGCCGTCGTACCCGCTGGTCGAGGTGGCGCTGCCGCCGTCGCCCGCGACGGTCACCGCACAGGCCAGGTGATGGGTCTCGTCGGCGACGGCCACCAAGTAGGTCGGCGCGGTCGCGCCCGCGATCGCGACGGTGTCCCGCGTCCACTGGTAGGTGACCGTCTCCGCCGCCGTCGTCGTGACTGTCGCCTTGCAGGTCAGCGTGTTTCCAACCGCCGGTGTGCCGCTGATCGACACAGTTGCCTTCAGCGGCGCCTGAGTCGTGAAGCTGGCGTCGGCGCCGTCGGCGGTCGCGACGCCGCTCGAGGCGGCGATCCGGAAGTGGTAGGTGGTCGAGGCGCTCAGCCCGCTGATCGTGGCGGTGACCGCCTGCGCGCCGCCGGTCGCGCTCGGGACGACAGTGCAGGGAACGCTCGAGCCGTACGCGGTGGTGGGGCCGTAGTCGAAGTGGCAGTCCGCCAGCGTCGCATCGGTCGGATTGACTGTGGCGGCCAGCGTGGCCGTCGTCTGCGAGGAGGCTGTGCCCGCGCCGGTCACGACGACCGGTGCCGCCAGCGTGGCTTCCGCGGTGTAGCCGCGATTGTCGGTCGCGACGCACAGACCGGCCGACAGGCAGGAGATCGCGGTCAGCGGGTGGCCGGAGTCGATCGCCGTCGGCGTCCAGACCGGCTGCCCGCTGGTGACGTTGTCACTTTCCAGAGCGTTTCCGCTGCTGTCAGTGACGACGCAGTCGCCGACGCTGGTGCAGGAGGCCGCCGTCAGCGAGGTGCCGCCGTCGATATCGGTCCACGACCAGGTCACCGCGCGCGCGGCGATGTTCGCCGTGTCATAGACCGTGCCGTCCTGGGCTGCGAGGACACACTCCGCCGAGCTGGTGCACGAAAGCGCCAGCACGGGAACGTCTCCGGTCAGCTGCACGGCCGGCCACGTCGAGCTGGTCGGCGTCGCGGGCACCAGCGCGTCGCCGAAGTTGTCCGCTGCCACGCACAGGGAGGTGGTCGGGCAGGAGACGGAGGTGATGGCGTGGACGGGGCTGACATCCACCGGCGTCTTCAGCCACGAGGACCCGTTACCCGGCGTGGTGGACGTCAGGACGTCGCCGACGTTGTCAACGGCCACGCACAGAGCGCTCGACGGGCAGGAGATTGCGTTCAGCTGGGTCGTGCCGTCCCCGATCGCCTCTGCGGTCCACACGCCGCTCGTCGGCGCCGTGCTCGAGTAGACCGACCCGTGGTTGTCGGTGGCGAAGCAGAGCGTCGTCAGCGGGCAGGAGATCGCGGTGAACGCATGCCCGGAGTCGATCTGAACCGGCGCGCTCCACGCCCCGGTGGCCGGGGAGGTGCTGTAGAGGACGTCGCCGTTGTTGCCGCCGCCGTTGTCATCGACGGCCACGCAGAGCGAGGCGGACGGACAGCTGACCGCCGTGATCCCCTTCGCGCCGACGGAGGAGTCCGATTGCACGGCGGCGCTCCAGCCGAGCGGGGCCTGCGCGTGCGCGGCGACGGCGCCGATCGTCAGCGCGCAGAGCGCCACCGCCGAGGCCACGCCGGCGTGCCGTAGGTGTGCTCGGATCGTCGTCGTGCCCATCGTCATTCCTCCAGTGCGTCGCTCCCGTAAACCCGGGGCGGGTGCCAACAGAGCGGCGAAGCAGGCAGCCGCCCTCAGGCGAGGTTAGAGCACCCGCCTGTCGCGAGAGCCGCCAAGCGCGGCCTGCAACATCACGACCACCGGCCCGGCGGCGCCCGGCGCTACTGTGACGGCTGCGATGGCCGAGCTGATCGTCAACAACCTGACCCGACGCATCGGGCGGACCCTGCTGACGGCGCTCGGTGTCGGTCTCGGTGTCGCCACGATCGTCGCGCTGCTGTCGGTCAGCGACGGGTTGACCCAGACCGCCGCCGGCTTCATCCACCTCGGGGATTCAGATCTCGGGGTGTTCCAGGCGGGCGTGTCGGACCCGACCGTGTCGGTGTTGCAGACGGGCATCGTGGCGCGGCTCGAGCGCAATCCGGACGTGGCGAGCGCCACGCCGCTGGTGCTGATCGTCGGCAAGGTGGCGGCCAGCCCGTCGGCGTTCGTGTTCGGCGCCGACCTGCGGGGCTTCTTCGCGCGCCGGCTCGTGTTCGCCAGCGGCCGCCAACCCGCCGCCGGCGGGATCGCCGTCGGCAGCGGCCTCGCCGCGAGCCTGCACCTGAAACCCGGCTCGAAGCTCCTCGTCGAAGGCCGGCGCTTCACCGTCTCGGGCGTCTACCACTCGGGCGTGCCCTACGAGGACGAGGGGGCCGTCCTGCCGCTGGCGTCCGCGCAGGCGATCAGCGGCATGGCGGGCGAGGCGACCACGATCCCGGTGCAGTTGGCGCCCGGCGCGAGCACCACCGCCGCGACGCGGTCGATCCAGCGGGAGTTTCAGGGGACGCAGGTGATCGCCGACCCCGGTGAGGCGGCGCGCGCGGGAGCCAACGGCGCGCTGATCCACAGCGCGACGCTCGTGATCATCATCATCGCGCTGATCCTCGGCGCGATCAGCGTCACCAACACGATGGCGATGTCGGTGCTCGAGCGCCAGGGGGAGCTGGCGCTGCTGAGCACCGTTGGCTGGAGCGCGCCGCGTGTCGCCGCGCTGGTGCTCGGCGAGGGGATCGGCGTCAGCCTGCTCGGCGCGGCGATCGGACTCGTGTTCGGTGTGCTCGGCAGCCTGCTGCTGATCAGGCTGCTCGGCGCCGGAGCCTACGTTTCGCCCCAGATCACGGCCTGGGGACTGGGCCGCGGCCTGCTCGTGGGCGTCTCGATCGGCGTCCTCGGCGGGCTCTACCCGGCCTGGCGTGTCACGCGGATGGCGCCGCTGAAAGGTCTGTCTCGGGCTGTGTGAGCATGCCGTCGGTGACGGTCACCATGCGGTCCGCCCGCGCCCCGACCTGCGGGTCGTAGCTGACGACGATGACGGTCATGCCGCGGCGCTCGCGGATGTCGGCCAGCAGGTCGAGCACCCGCTGCGAGGTGACCGAGTCGACCGCGCCCGTCGGCTCGTCGGCGAGCAGCAGGCGGGGCTCGTTGGCAAGCGCCCGGGCAATCGCGACACGCTGGCGCTCGCCGCCGGAGAGCTCGGCCGGTTCGTGGTCGGCGCGGTCGGCGAGGCCGACCTCCTCGAGCAGGCCCAGCGCTCGCTCGCGGCGCTCGCGGCGATGCATGCCCGCGCCGATCAGCGCCACCTCGACGTTGGCCTGCGCCGTCAGGTTGATCAGCAGGTGGTGCTGCTGAAAGACGAACCCGACCAGCTCGCGGCGATGGCGCGGCGCGCGCGGCTCGCGCCAGATCTCGCGGCCGTCGATCAGGATGCGCCCACAGGTCGGCTCCTCGAGCCCGCCGATCAGGTTCAGCAGCGTGCTCTTGCCGGAGCCTGAGCGCCCGGTGACCGCCAGGAACTCGCCCGGGCGCACGTGCAGGTTGGCGTCGCGCAGCGCGTCCACGGATCCGTAGCGGCGCCCGGCATGCTCGACGCGGACATCGGCGCCGGTTGACCGCGCTCGCCGGCACCGCCGGTGCGACCGCCGGCACCGGCCGGCTGGTTCAGGTGTGCGACTTGATCGACCAGTCGAGTTTCACCGTGTGGCCGGCCGCGCTGATCACCACGCTCAGTGTCAGCGGCTCGCCGTCCGAGCTGGGCGGGAACACGAGGCTGTCGCTGAAGTGGCCGGTGAAGCTGAAGTGCTTGTTGTTCTTCACATGGCCGGTGCCGCGACGACCGACTCCGTCGTAGAGGAAGTCGTAGACGGCGGTGGCGTGCGCCGGCTTGCCGCTGAGCGTGGCGGTCACGACGATCGGCCACTTGGCGTTGACCTTCGGGGTGTGAGTGCTGGGCGCGAGTGTGGCGCTGAGCGGACCGGAGCTGGCCTTGACTAGCGTCGCGGCCCCGGCGCCGGTCGCCGCGAGGCCGAGGCCGAGGCTGAGCAGGCCTGCGACCAAGCCCCTGCCGATGAGTCTGGGAGTCAGTGCCACCACGCACATGATACCTCTCCCTAAACGTCACCTAAACAGCGATCCGCGGCGCGGCGGCGCAGCGCGCCGGCTCAAGCTACAGCGCGGCGGCGGCTTCCTCGGCGGCTTCCAGGCGGCGCTCCACGAGGTCGAGCCCGCGTTCCCAGAAGCCCGGATCGCGCAGGTCGACGCCGACGATCGCGCCGAGCTCCTCGGGACTGCGCGAGCCGCCGCTTGAGAGCAGCTCGAGGTACTGGTGCTCGAAACCCGCGCCCTGCGTGAGATAGCGGTCGTAGACCGACAGCGCGAGCAGCTGGCCGTAGGCGTAGGCGTAGACGTAGCCGGGCGTGTTGATGAAGTGGGGGATGTAGGACCACCACGAGCGGTAGTCGGCGGTGACCTCGACGGCGTCGCCGAGGAACTCCTCCTGGGTCTGCCCCCACAGCTCGCCGAGGCGCTCGACCGAGAGCTCGCCGCGCTCGCGCCGCTCCGTGTGGGCGAGGCGCTCGAACTGGTTCATCGTGACCTGGCGGAAGACCGTCGCGATCGCCCCCTCGATGTCCTCGGCGAGCAGCGCCAGGCGCGCGGCCGGCGTCGGCGAGGCTTCGAGCAGCCGGCCGAAGGTCAGGGCCTCGCCGAACACCGACGCCGTCTCGGCCAGCGTCAGCGGCGTGCCCTGATGGAAGATGCCCTGCCGCGCGGCGAGCGCGGCGTGGACGCCGTGCCCGAGCTCGTGCGCGAGGACCAGCACGTCGCGGCGGCGGCTTGTGAAGTTGAGCAGCACGTAGGGGTGCACCGACGGCACCGTGTAGGCGCAGAACGCGCCGCCCTGCTTGCCGTGGCCGGGCGGGGCGTCGATCCAGTGCTCGGCGAAGAATCGCTCCGCGAGATCGCCGAGGACCGGCGAGAAGGACGCGTAGGCGTCGAGCACCAGCTCGCGCGCCTGCGGCCAGGCGACCTCCACCTCGTCGGTGGCCAGCGGCGCCATGCGGTCGTAATCGGCGAGCCGGTCGATGCCCAGGAGCCGTGCCTTCAGCCGGTACCAGCGCCGCGCCAGCTCGTAGCGGCCGCGCACGGCCGAGATCAGCGCCTCCACGGATTCGTCGCTCGCCTCGTTCGCGAGGTTGCGCGCGGCAAGCCAGTTGGGATAGTGGCGAAGGCGGTCGTCGGTCGCCTTGTCCACGAGCAGCGTGTTGAAGATGAAGGCTCGCGTGCGAAGGCCCGGCTCGAGCGCGCGAGTGACCGCAGCGGCGCTTTCGCGTCGCACCTCACGCGACGGGGAGGCGAGCCGCGCGAGCGCCACGTCCAGCGTCGCCGGCTCCTCCAGCTCCACCTCGATCGCCGAGGTCAGCTCGCCGAACAAGCGCGTCCATGCGCCGGCGCCGCTGAGCGACTTCTCCGTCAGGATCAGCTCCTCGGGCTCGCTCAGCAGGTGCGGGCGGTAGCGGCGCGCGGTGCGCAGGTGGTGGCGGCAGAAGTCCAGGCCGTCGTGGGCGAGCAGCTCCTCCACGCGCTCGTCGCTCAGCGCGGCCCATTCGAGCTCGAAGAACAGCAGCGTGGTCGCGAGCGTCGTCGAGCGCTCCTGTACGCGCGCGATCAGCGCACCCCGCGCGGGGTCGGTCGTGTCGGTCGCGAAGTCAAGCGCGGCGTAGGACTCGACGCGGCCGACCAGGTCGAAGATCTCCGCGAGCGTGGTCATCGCGGCAACCAGGCCATCGCCGTCGATCGTCTCCAGTGCACCCCGGTAGCGCTGGGCGAAGTCGCCGGCTCGCTCCAGGCCCTCCGCGAGCAGCGCCTCGACCGCCTGCTCGCCGCCGTCCGCGACCAGGTCGGAGAGATCCCAGCGAACCTGCTCGGCTGACTCGGTGGTGCTCATCGTCAGGCGAACCCTATCCGTCCGGTCGCGCTGCTCTGATCCTGAGCGTGACTTCTTCGACGAGAGGTGGATTCGATGCCGGCTGCCCCGACCGCGACCACAACTGAGCAGGCGAGAGCGCAGGCCTTCCTCG
Organism: uncultured Solirubrobacterales bacterium; assembly: GCA_963788385.1. GTDB lineage: Bacteria > Actinomycetota > Thermoleophilia > Solirubrobacterales > Solirubrobacteraceae > Palsa-513. The sequence goes on from CAWBGR010000003.1 coordinate 194,140, forward strand.
AGCTCGGATTCGACGCGACCCAGGCACTGATGCTCGCCGCGACACGCGTCGAGGGGGAGTGCGTCGAGCCCGCCCAGGTGCGTCGCCTGCTCGACTGCGGCTGCTCGCACGATCTCGCCATGCGAATCGTCGTTTAGCTGCCGCGTCAGCCCTGCGCCGGCGCGAGCGCGACAACTTCAAACGCGCCGGCCGGCTCGTTTGCTTCGAGCAGCGCCAGGCCCTCGGCCTCGATCTGCGCCCAGGCACCCGGTTCGAGCTGCGCAAACTGCGTGACCTCGAGCCTTGCGAGCCGGGCGCTGCGCCTCACGGTCCAGGTGGCGCAGACGTCGCCGTCGTAGAGCACCGTGGCGTTGACACGCAGGTTCTTGGTCGTCAGGTGGCGGCGATGCTCGTCGGCGATCAGCCGGCTGCGGTCGGCGTGCGCCAGCACCAGGCTGTCGAACTCCGGCAGGAAGCGCACCGGCGCCGCTGTCTCGCCGCCGGGGCGGGGGGCGTCGCGCAGGTCGAACAGCTCGCGGCCGCGTTCGTCGATGAACGTCGCAAGCTCGGGCCGGAGCGCTTCGAAGGCCGTCGCGAGGCCCGTCAGTCCCGACCATGCCTGGGCGTCGGCGACGCTCGCCGGGCCGTAGGCCGCGAGGTAGCGCCGCACCAGCTCGCCAGTGTCGCCGCCATGGCGACCGGGATCCGCGAAGCGCAGCTGCGGGTTGCGCGGGAAGCCGAAGCGGTCGCCGCTTGGGACCATCACCAGCGGGACGTGCGTGCGCACGGCGTAGCCGAGCGCACGCTCGTCGCAGTCGGGAAACGCCGCGTGGAGCAGGGTCCGCAGCTCCGCGGACGTCCGCGGCGCCTGCGAGAGCAGCTCCCGCGCGAGGACGCGCAGGGCGTCGAGGTCGAGCGTCCGGGTCCGCTCGCCGAGCACTCGCGCCGCGCGTTCGAGCACCGGCTCGCAGACGGGACGCAACGCCGCCCAGTCCGCCGCGCTCACCAGGTGCAGCGTCGCGCGGAAGAGCGGGCCGCGGACGAGCGCCCCGGAGCGCAGCGCGGCGAGCAGCTCGTCGGGCTCGAACGCCGCCAGGCGCGACCACAGGCCGATGAATGGCGGCCGCGGCTCCTGCGCCTGCATGCCCGCGAGCGCCGTCACCGCCTCGACGGCGCCGATCGGCGCGCGCTGCAGCAGCAGCTGTCGTGCGAGCGTCGCGCGCCCGAGCTCGCGCCGGCGGATCAGCGGCGAGTCAGTCGCGGTGCGCCTCCCAGGAGAACCCGCGCACCGCCAGCACGACGCCGACGAGCGTCCAGACACCGAGCACGCCGAGGGCGGTGAGATGGCTGGAAAGGCCGCCGTGGTGCGCGACGAGCCCGCCGGAGATGCCGATGATCAGGTGGTCGAGCGGGAGTGCCTGGGCGATGTCGCGCAGGAAGCTCGGCACGTGCTTGACATCGAAGAACACGCCGGAGATCAGGATCACCGGTACGAACACGGCGTTCACCACCGCCGGGGCGGATTCGAAGTTGGGGATCGCGTGCGACAGCGCCACTCCGAGCGAGGCGAAGCAGACGACGCCGAGCGCGACGAAGACGATCAGCTCGCCCGGGTCCGGGGGCCAGCCGAGCCCGAAGAACACTCGCCCGGCGAGCACGACCATGACGATCTGGATCGCGGTGTTGGTGACCGCGTTGAGCGCGAGCCCGCCGAGGTAGGTGCCGCTCGGCAGGGGGGTTCCGCGCATCCGCTTGAGCACGCCCTGCTCGCGCAGGAAGGTCAGGTTGTAGGCGAGCGCCGTGAACGTCGTCGACATCACGCTCATGCCGGCGATGCCCGGGACGATGATCCGCAGCTCGTGGCGGTTGCCGCTGACGATCGCGCCGAACAGCGCGAGGAAGATCAGCGGCAGCAGGAAGTTGAAGAAGGCGGCGCTTGGGTTCCGCCAGAACAGGTGGCGCTCGAAGCGGTACTGCCGCCACAGCAGCGTGAGCGAGTCAGGCACCGGCGGTCAGCTCCAGGTAGATCTCCTCGAGGCTCGGGCGCGTGACTGAGAGTCCCTCGAGTGTCCGGTGTTCGGCGAGCGCCGCGCCGGTCAGCTCGTGCAGCAGGCGCGTCGGGTCATCGGTCTGGTGAACGACGAGCTCGCCGTCGACGAGGTGGGCGACGCGGTAGCGCGAGCCGCCGCCGACCCCCAGCTGCTCGGGCGAGCCCTCGGCGAGGATCCGCCCGCCCTTGATGATCGCGACGCGGTCCGCCAGCTCCTGAGCCTCATCGAGGTAGTGCGTCGTCAAAAGGACGGTCTTGCCGAGCTCCTTCAGCGAGCGGATCGTCTCCCAGGCAGTGCGGCGGGCGGCCGGGTCAAAGCCCGTCGTGGGCTCGTCGAGGAAGACCAGCTCGGGGTCGCCGATCAGCGCCAGGGCGAGGTCGAGCCGGCGCCGCTGGCCGCCCGAGAGCCTGCGGGCGCGCTCGTCGCGCTTCTCGCGCAGGCCGACCAGCTCGATCACCTCGTCGACGTCGCGCGGATGCGGATAGAAGCCGGCGAAGTGCGCGAGCACCTCGCCGACGCGCACGTGGCTGTAGATGCCGCTGCTCTGCAGCACGATGCCGACGCGGCGGCGAAGCTCAAGCGGACGCGCCTGCGGGTCGTGGCCGAGCACCGAGACGCTGCCGGAACTGCGCGTCCTGTAGCCCTCGAGAATCTCCACAGTGCTCGTCTTGCCCGCTCCGTTGGGGCCGAGCAACCCGTAGATCTCGCCGCGCTCGACGTGAAAGTCGATGCCCGCAACCGCCTCCATTTCGCCGTAGTTCTTGCGCAGGTCGTGGACCTCGATCGCCGGGCTGGCAGACATTGGCGCCATCATGCCAACATGCCCGCCGCTGCCGGCGCGCCGCTCGCCCGCCGGCCGGCGCGCAACCACCCGCGCCGCTGCCGGCGCTCCGCTCGCCCGCCGGCCGGCGCGCAACCGCCGGCGCCGCTACCAGTGCACGCCGCGCAGCAGGCTCGCGAGCGCGAGCTGCTGAGCCGAGGCTGGGTGCTGCGGGCGCTCATCGGCGCCGGCGGGCGGCGAATCCGCCTCGCCGCCGGCCGCGGGCGGCGAATCAGGAAACAGGCGGTAGGCGGCGTGCAGCAGCTGGTCCACGAGCTTCGGCGCCAGGGCGTAGGCGACCTCGCCCACGGTGCCCAGGCGGGTGCCGATCTCCTTCGGTTTGGACCGGATCGCCTCGCAGATCATCTCCGCCGCCTCCTGCGCGCTGATCGCTGGGAAATCCGCGTACAGCGCCGTCGGCTCGATCATCGGCGTGCGCACGAGCGGCATGTGGATCGTCGTGAAGGTGATGCCGTCGCCGATCACCTCGCTCGAGACCACGCGGGTGAACGCGTCGAGCGCAGCCTTCGACGCCACGTAAGCAGAGAAGCGCGGCGGGTTGACCTGCACGCCGATCGTCGAGACGTTGACGATGTGGCCGCCGCCGCGCTCGCGCATGTGGCCGAGCAACGCCATCGTCAGCCGGGCCGCGCCGAAGTAGTTGAGCGTCATCGTGCGCTCGTAGTCGTGGAAGCGGTCCTCGGAGAGCACGGCCGAGCGCCGTATCGAACGGCCGGCGTTGTTGACGAGCACGTCCACCGGGTGGGCGGCGAGCACGTTCGCGACGAGTGCCTCGACCGACTCGCGCTCGGACAGATCCGCCTCGAACACGTGTGCCTCGCCGCCCGCGGCCTCGATCTCGCTGCGGGTCTGCTCGAGCCGCTCGCGATTGCGTGCGACGAGGATCGGGATCGCGCCGGCGGCCGCCAGCGAGAGCGCCGCGGCCTGCCCGATGCCCGACGAGGCTCCGGTGATCAGCACATGACGTCCCGCCACCGCGGCGGCGAGGGTTCCGGCGCGATCCAGCTGCGGATCGAGCTTGCGCTCCCAGAAGTCCCAGAGCACGGGCGCGTAGTCCTCGAGCGCCGGCACGGCGATCGAGGTGGCGGCCAGGGCCGCGTCGGCCTCGCTGGTGTCGAATCGGCAATCGAAGGTGAGGTTGCCGAGCAGCTCCGCCGGGATGCCGAGGTCGGCGAGCAGCGCAGAGGCGGCGTGGCGCACGGCGGGCACGGCCATTGCCGTTGACAGGCTGCCCGCCGGCAGGCCCGCGAGGATCCGGTGGTCGATCCGCAGCGCGAGCGTCGGGGCGTGCGCCGCGCGCGCGAACGCGTTGATCACCTCGCCGCTGCGCTGCGAGCGCGGGCTGCACAGATGGAAGGTCCGTCCGTCGAGCCCCGGCTGGTGCGCGATGTGGTCGATCGCGGCGGCGACGAAGTCGACGGGGACGATGTTGGTGTGCCCGATCTCCGGCCCGACGAGCGGCACCCATTCCGGGATCAGATGGCGCGTGCGCGCAATCGCCTTGAAGAAGAAGTATGGGCCGTCGATCTTGTCCATCTCGCCGGTCTGGGAATGCCCGACGACGATCGACGGCCGGTAGATCCGCCAGGGCACCACGGTCTGGTTGCGCACGATCCGCTCGGCTTCGAATTTGGCGGCGTGGTAGGGCGTCGGCAGCGTCTGCGAGACGTCGAAGTCCGCTTCGGTGAACGTCCCGCGGTGGCGGCCGGCGACGGCCACCGAGGAGACGTGGTTCAGACACCCCAGTTCGAGCGCCGCAGCGAGGTCGAGCACGTTGCTCGTGCCCAGCACGCTCGCGCGCTCGGTCTCCTGGGCTCCCGCCCGCAGGTCGTAGAGCGCGGCCAGGTGGAAGCCGCGCTCGATCGTGCCCCTGGCGGCGGCGAGCCACGATTCATCGACGCCGGCCAGCGCCAGCTCGACATCGCCGGCCACGATGTGCACGCGTTCGCTGTCAAACAGCGCGCGGGCTCGCGCGATCGAGGCGGGGCGCACGAGGACGTGCACCTCGCCCTCGCGCTCGAGCAGGCGCTCGACAAGATGACGCCCGATGAAGCCCGTCGCGCCGGTGACCAGCGAGGCCATCGGCGAAGCGTATAGCCCTCGCGGCGACGGACTCGGGGGCGACGGCGATCGCCCGGCGGCCGGGCTCGCTGGCGCTGCACGGCCACGCCTCTCCGCAACCCCGCTGCGCTCCTACGGACGGGTGCGCAGCGGTCAGCCTCGAAAGAGGCTGCCTGGAAATCTGTGCCTACGGGCGGCCAGGGGCGGGTGTGCGGTGGTCAGCCTGGAACGACGCTGACCAAAATCGCGGCTACCAGCCGCGCTGCCACTCGGCGCTCTTGGCGCGGTCCTTGGCGGCCGCCTTGCGGGCGTCCTTTCGCTTTTCCAGGTGCCCCTGGAGCATGCTCGCGGCGAAGATGAAGACCGGGATGAAGACGATCAGGATGAATCCGGCGGCGGTTGTGACCTTGTCGTCGGTCTGACCGTAGAGGCCCTCACCGCCGTCGTGGGCCAGCGCCGCCGGCGCGAGGACGAGCAGCGCGATCGCGGTGGTTGTGGTGATGGCGATCAGGCGGCGCACCGGCGCGCACTCTACCGGAGCGAGCAGCCGCATACGATCAAAGGCATGGCCATCGCCATCGCCTCCAACCTGTCGAAGGACATCGCCGGCGCGCCGCTGCTGCGCGGGGTCTCGTTCAAGCTCGAGCGCCGCGAGCGGATGACGATCGCCGGTCGCAACGGCGCCGGCAAGACGACCCTGCTGCGAATGCTTGCGGGCGAGGCGACGCTCGACGGCGGCGAGCTCGCGATCGCCAAGAACGTGCGTGTCGCGCTGCACGATCAGCGCCCGCCGCGCGAGCGCGGGATGGCGTTGCGGGAGTACCTGCTGTCGGCCTGCACGCTGGAGCTCGCGGTCGAAAAGCGGCTCGCGACGCTCGAGACGGCGATGGCGGCCGGGTCGGCGGACCCCGCGACGCTCGACCGCTACGCGCGCGCCCAGGCTGAACTCGAGCACCACGGCGGGTACCGCTGGCGTGACCGGGCGACCGAGGTCGCGCGCGGGCTCGGCTTCCATGAGGAGGACCTCGAACGCGGGCTCGCGAGCTTCTCCGGCGGTGAGCTGACGCGCGCCTCGCTCGCGCGGGCGCTCGCCGCACGGCCCGACCTGCTGCTGCTCGACGAGCCGACCAACCATCTCGACATCGAGTCGCTCGAGTGGCTCGAGCAGGCGCTCGTCTCGCTCGATGCGGCGATCGCGCTGGTCGCGCACGATCGCTGGTTCCTCGAGACGGTGGGGACGGCGGTGCTCGAGCTGGAGGCCGGTCGCTCGCGGTTCTTCCCCGGCAGCTGGCACGCATGGCGCGCGGAGCAGGCGGCTCGCGAGCTGGCGCTCGGCCGCGCGATCGAACGCCAGCAGGCGGAGGTCGAGCGGCTCGAGCGATTCGTCGCGCGCTGGGGCGCCGGAACCCGGGCCCGCCAGGCGCAGTCGCGCGTCAAGGCGCTGGAGAAGATCGAGCGCATCGACCGCGCGCCGAGCGACGGGGCGTCACTGTCGTTCCAGTTCGATGCGCCGGCGCGCAGCGGACGCGTGACCTTCGAGCTGGAGGACGCCCGCCTCGAGGTCGGTGAGCCGCCGATCGTCCTGCTCGAGCACGTGCAGCTGTGGCTGGAGCGTGGAGAGCACGTGTCGCTCGTCGGCCCGAACGGGTCTGGTAAGACGACGCTGATCGAGGCGCTGACCGGGCGCCGGGCGCTCGCGGGCGGGCGGCTGCGGACCGGGCACAACGTGTCCGTCGGCTTCCTCTCCCAGCACGCCGACGAGCTGGGCGCCGTGGGTACCGTGCTCGATGCGGCTCAGCAGGCGACCGGCCTCACGCCCAACAAGGCTCGGGCGCTGCTCGGGCGCTTCCTCTTCGGCGGCGAGGCGGCCGAGAAGCCGCTGGCCGGGCTCTCGGGCGGCGAGCGCCGCCGGCTGTCGCTGGCGATCCTCGTCAACAGCGGCGCGAACGTGCTGATCCTCGACGAGCCGACCAACCACCTCGACCTCGAATCCCGCGAGGCTCTGGAGGATGCGCTCGGCGCCTTCGGCGGCTCGCTGATCCTGGTCTCCCACGACCGGGCACTTCTGGACGCGGTCGGCACGCGCACCATCGCCGTCGAGCAGGGGACGCTGCGCAGCTACGTCGGCGGCTGGCCGGAGTACCTGCGCGTGCGCGAGGAGCGCAAGGCCGCGGGAGAGGAACCGGCGCCACGGCCGAGGCGTCGCGCCGCCGTCGGCGGCGGCGGCGGAGCGGAGGGTGCCCGCGGCGCGGCCGGCCCGGGGAGTGCGGCCGGCACAGGAAGCACGGCCGGCAGGGCCGGCGCGGGCGGCACGGGGAGCGCCCGTGAGGCGGACGCCGGGGCGCAGCGCAAGCGCAACCCGAAGGCGGCGGACGGTCCGAGCAAGAATCGCCTGCGCGCGCAGGAACAGGCCGAGCTCGCGGTCGAGGCGGCGGAGGTCGCCTTGGCGGCGCTCGAGCAGGAGCTCTCCGACCCCGCGGCCTGGGCGACGAAGTACGAGACGGCAAAGAACGAAGCGCGGCACACCGCCGCCAAGCGCGCCGTCGAAGCTGCCTACGCGCAGCTTGAAGCCACGCTGTGACACGCGTTTTGTGCAGGACGGCGCTGATCTAGACTCAAGCTATGAAGAACGCCCGCAACGTCGCGATCATCGTCGTCATCGCGCTCGCCGTCGTCGCCCTGCCGGGCGGCAGCGACGTTGCCGGCCTCGTCGGCGCGGCGTTCTCGCTGCTGTTCGCGGCGCTGATCGCTTACTTCGCCGGCCGCTTCTACCGCGACCACCAGGTCGACATCTACGGACTCGGCGACCTCGACCGCGGGACGCTCTACGCGTCGCTCGGTGCGATCGTCGTTGTCCTTGCCGCCTCCGGCGAGCTGACCACGACCATCGCCGGCACGCTCGTGGAAGTTGCGGCGCTCGCCCTGTGCGGCGGGGGCCTGTTCCGCGTCTACCGCAACTGGCAACGCTACTGAGCGCCGCCGCCGACCTCGCCACGCAGCGCCGCGCGCTGCCCGACCAGCCCGGCGTGTACCTGTTCCGCGATCGCGCCGGTCGCGTGATCTACGTCGGCAAGGCGATCTCGATCCGCAAGCGCGTCGCGTCCCACTTCGGCGCCGGCGGCAACGCGGCGATGACGGCGGACGTCGCGTCGGTGGACAGCGTGGTGGTCGGCACCGAGTCCGAGGCGCTGCTGACGGAGCAGGCCTTCATCAAGCAGTACCGGCCGCGCTTCAACATCCGCCTGCGCGACGACAAGTCCTATCCCTTCATCGCGATCTCGCTGGACGAGGAGTTTCCGCGGGTGTATTTCACGCGCGAACGCCATCGGCGCGATCGCGCCTACTTCGGGCCCTACTCCAACGCGAAGCGGGTCCGCGAGACGCTGGAGCTGCTCAGCCGGATCTTCCTGATCCGCTCGTGCACAGGTGCGCAGCCCGGCCGGCGCTCAGGCTCGCCGTGCCTGGATTTCCACATCAACCGCTGTGGCGCGCCGTGCGTCGGCTACGTGACGCGCGAGGAGTACCGGCGCGGGATCGACCGCGCGATCGACTTCCTCGGCGGGCGCTACGGCGAGATCGAACGCGAACTGGAGGCGCGGATGAAGGCCGCGGCGGACGCGCAGGAGTTCGAGCAGGCCGCCGTCGAGCGCAACCGGCTGGCCGCCGTGCGCTCGCTGCTCGCGCGCCAGCGGGTCTCCGGCGCCGCCGTCGGCACGCTTGACGCGATCGCGGTGGCGCTCGCAGGGCGTGACGCCAACGCCCAGGTCCTCCAGGTCCGCGACGGCGTGCTGTCGGACCGCCAGTCCTTCTACCTCGCGAACGAGGGAGAGCGCCCGGCGCAGGAGGTGCTCGAGGAGTTCCTGCTGCAGTACTACGAGCACGCCGCGGCCGTGCCGGCGCTGGTCGTGGTGGCGGAGCCGGTGTCGGAGATCGTGACGGCGGCGCTGGGCGCCCGCCGCGGCGCGCGCGTCGAGGTGCGGGCGGCCGAGCGGGGTGAGAAGCGCCGCATTCTCGACCTCGCCGAGCGAAACGCGGCCCTCGCGGTCGAGGAGGAGCAGCTGAAGGCCGCGCACCGCCGCGAGCGGCGAGCCGAAGCGCTCGACGGGTTGCGGGCCGCGCTGTCGCTGCCGGTCGTGCCGATGCGGATCGAGTGCTTCGACATCTCCAACCTGGCCGGCACGCACACCGTTGCCTCGATGGTCGTCTTCGAGGCCGGCGTGCCGAAGCGGTCGGACTACCGGCGGTTCCGGATCCGCACCGTCAGCGGGTCGGACGACTTCGCGTCGCTGGCCGAGGTGCTCGGGCGGCGGATGGCGGCGTGGGAGCGCCAGTCGGACACCTCTCCGCACGAATCGGGCTACGACCGCAGCTTCGCGGCGCTGCCGAACCTGATCGTGATCGACGGCGGCAAGGGCCAGCTCTCCGCGGGGCTCGAGCCGCTCGCCGTCGCGCGCGCGCAGGGCGTCGCCGTCATCTCGCTCGCCAAGCGGCTCGAGGAGGTCTTCGTGCCGGGGCGCCGCGAGCCGATCGTGCTCTCGCACTCGAGCCCCGAACTGCAGCTCCTCGCGCGGATTCGCGACGAGGCCCATCGCGTCGCGATCACCCACCACCGCTCGCGCCGCGACCGGGCGATGACCTCCTCGCTGCTTGACGAGCTGCCGGGTGTCGGACCCGCCCGCAAGCGTGCGCTGATCGCTCATTTCGGATCGCCCGACGCGGTGCTGGCTGCGAGCGCCGAGCACCTGCAGGCGGTCCCCGGCGTGCCCGCCAAGGTCGGCCGCGAGCTGTACGCGCACCTGCACCGCGTCGGGTAGCGACGGGCGGCCGGCGTGCGGCGCGCGTGTCCGCCGTGTGCGCGACGATTGCGCCAATGGCGGACTCCCCGGGCGCGCTGAAGGATCTCACGATCATCACGGGCTTCTCGGGGGCCGGCAAGTCGACGGCGATGAACGTCTTCGAGGACGCCGGCTACTTCTGCGTCGACAACCTGCCGCCCGGGATGATCGGCAGCCTGATCGAGCTGTTCGTGCACGAAGGCTCCAAGGTCGAGCGGGCAGCCGTGGTCTCCGACGTGCGGGGCGGCGAGTACTTCGAGGCGCTCCAGGCCGTGCTCGACGACCTCGAGAACATGGGGCTTGCGCACCGCGTCCTGTTCCTGGACGCCGCGGACGAGACGCTGCTCAATCGCTACAAGGAGACGCGCCGGCGCCATCCGCTCGCGGCCGCCGGGTCGATCGCCGACGGGATCGCCGCGGAGCGCGCACAGCTCGACGCGCTGAAGGCGCGCGCCGACATCGTGATCGACACAACCGGGCTGTCCACCGCGATGCTCCGCGGCAAGATCGTCGAGGCGCTGCTCGGCCAGCAGTCGGCCAACCGGCTCGCGATCACCTTCTCGAGCTTCGGCTTCAAGCACGGGCCGCCGCGCGACGCCGACCTGCTGTTCGACGTGCGGTTCCTGCCGAACCCCCACTACGAGCGTGACCTGCGCCAGCTGACGGGCCGCGATCCGCGCGTCGTGGAGTTCATCGATCGCGACGGCAAGCTGGCCGAGTTCTACGCCCACGTCGAGCCGCTCCTCGACTACCTGTTCAGGGAGTACGTGGCCGAGGGAAAGTCGCACCTGCTCGTCGCGATCGGATGCACAGGCGGGCGCCACCGCTCCGTCGCGATCGTCGAGCATCTGGCTGCGCGCTACGGCTCGAGTGACGACGTCGTGGTCGCTGTGAGCCACCGTGACGCCGACAAGGCTCCCGACGAGCAGTGATCGATCACGTCGGCTTCGAGGTCTCAAACCTCGCGCGATCGGCAGCGTTCTATGACGCGGTTTTCCTCGCCCTGGGCGGACGGCGCCTGCATGAGAGCCCGCACGCGGTCGCCTACGGGATGGTCGCCCCGTCGCTGTGGATCGTCGTTCGCGGCCATCGGCCGGCGCCCGGCTACGGCCACGTCGCGCTGACTGCCCGGGGCCGCGCCGCGGTGGTCGGCGCCTATGGCGCCGCGCTCGCCAGCGGCGGTAGCAGCGAGAGCCCGCCGGAGCTTCGCCCGCATTACAGCCCGCTCTACTTCTCGGCCTACGTTCGCGACCCCGACGGTCTGCGCGTCGAGTTCGTCAGCGGCTCGCACTGATCGCCCTGCGGTCGCGCCGTCGCCGCCCGCGCAGGGGTCGCTCGGCAGCGCTTCGGCACCGCTTCGGCGGCACCCGCTGCGGCCGCGCGCCCAGCGCCGGTCCGCCTCCCGCGCGAACCTCCGGCGGTCCGTTGATAGCCTTGCGCGTCGCCCGGATCCGCTCGCTCAGGCTGGGCTTGTCTCGTCACTGCGATGGAAGGATGCTGGGATGACGGTACGGGTGGGGATCAACGGCTTCGGCCGGATTGGTCGCAATGTGTTTCGCGCCGCGATGGCCGCCGGCGCAACGGACATCGAATGGGTTGCCGTCAACGATCTGACCGACGCACCCACGCTCGCGCACCTTCTGCGCTACGACTCGATCCTCGGGCCCTACAAGGGGACCGTCGAGGTTGACGGCGAAAGCCTCGTCGTCGACGGCAAGCCGCTGCGGGTGCTGGCGGAGCGCGACCCGGGCGCGTTGCCCTGGGGTGACCTCGGCGTGGATGTCGTGATCGAGTCAACCGGCTTCTTCACCGCGCGTGCGGGCGCCGCCAAGCACCTCGAGGCCGGGGCGAGCAAGGTCGTGATCTCCGCGCCGGCCAGCGGCGAGGACATCACCGTCGTCCTCGGCGTCAACTTCGACCGCTATTCCCCGGCCGAGCATCACGTGATCTCGAACGCCTCGTGCACGACCAACTGCCTCGCACCGATGGCGAAGGTGCTGCACGAGACGGTCGGCATCCGCCACGGCCTGATGACCACGATTCACGCCTACACGGCCGATCAGCGCCTGCAGGACATGCCGCACAGCGACCTGCGCCGGGCCCGCGCGGCCGCGATCAACCTCGTCCCGACCTCGACCGGGGCGGCCAAGGCGGTCGGGCTGGTGCTGCCCGAGCTGGCCGGCAAGCTGCACGGGTTCGCCGTGCGCGCGCCTGTCCCCACCGGGTCGCTGGTCGACCTGACCTTCGAGGCCGAGCGCGAGACGAGCGTCGACGAGGTCAACGACGCGCTGCGCGCTCGCGCCGACAGTGGCGAGCTGACCGGGATCCTTGCCTACACCGAGGATCCGATAGTCTCGACCGACGTCATCACCAACCCGTATTCATCGATCGTCGACGGCGGGCTGACGGCAGTGATCGACGGAACGCTTGTGAAAACCGTGAGCTGGTACGACAACGAGTGGGGCTATTCCAACCGGGTGGTCGAACTCGTGCAGCGGCTGTCGTGAAAGGCCTCGGCGACGTTGAGGTGACCGGCCGGCGCGTGCTGGTCCGGGTCGACTTCAACGTCCCGCTGAAGGACGGCGAGATCACCGACGACACGCGCATCAGGGCGGCGCTGCCGACGATCGAGAACCTGCGCGGGCGCGGCGCGAAGGTGATCCTCGCCAGCCACCTCGGCCGGCCGAAGGGCGGCCCGGATCCAGCGTTCTCGCTCGCGCCGGTCGCCAAGCGCCTGTCCGAGCTGACCGGCGCGCACGTCGAGTTCGCCCACGACGTCGTCGGGCCGAGCGCACACGCGGCCGTGGACGCCCTGCAACCGGGCGGCATCGTGCTGCTTGAGAATCTGCGCTTCGAGCCGGGTGAGACCAGGAACGACGACGAGCTGGCGGCGGCGCTGGCCTCGCTCGCAGACGTCTACGTCAACGACGCGTTCGGTTCTGCGCACCGCGCGCACGCCTCGACCGAGGGCGTGACGCACCACGTGGGCGAGGCTGTCGCGGGGCTGCTGCTCGAGCGCGAGGTCACGCAGCTGCAGGCGATCCTCGCCGACCCGGCGCGCCCGCTCGTCGCGGTGCTCGGCGGATCGAAGGTGACCGACAAGATCGCCGTGATCGAGCGGTTCCTGGAGATCGCCGACACCGTGTTGATCGGCGGGGCGATGTGCTTCCCGTTCCTGCTCGTGGAGGGTCACACGGTCGGGTCCTCGATGTGCGAGCAGGAGGGGCTCGAGCCGGCTCGCAGCGCGCTCGAGCGTGCGAAGTCCTCGCGCGCAAAGCTTCTGCTGCCGGTGGATCTCGGGCTCGGCGAGCGCGTCGCGGCGGACGCTCCGCGCCGCGATCTGGACGGCGTCGATGTGCCCGACGGGTGGATGGGCCTCGATATCGGACCGCGCACAGCCGCGCGCTACGCGGAGGCCATCGCCGGCGCCGGCACCGTCTTCTGGAACGGGCCGATGGGGGTGTTCGAGCTGGAGGCGTTCGCCGCCGGCACGCGGGCGGTCGCCGAGGCCGTCGCGGCAGCGCCGGGCACGACGGTCGCCGGCGGCGGTGACTCGGTTGCGGCGCTGCGGCAGTTCGGGCTCGACGGGGCTGTCACGCATCTCTCGACCGGTGGCGGCGCGACGCTTGAGCTGATCGAGGGTCGCACGCTGCCCGGGGTGGAGGCGCTCGAACTCGCCGCGGTAGGTCAATGAGCCGCACGCCGCTGATCGCCGGCAACTGGAAGATGTACAAGACGGTCGCCGAGGCCGAGCGCTACATCCAGGCGCTGCTGCCGCGGGTCGCGAGCCTCGAGGGGGTCGAGATCGCGCTCTGCGCGCCGTTCACGGCGCTCGGCGCGATGGTTGACAGCACGCGCGGGACGCGCGTCGGGGTGTATGCGCAGAACATGCACGAGGCGGCTGAGGGGGCGTTCACCGGTGAGGTCTCGGCACCGATGCTCGTGGAGCTGGACGTCGCCGGCGTCGTGCTCGGGCACAGCGAGCGCCGCCAGTATTTCGGCGAGACCGATCGTGCGGTCGCGCTGAAGCTTCGCGCCGCGCTCGACGCCGGGCTGCGACCGATCCTCTGTGTGGGGGAGACCGAGGATGAGCGCGTGGCGGGCGACACCGAGCGCAAGCTTCGCCACCAGGTGCAGGAGGGCCTCGAGCACGTGCCGGCGGAGCGTGTGGCGGAGGTCGCGATCGCCTACGAGCCGATCTGGGCGATCGGCACCGGTCGCGTCGCCACGGCGGAGCAGGCGCAGGACGCCGCGAGCTTCGTGCGCGCATTGGTCGGAGCGCTCCACAAGGGCATGGACGAGCGTGTCAGCGTGCTCTACGGCGGTTCGGTCAATCCCGCCAACGCCGCCGAGCTGCTTGCGCTCCCCGATGTGGACGGGGCGCTGGTCGGCGGAGCGTCGCTTGACGCCGAGTCGTTTGCGGCGATCGCCGCGGCTGCACGCGACGGCGCGGCATGAGCGCACGGCGATGAGCATCCCGCCCGGCCCGCGCAGCGTCCCGGTGCCAAGCCTCTGCCTGATCGTCCTCGACGGCTGGGGAATCGCGCCGGCGGGGCCCGGCAACGCCGTCGCGCTCGCCGACACGCCCGTTTTCGACGAGCTCTGGGCGAGCTACCCGCACACGCAGCTGATCGCCTGCGGGCGCGCGGTCGGGCTGCCCGATGGCCAGATGGGCAACTCCGAGGTCGGGCATCTGAACCTCGGCGCGGGCGCCGTGCTGCGCCAGGACCTGACGCGGCTCGACGACGCGATGAACGACGGCACGCTCGGGAGCAACCCGGTGATCGGAGCGGCGCTCGCCGGACCCGGCCGCGTGCACCTGATCGGACTGGTGTCCGACGGCGGTGTGCACTCCTCCGAGCACCACCTGCTGGCGCTGATCGACCTCGCGAACGAGCTGGACGCCGGCGAGGTCATCGTGCACTGTTTCACCGACGGGCGCGACACCGCGCCGGACGCCGGGCTGGAGGCCGTCGGGCGGGTCGAACGCCACGGCGGCGCGCGGGTTGGTTCGGTGGTCGGGCGCTACTGGGCGATGGACCGCGACAAGCGCTGGGACCGCGTCCAGCGCGCCTACGACCTGCTGGTCGCCGCCCGTGCGCCCTACACCGCCGCCACCGGCGCCGAGGCGGTCGCCGCGGCCTACGAACGCGGCGAGACCGACGAGTTCCTCGAGCCGACGCTGGTGGGGACGCCCGCCCCGATCGCTGCCGGGGACCGCGTCTTCTGCTTCAACTTCCGCCCCGACCGGATGCGCGAGATCGTGCGCGCGCTGGCCGACCCGGGGTTCAGCGAGATCGACCGCGGCGGCATCGCCACGGTCGAGCGGCTGAGCTGCATGACCCAGTACGAGGAGGACTTCCCCTACCCGGTCGCGTTCGCGCCCGAGCACCCGAGCACGACTCTTTCCGCGGTGGTCGCCGCGACCGGCGCTCGCCAGCTGCATGTCGCCGAGACCGAGAAGTACCCCCACGTCACCTACTTCTTCAACGGCGGCGAGGAGCAGCCCGAGCCCGGCGAGCGTCGCGAGCTCGTCCCGTCGCCGCGCGACATCGCGACCTACGATCTGAAGCCGCAAATGGCGGCGCGCGAGGCGGCCGCGGCGTTCGTGGCGGCCTGGGAGCAGGACAGCCCGCGGTTCGCGATCATCAACTTCGCCAACTCCGACATGGTCGGCCACACCGGCGTCATCCCGGCCGCCGTGGAGGCGGTGGAGGTCGTCGATCAGTGCCTGGCCGAGGTGGTCGGCGCGGTACACCGCAGCGGTGGCGTCTGCATCGTGACCGCCGACCATGGCAACAGCGACGAGATGCTCAACCCCGACGGCACGCCGCAGACCGCCCATTCGCTGAACCCGGTGCCGCTGATCGTCACGACCCAGGCGGTGCGCCTCGAGCGCGAGGGCGTCCTCGCCGACGTGGCGCCGACGGCCCTCGAGCTGCTCGGCATCGCAGCGCCCGAGGCGATGACGGGCCGCTCGCTCACCGCCGCCTGAGGGCCGCCGCCGCCGGCCGGGGTGGACGATCCGCCCGCCCTGCGGGGGGACTGCGGTTGGCTGTGGGACCGGGCCGGGCCACGGGGAGCCAGCGAGTAGCATGCGGCGTCCGTGCCCGCACGCTTCGCAGTGATGGCCCTGCTCGGCGGTCTAGCCCTCACCGGCGGCCTTTCGGGCGCCCCCGTTGCGGGCGCCGCCTCCGCGCCGCCCTGCAAGCCGCGAGTGACCGCGATCAACGGGCCGCGAGCGATCTACTACTGCGGTCCGGCGACGGTCGTGATCACGATCGGCGCGCGCACCTACCGCTTCCGCGACGGCCTTTGCGACCGCAGTGCGAGCGTCGGCGGCCTCGAGCTCAACGTTGGCACACTCGTGGCGGGAGCCAAGGGCAACGCCGGGGAGCCGTTCGTCAGTCTGCTGATCGCGCGCAGCCCGTCCGAGAGTGAGGCCTTCGAGGCCGACACGGGCGGCCGGCAGCTGTTCGGCGACTCGGTC
This sequence comes from uncultured Solirubrobacterales bacterium, assembly GCA_963788385.1. Taxonomy (GTDB): domain Bacteria; phylum Actinomycetota; class Thermoleophilia; order Solirubrobacterales; family Solirubrobacteraceae; genus Palsa-513. The sequence goes on from CAWBGR010000003.1 coordinate 210,397, forward strand.
ATCGTGCCGGGCGCGACCCTGTTGGCGAAGGGCACCTTCGCGAGCCTGCTCGGAGGCGTGTTCTCAGGGTCGTGGAACTGCCACGGCGTCATCTACGCCGGCCCGTGACCGCCAGCGCGGGCGCGCGGGCCGCGGAGCCGCAGAACGGCGGCCAGCGCGTGGCGCTCACCGATCTCCCGTCCCCGCGCGCGGGCGATCACGCGGCGCGAGCGCGCCGGCGCCGCCGCCACACGTAGGCCACGCCGATCACGATCAGCACGCCCGCGGCGATCCCGCCGTAGAGGCCAACCTTGCTGAACACCGTTTCGACGCTCTTGCCGCCGTAATAGGCGGCCAGCGCGACGCTAATCGCCCAGGCCGTCCCGCCCAGCGCGTTCCAGACCAGGAAGGTGGGCCAGCGCATGTCGCTCGCGCCGGCGAGCCACGACGTCCACACGCGCAGGCCGGTGATCCAGCGCCCGAGGAACACCGCCTTGGGTCCGTGGCGTTCGAAGAACGGATCGCCGATCGCGAGCATTCGCTGGCGCTCCTCGAAGAAGCGTCCCGGGCGCTCGAGCAGCGCCCGCCCGCCCCGGCGCCCGATCATGAAGCCGATGTTGTCGCCGACGATCGCGGCGGCGGCGGCGACGACGATCACGGCGACGATCGAAAGGCGACCCTGATTGGCCGCCAGTCCGCCGAGGATCACGGCCGTCTCGCCGGGCAGCGGGACGCCCAGCGCCTCGATCGCGACGACCAGCCCGATGACCGGCAGGCCGAGGTTGGTCGTGACGCTGAGGAAGCTTGCCAGCACGGTGTCGTGGGCAGGCGCGGCGCTCTCTAGGATGGCCGCGATGCCCGCGCTGCGCATTATCGCCCGCGACCGCTCGTCGCGCGCGCGCGCCGGTGTGCTCGCGACCGCGCACGGGGAGATCCGCACACCCGCGTTCGTGCCGCTCGCGACCGCAGGCGCCGTGCGCGGACTGACCGCCGGCGAGGTTGCCGCGCTCGGCTACGACATCGTCCTCGGCAACACCTTCCACCTGTTCCTGCGTCCGGGCGGCGAGGTGATCGAGCGCGCGGGTGGCCTGCACCGCTTCATGGGGTGGGAGCGGGCGATCATCACCGACTCCGGCGGCTTCCAGGTGTTCTCGATGGGGCACGGCACGGTCGCCGACGAGATCAAGGGCCGCCGCGGCAATGGCAGCGGCGGGGCGATCCTCGCGATCGAGGAGGACGGCGTCCGCTTCCGCTCCTACGTCGACGGATCCGAGCGCTTCATCAGCCCGGAGATCTCGATGGCGGTCCAGGCGCAGCTGCACTCCGACATCGTGCTCGCGTTCGACGAGTGCACCCCGTTCCACGTCGATCGCGACTACACCGCCCGCTCGACCGAGCGCACACACCGCTGGCTTGCGCGCTGTGTGCGCTGGCGGGCCGAGAACCCAGGCCCGGACTCGCTCTTCTACGCGATCGTCCAGGGCGGGGTGTACGAGGACCTGCGTGTCGCCTCGACGGCGGCGAGCGTCGCGAGCGGCGCCGACGGGATCGCCGTCGGCGGTTCGCTGGGCGCCGACAAGGCGCAGATGTATGAGGTGATCGACTGGAGCACACGCGAGCTCGAGCGCCTCGCGGCGGAGCGCCCGCGTCATCTGCTGGGCATCGGCGAGGTCGACGACCTGATCCGCGGCGTCGAGCTGGGGATCGACACCTTCGACTGCGCGATGCCTACCCGCCTCGCCCGTCACGGCACGGCGCTGGTCGCGGACCCGGCCTCCCGCTTCAGGCTCGCGGTCGACCGCCCGGCGTTCGCGGCGGACCTCGCGCCGCTGGCGGCGGACTGCCCGTGCCCGGCCTGCGCCGGCGGGCTCTCCCGCGCCTACCTGCACCACCTCGCCCGCACGGGCGAGCAGACGGGCGGGCACCTGCTGACACTGCACAACCTGACCTTCATCGCGACGCTGATGTCATGCCTGCGCGCCGCGATCATCGACGGGCGCCTGCCGGCGGTCGCGGGCGCCCTTCGCGAGGGCGAATCGCCGTTCGGGGTCGGCGCATGCGCCGACCCGCGGGAAGGCTCATGAGCCTTCCCGTCGGCGGGTGCATGCACCCGCCGAACAGCGCTATGCCGTGTTGTTGTTGATCAGGTTCGTCAGCTGCTGCAGCGCGGTCGGGAAATCGCGGGAGAAGCGATCCGGATGCTGCAGCTGGACGGTGCCGTTGGATTGCAGCGAGAGCACCACCACCACGATCACGACCGCGATCAAAAGGCCGGCGATCAGCCCCGCGGCGATGCGGCGGCGGTTTAGCGGTGTGCGCTCCGGTTCGGGCTCCGGCTCGCGCCGCGGCTGGCCCTGGCGGGGCTGGCGTGGAGTGACCCGCGTGCGCGGGTCGTGGGCGACGACGGTCTGCGCGGTCGCGCCTGCGGGCGGGACGATCGCCGTACCCGCCCCCGGTGCGATGCCGCGCGCGCCCTCCTGGAGTGCGCGCGACATCTCGGCCGCGGTCGGGTAGCGCTGACGCGGATCGATCCGCAGCGCGACATCGACCGCTTCCGCCAGTTCCGGGGACACCGCGGCGACGAGGTCGTCGAGGCTTGGCGGCGGCTCACGCTGCTGCTTGATCGCCAGCTCGGTCAGCGAGGATCCCTCGAACGGCAGCCGGCCCGCCAGCAGCTGGTAGGTGACGACGCCGAGCGCGTAGATGTCGGCGGGCGGCCCGGCCTCCTCGCCGCGCCCCTGCTCGGGGGCGAGGTAGGCGGCGGTGCCGAGCACCGATCCGATCTGGGTGATGCTCGACTGCTCGGTCGCCTTGGCGATGCCGAAGTCGGCGAGCTTGACGACCCGGTCTGTGCCGAGCAGCAGGTTGCCCGGCTTGACGTCGCGGTGCACGACCCCCTTGCGGTGGGCGTAGTCGAGCCCGGCGCAGGCCCCGAGCACGATCGGCAGCGTCTCCTCGACGGTCAGCCAGCCCCGGTCGCGCAGGATCTCCGCGCAGGACTGGCCGTCGATGTACTCCATCACGATGTAGTGCTGGTCGCGGCGTTCGTCGAGACCCGAGTCGAATACCTGCACGATGTTCGGATGGATCAGCCGCGCCGCGGCGAGCGCCTCACGCTGGAAGCGCGACACGAAAGCCGGATCCGCGGCGAGGTGCTCGGCGAGCAGCTTCACCGCGACGTAGCGCTCGAGGCGCTCATCGAACGCCAGATGCACGGTCGACATGCCGCCCGACCCGAGTCGGCTCTCGATCCGGTAGCGCCCGGCGACGGTGTTCTCGCGCGCCATCAGTTGCCCACGCTCGCGGCGCCGGTGTCGCTGCCGGTGCCGCCGGTGCCGGTGCCGCCCCCGCCGATGCCGCTCGAGGATGTCGTGCCGTCGCAGGCCGGCGTGCCGCCGCCGACGCCGGTGGTCGTGGTGCAGGTCGAGCCGGTGACGCCGGTCGTCCCGGTCTGGCTCGTGGAGGTCGACGTGGAGCTCGACGACGTGCTGCTCGACGTGGTGGTGCTCGTCGTCGTGCTGCTCGTCGTGCTCGAGGATCCGGTCGAGCCGGTCGGTCCGGTCGGGCTGCTCGAGCCGCTCGTCGGGCCGGTCGTCGCGTTGTGGCATTGGCGCTGTTCGTCGGCAGCAACGGCGTTCATCGCGGTCTGCAGCTGTGTGAGCAGCTTCCGGCTGATGCTCTGGGGCAGGTTGTCGAAGTCGTCGTTGGCCTTGGCGACGTAGGCGGTCGCGAGCGTGCAGTCCGGGGTTGAGAAGGCGAGCTGGATGTTCGCGAGGTCGTCGTGCAGCGTGGCCGCACTGTCGGCCGGGATCAGCCCGACGCCAGAGCCGCAGGCGCTGAGCAGCGCGGCCGCCGCGAGCGCGCCGCCGATGAGCCGCAGTGCTCTCACTGACCGTGCTCCAGCCGCTGCGCGAGCGAGTCCGGCAGGCGAGCGGCACGGATCGCGCCGGCCGCGCCGGGAATGTCGTACTCGCAGCGTACGTAGGTGGCGGTCAGGGCGCCCGTGTCGAGCAGCAGCCAGGCGGCGCGGGGATCGCCGTCGCGGGGCTGGCCGACGCTGCCCGGGTTCAGCAGCCACTCGCCCTCGCGCAGGTCGAGCAGGACGCCGGCCCGGCGCGTCTCGCCCGTAGCCGGGCGCCCCTCGAGCCGCTCGAACGACAGCGCCACGTGCGAATGGCCGAGCAGGTTGAGGCGGTGGCTCGTTGCGTCGAAGCACAGCTCGGCGAGGAGGGCGGAGAGCACGTACTCCCAGACCTCATCGCGCGGACTGGCGTGGTAGAGCCCGATGTCCTCGCGCACCGCGGACGGGCGTAGCGCGGCGAGGAACTCGCGGTTGGGCGCCGTGATCACGTCCTGCGTCCAGCGCACCGCGATCGCCGCGCCGCGCGAGAAGTCGTCCAGGGGGATCTTGCCGGCGACGGCGAGGTCATGGTTGCCGGCCAGGCACACGTCGGTGTGCTCGCGCGCGAGATCGACGCAGGCGTCCGGGTCGGCCCCGTAGCCGACGAGGTCGCCGAGGCACCACACCTGCGCGACCGACGCGTCGACTATGTCTCTGAGAACCGCCTCGAAGGCTTGGCGGTTGCCATGTATGTCGGAGATGATTGCGACCTTCATTTGTTGCTGTGGAGGAGCCCACGGCGCTGGAAGCAACACGCAGTCTTGCAGCCGACGCGCTCGCGCGAGGCGCTGGATGCGATCCTGCGCCGCGCGGGCGCAGACCGAATAGCGTGCCGGAGGTGGCCCACGAGCGCAATCGCGCGCAGGACGGCCGCGGCTGGCTCGCGGCGCTCGCGGCGGCTCTCGGCGCGGCCGAGCTGGCCGTGCTCGCGCTGCGCCCCCGCCACGGCGTGATCGCCGCCGCCCCGGTCGATCCGCTCACCCACTTCGAGGCCGGCGACATCGCCCGGGCGCGCCGCTACGGCCACGGCCAGCTGGCGCTCGCCGGCGCCGGCGCCGCAGCCGAGACGACGCTGCTGGTGTGGCTCGTGCGCCGCGACCGTGGCCGCGGCGGCGACGCCGCAACGCTTCGGGTGGTCGCCGCGAACGGGGCCGCGCTTTCGCTCGCGCTGCTGGTGGCGCCACTGCCGTTTGGCGCCTGGATGCGCGTGCGGGCGCTGCGCGCCGGTCTCGCGACCCAGTCCTGGCGCGGCTGGGGCGGCGACATCGCGCGCACCGCGGCGCTCGGCGCGGGCTTCGCGGCCGCGGGAGCGGTGATCGTCGCAGCGCTGATGCGCCACTACGGCGAGGACTGGTGGAAGGCTGCCTCGGCCGGCAGCGTCGCCGTGGCAGTCGTCGTGACGGTCGCTGCGCCGGTCGTCCTCGATCCGATCTTCAACGACTTCGTGGCGCTGCCCGAGGGTGAGTTGCGCCGCGAGGTGCTGGAACTCGCGCAGCGTGCCGGCGTGAGTGTGGGCGAGGTCTTCGAGGTCGACGCAAGCCGGCGCACGAGCGCGGCCAACGCGTATGTGAACGGCCTGGGCGCGAGCCGGCGGGTTGTCCTCTACGACACGTTGCTCTCGAGCTTCACGGCGCCCGAGGCGCGTTCCGTCGTCGCGCACGAGTTGGCGCACGTGCGCTACCGCGACGTGCCGCGCCTGCTCGTCTACCTGGCGGCGGTCGCGCCGGCGGGGACCCGCGCGGTGGCCCGTCTCGCGGAGCGGATGGAGCGCTCGAGTGCTCCGAGCCTGCCCGCGCTCGCGCTGTCCGGCGCGGTCGTGTCGGGGGCGCTCGGCGTCGTCACGCGCCAGCTGTCGCGGGCGATCGAGCGCCGCGCGGACGCCTTCGCGCTCGCCCTGACGGGGGATGCGGACGCGTTCGTGTCGTTCGAGCGGCGGATCACGGCGCAAAACCTCGCGGACCCGGCGCCGCCGCGCTGGCTGTCGGCGCTGATCGGCACGCACCCGCCGATCGTCGAGCGGATCGGGATCGCGGACGCCTTCCGCGCCGGCGCGCGCCCTACTCGTCCAGGTCGCCGGAGGAGCCTTCGGACTCCGGCAGATTCCTGATCCCCTCGCGGGCCTGCCAGCGCGAGTAGTTGTCCTCGAGCGCAGTCATCAGCTCCTTCATGAAGCGCGGCGACAGGCTCACGCGGGAGACGATGATGCCGGGGACCTCGCTGGCCTCGACCTCGTGGTCGACGCGCGCGAAGGTGATCGTGAACTCATAGTCGGAGTGGCTGACGTTGGCGAAGTTCGCGTAGACGCCGGCCATCATCTCGGGCGAGACCTGGATGTTGATGTGGCGGTCGCTGCCGCCCGGTTCGGTGCTCACGTGAACGCTCGGCGTCCGGGGCTCAGGGTCATTGCGGATTAGTATCGCAGCCGTGCAGGTCGTGGTGATCTCGGTCGGGCGCCTGCGCGCGCCCTACGTCGACGACGTCGAGCACTACGCAAAGCTGCTGGGTCACTACACCCGCCTGTCGCAGATCGAGCTGCGCGATCCGCCGGGGCGCGACGGGGGCGTCGAGCGCCTCACCGCCAGGCTGCCGCGCGGCGCCTTCACGTCGCTTTTGGCCGCGGACGGCGAGCGCTTTGACAGCCTCGCCTTCGCCCGGTTCATCGAGCAGCGGCGGGACTCCGGCCGCGATCTGGTGTTCGTGATCGGCGGCGCGCACGGGCTCGAGCTGCCCGCGGCCGAGCACCGCCTCTCGCTCGGTCCGATGACGCTTCCCCACCAGCTGGCGCGCGTCGTGCTGCTCGAGGCGCTGTTTCGCGCCCACCGGATCATCGCCGGGGAGCCCTACCACTACTGAGGGTCCACGCGGGCGGCGGCCGCCACGACGTAGGCTCTCGCGGGTGACGCCGCTGGAAACACTGCACGACGCGATCCGCGCGGCCGCCGTCGCGGTGGCCGGCGAGGCGGGGGTGGGGCTCGAGGCCGTCAAGCTCGAGATCCCCCCGCGCGCCGATCTCGGCGACTACTCGACCAACGCTCCTCTGCTGCTCGCCCCGCGCCTGGGTGCGCCGCCGCGCGAGGTGGCGGCGCGGCTGGCCGGCGAGCTCGCAGCGAGCCTCGGCGAAGCGCTCGAGCGCGCCGAGGTCGCGGGACCGGGCTTTCTCAACCTGCACCTGCGCGACGGCTGGTACGCCGGGGCGCTCGAGTCGGTGCTCGCGGCGGGGGAGCGCTACGGCGCGATGACGCTTGCGGCTCCGCTCGCGATCGATGTGGAATTCGTCTCCGCCAACCCGACCGGCCCGTTGCACGTCGGCCATGCGCGCCAGGCGGCCTACGGAGACGCGCTGTCGCGGATCCTCGCCTACCGCGGCTACGCGGTGACCCGCGAGTACTACATCAACGACTACGGCAGCCAGGTGACCAAGCTCGGCGAGTCGGTGCGCGCGCTGGCGCTCGGTGAGCCGGTCGCGCCGGACGGCTACCACGGCGACTACGTCGCGGGGCTTGTGGCGCCGGCGCGCGCGCTCGAACTCGACCTCGAGACGCTCGCGCGGGAGGCCTGCGATGCGTGCCTGGAGCTGATCCGCGCCTCGCTCGAGCGCTTCGGCGTGAGCTTCGACATCTGGTTCTCGGAGCGCTCGCTGCACGAAGCCGGAGCCGTCGAGCGCGCGCTCGAAGACCTTGCGGAACGCGGTGAGACCTACACCACGGACGGAGCGCTGTGGCTGCGCACCAGCGCCCACGGCGACGACAAGGACCGGGTGCTGGTGCGCTCGAGCGGCGAGCACACCTACTTCACCTCCGACATCGCCTACATGCAGGACAAGCGATCGCGCGGCTACGACCGCCTCGTCTACGTCTGGGGCGCCGACCACCACGGCTACATCGCGCGGATGAAGGCGGCCTGCGTGGCCCTCGGCGCCGACCCCGACTCGCTGGAGATCGTGATCCAGCAGTTCGTGCACCTGCTCGGGGTCGAAGGGCGCACGGCGATGTCCAAGCGCGAGGGCGAGTACGTGACGCTGGACGAGCTGGTCGACGAGGTCGGCGTCGACGCCGCGCGCTTCTTCCTGCTCGCGCGATCGCACGACACGACTGTCGAGGTGGACCTTGACCTCGCTGCCCGCGAGAGCGCGGAGAACCCCGTCTACTACGTGCAGTACGCGCATGCGCGAATCGCCTCGATCATCGACCGCGCCGGCCCCGATCGCGTGGCCGCTGCGCTCGAGGCGATCGCGCCGGTCGAGCCGCTGCATGCCTCTGAGCGGGCGCTGCTGCGCTGCCTGCTGAACTTCCCGCTCGAGCTGGCCGACGCAGCGGAGCGCCGCGCCCCGCACCGCGTCGCCTCCTACGCGCTCGCGCTCGCGCAGTCGTTCACCGCCTTCTACCGCGACTGCCACGTGCTCGGCGTCGAGCCGCGCGAAACCGAGTCGTGGCGGCTCGCGCTCTCGCTTGCTGCGCGGCGCACGATCGCCTGCTCGCTCGATCTGCTCGGCGTCAGCGCGCCGGCGCAGATGTGATCAGCGTTCGAAACGCGCGAGGTCCGCGTCAAGGCGCGCGCTGTCGGTGGCGCTGAGCGCGTCGGGCTGGCCGGCGGCGGCGGAGCCGGCCCGGCGGTTTCGCCGCCAGCGCGGCAGTAGCAGCGCGACGATCGCGAGCGCCGCCAGCACCACGGCGATCGGGATCAGGTAGAACGCGACGTTGAAGCCGCGGTCGGGCGGCAGCGCGAGCACGGCGTCGCCGTACTCGACGACCAGCTGGGCCTTGATCGCGGCCGCCGTGTCGCCGGCGTCGATCAGCTGCTGAATGTAGGCCTTCTCCTGCTGCGCGGCGGGTGAGTCGGCTTCCTGCAGCGGGATGCCGCACGTCACGCACATCACCTGCTGCTCGATCGCTACCAGCGAGGTGCGCGCCGTCACTGCCCACGCCGGCGCGGCGAGCACCAGGCAGAGGAGAAGCGCTGCCCCGACCAGTGCGCGTCTCACGTGCGGGCCGCCTCGTCGATCCAGTGTGTGAGCCAGGACTGTGTGGTGATCTCGCCGCGTGAGATGGCGACGACCTGGAGCTTGCGGTTCAGCACGAAGGTCTCCGGTAGCGCATCGGTGCCGTAGGCCTCCGCGAACGACCCGTCGATGTCGCGCAGGTTCGGGTAGCTCAGCTCATAGGTTCCGATGAACTGTCGGGCGCCGCTGCTCAGATCCTTGTAGTCGATCCCCAGCACCGTGCCGTCGCCGCTCGCTGCGAGCCGGCGCTGCGCGCGCTCGATCAACGCCGCCTCGGCCGTGCAGGTCGAGCACCACGACGCCCAGAAGTTCAGCACCACCACCTTCCCCCGCCAGCGCGTCAGTGACGCGGTCGTGCCGCCGACGCGGTCGAGTACGGGCAGGGGACGCTGCGCCTGCGGCGCCGCGGGGTCTCGGCCGGCGGCCAGGGCCTCGTCCAGCGCGCGGCTCGCGCCCTGTTGAGTGAGCCCGTACACGAGCACGGCGACAGCCGCCGCGGCGACGGCGACGACGATCGCTGGAACGAGCTTGCGTCGCACCCGCCAAACCCTAGACCGATACGATCCCCGGCGATCCGGCGGGATTAGTTCATCGGTAGAACGCGAGCTTCCCAAGCTCGAGAGACGGGTTCGATTCCCGTATCCCGCTTCGTATGATTGCCTGCAAATGACGTATTTTTGGCCCGAACGTAGTCGCAAGATTGTCGCAATTCGGGGTCGAAAAAGGCCGCTGACGTCGGGAATCCGAGGCTTCCGTGGGTGTCTGGAGCGCGGTCGTCCGGGCGCGCGCGACCGCGGATCGACGGCGGCATTCGACAGTCCAGGCGCGCCTCGGACGGCCTCGGCCTTGTCGCGAGCCCGTCGGGTGTGTACTGAGACGCCGTGCAGCAACCGGAAGCAGGAGCGGATGGAACACGTGAGCACGCGCGCGCATCTCGTCCGAGGCGGGCGCATGGCAGGCGCAGGACCAAGCCTCTGCTTTTGGCGAGATGGAGGACGCTCGGTCCGGTGGTCGAGGGACCTGCTTTGCCGCGTGGTGGTCGTAAGGCGTTTCGCGGTGGAACGTGCAGCGTTACCTTAGGTCCTCGCAGGGCTGATGCTCGTGTTGACCTCGATTCCCTCACGCAGCGTGTCGAGGTTCACGCAGAACCGTTCTGCTGCCGTGAGGAGAGCTTTGAGCCGTTGGGGATCGGTTCCGTCTACGGCTGTCAGTTCGGTCTCGCAGCGCAGCGCCTCGAAGCCCACGCGGACGCCACGGTCGATGCCGAGGCAGCCGCGGACGTCGAGCTCGCCGGTCACCTCGACCTCAAGCCTGTTGAGCTCGACGCCCAACTGGTTTGCGATCATCCGGATGGTGCCGTCCTGGCAGGCGGCGAGCGCCGCGCACAGGAGGTCGCCCGGGTTTGGAGCGTCGTGCAGGCCTCCCACGTATCGGTCGAGCCCGTAGCGGAGCGACGTCCGGTAGCCGCTTCCTACCTCGACCTCGCCGTGGAAGGGGTCGCTCGCCGGGATCGCGACCGATGTCGTTCGCGCTGTCTTGCGCGTCAGGGCCTCCTGCGGGCTCTCGGCGTAGAGAGCCCGCAGCGGCGTCTGCCGCTCCGCGACGACGGAACGGCGCATGCGCAAAGCTGAAGCCCGCCCTGCGTGCTGGTCGCGCGAGACGGCGCCCATCACGCCGAGGCTCCCGCGGCGAGCGCCTTGACGTGCTCGGTGCGGAGCGCCTTGCCACCGATCCCCCAATCGCCGCTGCGCACCTCCTCGACGACGACCCAGGTCACATCGCGCATGTTCTCGCCCTCGATCCCGACCATCGTCTCAGTCAGGCGCTCGACCATCTCGCGCTTCTGATCTGCGTCGAAGACGCCTTCGATTACCTTCACGTTCACGAACGGCATATCGCCTCCTTTCGTGCGCCTCGAACCAGCGAAACGCACGGTCGTACTATTCAAGGCCGAGAGAATAGCACGTCCGTTCGGTTATGATCTAGGTCAGTGGAGGCAGTGATCGAGCGGCAGACCAAGGGCGTGCGCACCAGGACGGCGATCCTGGAGGAGGCTGCGCGCCTGGCCACCGTGGTGGGCATCGAGGGGATCTCGATCGGCGGCCTCGCGACCGTGACAGGAATGAGCAAGTCAGGCCTCTACGCGCACTTCGGCTCGAAGGAGGAACTGCAACTCGCGACCATCGACGCGGCCCGGGCGAGCTTCATCCGCGAGGTCGTTTCGCCCGCTCTGCGGAGCGCGCCGGCGGGGCGCGAGCGGCTGCTCGCTCTCTGCGAAGGGTTCCTCTCATACGTCGAGCGGCGCGTTTTCCCCGGGGGCTGCTTCTTCGTCGTCACCTCGGCCGAGCTCGGGTCCCGCCCGGGGCCGGTGCACGACCGCGTCGCCACCTACCAGCGACAGTGGAGCGAGCTGCTGCACCAGGCTGCCCGTGACGCCGAAGCGAAGGGAGAGCTTTCCCCCGACGAGGACCCCGACCAGCTCGCATTCGAGCTCGGCGCCATCGTCACGGGCGCGAACATCGTGGCCGTGCTGCACTCCGACGACACAGTGATCGATCGCGCCCGTCGAGCCATCCGCCAGCGACTGCAAGCCTGAGTGGCGCATCGCCGACGAGATCGCGGCCGGGCCGAACGAGATTTGAAGCAGTGCGGGACGACAGGCGGCTCCTGCTTGGCGAGCCGAACTAGCATCTCGTCGCTCCCGCCGGGCCTCCCAGGATCCTGCATCGGAGACCCGCTTCGCTGGCGGTGCGCGTATCGCGAGCCGCATGACCACGTACCTGCGACGCGCCGAAAGCAGGCGGCCGACCCGCAGATGGCGAGACGACCGCGTTGGACGAAATGCGAGTGCGGGCGCCCGTCTGTGGGGCGCTTCTGCTTACGTCGTCCGCACGGAGATGGCCGTGGTGGCGACCGCCCGTGCGTCGCCTGTGTGAGTGCGACCTTTGCCGCGTAGCCCTCAGTGCGCGAGTCCGTCGGCTGCGGCGTGGTCGCGGAGGTAGTCGCGGAGGTAAGGCAGCGCGAAGTCCACGTAGCCATGGCCGGTTGACTCGATGAGCTCCGAGGCGATCAGCCTGAGTCGGTACTGGCTCGCGAAGTTCCCGTCGATGTCGAGTCGCTCCTGGATGTCCTTCATCCGTGATGGGCCGTCGTCGCGCGCCATTGCGAGAAGGAAGGACTTGTCGATCGCGGAGGCGCCGGCGAGCGCCGGCTCGTAGATGAGCGTGCCCAGGCGGCGTAGAGCGTTTGCCACGCCCTGTCGAGCGCTGTCCATTGAGACCTCGGTCTCGGAGCGGCGAAGACGCCAGACCTGCGCGCCGACGAGCTGGATCAGGAACGGGTAGCCGCGCGTGCCTTCGACCATTACAGCGAGGACGTCGTCGGCGACTTCGCGCCCGCTCGCCTCGATCGGTGTCCTGATCGCAAGCGCGACGTCCTCGCGACCCACCGATCCAAGGGCGTGTCGGTCCGCTCTGCGGAGGAAGGTGAGCACGTCGTCGTTGACGACGTCGCTTACCGCCGATGCCAGTCCGGCCCCCGCGAACGCCAACGCGCGCTCTTCTCTGAAGGCGTGCTGTACCGTCGTCGCGAGTTGCCGCAGTTCGGCGATTTGGTTCTGGTGGATCTCATCGAGCGTGATGAGCAGCCCGGTTTGGTGCTCGACGAGGAGATCGGTGACGAGTTCGATCTGGCTGCGGAGGGTCGCTTCAGGCGTGTGACTCTCGCTCGTGCTCCACGTCAAACCACCGGATGACAGCGGTCCTGTCACCCCGGTCAGGCGGCGTCGTACCGCTTTGGGGTCGAGGCGCTCCAGGAGAGTCGGCAGGGCATCCCGGGTGAGCCGTTCCACGAACCCGGACGCAGCTGTCTCGGTTACCACAAGCCAGCCGAGTTGCCTAGCGCGGTCTTCGACCGCGTTCAGCATCACGGTCTTTCCAGAGCCTCGCGCGCCAGTGTAGATTGTGGCCCTGGCAGCCGAGCCTGGTCCATCCTCGAGGGCGTCAACGAACTCATCGATCAGGGCGTCGCGTCCAACGAGCAGCGGCGGGCTGACCCCGAAGCTGGGCTTGAAGGGGTTCCTTGTGGACAGGCATTCAGCGTAGCAGCCCGTTTAGAGATCTTTAGAGCTTTTAGAGGTCTTTAGATATTGCGGCGATCGTTTCGATTCCCGTATCCCGC
>CAWBGR010000004.1:0-80540 GCA_963788385.1 uncultured Solirubrobacterales bacterium
GTCGAGCAGTTCTGCTCGTGATCGGCGTGCAGGATGAACAGGACGTCCAGCGCGCGCGCGATCCGCGGGTCGGGCTGGTACTTCAGCTCGGTCATCTTGTAGAGCATCCCGAGCAGGTTCCCGGCGTAGTTGAGGTCGTTGTCGGGGTAGACGTAGGGCATCCCCATGTTGTGGCGGTAGGAGAACGCCGCGAGCGTCGGCATCTTCGCGATCAGGCGGATCACCTGGATCGCGCGATTGTCGGCGTCGTGAATCTGGTTCGCGTCGGGATAGAAGGTCGAGAGGGCGCCGATCGCGCCGAGCAGCATGCCCATCGGATGCGCGTCGTGGCGGAAGCCCTGCATGAACGACTTGACGTTCTCGTGAACGAACGTGTGGATCGTGATCAGGTGCGTCCAGTCCTCCAGCTGCGTGGCGGTCGGCAGCTCTCCGTGGACCAGCAGGTAGGCCACTTCGAGATAGGTCGAGTGCTCCGCCAGTTGCTCGATCGGGTAGCCGCGGTACTCGAGCACGCCGGCGTCGCCGTCGAGGAACGTGATCGCGCTGCGACACGACGCCGTATTCATGAACGCCGGGTCGTAGGCGAGCAGGCCGAAGTCCTCCGCGGAGGTCTTCATCTGGCGCACATCCAGTGAGCGGATGGCCCCGTCGGCGATCGGCAGCTCGTACGTGCTGCCGGTGCGGTTGTCGGTCACCGTCAGTGTGTCCCTGCGCTCGTTCGCGCTGTTCTCGACCCCCGCTGCCGTCTTCGCCTGTGTGCTCATCACGTCTCCAGTCGCCGCTTTCGGGGAATTATCCGCCACGCGGCTGCTCGGCGGCGCCGCCATAGCGACTTTCGGTCGCCTCGATCTGTCCCTGGTAGTGGCTGCCGAGCTCGGCATGCCCGTACGGGCGCTGCGCCGGCGCGTCCAGGGCCATGAAGGAAAGCTGGGCGATCGGCAGCCCGGCCCACAGCTTGATCGGCACCCGCGTGAGGTTGTTCAGCTCGAGCGTGAGCGTGCCCTTCCAGCCGGGGTCGCAGAAGCCGGCCGTTGCGTGCACGATCAGCCCGAGGCGGCCGAGCGACGACTTGCCCTCGATCCGCGCGACGATGTCGTCGGGCAGCTCGACGTACTCGAGCGTGGCGCCGAGGCAGAACTCGCCCGGGTGGATCACGAACGGCTCCTCCTCGGTGATCGTGATCGGCTCGGTCAGGTTCGTCGGCGGGTCGCGCAGGTCGATCGCTGAGGTGCGGTGGTTGTGGAACACGCGAAAGGTGTTGCCGAGCCGCAGATCGACGCTCGCCGGCTGCACGAGCGCCGGATCCCAGGGGTCGATCTTGATCGTCCCAGCCGCCACGAGGCGCCGGATCGTGGCATCCGAGAGCACCGCGGAGGCGCTCATGGCGTCAACGGCTGCGGGCGGCGTCGCAGGGCACGAGTGCAGACTAGCTATGTGCCGGGGGCCGGAGCGCGCGGCGCCGGCGCGCGGCCGGCGCGACCGCCGGCTAGTGCTCGACGCGGCCCGCGAAGGCGACGACGGTCCGCGTGCGGGCCGGGGCCGGCGGCGGCGCTCCCGCGTGCGGCCCGCGGCGCGGGTGCCGCGGCGAGTGGGGCCGCGGGCGGCGGTGATCGTGGTGGCGGCCCACCTTGCTGCCGCCGTCCCCGTCCGGTCCGCCCGCCGGCTCCTCATCGGTCTGGTGGACGGCCCACCAGATGATCCAGAAGATCCCGGCGATCGGGATCTTGAGCAGCAGCATCAGCCAGATGAAGGTCCAGGGCATGCCGGTCGCGGGATCGTACTACCGGCCGCAGCCGTTGGCGAGCGGTTGCTGGCGGTTGTTCGACGGGGTGCATGCCTGTGCCCCGAACGGGGTGCACCCCGTCGGGATCGGGTGCATGCACCCGATCCGGGGACGGCACATGTGCCGTCCCCCACAGCCCCCGCCCAGCCTCAGCCTCGCAGCTCGATCGGCGCGTCGCTGAAGTGCGTGACGCGCTCGAGCTCCGACACGCGCGCCGCGATCTCGCCGCCGGTCAGCCGCGCGACCCGCTCGGTGCCGAACTCCTCCACGTTGAAGGACGCGAGCGCCGTGCCGTAGGCCATCGCGCGCCGCAGCAGCTCCTCGTCGATCGCCTCCGCGCCCGCCGCGGCGATGTAGCCGACGAAGCCGCCGGCGAAGGTGTCCCCGGCGCCGGTCGGGTCGACCACCGTCTCGAGCGGAAACGCGGGGAGCGAGAAGTAGCTGTCCGGCGTGATCATCGCCGCGCCGTACTCGCCCTGCTTGGCGATGATCACGCCGGGGCCCGGCGGGCTCCACGACAGCACCTCGCGCGCGGCGGCGAGCAGGCCCGGCTTGCCTGTCAGCTGGCGCAGCTCGGCGTCGTTGAGGACGAGGCAGTCCACCGTCGCGATCGTCTGCACGAGCGAGTCGCGGGCGATCTCGATCCACAGGTTCATCGAGTCGAGCGCCGCGAAGCGGGCGCCCGTGCACTGGGCGCGCACGGCACGCTGCACGTCGGGCTGGATGTTCGCGAGGAACAGCACGTCACTGCCCTGGGCGCCGGGCGAAAGCTTCGGCTCGAAGTCGGCAAACACGCCGAGGCGGGTCTCGAGCGTCTCGCGGCTGCCCAGATCCCAGCCGTACTCGCCCGCCCAGAAGAAGGTCTCCCCGCCGGCGATCCGCTCGACGTCGGTGACATCGACGCCGCGGCGGCGCAGCACGTCGAGTTGCTCGTCGCCGAAGTCCTCACCGACCGGGCCGACGACCCGCACGTCGTCGAAGAACGAAGCGGCGAGGGCGAAATGTGTGGCGGCGCCGCCCAGCATCCGCGTGCGCTCCCCGAACGGAGTCTTGACGGAATCGAACGCGATCGAGCCAACGACGGTGACCGGCATGCGGGCAGGACCATACCCGCCCGCCAACGCCGGTGTGCGGCGCTCAATAAGCTGGGGGTGATGACGACCTTCAAGGAACTCGGCCTGTCCGAGCCGGTGCTCACTGCGCTGCGCGAGATCGGCTACGAGTCGCCGAGCCCGATCCAGGAGCAGGCGATCCCGCCGCTGCTGGCCGGGCGCGACGTGATCGGCCAGGCGCAGACCGGCACCGGCAAGACCGCGGCGTTCGGCCTGCCGATGGTCGAGTACATCGATCCGGATCTCGACGAGGTGCAGGCGCTCGTGCTGACACCGACGCGAGAGCTGTGCATCCAGGTCACCCAGGCGCTGCGCGTCTACGGCGCGACGCGCGGCGTGGACGTGGTGGCGGTGTTCGGGGGCGCGCCGATCCGCAACCAGGAGGCGCAGCTGCGCGGCGGCGGCCACATCGTCGTCGGCACCGTCGGCCGTGTGCTCGACCTCGTCTCGCGAGCGTCGCTCGTGCTGCACGACTGCCGCTACGTCGTGCTCGACGAGGCCGACGAGATGCTCGACCTCGGCTTCCTCGAGGACGTCGAGAAGATCCTCGCCGCGACGCCGTCGGGACGCCAGACCGCGCTCTTCTCGGCGACGATGCCGCCGCCGATCCGCGCGCTCGCCGACCGCTACCTCTATGACCCGCTCGTGATCGAGGTCGCGCACTCGACGCTCACGATCGACACCGTCGAGCAGTTCCAGCTGCCAGTCGAGACGCGTGAGAAGGCCGCCAAGCTCGTCGAGGTGCTGCGCGCCGAGCAGCCCGAGCAGGCGATCGTCTTCGTGCGCACGAAGATCCGCTGCGACCAGCTGTTCCGAACGCTGCGCGACAAGGGCATGAACGTGCGCGCGTTGCACGGCGACCTCACCCAGGGACAGCGCGACGGCGTGATGCTGGCGTTCAAGGGCGGCCGCGTGCCGGTGCTGGTCGCGACCGACGTCGCCTCGCGCGGGCTCGACATCTCGACCGTCACCCACGTGATCAACTTCGACGTGCCGACCTCGCCCGACACCTACGTGCACCGCATCGGCCGGACGGGCCGCGTCGGGCGCTGGGGCCGCGCGATCACGTTCGTCGAGGCTCGCCAGAAGCGCGAGCTGGAGGCGATCGAGCGCCACATCGGGACCGAGATCGCGCCCTGGTCCCCGGGCGCCAGCGCCAAGCCGGCGCCGGTGACCGAGCGTCCGCGCCGCCACTCCAAGCCCCACGTGCGCCACCCCGCCGACGAGCCGCTGACCCGCCTGGTGGCCAGTGGCGGGCGCGCCGCCGGGATCGAGGTCGCCGACCTCGTCGCCGCGATCACGCACGCCACCGCACTCGACGGCGAGGCCGTCTCGGACGTGACGATGCTCGAGCGCTTCGCGCTGCTGAGCGTGCCCGCCGGCGACGCCGAGCGCGTGATCGAGCGCGCCTCGGGCATCGAGGTCGCCGGGCACACGCTCGCCCTCGAGCGGGCCGGGAACTGAAGCCATCAACAACTGGAGACGCCGATGTCGACCGCCACGCTGAACACCTCGAAGGGAACGATCGAAATCACGCTGTTCAACGGCGAAGCCCCGAAGACCGTCAAGAACTTCACCGACCTCGCGAACAAGGGCTTCTACAACGGCCTGAACTTCCACCGCGTGATCGAGGGCTTCATGCTGCAGGGTGGCTGCCCGGAGGGGACCGGCACCGGCGGTCCCGGATACACGTTTGAGGACGAGTTCAACGCCCACCGCGTCGTGCGCGGCGCGCTCGCGATGGCCAACGCCGGCCCGAACACCAATGGCTCGCAGTTCTTCATCGTCACCGCCGAGGAGTGCCCGTGGCTTGACGGCAAGCACACCGTCTTCGGCGAGGTGAGCGCCGGCATGGACGTCGTCGAGGCGATCGATGCGACGCCGACCGACGCGCGCGACCGCCCGGTCACGCCGGTCACGATCGACTCAGTGGTGATCGCGTAGCGCCGGCGGGGCGCGGCCGATGGCGCTGAACACCGATCCGGGCGTGATCGAGGTGCGAAGCCCCGCGGGCGGCGAGCTGCTCGCGAGCGTGCCGGTGCTCGACAGCGCGGCCGTCGCCGGGCTCGCCGCGCGCGCCCGCGCGGCCCAGCCGCAGTGGGCGGCTTTGAGCTTCGACGCCCGCGCGAAGGTGCTCTCGCGCTTGCAGCGCTGGCTGCTCGAGCACGCCGATCGCGTTATCGAGACGATCGTGTCGGAGACCGGCAAGAGCTGGGATGACGCCCAGCTGCTCGAACTCGGCTACACAGTCTCGGCGCTGTCGTTCTGGGCGCACCGCGGCGGGAGCTACATCGCCGAGGAGCGCTCCTTCGTGCGCTCGCCGCTGGTGGCGGGCCGCCGCGTGGTCACGCGCTACGCGCCGCGCGGCCTGGTCGGCGTGATCGGCCCGTGGAACTACCCGCTGCTGAACTCCTTCGGCGACGCGATTCCCGCACTCGCGGCCGGCAACGCCGTGCTGCTGAAGCCCTCCGAGCTCACGCCGCTGACGTCGCTGATGGTCGCCGAGGCGCTGCGCGAGTGCGGGCTGCCCGACGACGTCTTCGCCGTCGCGACAGGAGCCGGCGAGACCGCTGAAGCGCTCATCGAACTTGTCGACTTCGTGATGTTCACCGGCTCGACCGCGACCGGCCGCAAGGTGGCTGTCCGCGCCGCCGCGAAGCTGACGCCGTTCTCGCTCGAGCTTGGTGGCAAGGACGCGCTGGTCGTGCTCGAGGGCGCGCCGCTCGAGCGCGCGGCGAACGTCGCCGTCTTCTACGGCATGATGAACGCCGGCCAGAGCTGCGTGTCGATCGAGCGCGTCTATGCGCAGGCGTCGATCTACGACGAGCTGCTTGAGAAGATCGTCGCGAAGGTTGGGGCGCTGCGGGTCGGTGCGCCCGACGGCCCGGGTAGCGTGGACGTCGGTGCGATCACCGCGCCGCGCCAGCTCGAGATCATCGAGGCCCACGTCGCGGACGCGCTCGCGAAGGGCGCGCGCGTGGCCGTCGGCGGGCACCGCGCCGGCGCCGGGGGGCAATTCTTCGAGCCGACGGTGCTCGTCGACGTGGACCACACGATGCGCTGCATGATGGAGGAGACCTTCGGCCCAACCCTGCCAGTGATGAGGGTCTCTGACGCCGAGGAGGCGGTGGCGCTCGTCAACGACTCCCCGATGGGGCTCGGCGCCGCCGTGTTCGCGGCCGACTCGGAGCGCGGCGAGGCGCTCGCGCGGCGCCTGGACGTCGGCGCCGTGTGCGTCAACGACGCGGTGGTCAACTACCTGGCGCTGCAGGCGCCGATGGGGGGCCACAAGCAGTCCGGCATCGGCGTCCGCCACGGCCCCGACGGCATCCGCAAGTACTGCACGACACAGACGATCCTGCTCAGCCCGCGGCTGATGCTCGCGCGCGAGCCGCAGTTCTACCCGAGCACGAAGTTCTCGGCAAAGCTCGTTCGGCGGCTGCTGAACACGCTCTACCGCCGCTAGCCGGGCGGCTGGCCGGCGGCGCCCCGCGCTGTCAGCCGGCGGCCGCCGCGTCGAGCCCGGCAGCGATCGCGTGGGCGATCAGCTCGAAATGCTCACTCGTCGCGGTCAGTGGCGGCGAGACCGCCACGCCCGAGCCCAGCTGGCGCACCAGCACGCCCTCCGAGCGCGCCGCGGCGCTCAGGCGTCCTAGCGCCGCCGGATCGCGCGCGAGGAGCTCGGCGTCGAGCTCGACCGCCGCGAGCGTGCCGGTGCCGCCACGCACCTCCGCGGCGGCCGCGTGCTGCGCGAGCGGGAGCAGCGCGTCGAGCAGCGGCCGCTCCATCGTGCGGCCGCGCTCGAGCAGGCCGTCGCGCTCCAGCAGGGCGATGTTGGCCAGCGCCGCGGCGGCGCAGGTGGCGTGGCCGGCATAGGTCGCGCCGTGGCGGAAGACGGGGCCGCCCGGCGAGCGCCAGAACGGCTCGGCGACCCGCTCGGAGACGATCACTCCGCCGAGCGGCAGATACCCGCTGGTCACGCCCTTGGCGAAGACGATCATGTCCGGCGACACGTTCTCCCAGCGCTCGATCCCGAACCATGTCCCGAGCCGCCCGAATCCGCAGATCACCGCGTCAACGACGAGCAGCACATCGTTTCGCTCACAGATTTCGGCCACGCCCTCGATATAGCCCGGTGCCGGCGGATGCACGCCGCCGGCGCCGATCACCGGCTCGACGAAGAAGGCGGCGACGCGCTCGGCGCCGATCCGCTCGATCGCCTGCTCGAGCGCGTCGGCGGAGTCGAACGCCACCTGCTCGGTCTCGACGTGCGGGCCGAAACCCACGCGGTTTGCTGCGATGCCGCCGATCGCCGTGCCGATGCCGTGCGTGCCGTGGTAGCCCTGCGTGCGGCTCAGCAGCACCGTCCGGTTGGGGTGGCCCTGCTCGTGCCAGTAGCGGCGGGCGAGCTTGGCGGCGGTGTCGATCGAGTCGCCGCCGCCGGAGGTCAGGAACACCCTTGACGGCATCGGCGCGCGTTTGGCGAGCGCCTCGCACAGTTCCAGCGCGGGAGTCGTCGCGAAGTCACCGAACTCGGAGTAGGTCTCGATCTTCGCCAGCTGGGTGGCGATCGCCGCGGCGATCTCGGGCCGCCCGTGGCCGACGTTCGCGTACCAGAGGCTGGCGGTCGCGTCGAGGTAGCGGCGCTCGTACTGGTCGAAGACCCAGACGTCCTCGCCTCGCGACACCACGAACTCGGAGCTTCTGACGCTGGCCATGTCCGCGAACGGATGCCAGAACCGTGTGTCGTCCGTCACTGTCTCTCCTTGGCGGCCTGGTGGCGAGTTCATCCGGAGCGCGGAGCGCCCAAACCGGGGACCGCAGGAGCTTATGTTCTACGGCGCCGGAGCGTCGGGAGGACCTGCCCGCGGGCCTTCCCGCAAAGTCGTCTCAGGCGAGGCTGCGGCGGATCTCGTCGATCCGCTCGTCGGAGATCGTGGCGAAAGCCTCCAGCACCTCGGGGTCGAACTGGCCCTCGGCCGATTCGATCACCTCACGAGCTTCCGCGATCGCCACCCCCGAGCGGTAGGGGCGGTCGCTGGTGAGCGCATCGAGCGCGTCGGCGAGCGCGAACACGCGCGCGACGAGCGGGATCTCCGTGCCGGCAAGCCCGTCGGGGTAGCCGCCGCCGTCCCAGCGCTCGTGGTGGTGGCGGACCAACGCCCGCGCAGGCTCGAGGAAGGCGATCTCGCTGATGATCTCCTCGCCGATCACCGGGTGGCGCTGCATCACCTCGCGCTCCTGCGGGTCGAGCGTGCCCGCCTTGAAGAGGATTCCGTCGGGAATCGCGACCTTGCCGATGTCGTGAAGCAGGAACGCGCACTCCAGCTCGGACTCGTCCGCGATCTCGAGGCCGCTCGCAGCGGCCAGCTCGATTCCGTACGCGGTCACCCGGTCGCCGTGATGGGCCGTGTAGGCGTCGCGCGCTTCGACGGCGCCGGCCAGCGCCCGGACTGTGGCCATGTAGCTCTCGCTCAATTCGCGCGCCCGCTGGCGCTCACGCCGCGAGGTGGCCCGCAGGTCCGCCGCGTAGCGGTCGAGCTGGCGCTCCTTGATCGCGTTCTCGGTGCGCTGGTGCTCGAGCGCGGCGCGCAGGAGCGAGAGCTCGTCCTGCTCGTCGTTGCCGGCTCGCTGCACGTTGGCCGCTGTCATGACGCCAGCCTATATGGCGTGCCGGTCGCGCCAGCGACGACCGGCCCCGCTGACGCCGGGCGTGCAGCGCAAGCGCCCCGGCGCTGCGCCAAAAACGCGGCCACGCCAGCGCGGCCCCTAGGATGGGCTCGCCCACCGTGCTAGACACAGTCCTCCTCGCCCTGGCCGCATCGCTCTGCTGGGGCACCGCGGACTTCACCGCCGGCCTGAAGGCCCGTACGGTGGCGCTGCCCACGGTGCTGCTGCTCGCGCAGGGCGTCGGCCTTCTGCTCTCGGTGCCGCTCGTTGCGCTGAGCGGACGAGCAATTCCCTCCACCGGAGTGGCCCTCGCGTCGCTCGGCGCCGGGGCCGCCGTGTTCGCCGGGCTGGCCTGTTTCTACCGCGCGCTGGCCGCGGGGACGATGAGCGTCGTCGCCCCGGTCGCCGCGATCGGCGTCGCGATCCCGGTGCTTGCGGGCCTGGTCTCAGGCAACCACCTCGCGGCTGTTCAGGCGATCGGCATGCTCGCCGCCGTGCTCGGCGTCGTGCTCGCCTCGCGCCACCCGGCCGGCGACCGCAGCGCCGCGGGCCGCCGCGCGCACCGCGATTCGATCGGCCTCGCCGTGCTCGCCGCGGTCGCGTTCGGCTGCTACTTCCTGCTCGCCCACATCGGCACGCGCGGCGGCGTGGCGTGGCTGCTTCTGCTCGCCAACGTCGCGGGCGTGTCGGGCGTGGCGGGCGTGCTTGTGATTGCCAAGCTGGCGCGCTCGCCACTCCCGGCGCGGGCGCCGGCGGGCGACGTGCGCGTCCTCGCGCTGGCGGGGGTCGTCGAGTTCGCGGCGACCGGGCTCTACGGGCTCGCCAACCGCCACGGCGAGCTGAGCGTCGTGGCCGTCGCCGGATCGCTGTATCCCGTCGCCACGGTGCTGCTCGCGCGGGTGGTGCTGCGCGAACGCCTCGTTCGCACGCAGGCGCTCGGAGTGACCCTGGCGCTCGTCGGCGTCGCGCTGATCGCGGCATGATGTGGGCCTGCACCGAAACATTTCGGGCGCCGCGGGGTCTTAGAGGAAGGCCGTCCGGGGTGGAGGCCCCAAAACCCATGCGACCAGCCAAGCTGACAGCCCTCCTTGCATCAATCGCCGCCGTGGCCCTCGCGGGCGCCGCGTTCGCCGCTCCGGCGGCGCTCGCCTCCGGCAGCGAGACGGTGTTCTTCGAGGCGCCCCGCGATCTGGTCGGCGTCTCGCCGGCGACGCAGGCGAAGACGATCGCGAAGCTCGAGTCGCTCGGCGTGCACGCCGTGCGGATCGTGCTGTATTGGGGAGAGGTCGCGCCGGGCGCCTCGCACAAGCAGCGCCCGAACTTCAACCAGGCGAGTCCCTCCGCCTACAACTGGGGCGCCTACGACCAGCTGATCGACGCCGTGACCGCCCTGCACTGGAACGTGCTGCTGACCGTCAGCGGCGGCTTCGGCACGGTGCCACGCTGGGCGACGCCGCACGGCGAGGATCGCTACAGCTACCCCAGCGCGAGCGACTTCGGCAAATTCATGGAGGCGGTCGGCAAGCACTACGGCAAGAAGGTGAAGCTGTTCTCGATCTGGAACGAGCCCAACCAGCCGCAGTACCTGCGCCCGCAGTACGTGAAGGGCAAGCTCGTCTCCGCGGCCATCTACCGCAGCCTGTTCCTCGCCGGCTACGCCGGCCTGAAGGCGTCGGGCAACTTCTCCGGCATGCGCGTGCTGATGGGCGAAACCTCGCCGGTCGGCGTGCAGGCGGCCGGCATTCCGGCGCCACTGGCGTTCCTGCGTGGAGTGCTGTGCCTGGACTCGAACTACCGCCCGATCGGGCACTGCTCGAAGTTGCCGGCCTACGGCTATGCGCAGCACCCCTACGCCGAGGGGCCAGGGCCGTTCTGGATCCCGCCGCTTGACCCCCATCACGACGACGTCACGATCGGCACGATCGGTCGCCTCGTGACGGCGCTCAACCGCGCCGCCGCCGTGGGCGCGATCCGCGCCGATATGCCCGTCTACATCACCGAGTTCGGCATCCAGAGCGTCCCGTATACGGCCGGCGGGGTTTCGCTGGCCCAGCAGGCCGAGCTCGACGCCATCTCCGAGCACCTCGCCTGGAGCAACCCGCGCGTGGTGTCCTTCGAGCAGTACCTGCTGCGCTCCGACGTGCCGGGCAACGCCGCCGGCTTCCAGACCGGTCTCGAGACGAGCAAAGGGGTGACCAAGCCCGTGCTCGACGGCTTCAGGATGCCGCTCACGGTGACACGCACCCACACGGGTGTCTCGTTCTGGGGGATCGTGCGACCCGCCGGCGATCCCGCCGCCGACTCCGCCACCCCCGCTGCCGGCACGACAGGCGCGACCGGCGCGACCGGCACCACGGGATCGCGCCGACCGGCGAGCGGCTCGACGAAGATCGTGCTGCAGTACTCCGGCGACGGGGGCAGGACCTGGCGCACGCTGGCGAGCATCCACATCGGCTCAGGCGGCGCCTGGAGCGCCTCCGGCCGGTTCGCGACGCACCGCTTGTGGCGCACCAAATGGGTCTCACCCGCAGGCGTGACCTACTTTGGCGCCCCGACGCGCGCCTACAGCACCACCGGCAAGGTCGACTACTGACCCGGCCGGCGCCGCGCGACGTTTGCGCGCGCGGGCGGCTCCGCTCGTCCCCGCCGCGATCGCCTACGGCGACCGCGGCGTACCCTTGGCTTGTGCCGGAACTGCCCGAGGTCGAGATCACCGTTCGCCGGCTGGACCGCGCCCTGGCGGGAGCACAGATCGCCTCCGCCCGCGCCCCCGGTATCAACACGCTGAAGAGCTTCGCGCCGCCGCTTGCGGCGCTCGCCGGCCTCCCGATCGATCGTGTTGGGCGCCGCGGCAAGCAGATCATCCTCGAGGCGGGCGGAGAGCTCGCGCTGCTCATGCACCTGATGTCGGCGGGCCGTCTGCAACTGTTCGACAAGCCCGCTGGGCTGCGCGATCGCACCTCGAGGCTGCTCGTGGCGCTCGCGGACGGCCGCGAGCTGCGGCTGCGCGAGTTCGGCACCAAGCAGGCGGCGTGGGCGAAGCTCGTGGCGCTCGACGCGCTCGAGCAGGAGGAGTCGCTCACGCGCCTGGGCCCGGAGGCCTGGCCGGCGCCGCCGGCGGACTTCGGCGCCCGCCTGGCGCAGGCGCGGCCGCTGCACACCGCACTGCGTGATCAGCGGGTGATCGCCGGGATCGGGCGCTCCTGGGTCGATGAGATTCTGTGGGCGGCGAAGCTCTCGCCTTTCAAGCGCGGCGGCGACCTCGACGCGGCGGAGATCGCGACGCTTTCGGCCGCGATCTCATCCACGCTCGCCGGCGCGCTCGAGCATTACGAGCGCACGATCGAGTTGCCGATCCCCGACAAGCTGCCGATGCCGCTCGTCGTCCACCGCCACGAGGGGGAGCCGTGTCCGCGCTGCGGGGCGCGTCTTGCGGCCGTCAACTACGAGGACTACGTGATGACCTACTGCCCGGACTGCCAGACCGACGGGCGCGTGCTGAAGGACCGCCGGCTCTCGCGGCTGCTGAAATGAGGCGCCCGCGACTCGCGGGGCCCGCGCGCCGGGCCCGCGTTCGCCCCGGCGGCTCGGCTCGGCGAGCCGTTAGTGCAGGCCGATCCTGACGATCGTCGTGTGCTTGACGTCGCCGGCCGGGGACTCGCCCACGTAGGCCAGCGAGCCGCTCAGCGCCGTCGAGCCGAGCGACGTCGTGCCGCCGGCGCCGGGCCCGCGGTTGTGGCAGAGGCTCGCGCTGTTGTAGTTCTGGACGTAGCCGGGCTGCCAGCCCGGGTCGCGTGCCACGGTCGAGGGCAGGCGCAGAAGCAGGCGTGGCCGGCTCTTCGCTGAGGACGACGGTGACCCGAGCAGCAGCTCCTGCGCGCAGCGGTCGGTCTGCACGTAGAGCAGCCGGCCGGCGTCCAGCGACGGGCTCGAGTACTGGACGTTCTTCGTGGCCGAGCGAACGACGCGGCGCACGCCGGTTGCCAGGTTCTCGGCGTAGATGTCGCTCTGGCTGCTGTTCGAGTATGCCCAGGCGACGGTGTCGCCCTCGATCGTCGGGCGGCTGATCGCCCCTGGCGTGCTCGAGCCGGCGATGTAGCGGCGCTTGGCGTGATCGAGCAGCGAAACGGCGAACAGGTTCTCGAGTCCACTGGCGGCCTGGTCGCGGACTATCAGCCACCGAGCCGAAACGGCGAGGGCGTCGATGGTGGAGCTCGGCGGCCCGGGGATCGCGATCGGCGATCGCGATGGAAGTCCCGCGGCGATCACGATCTGCCCGTCTGCCACGTAGGCGAGCTTTCCGCCGCCAAGCGCCGGCAGGCTGCCCGCAAGCTCCATCGTCCGCGCATCGGCGAACAGGAACCCGTTGCCGCCGACCTTCTGCCAGGAGAACGATCCGCCGTAGGCCGAGGGGTCGGTCGCAAAGTTGGGCGCCGCCGCCAGCGCCCCCGAGCCGGCGAGCGCGACGGCGCAGGCGCCGAGGCCGATCGCGTCAAGGCGCCGCAAACCAAGCCACAGCCGCGGTTCCAGGGCGAGGCGCTCGAGTGCCTGCTCGCCGCGCTCGGTCCGCAGGCGGGGCGCGATCCAGAGCACGGGCAACGCCCGGCCGAGTCCGAACGCGACGCCGACGACGACGCCGAAGACCGCGCTGTCGGCAGCGAAGCTGATTCCGGCCAGCGCCCAGACTGCGAAGCTGAGCACGAACGTCGTGAAGCCGAGCCCGAGCAACAGGCCGTAGAGCCCGCACGCCAGCGGCAGCGGCATGATCCAGCGCCAGCGCTCGGGAACCTGGCGGCGGATCTGTGGCGCGATTCTCAAACCACGCCAGTCCGCGTACGCCGCGGCGAGCGCGAGGGCGCCGGCCAGCGCGTCACGCAGGCCACCGGCACCATGCCCGAGCAGCCCGCCGAGCAGCGCAAGCCCCCCGAACGTGATCGCCCCGCCCGCAAGCGCACCGGCGGCGAAGGTGGCCGTGGCGAAGATCATCACCGGCGCTCGCGCGTCGCCGAGCGCCGTGCCGATCGTGTCGACCATCGAGAAGCCGCAGGGCGACCAGGCCCCGGCGATCCCCGCCGACAGTGCCGTCACGGCACCGGCAACGACGAGCAGGCTCAGCACGGCATCGACGTCTCGTAGTAGGTCACGCAGAAGACGTGCCGGCCCGGATAGCAGTACCCGGTCAGCGCCGCGTCCCCGTTGATGCGCACGTTCGTCACGCCGCAGCAGTCGCGGATCCGCCGCACCGTGCCGCCGCAGCAGCGGTACCACGATCCGTCGAGCGCCAGTTCGACCTTGTAGTCCTCGCCGGCCGTCTCGCAGACCTTCGTGCGCGGCGCGGGAGCGAGCGGGACGCCGTCGGCATCCGTGAGCACGCTGCCGGCGGCATCGATCGGCTGTCCCGCGGCGTTCACCGGGCGGCCGAGGTCGTCGACCGCCACTCCGTCGCTGGCGCGCAACGGGTAGCCGTTGCGGTCGATCCGCGGCAGCCCGGTCGGCGCCGGGCAGTTGCCGGTCGTGTAGGTGTGCCCGCAGAAGTTGGTGTAGACGTTCGCATCGGCGTCGCCGGGCAGGGCTGCCGACGCGATCGTCTGCGCGCCGGCCAGCGCGATCACGGCTCCGCCGAGACGCTCCAGGAAGCCGCGACGGCTGCTCTGGCGCACCACGGCGTCGCTCAGCGTGCCGCGATCAGCGCGCAAGCGCGAGCTCCGTTTCGCGCTCGCGAGCGGTGGCGATGATCCCTTCGAGTTGGACCAGGCTGTTGAAGGTCCCCTTGGCGAGGGCAACGCCGTTGGCGTCGAGTGCCACCGCGTAAGGGCTTCCCGGCACCGACGCGGCGGCCCAGGCCGCTGCGTCAGCGACCTCGTCAAAGGTCCTGACGGCAAGCAGCGGATCGGCGGCCACGTAACTCACCGCAGGCTCCAGCTGGCGGCACATCGGGCAACCCTGCGAGCTGAAGATCGCCAGTCCCAGCAGGCTGGCGCGCGTCCACGCCAGCTCGTCGGCCCACGCCTGGCGCTGGCCGACGCGAGGACCCTCGCCCGGGATCTCAAGCGCCCCCTGGCTCGCCAGCGACAACCGCAGCACCCCGACCTCGCGGGCGAGCGCCAGCAACACCACGGCCATGGCGAGCACCGCTACGAGGCTGAAGGTCAGACCGGCGGTGAGCCAGCGGTCGTAGCCCGAGGGCGCTGCGCCCAGCCAGTGCCGGCTCAGCGCGAAGGCCAGCGCGCCAGCCAACAGCGCCTGTGCGGGTGATGCCGGACCCAAACGCGACCCGGCCCCAAAACAGGCACACGGCCGGCCGCGGCGACCGGCGAGCAGAGCGGCGGCCGACGCGAGCGCGAACGTTGCAAACAGCGCGCACGCCGCACCATCCGCCCACGCGAGCGCGGCGAGGAGCGCCGCTGCGATCGCCACCTCCGCGGCGACGATCAGCCCGAGCGCCGCCAAGCGCACGCGGGTCCCGCTAATGCCGTAGGTCGCGAGCGCGGCAGCGGCGCGCCGAAAGTCGCGCAGCTTGAGCAGCGCGGCGGCGAGCAACGCGATCGCGAGGAGAGTCTGAGCGGCGGTGCTCATCACCGCTGACGCTACACGCTGGCGGTCGCGCTGGGCTCATCGGTCTTGGAGTTTGTGCGCTCGCCGGGCCGTCAGTCGCCTGCCGGCGCCACGATCTCGCCCGGCTGCGGTGAGGCAAGGTCAACGTAGATGTCCAGTCCCGCGGTCTCGACGAACCCCAGACGGCTGTAGAGCCGGGCTGCGCGTTCGTCGTCGGGTGCCAGGTGCGCGAGCTTCGCGCCCGCGTCGAAGCCGCGGCGCAGCAGCCACGAGCTGACGGCAGCGCCGAATCCACGCCGGCGGTACCCGGGCAGCACCGCGATCGCGGCGAGGAACACGCTCGGCCCGGCCGCGGCGTCGGTCGCGACCGCGTAGCCGCCGGCGACGGCCCGGCCGTGCGCCAGCGCGCACGCCACCGTCACGATCCCGGGTGGCGCGCCGAGCAACGCCTCAAACCACGGCCGGCTCGCGCCGCCGTCGGTCCCGAACGCCGCCGAGTCGACCGCCACGACGGCGTCCAGATCGGCGCCGCCCGCGGCCACCACGCGCAGGCCGCGAGGGACCGGCGCCGGACGGAAGCCCGGCTCTCGCAGGCCCATCAGCCGCTGGCGCAGCAGATGGCGCCCGTGGGCCCATGCCATTCCCGCTGGTACCCGCACTCCCCAGGGCAGCGTGCCGTAGAACCGCTGCGCGGCCGCGATGTCGGCGTCCGCCGCGCTCACATCCCCGCTGTTCCACTGGGGATGCGGGAGCCCGGACGCCATCAGCCGGACTCCGTGGTGCGTCGCGGTGGCGCCCCCGCGGCCCTCGAACAGCCCGCCGAGGGCCTGCCACGCGTCGCCGTGGGCGGCGCGCACGACCCGCGCGAAGTCGGAGTTCTCCGCCACGTCGGCGAGCATCGCATAAGCGGCGACACGCGTGCGCGGGCCCGCGGGCGTGCGCCTGCGTCGATCCGCCGATCATCGACCTCGGCACCGCGGCCCCCGACTCCGAGTTCGCCAAACCGGCCGGCGAGACGGTCAAGCTCGCCGACCTACGGGCTAGAACGAGCTCGCGACGTCTCTCGCGACGCCGACATGCGCCGCGAGCGGCCTATTCGCGACCTTTGAGGCGGGGCGAGACCGGTTCGAAGCTAGCCACGTGCCGCTTCGCTCGGCGTGAGTCGAACCGTGACATCGCCCAACAGCGCGTGCCCGTGAACACGGACGATGCTGTCGCAGTGATCGGCATCGACCGGCGGGACGTCGTTGCGGAGATCGCCTCGCACGACGCCACCAAACAGCTCGACCCGCATGCGCGGTCCCACCCAGACATCGACGTCGCGAAGGACGGCGTACGCGTCAATCGCGATCTCGGCCGGCGCGCTCCGGGTGTCGGAGAGGTCGATCGTCACGTCCCCGAGGAGTGCCACGGCGACCAGCTCGTCCTCCACGTCCCACGCCTTGGCCCGTGTGCCCTTGCGGCCGGCTTCGAAGACCGGGTCCAGCGCGAGCAGCCATCTCCGGCGCCTGCCGGCAATCGGTTTTCCGCCGCCTGCCGCTTGCTCGTTCGGCGGATCTGCAGCCCGTTCGTCAAGGTGGACAGCCATGCGTGCGCCCCTCTTCTGAGCATCTCGGAGGCGGATGCCTTCGACGGATGCCTCCTGCGATCAGGTTTAGCCTACGCGCGGCGCGTGCGAGAAACCTCGGTAGCTTCCCGCCGATTGCCTCCGCGGCCGACCCCTGCAGGTCTCGACTGCGCTATACGATCCCGCCAATGATCGAACCCGGAACGCCAGCCCCCGACTTCGAGCTTGCCAACCAGGACGGCGAGACGGTCAAGCTCTCCGACTACCGGGGCAGGAACGTAGTCCTCTACTTCTATCCCAAGGCCGACACGCCGGGCTGCACGGTCCAGGCGTGTGGCGTGCGCGACCGCGGCGGCGAGTATGCGCGCGCCGACGCGGTGGTGCTCGGGGTATCCCCCGACTCGGTGGCCAAGCTCGCAAAGTTCGCGCAGAAGTACGGTCTGCCGTTCACGCTGCTCGCAGACGTCGATCACGCCGTCGCGGAGAGCTACGGCGTGTGGGTGGAGAAGTCGATGTACGGACGCACCTATTGGGGTAACTCGCGCACGACGTTCGTCATCGGCCGTGACGGCGTCGTGGCGCACGTCATTCCCAAGGTCACTCCCAAGACGCACGACGACGAGGCACTGGCGGCGCTTGGCGCCCTGTAGTGCCCGCTGGCGCTCGTGGAGCGACGTTACGTCACGCACTCGCGCCGAGCACTAGCTTTTACGCCGTGCTCTGCGAGCGCAACATCCAAACCGAGCCTCTGCGGGGCCGGCAAACACGGAAAGGAACCCCGATGTCGACGGTCACTCTGCTGGACGAGATAGACGAACTGGAGCGCCTGCTCGCAGGGGGATCACGCGCGTCGATCTCAACATCGACGCGGCCCGGCGGGTGGCTGGCGGTCGCCGACGAGGACGAGGACGACGACGACCTGTTCGGGGAAGACGACCTCGGCTTCGACGACGTCGATGAGGATGACGCCGACGAGGACGACGACGAGCTCGCCGACGACGACGAACTGCCCGAGGACCCCGACGACGAGCTCTGAGTCTCGCGCGGCGCCCGCGCGAGCCGTTACGAAGGCGGGCGCAGTGGGGTGAGGAGGGTGCCTGCGGGCGCAGTCCGTAGGCTTGGCGGAGGTGACCGCCGTGCTCGCCTCAGCATCGTTCTCCAAGAGCGTCGATTCGTTCTTCGATGCCGTCGGCAAGTTCTTCTCGGATCTCGCCGCCGTGCACTGGGGCGCGCTGATCCTCGCGATGGTCCTGTTCGCGCTGAACCTGACCCTGCGTTCGCGGGCGATCTTCAACAGCATGCGCGCCGCCTATCCGCAGGAGCGCTTCCAATGGCGTCGGATCTGGGGCGCCTACTTCGCCGCTGTGGGCTTCAACAACGTCGTTCCGGCCCGCGGCGGCGACGTGATCAAGGTCTTCCTGGCGAAGAATTCGATCCCGCGCTCGACCTACGCGACAGTCGCCGCCACGATCTACACCGAGGCCCCGTTCGACGCGGTGATCGGCGTGATCGTGTTGATCTTCGCCTTCACGCAGGGCGTCTTCCCCAAGCCCCCGGACTTCGCCAAGCTGAATGCCTTCGACCTGTCGTTCCTGGCCTCGAACTTCCGCCTCACGCTGTTTTTGCTGACGGCGCTCGCGATCCTCGGCCTGGTCGCCTTCGCCCTGCTTTCGCGACGCGTCGTCGCGTTCTGGGAGCGCATCCGCCAGGGTCTGACGATTCTGCGCGACCGCCACCGCTACCTGCGCCAGGTCGTCGCCTTTCAGGCCGTCGCCTGGTTCTGCCGCGCCGGCGCCTTCTGGTTCTTCCTCGACGCGTTCCGCATCGGCGGGTCGGTGGGCAACGTGATGCTGGTGTTCGGCGTCAGCGCCGTGTCGGGCATGATCCCGCTGGCCCCCGGCGGGGTTGGCATTCAACAGGCGCTGTTCGTCAAGGTCTTCCAGCACTCCGCGAACTCCGCTGTGGTCCTCGCCTACTCGGTCGGGCAGCAGATCGCTATCGCCGTGCTGACCGCGGGTGTCGGCTTCATCGCGCTCGTGACGATCTTTCGCTTCCGCTCCTTCAAGGACGCGATCCGCGCCGGCCGCGCCGATCGCGCCGCCGAGAAGGGTGGCTCCGGCGGGGAAGGCGGGGCTACTGAAGCCCGGAGCGGGCCTCGCGAACGAGTGTGACGGCCTCGGGAAAGACGAGGGCCATCACCTCGCGGATCTGAGCTGCCTGCTGCTCGGAGGTGCCCTGCAGGTTGATCCGGTTGATCGCCGCGACGGTCATGTCGACGGCGAGCTTGATCGCGTTGTCTGCCCAGGCAAGGCGCTGCTGGCCCTGCATCTGCTCGGCGAATTCCGCCATCCGCCGCTGCAACTCATCTGGATCGCCGAACAGGCCGCCAAAACCCTCCATGCGGAAAGCCTAGCGGCCGCGGTCCAATTACACTCTCGTCGATCATGGCCGACGCCGAGCGCCAGCTCGCAGTGGAGGGCGCTCAGCGCGTCCGCGTCGCCGCGTGCGCGCTGACGGCCGGCCTCTTTTTCTTCGGCGGGCAGCTGTGGGTGGCGGTGGTCGGGGGCAAAGAGCCGACGATCGGCATCCTGCAAGGCCTGCGGCCGGCGCTGCACGGGCTGGCGGCGGCCGCGGTCGATCCGCGCACCGTCCACGAGCAGTTCCTCGTGAGCCACCAGGGACCGCTGATCGCGTCTTTCCTGATCAGCAACATCGGCGCGCTTGGGATGCTCGTGCCGCTGCGCTACCTGGCTTCGGCGGAGATGGCGCGCTCGCCTGCGCCGTCGAGGATCGCCAGCCAGCTCGCGCTGTTCGGGCCGATCCTGCTCGCAGTCTTCCTGCCCACGTTCGAGATCTCGTTGATCATCGGTGCGCACCACTACCTTTCCCACAGCGCCCGTGACGCGGCGGCGATCACCGCCGCGACGGCCGGCGGGCTGCGTGTCGCCTTCCAGCTGATCCTGACGGTCGGCACTCTTGCGCTGGCCGCCGCGTTCATCATGATCTCGCTGCGCGCGATGCGGGTCGGCCTGCTGACGCGGCTGATGGGCATCGTCGGAATCATCGCCGGGGTGCTGTTCCTGATCCCGTTGACGCCGTTGCCGGTGATCCAGAGCCTCTGGCTCGTGTTCTTCGCCGCGATGCTTTTGCAGTTCGGCGGGCGGCCGCTGCCGGAGGCCTGGACGGTGGTCGAGGCGCGGCCCTGGCCGGTCAGGGAGCGGGCGCCGCGCCAGCAGCGCCCGCCGATGCGCGGCCTGCGCCGCGGCAGCTCCGACTCCTCGCCGGTGCCGGCACCGGTCGCGCCGAGCGGACCGTCGCCGTCGGCGTCAAAGAAGCGCAAGCGCCGCCGCTGACGCCCGTCCCGGCGCCGCGCGCTAGCGCGCCGGGCGGCCCGGCCGCAGGCAGGCGCCGCCGCTGACGCCCGTCTCGACGCCGCGCGATGGCTCCGGGCGGCCCCGCCTCCACGGATCGCCGATGCTCAGCCGGGCGCGCCAAAAAATCCCCAGCGCCGCCTGGCTTGTGGTTATGCTCACGAACGAAGTTTGGTTCGGGATATGGCAGGGCAGTTCGGGGGATGGTTCAAACAACCGCGCCGTGCGGCGTTGTACCGTCGCAGGGCGGGACAAGAGGAGGCCGCATGGAAGGGTCTGGATCTGGTAGTTCGTGGAAGCCCGCGAACCCGGCGCCGCTGGGGCTGGCTGGGTTCGCGTTGACGACCTTCGTGTTGTCGATGATCAACGCGAATTGGGTCAGTGGAGCGGACACGCCGGTGGTGCTGGGCCTCGCCCTCGCCTACGGTGGAGTTGCTCAGCTGCTTGCCGGGATGTGGGAGTTCCGCGTCGGCAACACGTTCGGGGCGGTGGCGTTCACGTCATACGGCGCGTTCTGGATCGCCGTATGGGCGTTGCTGTCGTTCAATGTGTCCGGCATCCCCGCGGCCAACGTCGGCCACGCACTCGGCCTGTTCTTCTGGGCCTGGGCGATCTTCACCGCCTACATGACGGTGGCTGCGCTGCGCGTGAGCGGTGCCGTGCTGCTGGTTTTCGTCCTGCTGACGATCACGTTCATCCTGCTGGCGATCGGAGCGAGCGGCGGGCACACCAGTGCGACCCACTGGGGCGGCTACATCGGCGTCGCGACCGCGATCGCGGCGTGGTACACGTCGTTTGCGCATGTCATCAACAGCACCTTCGGGAAGACGGTCGCGCCGGTCTTCCCGCTCAACAAGTAGGGAAAGGGAGAAGCACGCATCGGGGGGTGTCGCGGCGCGCCGCCGCGGCACCCCTCGTTCGTCTTGACAACAAGTGAGGTGATTGCAGATGGCGACTGAACACACGGGGCTGGATGCGGACGAGCTCGAGCTCGAGCGCGAGCTCGCGTCGCTGCTGGACGTCGAGACCTTCGAACCGCCGGCGGCCTTTCGCGAGCACGCGCTGCTGAGCGACCCGGCTGTCTATGCCGAGGCGGAGGCCGACTGGCAGGGCTGGTGGGCGCGCCAAGCGTCCGAGCTGCACTGGTCGAAGCCCTGGGATACGGTGCTCGACGACTCCAACCCCCCCTTCTACAAGTGGTTCGTCGGCGGCGAGCTGAACGTCTCCTACAACTGCCTGGACCGCCACGTCGAGGCCGGCCGCGGCGATCGCATCGCCTTCCACTGGCTCGGGGAGGACGGCTCCTCCCGCGACATCACCTACGCCGAGCTGCTTGCCGACGTCGAGCGTTTCGCCAACGCGATGAAGGACCTCGGCATCCGCAAGGGCGACATCGTCGGGATCTATCTACCGATGATTCCCGAGGTCGTCGTCTCGATGCTGGCGTGCGCGCGGATCGGCGCTCCGCACAACGTCGTGTTCGGCGGCTTCGCCGCCGAGGCGGTCCGCGAGCGGATGGAGTTCTCCGACGCGAAGGCGCTGATCACCGTCGACGCCGCCTCGCGCAAGGGCAAGCTGGCGGCCGTGAAGGAGACCGTCGACGTCGTGATGGGCGACCTCGAGACGCTCGAGCACATCATCGTCGTGGCGTCCAAGGGCACCGACTGCGACATGAAGGAAGGCCGCGACGTCTACTACCACGAGATCATGGAGAAGGCGGATCCCAGCTGCCCGGCGGAGCCGATGGGGGCCGAGGACCCGCTGTACATCCTCTACACCAGCGGCTCGACGGCGAAGCCAAAGGGCGTTCTGCACACCACGGGCGGCTACCTGACCGGAGTCAGCGCGACGCACCGCTACATTTTCGACCTGCACCCCGAAACGGACGTCTGGTGGTGCGCGGCCGACGTCGGCTGGGTCACCGGCCACTCCTACATCATCTACGGGCCGCTCGCCAACTGCGCGACCGCCGTGATGTACGAAGGGGCGCCCGACTACCCTCACAAGGGGATCTGGTGGGAGATCATCGAGCGCTACGGCGTGACGATCTTCTACACCGCCCCGACGGCGATCCGCACCTGCATCAAGTGGGGCATCGAGTGGCCGCAGAAGTTCGACCTGAGTTCGCTGCGCCTGCTCGGCTCCGTCGGTGAGCCGATCAACCCGAAGGCCTGGCTGTGGTACCACAAGGTGATAGGCGGCGAGCGCTGCCCGATCGTCGACACCTGGTGGCAGACGGAGACCGGCGCGATCATGATCACGCCGCTGCCGGGCATCACGGCGACCAAGCCCGGTTCGGCGACCCAGCCGTTCCCGGGGATCACGGCCGAGGTGGTCGATGAGCGCGAGGGCAAGCCGATCGAGAGCGGGCAGGGGCTGCTCGTGATCCGCCGGCCGTGGCCGTCGATGCTGCGCACGCTCTACCGCGAGGACGAGCGCTTCATCGAGACCTATTTCTCACGCTTCGGCAAGGAGACCTACCTGGTGGGCGACGCGGCCCGCCTGGACCAGGACGGCTATTTCTGGATCATCGGGCGCATCGACGACGTGGTCAACGTCTCCGGCCACCGGCTCTCCACGGCGGAGGTCGAGTCCGCGATCGTCGCCCACGAGGCGGTCGCCGAGGCGGCGGTGATCGGCCAGTCCGACGAGCAGACCGGGCAGGCGATCTGCGCCTTCGTCACGCTGCAGGGCACGACGGAGGGGACCGAGGAGCTCGAGGAGGGGATCCGCGGCACGGTCGCCGAGCGGATCGGCAAGTTCGCGCGACCGAAGCGGATCATCTGGGCCGACGATCTGCCGAAGACGCGCTCGGGCAAGATCATGCGCCGTTTGCTGCGCGACATCGCCGAAGGCCGTGCGCTCGGCGATGTCACGACGCTCCGCGACCCGGACGTCGTGGCGCGCCTCGGCGAGGCGATCGCCGTCGGGGGCGACGAGGAGTGAACAGCATCTGAGCTCGCGGGCCGGGCGCTTCGCGGCGCCCGGCCCGGGCTCAGACCTTGTGGTAGCGAGGCTCCCAGCAGCCGTCGTCGCTGCGCTCGAAGTCCTGGAAGATCAGCGGAGCCTCGCGCATCATCACGCGAGCCACCTCGTCGAACACGCCGCGCAGTTCCTCCTCGGCGCCCTCCGCGGTGCGCATTTGAATCACGTGCCGCAGCGTTCGCAGATTCGCGCTCCAGATGATGTCGGTCGAGAGCCCAATCGGCGCTAGGCGGCGCAACGCCGAGGTGACCTCCTTCTTCACATGGAAGGGGACACCCTCGTCGTCGATGCCGAGCTGCTCGGCCGCGTCGCGCTGAAACTCCTCGAGCTGCTCGACGATCGCCAGCACCTGCGCGCGCAGCGGCTCGAGCGCCGGCGGCACGCGGAAGCCGATGTCGGTGAGGCGCACGTAGCGCAGGCTCTCCTGGCTGAACGCGGAGCCGGCGCGGTGGCGCACGAGCTCGTGCGTGAAGACGCGCGAGACGTTGCGCAGCGCGAAGCTGTAGTTCGCGTGCTCGAGCACGCTCCCGTGGGCGCTGCGCAGCAGGTTCTCGAAGTACTCGCCGCGGTCCGCGCGGACGCGGGTCACGTTGACGTTCAGCCCGGGCTCCCAGCTGCGATAGCAGGCGCGGCCGCCGAACTCGACCAGCAGCTCGCCGCCGTTGGGGGCGCCGTCAGCCTCCTCGATCCGCCGCGCAAGCCAGCTGGCGCCGCCCACATCCGCGAGATAGTCGCGCATACCGTCGAGGTCGATCGACGGACGCGCAATCAGGTGAACGGTGGGCGAGGTCTCGTGCACGGGTCAGCGAAGGTAGCGAGAGGGCCGGACACCTCACCGGGGCGATCCGCGGGCCAGTGGCGACCGGGCCGTTTTCGACCTGACCCAAATCCAGCCACCCCGGCCAAACATCGCCGGAGGATGCCCTCGCAAGCGCGGAAGATGCGACTAGCCCGAGGCCCTGGCGGCCCTGGCCGCCCCGGCCGCCGACACCTTGCGGCGCGGTCGCGCGAGGCGGGCGAAAACGAGTGCGAGGGTCGGGATGACCGCGATCGCCGTGATCGCGAGGAACCAGGCCCGCCCCGAGTCGGTCCCCTCACCGAGCGCATGGACCACGCCGAGGATCCAGGCCAGGGCCGTGAAGCGGTGCAGAACTCGCCAGCGGGCGATGCCGATGCGCGTGCGCGCGTAGAAGGACAGGCCGAGTGCGACCAACCCCCAGCCGGCGATGATCCCGAGCGCCATGTAGGGCTGCTTGTAGTCGCGTACGAAAGGAATGGTCAGGTCCGCGATGCTCGGATGAAAGTAGCTGTCGCCGAGCAGTGCCACGGCGTGCAGCGCGATCGCGGCCATCGCTGCGATCGACAGCGCTTCGTGCAGGACGCGCAGATCCGGGCCGCGGCCCTTCACCAGGCGGCCGCTCATCGACACCCCGAGACCGACCGACCCGCTCGCCAGGATCAACGCCACCAGCCCCGCTGCGCGGCTCGTGATCCAGAACACGTGTGAGCCGGAAGCTGCGGCGAGGGCGGCCATCGGCTAGGACTGGCTCGTTGTGACCGCCGTCACGCTCGAGTCGGCGGTGGAGGTGTCGCCGGCCGAGCTCGAGGCGGTCGTCGCTTGGCTCGTCGTCGCGGTCGCAGCGGCGCTCGCGGTGTTCGCGGACGCCGTGTGCGCGCTGGGCGAGGCGGTCGTCCTGGCTGCGGGCCGCGTTGCGGCGCTCTTGCTCGCGGCGGCCTTTTCCTTGGTCCGCACGTCGGCGAGGGTGGCGGTCACGCCGCTCTTGGTTGCGGTGGCGCCGAGGCTGCCAAGTCCGAACACGGTGGCCCACATACAGACCAGCAGGATCAGCGCCACCGCGGCGACGCGGCGGCGCAGCACCTTTGTGCGCCGCACCCTTGCCGCCAGGATGCGGGCGGCGTCAGGCGAGCGGCGCGGGGTGCGAGGTGAGTCGCTGGTCTGCATGCAAGCAGTGTGGGCCCGCCGCCTTTGCGGGCCCTTGGCGGCGCCTGAGAATCCGCTGGGGGGCGGATTGTGGGGGCGCGGCGGCTCTAGAGTTGGCGGCGCCATGGCGGACTCCGAGGCGATCGAGACCTTTCCATGCTTTGGTGGCAGTGCGTCGGTCATCGTGATGGGGCCGGGCCCAGGCGGCGCGGCGCCGGCCGCCGCCGCGCTCGCAAGACGACGCCTGGAGGATTGGCACCGGCAGTTCTCGCGCTTTGAGGCCGACAGCGAGCTCTCGCAGCTGAACCGGGACCCGCGCGAGGCGGTGCCGGTGAGCGCCGTGATGGCGCGACTGATCGATGCAATCCTCGAAGCGAAACGCAGCAGCGGGGGCCTGGTCGACGGGACGCTCGTCGCCGAGATCGAACGCGCCGGCTACGCGGAGCACCTCGAGCCGGGCACCGCGTCGCTCGCAGCGGCGCTCGCGGCCGCGCCGCCGCGTGCCGCCGCCGGCCGCAGCCCGCGAGCGGGCCTCAGCGAAGTGTCGGTGGACGTTCGTGCCCGGGTGGTGAGGCGCCCGCCGGGACTTCGATTCGACAGCGGCGGCATCGCCAAGGGCCTGTTCGGCGACATTCTCGCCGCGGTGCTCGGGCTGCACGAGAGCTTCGCGCTGGACTGCGGTGGCGACATCCGCGTCGGCGGGACGGCCGGACTGCCACGCCCTGTGCGCGTCGCGAGCCCGTTCGATGAGTCGATCCTGCATACGCTCGAGCTCAGCGAGGGAGCGGTTGCGACAAGCGGGATCGGCAGGCGCAGCTGGCTCGACGCCGACGGCCGGCCCGCTCACCACCTGCTCGACCCGGCCACGGGGCGCCCGGCGTTCACGGGCGTCGTCCAGGTGACCGCCAGCGCTCCGACCGCCGTCGAGGCCGAGGTTCTGGCCAAGACCGCGCTGCTGTGCGGCGCCGATCGTGCGGCTGCGACGCTGCGCCACGGCGGCGTTGTCGTCTATGACGACGCGAGCGCCGAGATCGTCGAACCGGATTAGCACCAGTGGCGCGTCACCGGCACTGTCTTGGCGCCGCAGCGCCGAGTGCTGCGCCGCACGCGGCCCGAGTCGCCACTTTGGCATAACGAAACCACAAAGTCTCGAAACTGTGCTAGGGTTTATTACGGAACCGGTCAGGCACGTAATTCGACCACGACGGAGCGGCTGAGGCACCGAGCAAGATGAGCAACGATTCTTCACAGTCGAGGGCTGTTGGCAGGCCGAGAGATGCCAGGGCGGGCGCGGCGATCGTCGCCGCGGCCCTGGAGTTGATGGCCGAGCGCGGCGTGCCCGCGGTACGTATGGACGACGTTGCTGAGCGCGCCGGCGTCGGCAAGGCGACGATCTACCGTCGCTATCGCTCGAAGGACGAGTTGGTCACGGACGCCGTCGGCTCGCTCGTGAGCGAGATCGAGATCCCCGACAGCGGGTCGACGCGTACCGATCTGTTGGCGCTCATGCGACAAACCGTGGAGCTTTACAGCGGCTCTCTCGCGGCCCGGCTGATGCCAACGCTGGTCGATGAGATGAGCCGTAACCCGGCGCTGGCGCTGATTGCCCGAGATCGGTTCCTCACCGGCCGGCGGGCGGCGCTGCGGACCGTCTTCGAACGCGGCGTGCGGCGCGGCGATCTGCGCCGCGGACTCGACGTCGAACTCGCGCTCGATGTTCTCGCCGGTCCTGTGTTCTACCGCCTGCTGATCACCGGCGGGCCGATCGACGAGCGGCTCGCGCAAGGCGTCGTCGAGTTGATCCTGCGCGGCTTCGGATCGACTCCCCAGCGCGCCACAAAGCCTCCAACAAGCAAGGACGGATCGAAATGAAAATCCATGCCATCCAGACCGGCTCCGTGCGGGTCAAGCACAGTTTCCTTTACCCCGGCCGCGGGCCGCGCCGGCAGCTGGGCCTGTTCATGCCCAGCGCCTGGTCGGACCCGCTGCCGATCTACGTCTGGGCGATCGAGCACGAGGGGGTTCTCCGCCTCGTGGACACCGGCGAGACGGCTGCGGCCCGCAACGTGGTGTTCGCGAAAATGGAAGTGACCCCCGAGCAGGAGCTTCCCGCCGCGATGGCCGCGGCGGGCCTGAATGTCGACGATGTCTCCGAGGTCATACTCACCCACGCCCACGGCGACCATATCGACGGGCTCGTCCACGTCCGCGGGCGTGTACTCAGCCACGGGGAGGAGCTGCGCTACGTCGCTGCTCCGTTCTCGCGGATGATGCGTCGCGTCCTGCGCCAGCCACTGCCGTCCGGGTTCGCGCCCGAAGGGTTCTCACTCGACGACGGTCCGTTCGGTGCGTTCAAACGCAGCCACGCGCTCAGCGGCGACCAGCGGATCGTTGCCGTTGGCACGCCGGGGCACACTCCCGGCCACATATCGGTGATCTGCGTCGATGACTCGGGTCGCCACGTGATGTTGGCCGGCGACGCGACGGACTCGCTCGAGCAGCTGCATGCGCGGCGGGCCGA
The DNA here is from genome assembly GCA_963788385.1 of uncultured Solirubrobacterales bacterium. Classification (GTDB taxonomy): domain Bacteria; phylum Actinomycetota; class Thermoleophilia; order Solirubrobacterales; family Solirubrobacteraceae; genus Palsa-513. The sequence goes on from CAWBGR010000004.1 coordinate 27,507, forward strand.
CGCGGTCGCTCCAAACGCCGCAACCCACATCGCGACCATGGAAATGATCCTGGCTCACTGCGCCGCGCACCCGACGGTTTACCTGCCCTCTCATGACCCGCAATCAGCCGCGAGACTCGCGAGCGCGGTCACAGTCGGCTGAGCGGGCGCGCGCGATCAGGCCCAGTCCCTCCCAACACCGACGGCCCGCAGGGCGCGGCCGTCGCTGACCAAGCAACCAGAAAGGCACGCCATGTACGCAGTCGTCGTCAACCTCACCATCAACGATTCAGATGCCGCGGAGAAGGCGCTGCACGAGCAACTCGTGCCACGGGTATCGCAGGCCCCCGGATTCGTTGCCGGGTATTGGACCACGAAGGACGACGACGCACTTTCGTTCTTCGTGTTCGACACCGAAGAGAACGCCAAGGCGATGGCCGGGCAGGCCACTGCCGGCGTTCCTGCCGGCGTCACCCTGGCGGGAATCGAGGTGCGCGAGGTTGCGGCTCACGCCTGACGGACGCCTGCTGGGCCGCGCACACGCGCCGGAAGCGCTGCGGCCTGGTTCGGCTAGTCGCTCTGCAGTGCGAGATCGACAGCGCGCCGCGCGTGCAGGCGTGTCGTGTCGAAGATCGGGACGTCGGCGTCGCCGGGCCCGATCAGCAGGCCGATCTCGGTGCACCCGAGTACGACGGCCTGTGCGCCGTGGCGCACGAGATCGACGATCGCGGCGCGGTAGAGCTCGCGTGAGCTCGCGCTGACGATTCCGAGGCACAGCTCGTCGTAGATGATGCGGTGCACCGCGCGGCGGCCCTCGTCGTCGGGCACGTGCACATCGAGGCCGTGGCGTTCGCGCAGCCGTCCGAGGTAGAAATCCTCCTCCATCGTGTAGGCGGTTCCCAGCAGCCCGATCGTGGAGATGCCGGCGGCCGCAACGGCGTCGGCGGTGGCGTCGGCGATGTGCACCAGCGGGATCGGGGCGCCGGCACTGATCGCGTCGGCGACCTTGTGCATCGTGTTGGTGCAGAGCACCAGCAACTCGGCCCCGGCGGCGGCGAGGGAGCGCGCCTCGGCGGCGAGCTGCTCGCCGGCCTGCTCCCACGCCCCGGCTCGCTGGCGGGCTTCGATCTCGGCGAAATCGACCGAGCGCAGGACGCAGTCGGCCGAATGCAGACCGCCGAGGCGCGCGCGGACGTCTTCGTTGATCAGGCGGTAGTACTCGGCGGAGGACTCCCAGCTCATGCCTCCCAATAGCCCGATGCGCCGCATGGCGGGAGCATGTCAGGCCGGACGGCGCTGCGGCAGCGCCTGTCGCAGGCCCCCTGCGGCCCGGAGCTGGCCGCACGGGGTGCTGCGGCCCCGGCCCCCCCGTGGCCAAGGGCCCTTGGCGGCCCGGGCTGCGCCGCGGCCCTGGGGCGCCGGGGCGTGCGGCTGGGTGGGCAGGCGCGGGGCGGCCGCCGGCCGCCTAGTCAGCTGCGCCAGGCGCCGAGATCCGGCTGTCCCAGCGAGCCTGATACGGACGCACGCCAAAGATCTTCGCGAGCGCCCAAAGTGGCGGCAGGACCAGGTTCTGCAGCCACAGCGCCGGCACCGTGGCGCGGGTTTCGCGGCGGAAATGCCAGCAGGTGGCCCCGAGCTGGAGCGGGTTGCGCGGTGCGCCCCGGGCAGTTGTGCGGCCCTCGGCGGCGAGACCGGCGAAGGCCTCGTGCATCTCCTTGGTGTGCAGCCCCGGGCGCAGCTCGACGATGCCCGCGACCTCGACCGGTCCGGCGTTGAGCTCGGAGTGGCGAACGCCGGCGGGCACGACGAGCGTCTCGCCCGCTGCGACCACGCGGGCGTCGCCGTCCAACGTGAAGCTGGCCGCTCCCGCCGTGATGATGAAGCGTTCCTCCTGGTGGGGGTGGAGGTGCTCGGTGATCGCGCCGCCCGGCAGGCTGCGCCAGTTGAAGCGCACGAGATCCTCGCCGCCGTCCGCACCGACGGCGGTGTATTCGATCCATTCGCTGGTGGCGGAGTTGAAGAACGCCCGGAAGCCGGCGGTGGCGTCGTCGCCGCGCCCGGCGCCGGCGCGGCTCACGGGGCCGGGGCTTACGGCGGCCCGCCGGCGGCGCCGGCACGACCGGCGTACCACGCGACCGTCGCCGCGACGGCCGTGCGCAGGGGGGTGGCGGCGGAGCCGAACGTGGACTCGTACTTGGACGTGTCGAGCACGAAGGGCTCCTCGAACTCATACGCCATCTCGGCCAGGCCGCGCATCAGCGGGTTGACCAGCCCGAGCGCGCGCAGGACGAGCTTCGGCACCGAGCGGACCGCGACCGGGTGTCCGACCTCGCCGGCGATCAGCTCCAGCACCTGGCGTGTCGTCGCGGTCGCCGGACCCGGCAGGTGCCAGACGGCGCCGACCGCGCGCTCGTCGCTGCCGAGGGTGGCAAGGCCCGCCGCGACGTCGGGCACGTAGCTGTAGGTATGCGGCAGGTCCGGGTCGCCGATGAAATCGGCGCGGCGGCCGCGCACCGCATTGCCGAAGACCCGCTCGCCGAGCGAGGTCTCGGTCACGCCCGGGCCGAAGAAGTCCGACGCGCGTCCGATCGCGATCCGGACGCGACCGGCTTGCGCTGCGGTCAGCAGCTCCCCGGTCATGGCGGCCCGCGTGGCGCCCTTGACGCTCGTCGCCGCGAGCGGCATATCCTCGGTCATCGGCCTGCCCCCGGTCGGGCCATAGGCGTAGAGGTTCTCGAGGCTCACAAGCAGCGCGCCGCTGCGCTCCGCCGCGCTCAGCACGCCGCGCTGGAGGGGCGGGAAGAGCTTTGGCCAGTCGGTGTAGGGAGCGTTGAGGCATTGGTAGACGACCGAGGCGTCCTTCGCCGCGGCCGTGGCCGCGTCGGGGTCGCTCGCGTCCGCCGAGCGCCAATCGACGCCGTCAGCCAGCCCGGCCGGTCGCTGCCGCGAGACCACCCGCACGCCGAGCCCGAGTCCGGCCAGGCGCGCGCTCAGCGCACGCCCGACCTGGCCGGCTCCGAACACCACGTGCAGCCCACCCTCGCTCACGGCTGCGCGGTCACGTCTGCGCCGATTCGGGTTGCGCCGGCGCAACCTCAACCTCGCCGGGTGCGAGATCCCCGCCGTGGCGGTGCGAGCGGGCCGTGGAGCCCTCGATATTGATGTGGGGCAGCAGGTGGTCGAGCCGGCGCGGCAGGCGCCACGTGACCGGGCCGAGCAGCTCGAGCACAGCCGGCAGCAGCACGCAGCGCACGACGAGCGCGTCGAGGAACACGGCCACCGCGAGTCCGAAGCCGAACTCCTTGAGCGTGCGCTCGTCGCCCAGCGTGAACGAGAGGAACACGCAGACCATGATCGCCGCCGCCGCGGTGATCACGCGCCCGGTCAGGGCGATCCCGTCGCCGACGGCCGCGGAGGAGTCGCGCAGCAGAATCCACCGCTCGCGGACACGCGAGATGAGGAACACCTCGTAGTCCATTGACAGACCGAAGACGACCGCGAACATGATCACCGGAATCCACGCCTCGATCGGTCCCTTCTGCACGCCGAACAGGCTCGCCAGCACGCCGTCCTGGAACACGGCGACTGTCACACCGAGTGCGGCGCCGATCGTCAGCAGGTTCATGACGGCAGCCTGAATCGGGATCACGATCGAGCGGAAGATGAGGAACAGGAGCAGCGCCGACAGCGCGATCACAATCGCGAAGAACAGCGGCAGCTTGCCTGCCAGCACGTGCGAGAAGTCGATCGAGCCAGCTGTGAAGCCCCCGACCAGGACCGCCACGCCGCTGCGGCGGGCAAACGCCGGCAGCACGTCGTGACGCAGGTGGTTGACCAGGTTGGTCGTCGCGACCGCCTGCGGTGCGGAGTCCGGATAGGCCTCGAGCACGGCGATGCCCCCCGCTGGCGCGATCCGCGGCGCGGTGACCGCGACGACCCCGGGCGTCGAGGCCAGGAGCGTTCGCAGCGCCGGCAGCGCCGCCTCGCCGGCCTGACCGGGCAGTTGCGCGACGAGCAGCAGCGGCCCGTTAAAGCCGGGTCCGAACCCCTGGGCGAGCAGGTCGAACGCGTGGCGTGAGGTGGTGGCGGACGGGTCGTTGCCGGCGTCGCTCGAGTCCAGGCGCATCGCGAACACCGGGATCAGCAGCGCGACCATAACGGCGAGCGAGGCGATCGCCAGCGGCCACGGGCGTGCCGCCACGACGGCGCTCCAGCTCCGCCACAGCGAGCGCGCCGGCGCCGGCGCCGCCACCTCGGCGCTCACAGGGCTCGCCGCAGCGGCGCCCCGCCGTGACCGCCTGCCGGCGCCGCGCGCGCGCACGAGCCGCGGGCCGAAGCGCGACAGCAGCGCCGGCAGCAACGTCAGCGACGCAAACAGCACGAGCAGCACCGCGATCACGGCCGCGATCGCGAGGCCGTACATGAACGCGACGCCGGTCGCGAACATGCCGAGCAGCGCGATCACGACGGTTGCCCCGGCGAGCAGGATCGCCCGCCCGGAGGTGTCCATAGCTTCGACCAGGGAAAGCTCCAGGTCGCCGGTCGCGAGGTAGTCCTCGCGAAAGCGCGTGACGATGAACAGCGCGTAGTCGATCCCGACGCCGAGGCCGATCATCAGCGCCAGGTCGGGCGAGACGTTCGCCATGTTCGTCACCCGGGTGGCGAGGCCGATCACCGCGACGCCGGTGATCAGGCCCAGCCCGGCGGTGATCAGCGGCATCCCCGCCGCGGCGAGCGAGCCGAACGTCAAAAGCAGGATGACGAGCGCCGCGAGGACGCCGACCTCGGTGGCGGGACCGACGCTGAACCCCTCCGCTGCCTCCACGACCTGCCCGCCCGCAGCGACTGTGAGCCCCGCTTGGTGCACCGCCTTGACCGCGGCCAGCAGCGGCTTGCCGGCGGCGGGCGCGAGCGAGTTCGCGGGCTTGTCGTAGTCGACGGTCGCAAACGCCGTCATCCGGTTGCGCGAAACCTGGACGGCGCCAAGGGCGCTGTAGGGGCTGACGACCCCGGCGACATGCGGCAGCGTGCTCACCCGCGCGAGAAGCGGCGTGATCGCGGAGCGCACCGCCGGCGAGTCGATCGTCCCGCTCGAGACGTGGAACACGATCGCGTCGGCGTCGCCGCTCTGCACCGGGAAGTCCTTCGTCAGCAGGTCGTGGGCGCGCTGGGAGTCGGTCCCCGGGAGACTGAAGACGGAGACGTAGTTGGGCCCGACGGCGTGGGCCACGACGGTCGTGACGATCGCCACGGCGACCCACGCCACGACGACGCGACGGCGGTGAGCCATGCACCAGCGGGCAAGACCGAGCATCGCTTGACACCTTCCCTAGAGGGTCCGAGCCGCGCCGGCGCGCGAGGCCTCGCACGCTAACCCAAAAATCCGCCACGTCAAGTCGGATTTCGAGCTCGCGCGTCCGTCGACTCGGGCGCGCGGAGCGCAGCCGCCCCGCGGCGAACACCCCCCGGCGGAGCACCCGGCGGGAGCCGGGGCGAAGCCCTGAGGGGCTGTCCGGGCAGGGCGTCGCACGCCCGGATGCGGCCGTGGCCACGTCGCGGATCCGTCGTCCTCGCGCTCGCCTTGGCCGCAGGCCAGGGCTTCGCACTGCGTCCTTGGCCCGCTCGGTCCACGACCACCCCGGACCCACGATCCCTGCCGGGACAGCCCCTAGAGAAAGCTTGTCAGCGACGCCGCGGCGTGGTTTGCGAAGTCGAACAGCGGCTGCGGCACGATGCCGAAGAAGATCGTCGCGGCGGCGAACGCGAGTGCCACGAGCGCGACCTCGAGGTCGGTGCGCTTGACGGCGTCGGCTTCGCTGGACCCGCCGGCGAGCACCGGGCGCCCGTTTGCGGTCGGGCGCACCTCGGCCGGCGCCTCGCGCATCCAGATCGCCGCGATCACGCGCAGGTAGTAGCCGAGCGAGATCATCGAGCCGACGACGATCACGACCCCCAGCCAGGTGTAGTTGCCGTTGACCAGCGCCTCGATCAGGTAGACCTTGCCGATGAAACCGGCTGTCGCCGGGATGCCGGCGAGTGAGAGCATCGCGATCGTCAGCGGCCAGGCGAGCACCGGGCGCTCGGCGCCGAGCCCGGCGACCGCGTCGATGTCATCGCCGTGGTGGGTCTCGCGCTCACGCGCGATGATCACCGCGAAGGCGGCGATGTTCATCAGCAGGTAGACGATCAGGTAGAAGATCGTCGCCGAGGCGCCGAGCCGGGTTGACACGACGACGCCGCCCATGATGTAGCCGGCCTGCGCGACGGACGAGTAGGCGAGCATCCGCTTCAGCGAAGACTGGCCGAGCGCGCCGACGTTGCCGACGATGATCGTGATCGTCGCGAGCGTTGCGAGAGCCGGGCCCCAGTCGAGGTTCTCGGCGATCAGCGCGACATCGAACATCCGCAAAAGGACGCCGAAAGCGGCGGCCTTGGTCGCGACCGCCATGAACGCGGTGATCGGCGTTGGCGCACCCTCGTAGACGTCGGGGGTCCACTGGTGAAACGGCGCGACGGAGGCCTTGAAGCAGAGGCCGACCAGCACCAGCGCCACGCCGGTCAGCAGCAGCACGTCGGAGCTGTGTCCCGCGGCGATCGAGGACGCGATCGCGGAGAAGTCGGTCGAGCCTGTGGCGCCGTAGAGCAGCGCCAGGCCGTAGAGCAGCGTCGCCGAGCCGACCGAGCCGATGATCAGGTACTTCAAGCCCGACTCGAGCGAGGAGGCGCGGTGCATCTCCGCCGCGCACAGCACATACAGGGGGATCGAGAGCAGCTCGATGCCGATGAACAGCGTGACAAGGTTCTGGGCGGCGACGAGGATCGCCATGCCGGCGATCGATGCCAGAAGCAGCGCGTGGTATTCGCCGTGCGCCGACTCGCGCGGCGCCTGCGCACGCCATGACAGGATCACCGCGGCGGCGCCGGCGGCGGCGAACACGATCGTCAGCGCGAGCGCGAGATCATCGACCGCGAGTGCGCCCGAGATCGCGGAGACGTGATCGTTCCACTGCCAGGCGGTGAGCGCGATCGTCGCCGCGAGCGCCACCAGCGTGAGCGCGGGAACGAGCTGCTCGCGCGCGAAGCGCGATCGCAGCAGGCCGACGATCAGGACGATCACAGAGCCGCCGAGCAGCGCCTCCAGCGGCGAGATCGCCGCGTAGTTGATGTGGGGTCCGTGCGGGTGCGCGACCGCCGCGAGCAGCGCGTGACGGCCGTGCGCCGCGATCCGGGCGACGGCCTTCATCGGTTGGCCACCGGGGTGCTCGCCGGCGCCGCGGTGGCGGCAGCGGCTGCGATCGAGGAGGTGACCGACGTTTGCGCGCGCGACAGCTCGATCTGGGGGTAGATCGCGAACAGCATGATCGCGCCGACGAACGGGACGAGCACGAGCGCGTCACGCCAGCGCAGCTCGCGCGAGACGACCTCCGGGCCGGCGCGGTTGTGCATCGTGCGGATGAACGCGCGCAGCATGTAGACGCTCGCCATCAGCACGCCGGTGAAGGCGATGATCGAGAAGACCATCTTCGTCTTGAACAGCCCGAGCAGGATCAGGATCTCGCCGATGAAGTTGCCCGAGCCGGGCATCGCGAGGGTCGCGAAGGTGACGATCAGAAACAGCGTCGCAAGGATCGGCGCGCGCATCGCGATGCCGCCCATGTCGCGGATGTCCTCCGAGCCGCCGGCGCGTGCCGCGAGCAGCCCGACGATGATGAAGAGCGGGGCGACGACGATGCCGTGGTTGACCATCTGCAGGACCGCGCCCTGCGCGCCCTGCGGCGCCAGCGCAAAGATCCCCATCGTGATGAAGCCGAGCTGGGCGACCGAGGAGTAGCCGACGATCAGCCGGGCGTTGGTCTGCGTGAAGGCCATCGCCGAGCCGTAGAGGATCGAGGCCAGCCCGATCAGGAGCAGCAGCGTCTGGAAGTGCGCGCTGGCATGGGGCAGAATCGGCAGAACGATCGCCAGGAAGCCGTAGGCGCCGACCTTCGAGAGCACGCTGCTGAAGATCGCGAGCACCTCGATCGGCATCTCGCGGTAACCGTCGGGCATCCAGCCGTGCAGCGGGAAGGCCGGCATCTTGACGAGGAACGCGGCGGCGAACAGCAGGAAGATCCAGTCCTGCGTGCCGCCGCCGAGCGGCGCCGCGCGCAGGGCCGAGTAGGTGAAGTTGAGCGGCTGTCCGCTGTGCTGGGCGGCGAGCACCGCCAGCGCGACCGCGCCCGCGAGCATCAGCAGCGAGCCGACGAAGGTGTAGATCACGAGCTTGGTCGTGGCGAGAACGCGGCCGGGCCCGCCGTAGATCCCGGTCAGCAGGTAGAACGGGATCAGCATCAGGTCGAAGAAGCCCACGAACAGCGCGAGGTCCTGGGCGAGGAAGGCGCCGAGCACGGCGCTCTGGGCGATGCCGAGCAGCAGGTAGAAGAGCTCCGTGCGCGGCCACTCGCGCATATTTGCGGCGATCAGCGCGCCCGAGAAGACAAACGTCGTCAGCGCGATGAGGAACAGGTTGAGCCCGTCCAGGCCGAGCTTGTAGTGGATGCCGAGCGAGCGGATCCAGACGATGTCGGTCACGTGCGTGAGCGCCCCGCTGTCGCTCCAGCCGGCAATCAGCGCGATGGCCAAGCCCAGCGAGGCCAGCGAGCCTGCCAGCGCCAGCGCGCCCGGCGTGCGCCGCCCGCCGGCGATCGCTCCGATCAGCGCGGCCGCGGCGGGAAGCCAGATCACGAGGGAGAGCATCAGCGCCTCAACTCTGCAGCAGGAAGTAGAGGCCGACGCCGGCGATCCCGACGAGCATCAGGCCGGCATAGACGCGCAGGATGCCGCTCTGCGTTGCACGCACCAGCGCCGAGGCGGCGCGCACCAGGCCGGTTGAGCCGCCGATCAGCAGCCCGTTGACGAAGACCCGCTCGAAGGTGTTCTGAGCGAAGCGGCCGAACCAGGCGCCCGGTCGCACGACCGCGGCGTCGATCAGCTCGTCGAAGTACCAGCGGTGCTCGAACAGGGTGGTCAGCGGGCGCAGGCGAGCGGCGATCGCCGGCGCCAGGGCCGGCTTCGCGACCCAGACCACGTAGGCCGTCGCGATCGCGGCCAGCGAAACCACCGTGCCGAGGATCAGGCCGAAGTAGAGCAGGCCGTTGGAGGGGTGCACGGCGATCGTCGAGTCGGCGAAGGTCGGCGCCAGGAAGTTGTCCAGCCAGCGGGTCGTGTTGGGGATCGAGACGATGCCGCCGACGATCGCGAGTGCCGCCAGGGTTCCCATCGCCACACGCATCGGGATTGCGCGCTCGGCGATCACGTGGTCGGGCCCCGGGAAGCCGACGTCGGTGTCCTCGACCTCGCCGTTGGCGGGGTTCGTCGGCACTGCGGCGTGGAAGAGATGGCCGTGCTCGATCAGCTCGAGCGCCTCGGGACACGGCTCGCCGAGGAACGCGCGGAAGATCATGCGGAACGTGTAGACGCCGGTCAGGAACGCGCCGAGGTAGCCGGCGACATACAGCGCCCAGTGCCAGCCGCCGCGCCCGGCGACGAACAGCAGGATCGAGTCCTTCGAGAAGAAGCCGCTGAACGGCGGCACGCCGGTCAGCGCAAGGCCGCCGATCAGGAAGCAGCCGAAGGTGAACGGCAGCGCGCGGCGCAGCCCCGACATCCGGTCAAGCGACTGACTCCCGCCCATCGCCGAGATCACCGAGCCGGCGGCCATGAACAGAAGCGCCTTGAAGAAGGCGTGGGTCATCAGGTGGAACAGCCCTGCGGCGTAGGCGCCGACCGAGACGCCCATGATCATGTAGCCGATCTGCGACATCGTCGAGTAGGCGATGACGCGCTTGAGGTCCGTCGCGGCCAGGCCGATCGTGCCGGCGATCAGCAGCGTCAGCGCGCCGACGATCGCGCCCACGTCGCCGGCCGCCGGGGCGAGCTGGAAGAGCGGGTGCATCCGGGCGATCAGGTACACGCCCGCGGTGACCATCGTGGCGGCATGGATCAGGGCGCTGACCGGAGTCGGGCCCTCCATCGCGTCCGCGAGCCAGGTGTGCAGCGGGATCTGGGCGGACTTGGCGAACGCACCGACCAGCAGCAGCAGGCAGCCCGCGGTCAGATCGCCGTTGCCGGAGGCGAACACGTGCGGTGCGGCATGGAAGCTCCCGAGCAGGTCGAAGGTGCGGGTGTGGCGGAAGATGAAGAAGCTCCCGAGCACCAGCCCGATGTCGCCGAGCACGTTGATCACGAACGCCTTGATCCCGGCGCTCGTGGCGGTCGTGCGCCGGTACCAGAAGCTGATCAGCATGTAGGAGGCGGCGCCGACGAACGCCCAGCCGACGATCAGCAAGACGAAGTTCCCAGCCAGCACCAGCAGCAGCATCGAGAAGACGAAGAAGTTCAGGTAGGCGAAGAAGCGCGAATAGCCGCGGTCGCCCTGCAGGTAGCTGATCGAGTAGAGATGGATCAGCGTCGAGACGCCGGCGACGACGCAGATCATCAGCACCGAGAGCGGGTCGACAAGGATCGTCGCGCGGGCATCGACGCCGGTCGTGGCGGCGATCGTCCACAGCGTCGAGGTCAGCTCGCGGTGGCCGGGAGCCTGCTGCTGGAGCTTCAACAGCGTGATCAGCGCAAAGACGAACGAGATCGCGATCGCGGCGGTGCCGATCCAGCCCGCCGCGCGGCCCGCCAGCCGGTTGAAGAGCGCGGCGACTATCAGCGTGCCGGCCAGCGGCGCCGCGAGCACCAGCCACGCGGCGGTGGTGGCGCTCATCCCTGCAGCTCCCGCATCGCGTCCACGTCGATCGGCAGGCGGCGGCGGTGCATCGCCACGATCAGGCCGAGCCCGACCGTGACCTCGCAGGCCGCGACGACCATCACGATCAGCGCGAACACCTGGCCGTCGCCGTTGCCCCACATGCGTGAGAAGCCGATCAGCGCGAGGTTGGCGGCGTTCAGCATCAGCTCCAGGCAGAGCAGGATCACGAGCGGGTTGCGGCGCACCAGCACCCCGCCGGCGCCGATCGCGAAGATCAGCGCGCTGACCGCCAGATACCAGCCGATGGTCATGGCTCGCCGACCTCCACGCGCCCGCCCGCCTCGGCCATCGTGCCGGTCCCGAGCGGGCGCGGGCGCAGCAGGTCCATCACGCTGATCGTCGGCGGATCGCCCTCGACACCCTCGTCGAGGCCGTGGCGGCGGCGTGCGAGCGTGACCGCTCCGACCGCGGCCACCAGCAGCAGGTAGGAGGCGATCTCGAACGGGGCGAGGAAGCGCGTCAGCAGCAGCTTGCCGATCGCCTCGGGGGTCCCAAAGCCGGCGGCGTAGGGCGCCCCGTCGTGCCCGATCGCCTGCAGGCCCGAGCCCAGCACGGCGATGAACAGCTCGATCACCAGTGCGATGCCGCAGGCGAACGCGCCGAGCGTCGCGGCGCGGGTCGGTCCCTGGCCGACCGGCATGGCGTCATTGCCGACGTAGGAGACGACGAACACGTAGAGCACCATCACCGCGCCGGCGTAGACGACGACCTGCGCGGCGGCGACGAACTCGGCCCGCAACAGCAGAAACAGCGCCGCCAGCGAGATCAGGTGACCGACCAGCGCGAGCACGCTGTAGAACGGGTTCGAGAGCACGATCACGCCGATCGCTCCGGTGATCGCGCCGATCGCGGCGATGAAGAAGATGACAGCGGACATCAGTTCAGCTCCAGCTCACTCGCCCTCGGTGCGCAGCGGCGTCGCCTCGATCGGCTCGGCGAGCAGCATCTCCTTGGTGAAGATCAGATCCGAGCGGTTGTAGTCCGACATCTCGAAGTCGTGGCCCATCGTGATCGCGTCGAACGGGCAGGCGACCTCGCAGTAGCCGCAGAAGATGCAGCGGCTGATGTTGATCTCATAGACCGCGGCGTAGCGCTCGCCGGCCGAGACGCGCGCCCCCGGCGTGTTTTCGGCGGCGACGACGCGGATGCAGTCCGACGGGCAGGCGGCGGCGCACAGCGAGCAGCCGACGCACTTCTCAAGACCGGTGTCCTCGAAGCGGTGCAGCTTGTGGCGGCCGCGAAAACGCGGGTAGACCGGCACCTTCTCCTCGGGATACTGGATTGTGTGGACCCCCTCGACGACGCGCGCGAGGGTCGTCTTCAGGCCTCGCAGCGTTTCGCCGAAGGCGCGGTAGGTGCCGCCTGCGGCGCCCGGCTCGGGCGCGCGCTGCACCGTGATCTGATCCTCTCCCGGCGACCAGCTCATTTGTGCACCGCCACGACGATGATCGCGGTCACGAGCGTGTTGACCGTCGCGAGCGGCAGCAGGATCTTCCAGCCGAAGCTCATCAGCTGGTCGTAGCGCAGCCGGGGCAGCGTCGCGCGGATCCAGATGAAGAAGGTGATGAAGACCATCATCTTGGCGAGCACGACGAACGGGTCGACCCAGGTCGGCTGGTGGATCCCGAACGGCAACAGCCAGCCGCCGAGGAAGAGCGTCACCGCGATGCCGGAGACGACCATCATGTTCAGGTACTCGGCGAACAGGAACGCGACCATGCGCGTGCCGCCGTACTCGGTGAAGTAGCCGGCGACCAGTTCCGCGTCGGCCTCGACGAGGTCGAACGGAGAGCGGTTGGTCTCGGCGAAGCTGGCGATCGTGAAGACCAGAAAGCCGATGAACTGGGGGATGAAGTACCACATGCCGCCCTGCGCGTGGACGATCGCGGTCAGCGACAGGCTGCCGGCGGTGATGATCACGCCGATCAGCGCGAGGCCCTGGGAGACCTCGTAGGAGATCAGCTGGGCGGCCGCGCGCATCGCGCCGAGGAAGGAGTACTTCGAGCCTGACGCCCAGCCGCCGAGCATCAGCCCGTAGAAGGCGATGGCGCCGAAGGCGAACACATAAAGCGGGCCGATCGAGGGGTCGACGCCGTAGAGGCCGACGCGCGTGCCAAAGATGTTGGTCACGTCGCCGAACGGCACGAGCGCAAAGGCGGCGACCGCGGTGAGAATCGAGATGACCGGCGCGGCCAGGTAGAGCGGCCCAATCGAGGTGACCGGCCGCGAGTCCTCCTTGGTCGCGAACTTGACGATCTCGGCGAGCGGCTGAAGCAGCCCGAACGGGCCGACACGATTCGGGCCGTAGCGGCCCTGGAAGCGGCCGAGCAGCTTTCGCTCGTAGACGATGATCAGCGGCAGGATCCCGAGCGCCACGCCGAAGATCAGCAGCGACTTGATGATCTGGATCCACCACGGCTCGTAGTAGCTGTCGAGCGCGAGGGTCATCCGCGCCGCTCCCGGGCGTGGGCCGTCTTGCGCGAGCGCCCGGCAGGCAGGCTCATGCGAGGGCCTCCTCGACCGAATCGACGGAATCGCCCGGATCGCCGTCGGCTTGCTCGCGCTCGCTTGCGCCCTCGGCGTGAAGCGGCGGCGGCGGCGGGGGATCCGGGATCGCGACGATCTCGACCGTCTGGCCGCTCAGGCTCTCGGCGGAGTCGCCGGCGAGTGCGCGCTGCAGGAACGCGCTACCGGCGGCGATGCCGTCGCGCACCGCCACGCGCGCACGAATCTGGGTTCCGCTCGCGTCGGCGACCGCCATCTCGGCGCCGTCGGCGAGACCGAGCCGGCGTGCGTCCGCCGCGCCGATCTCGATGCGCTGGCGCGGGTGCAGGAACGCGAGCGCCGGCGAAGCAGCGACCTCTGGTCCCGCCCAGATCGAGCGGTATGAGCCCGCGATGAGCTTTGCGCCGCCGGCCTTCAGGGGCGCTCGCGGCCCACTCTCGGTCACCGGCGGGCGCCCACCGGCGCCGGCGGGGGAGGGCGCCGGCAGATTCGCCGCCTGCTCGCGCGCGGGCCAGCGCACGCCGACGCCGCCGAGCTCCTCGAGTGTCATGCCGGCGTACATCGGGACGGCGGCGAACAGCGCGGCGCTGCCCGCGGCGCCGCTGCCGGGCTGCGGGCCGGCCCCGAGCCGGGTGCCGAGCTCGGCGAGGATCGACCACTCGGCGCGGACGGAGCCCTGGCGGGCGATCGCCGGGCGCAGGCGCTGCACGCGGCCGTCGGGGTGCGTCACGGTTCCCTCCTTCTCCGCCGCCGCCTCGGCCGGGAACACGACCGTCGCGTGCTCGCGAATGCCGTCGGTGAGGAAGGCGGCGTGGGCGATCACGGTGCTCGCGTGCTCGAGGGCCTCCCCCCAGCCGGCGCGGCCGGGAAGGTCGCGCAACGGGTCCACGCCGAGCAGGTAGATCGCGACCAGCTCGCCGCTGCGCAAACCTTCGGCGATCGCAGGCGTGTCGCGCCCGTCCGCGAGCGCAGCCTCGACGAGGCCCGGCCCGCCGTTCGCCAGCACCCCGGCCTCTCGCAGCCCGCGTCCGTTTGCTGCGTCGGGGATGCCGATCAGCCCGGCGCCCGGGTGCGCTGCGAGAGCCAGCGCGTCGGCGAGCTCGAGCAGCGCCCGGCTGCCGCCGCCGTCCAGCAGGCGCTCGCCGTAGAGGACGACCACCTCCTCGCCGGCGTCGCGCAGCAGCGCGGCGAGTGCCGCCACCTCCTCGGCGCTCGTGCCTGCGGCCAGGGCCGCAGGCGTGGCGTCATCGCCGCGCAGTGCCGCGGCGAGCGCGCCGGCCAGCTCGGCGCCACGCCCGGGCGCGAAGCGGACATGGTGACCGCTTGGATCGAGCGCGCTCGGTCGCTCGGTCGCGATCGCGAGTGAAACCTTGTTGCGGCGCACGCCCTTGCGGATTCGCAGCTCGAGGATCGGCGCGTCGTCGACGGGCTCGCAGTCCAGCACGAGCACCGCGTGGGCGAACTCGAGGTCGGCCACGCTGGCGCTCAGCGCCGGAGCGCTGAGCGCACGCCAATCGTCGAGCGCGACGGACCCGGTCGGGCGCGAGTCGAGGTGCGCAGAACCCAGCGCGTCGCGCAGCAGGCGGCCGAGCAGCAGTCCCTCCTCGTTGCTCGCGCCGCCGCCGGCCAGGGCGGCGGTGCGCGCCCCCGCCCGGCGCAGCGCGCTGCTCGCCTCCTCCAGGGCGCGCTCCCAGCTGACCTCGCGCAGCTCGCCGCCGTCGCGAATCATTGGCGCGGTGATGCGCTCGTCGGCATGCACCGCCTGGTAGGCGAAGCGGCCCTTGTCGCACAGCCAGCCGTCGTCGACGTCGTGGTGCTGGCGCGCGAGGACCCGCAGCACGCGCTCGTCACGGACGGTCAGCGTGACGTTGCACTGCGCCGGGCACAGCGTGCACAGCGTGCCTGCGCCCTCGATTTCCCAGGGGCGGGCGCGGAAGCGGTAGGCGCGGGAGGTCAGCGCGCCAACCGGGCACAGCTCGATGATGTTGCCGGCGAACGGCGCGACGTAGGGGTGAGCGTCGAAGGTGGCGACGAACGAGTGGGCGCCGCGCTCGAGCAGGATCAGCTGGTAGTCCTCGGAGATCTCCTGCGAGAAGCGCACGCAGCGGTAGCAGAGGATGCAGCGCTCGCGGTCGATCGCGATCAGCGGTGAGAGCTCGAGCGGCTTGCGGAAGTGGCGTTTGGGCTCGATGAAGCGGGAGTGCCCGCCGCCCCAGCCGAAGGTGATGTCCTGCAGCGGGCATTCGCCGCCCTTGTCGCAGACGGGACAGTCGAGCGGATGGTTGATCAGCAGGAACTCGACGACGGCCTGCTGGGCGACCCTGGCGCGCTCGGAGCGCGTGTGCACGACCATCCCGTCCTTGACGGCGGTCGAGCAGGCGGTCTGCAGCTTCGGGATGCCCTCGATCTCGACCAGGCACATGCGGCAGGCGCCGACCGGCGCGCCGAGCTTGGGCTCGTAACAGAAGACGGGGATCTCGACGTCGGCGAGCTTCGCGGCGTCGGCGAGCATCGCGTTCTCCGGCACCTCCACCTCGCGGCCGTCGACCGACAGCGTGATCATGGTGATCGCCGGGCGCGGCATCAGAGCGCCCCGGTCCCGGCCCCGGCGAGCTGGCGTGACTGCATGTGCGCCTCGAACTCGCCGCGGAACTTCACGATCATCGAGCCGATCGGCATCGCCATCGCGTCGCCGAGCACGCACAGGCAGTTGCCGATGATGTGCTCCTGGACCGAGGACATGATGTCGAGGTCCATCGGCGTCGCCTCGCCGGCGTCGATGCGCTCGAGCATCCGCACCGTCCAGTTGGTGCCCTCGCGGCAGGGGGTGCACTTGCCGCAGGACTCGTGGCGGTAGAACTTCGCGAGCTTGAGCGCGACGTCGAGCACCGGCGTGGAGTCGTCGACGACGATGATCGCCCCGGATCCGAGCATCGTGCCGGCCTTCGCGAGCGAGTCGAAGTCGTAGGGGACGTCGAGGTCGGCGGCGGTCAGCACCGGCGAGCTCGACCCGCCCGGGAACCACAGCTTGACCTCGCGCCCCTCCGGCGGGCCGCCGGCGAGGTCGAAGATGATCTCGCGCGAGGGGGTCCCGAGCTCGATCTCGTAGTTGCCGGGCCGGCGCACGTGGCCCGAGACCGAGACGACCTTGGTGCCGGCCGAGCCGCTGACGCCGAGCTTGGCGTATTCGGCGCCACCCATCGCAATGATGTGGGGCATCGTCGAGAGCGTCTCGACGTTGTTGATCAGCGTCGGGCCCTGGTAGAGGCCCTGGATAGCCGGAAACGGCGGCTTCAGCCGCGGGTTGCCGCGCTTGCCCTCGAGCGAGTCGAGCAGGCCTGTCTCCTCGCCGCAGATGTAGGCGCCGGCGCCGCGGTGGAGAACCAGCGAGCAGGAGAAGTCGCCGCCGAGGACGCGCTCGCCGGTGTAGCCGGCGGCGGCGGCCTCCGCGAGCGCCAGGTCGAGGATCCGCGCCTGCGCCTCGTACTCGCCGCGGATGTAGATGAAGGCGTGGTTGGTCTGCGCTGCGTGCGCCGCGATCATGATCCCCTCGATCAGCATGTGCGGGCTCTTCTGCATGAGTTCGCGGTCCTTGAAGGTGCCCGGCTCGGACTCGTCGGCGTTGCACACCAGGTAGCGGTCCATGTCGCCCTGGGGCAGGAACGCGGCCTTGCGCCCGGCGGGGAACCCGGCGCCGCCGCGCCCGCGCAGCCCGGAGGCGTCGAGCTCGGCGAGCACCGCCGACGGCTCCATCGCGAGCGCCTTGCGCAGCGCCTTATAGCCGCCGCGGCGCTCATAGACCTCGAGTGTGGCGAGGCCCGGCTCGTCGATGTCGTGCAGGAGGATCGGGGCGGTGCGCATCAGGAGTTCGCGTCGGGGTCGGCGCTTCGCAACCGCGCGAGCGCGAGGTCCGGGATCGGCTCGCGCCCGGCCTGGAGGTCCGCGATCAGCCGCGGCGCGTCGGTGAGCTCGAGCGGTCCGTAATAGATGTGGTCGACGGAGACCATCGGTGCGATGTCGCAGGCGCCGAGGCACTCGAAGTGGCGCAGGTTGATCTGGCGGTCCCCCGCGGCGGCCTCCTCGATCGCGTCGTAGAGAGCGTCCGCGCCGCGCAGCGAGCAGGAGATGTTCGTGCAGACATAAACCGAGTGGCGGCCGACCGGCTCGAGCTCGAACATGTCGTAGAAGCTCGCGACGGAGCTCAGGTAGGCCGGGGTCACGCGCATCACGCAGGCCACCTGCTCGATCGCCTCGGGCGAGCACCAGCCGTGCAGGCGCTGGGCGGCGGCCAGCGCCGGCAGCGCGGCGGAGTGGCGCTCCGGGTAGCGCGCCATCGCCGCCTCGATCTCGGCGCGCAGCGCCGCCGGCACCTCGACGAGCGCGGGGTCGGGAACGCCCGCTGGGTCCTTTTCGAGGTCGGCGGCCTGGTCCCAGCCGGGCACGCGCGAACCGTGCTGGTAGCGCTTTACGGCGCTCATCGGTCGATTCCCCCGAGGATCGGGTCGAGCATCGCGAGCGTGGCGATCAGGTCGGCGATGTAGGCGCCGCGGACCATCGGCGCCGTCGCCTGCAGGTTGACGAAGCTCGGGTCGCGCATGTGCACGCGGGCGGGCTTGGAGGATCCGTCGGAGCGGATGAAGCAGCCAAGCTCGCCGCGCGGGCTCTCGATCGGGTAGTAGATCTCGCCCGGCGGCACGCGGAAACCCTCGGTCACGAGCTTGAAGTGGTGGATCAGCGCCTCCATCGAGGTCGCCAACTCGTGGCGCGGCGGCAGCGCGATCTTGCGGTCCTCGGTGATGTGGGGCCCTTCGGGCAGCCCGTCGAGCGCCTGCTCGATGATCTTCACCGACTCGTATATCTCTGCCAGGCGGACCGCGAAGCGGTCGTAGTTGTCGCCGACCGTCCCGACCGGGATCTTGAACTCGAAGTCCTCATAGCTCGTGTACGGCGCGGCCTTGCGCAGATCCCACGGATTGCCTGCCGCGCGCAGCAGCGGGCCGGTGACGCCGAGCCCCAGCAGCGTCTCCTCGTCGAGCGGGCAGACGCCGCGCAGGCGCTGCAGGAGGATCTCGTTGCGCCGCAGCAGGTCGGCGTACTGGTCGGCGCGGCCCGGCATGATCGCGATGAACTCCCGCAGCTTGGCCTCGAAGCCGGCCGGGATGTCCTCCATCACGCCGCCGACCTGGAAGTAGCGGGTGTGCATCCGCTGGCCCGAGGAGAACTCGAACAGATCGAGGATCGTCTCGCGCTCGCGGAAGCAGTACCAGAACATCGAGATCGCGCCGAGGTCGAGCGCGCTGGTGCCGAGCCAGACCAGGTGGGACATGATCCGGTTCAGCTCGAGGTGGATCACGCGCAGGTACTGCGCGCGCTTGGGGACCTCGCACTCCAGCAGCGTCTCGACAGCGCCGCAGAAGGCCATCGCGTTGAAGTAGTAGGAGAGGTAGTCCATCCGCTCGATCACGGGGATCACCTTCCAGTAGGCCTTCTGCTCCGCCGTCTTCTCGATGCCGGTGTGGACATAGCCGACGATCGGCTTCAGCTCGCGCACGATCTCGCCCTCGAGTGTCACGAGCAGCCGCAGCACCCCGTGTGTCGCTGGATGGTGGGGTCCGATGTTGAGCGTCAAGAGCTCGGTCGTCTCGCCGCCGCGCTGGGCGGCGATCTGCTCCTCGAGTGGCGAGAGCGTGATCGACTCCTCCTGCGCGCGGTAGCGCGAGCGCGTGCTCATCGCGTCCACCCCGGGCCGGTCGCGTCGTTGTGGGTGAACAGCACCGGTTCGCCGCCGATCGGGAAGTCGCGCCGCTGGGGATGGCCCTCGTAGTCCTCGGGCATCAGGATCCGCCGCAGGTCCGGGTGCCCGTCGAATTGCACGCCGAACATGTCGTAGATCTCGCGCTCCTGATGGTCGGCGGTCGGCCAGTCCGGCGTCACCGACTCGACCCTCGGCTCCGCGAGCGCCACGCGGAGCTTGACGGTGAGGCGATCCACTCGCTCCATGTCGAGCAGCTCGTAATGCACGCCGAGGCGCGGCTCCTGCGGGTAGTAGTCGACGCCATGCACGCTCATCAGCGCGCGGTAGCCGTGATCGGCGCGCAGGCTCGCCAGCACGCCGCGCACGGTGGCGGGTTCGATCTCGACGCTGCCCCGGCCGCGGAAGAAGGTGGTCTGGCGGACCGCGCCGGGGATCTTGGAGGCGAGCTGGCCGGCGATCAGCTCGAGTCCGACCTGGTCAGGCACCGGCCGGCTCCGCGCCTTCGAGGACCTCCTCGGTCCCCTCGGCGTCGTAGCGCTCGCGCCAGCCCATGTCGGGGTCGTCCTGGATCATCTTGCGCAGCTTGAGGATTCCGTGCATCAGCGCCTCGGGGCGCGGCGGGCAGCCCGGGACGTGGACGTCGATCGGCATGAACTTGTCGGCCGGCACGATCGCGTAGTTGTTGAAGACGCCCATCGAGGAGGAGCAGGCGCCCATCGCGATCGCCCACTTGGGCTCGAGCATCTGGTCGTAGATGCGCCGCACGACCGGCGCCATCTTGATCGAGACGCGCCCGGAGAGGATCAGCAGGTCGGCCTGGCGCGGCGAGGCCCGGAAGGCCTCCCAGCCGAAGCGCGCGATGTCCACGCGCGCCGCGACGACGGACATCATCTCGATCGCGCAGCAGGCCAGGCCGAAGGTCGCCGGATAGATCGAGTTCGAGCGCCCCCAGGCGACGGCCTTGTCGAGCGTGGTCAGCAGCAGCGACTGCTCCACGTGCTGCTCTAGCTCGAACCCCTCGAGATCCCCGCGCAGCATGTCGCGCGCGAGCATCTGGCGGGCGCGCAGGCTGCCCGGTTCAATCGGCTCGCGTGTCAGCGCCATTCGAGTGCTCCGCGGCGCCATACGTAGACGAAGGCGACTGCCAGCAGCACCACGAAGGTGATCAGCTCGCCGAGCGCGAAGGTGCCGTACGCCCGAAGCTCGGCGGCGATCGGGTAGAGGAAGATCGTCTCGATATCGAAGAGGATGAACAGCATCGCGATCAGGTAGAAGCTGATTCCGAAGCGGAAGCCGCGCTTGATCTCCGACGGCAGCCCGCACTCATACGGCTGCGTCTTGGCCGGGATGCGCCGTCGCGGGCCGAACGCGGCGTTCAGCACAGCGAAGGTGGTGCCTACGATCGCCCCGAGCGCAAGGAAGACGATCGCGGGCAGATAGGTTCGGATCACAGCGGGCTGTTATATCACTACCCCCGATGTTTGTGACGGAGTGTTACTTAGTGGCAAATCGCTCGATATCGAGGCGCGCCGGGGGCCATGGCCTCGCGTGAGCTCGCGATCTGGGGGGCGGTGGCCGTCGCCGTCGCCAATGGCCTGGTCGGGCTATACGGTGCGGCGCGCTGGTACCGCTTTGCGCCGAGCCGCGAATTCTGGCTCGGCGTGCGCGCCGGGCAGGGCCTCGCCCTCGCCTACGCGGTCCTCGTCGCCGTCCTGATCCTCGACCACCGCCACCCCTCGAGCAACCTCTACTACCTCTATGCGCTGCTGCCGATCGCGATCGGCTTCGTCGCCGAGCAGCTGCGCCTGGTGGCGGCCGACCAGGTCCTCGCGCGCGACGACCTCGATGACGCCCGCGCGGTCGCGACGCTGCCGGCGGCGCAGCAGCAGGCGATCGTGACGGCGATCCTGCGCCGTGAGATGGGCGTGATGGCGCTCGCCGCGCTCGTCGTCTGCGTGCTCGCGCTGCGCGCGGCCGGC
Organism: uncultured Solirubrobacterales bacterium; assembly: GCA_963788385.1. Lineage (GTDB taxonomy): Bacteria > Actinomycetota > Thermoleophilia > Solirubrobacterales > Solirubrobacteraceae > Palsa-513. The sequence goes on from CAWBGR010000004.1 coordinate 48,523, forward strand.
ACCTGGTGAGGCGCGCGCGACCGGCGTGCCGCGGCCGGGCGACCCACGCGATCGGGCCCTCGCCCTACGCGCAGCGAGCGCTGCGATGAATTCTGAACCCGGCGTCGGCATCGGTTGCCGCCGTAAGGATCGATCGCGAGGAAACAGGGCGACCGTCTTGCACCGACGCCGGGTGTCGTCTGCTTCGACGCGCGAGCGGCCTGCTCCTGCAACGCCGCGTCCGATTGCGGCGGCGTTTGTGCTGCCATGCCCATATGATCTGCGCCCGCATGGCTTCACCAGCACAGATCGCAAGGACCGTGGCGGTCGGCGCCACCGCGGCGCTCCTGATCAGCGCCTGCGGCTCGCAGGGGATCAACTTGGCGAAGACCAGCTCCTACCGGACCGGAGCGGAGCTGTTCGCCACGCACTGCTCGGGCTGCCACACGCTCGCACTCGTCGGCGCGGAGGGCTCGGCCTCCTCGGTTCAGGGCCGTCTGCGAACCAACGGGCCGAACTTCAACTACCGCAGGGAGGGCTACGCCTGCGTGCTCTACGCCATCGAAAACGGTGGATTCTCGGGCCAGATCATGCCCCAGAACATCGTCATCGGCTCGGACGCGACCGCGGTCGCGCGCTTCCTGGCGAAGTACGCCGGCCGCGAGGCGCCGCACACGCCGACGATCGGGTCGAGCAACTCCTGTTCGGGCTAGTGGCCCCGTCACGACCGCCGAGCCACCGCCGGATACCACGCACCACCTGCGGCCGGGACCACTGTGGCCCGCCACCCATGGCGCGTTAGGAGCCTGCGGTTCTCGACCTGCGGCTGATCCGCGAGGACCCGGGCGCGGTCCGTGCCGCCCTGGCACGGCGGGGAGCGGCGCAGGCCGCCGGCGTCGACGCGGTGCTCGACCTCGACGCCCGCCGGCGCACCCTGCTGCCGGAGCTCGAGGGCCTGCGCGCCGAGAAGAACACGGCCTCCGAGGCGATCGCGACCGCCAAGCGCGAGGGCGCCGACACGAGCGACGCGATCGCGCGGATGCGCGAGCTGGGGGAGCGCGAAAAGCAGTTGGCGGTGGCGCTCGCGGACGCCGACGCGCAGCTGCACGCGGCGATGATCGCGCTGGCGAACCCGCCGGCGCCCGACGCCGCCGATGAGGACACCGTGATCCGCACGGTCGGCGATCCGCGCCCCGGGCCCGCTGCCGACCACCTCGAGCTCGCCGGTGGCCTGATCGACATGGAGGCCGGCGCCCGCCTCTCGGGCTCGCGCTTCGCCTACCTCAAGGGCGATCTCGTGATGCTCGAGCTGGCGCTCGTACGCTGGGCGCTCGAGCGCCTGCGCGCGCAGGGGTTCGAGCCGGTGATCCCGCCGGTGCTGGTCCGCGAGCAGGCGCTCTACGGCACCGGCATGTGGCCCGACACCGAGCAGCAGATCTACAGCCTGCCGGCGGACGAGCTGTTCCTCGTCGGCACCTCGGAGGTCGCGCTCGCCTCCCTTCACGCCGGCGAGATCCTCGAGCTCGACACGCTGCCGCGCCGCTACGCCGGCTTCTCGTCCTGCTTTCGCCGCGAGGCGGGCGCGGCCGGCAAGGACACGCGCGGGATCTTCCGCGTGCACCAGTTCGACAAGGTCGAGATGTTCGTCTTCACGACGCTCGAGCAGGCCGCGGCAGAGCACGAGCGCATCCTCGCGATCGAGGAGTCGCTGCTGGGCGAGCTCGAGATCCCCTACCGCGTGGTCAACATCGCCGTCGGCGACCTCGGCTCCTCGGCCGCCAAGAAGTACGACTGCGAGGCCTGGCTGCCCGGCCAGCAGCGCTACCGCGAGCTGACCTCCGCGTCGAACACCACCGACTTCCAGGCGCGGCGCCTAGAGATCCGCGTGCGCGCCGATGGCGGGCGCCCGGTCACCGCGGCCACGCTGAACGGCACCGCGGTCGCGACCGGCCGCACGATCATCGCGTTGCTGGAGAACCACCAGCGCGACGACCGCTCGGTGGTACTGCCGGAATGCCTGGTCGCGTTCGGCGCCCCGGCCGTGATCCCGGCTCAGTCCTAGCGCCAGTCCCCGAACCCGCCGCGCACTCTGGCGGCGGCGCCTCACCGCGGATGCTGCGTCCTCGCCGCTCCGCACCCGCGGAGTCCTCGCATGAACTCTTTTTAGGGATGGTGGTCGCGCCTGCGGCGCGCCCAGGGGCGAGCGCCGGCGGCCGTCGGCGTTGCTCTGCCTACGCCGCGGCCGGCGCCGGGAACTCGATCGTGAACGCGGCCCCGCCGCCCGGCGCGTTGTGAGCGGCGACGGTGCCCCCATGCGCCGCCACGATCGCCGCGACGATTGCGAGTCCGAGGCCGGCGCCGGCCTTGCCGCGCTCACGGCCCAGCTCCGAGCGCCAGAAGCGCTCGAACACGCTGTCCTGCGAGCCCGCCGGCAGACCCGGGCCGTGGTCGCGCACCTCGATCGCGACGCTGCCGCTACGGCTCGACAGCGACAGCTCGATCGGCGAGCCGGCCGGGGTGTGGGTCAGCGCGTTGCGCATCAGGTTCGCGAGCACCTGGCGAAGCTGCGACGCGTCGCCGCTGATGACGTGCTCGCCGGACACCGCGACGGTCACCTCGCGGTCGCGCGCAGCAGCGCGGGTGTCGTCGGCGGCGTCGCGCGCGAGCACCTCCAGGTCGACCGGTTCGCGGCGGCTGGGAGGCATCTCATCCAGCCGCGCGAGCGCGAGCAGGTCCTCCACGAGGATCCCCATGCGGGTGGCCTCCTCTTCGATCCGGGCCATCGCCTTCTCGGTGTCCGCGCTGGACGCGGTCGCGCCCATCCGGAAGAGCTCCGCGTAGCCGCGGATCGAGGTCAGCGGTGTGCGCAGTTCGTGCGAGGCGTCGGAGAGGAACCGCCGCAGGCGATCCTCGCTGGCCTGGCGCTCGTCAAACGCCTGCTCGATCTGCCCGAGCATCGCGTTCAGGGCGAGCCCGAGGCGGCCGACCTCCGTCCGCGACTCGGCGGGGCTGACGCGGCGCGAGAGGTCTCCGGCGGCGATCGCGCCCGCCGTCGCCCCCATCCGGTCAAGCGGCCGCAGGCCAATCCGGATCAGCAGCCAGGCGAGCGCGGCGAGTGCGAGCAGCACCGCGGCGATCACGATCGCCTCGACGTCGCGCAGCCGTGTGAGCGTCTGGCTCAGGTCGGTCAGCGGGATCGCGATGGTCATCGTGCCCGAGCCGGTGTCGCTGACCTTGCGAAGGACGCGGTATTGCAGGCCCGAGCCGGCCGCCGAGTCGACGGTGATCAGCTTCGGGTGCCCGGGCGTCGTCAGCGGGATGTGCGCCGGAAGCTTGGGCGGGGAGGCGCCCTCGCCGCCGAACTCGCCCTCCTTCAGCTTCCCGTTCGCGGCCACGTAGATTCCGTAGGTGCCGACCGGCGGGTTCAGCTGGCCGGCTGGTCCGCCGCCGGGCTGCGATCCGCCGCCGCTCGGCGGCGCGAAGAGCCCTGGGCCGCCGCCGAGAAAGGCGCCGGCGCCGCCGGGGCCCGCGCCACCGGCTTTGGTGACGCCGAGCTCGCCGTCGAGGTAGTCCTCGAAGCTGTTGATCGTCTTGCCGGAGAGCTGCGAGTCGACGCGCGAGACGAGATACGAGCGCTCAGCCGCGTAGGTGACGATTCCCGCGATCAGAAGCCCCGCGGCGGTGAGCACGACGAGGCCGACCAGCAGGCGCGCGCGCAGCGACACCGTTGCCGTCAGCTCCGCGGCAGGCGCAGCGCGTAGCCGACGCCGCGAACGGTGTGGATCAGCGGCGGCCCGCCGAGGTCGATCTTCTTGCGCAGGTAGCTGATGTAGGTCTCGAGCACGCGGGCATCGCCGCCGAAGTCGTACTTCCAGACATGGTCGAGCAGCTGTGAGCGGGTGAGCACCCGGCGCGGGTTGAGCATCAGGTAGCGCAGGAGGCGGAACTCGGTTGCCGTGAGCTCGATCAGCTGCCCGTCGCGCTCGACCTCATGTGAATCCTCGTCGAGCTCGAGGTCGCCAAAGGTGAGCTTCGAGCTGTTCTCCTCGACCAGGCCCGTGCGGCGCAGGATCGTGCGGATCCGGGCGACCAGCTCCTCGAGGCTGAACGGCTTCGTGACGTAGTCGTCGCCGCCGAGCGTCAGTCCGTGGACGACGTCCTCGGTCGAGTCGCGGGCGGTCAGGAAGATGATCGGCACCTCGGCCCGCGCCGAGGCGAGCCGCCGGGCGACTTCGAAGCCGTCGAAGTCGGGCAACATCACATCCAGCACGATCAGCTGCGGCCGCCGTGCGGCGACCGCCGCGACGGCATCGGCGCCGGTGGCGGCCGACTCGACGTCGAAGCCCTCGAATCGCAGTGCCATCGAGATGACGTCGACGATGTTCGGCTCATCGTCGACGACCAGTATGCGCAGGCGGTCTTCGTTCGTGCTCATGCAAGCATTCTGGACCCCTTTGCTGTGAGTTTCCTGAGTCTCGTGGCCCCACGCGTGTAGCCGGCGCGGCCGCCGGCCGCAGGTCAGGCCGCGGGGCGGTCGGCTACGCGATCAACGGCTGGCGCGGCCGGCTCCGGGTGCTCGACCCACTCGCTGCGCTCGAGCCATTCGACGCGCGGCGCCGGCGCTACCCGCTCGACTCGCCTGACCGTGCGCTCGGACTCTGCGGGCCGGGCGTAGAGCTGCGCGCGGACCTCGTCCTCCTGGTCCTCGCTGCGCACCTCGGGTGGCTCGTGAGAGAACCAGCCTGTTCGTCGCGTGCCAGTTGCCCGCCGCCGCGTGCCACTGCCACCACTCCGAGAAACCCCGGTCATTGACGGCACCTTAGAGAGCCGGTCGGACTGCATCATCAGGCGGTTCCGCACCTTGCGAGGTTTGCAAATCGACGGCCCTCCCGTGTAGGCCGCGCTACGGTGTCGCGGCATGCCGGAGCGCGCCCGTACCGCCACATCGCTGCTTGCCGGCGCGGCGATCGCCGTGATCGCCGCGCTGCTCGTGATCGGTGCCCCCGGCCGTGCCGCGGCGACGAGGTGCGGTGCCGCGACAGACGGCACCTACCTGTCGATCGCCGCGGCGCTGGCGCAGCGGATCAACGTCGGCGAGAGCACCGGCGGCGAGGTGGGGCGGGTGCGCCAGTCGATCGCGAGCGATCAGGCGCTTGCCGCAGCGGTCGCCGCGGACGACGTCGGGGCCGTCGACGTCGCGGTTCGCGCTCTGGTGTTCAACCACGAGCACATCGTCCGCCTGCGTGTGCTGCGCGGCGCTTCGGTGATCGACGATCTCGGAGGGCCGTTCGTGCTCGCGCCGGTCCGCGGAACGCTTCGGGCGGGCGGGCGCGTGGTCGGCACGTTCGTGATGTCGATCCAGGACGACGCCGGCTATCGCAAGCTCGCCCACCGCCTCGTGGGGGCCGACGTCGTGATCCGCTACCGGGGCCGCACCCTGATGAGCGACATCGCGCTCGGCGATGCGCGACTGCCCGCCCGCGGCCAGGTCGCGATCGCCGGCACGCGCTACCTCGTCGCGAGCTTCACCGCCGCGCGCTTCCCGTCCGGCACGCTTGAAATCTGGCTGCTGTTCCCTCGCCCGTCATCGGCGCTCACCCGCAGCACGTGCGCCCAGATAAGGGCCGACGTGCTCACCGACGTCGCGCGGCGAGCGTATGGGGAGGCGCTCAGCGGTCCGCCGGTGATGCCCGCAGAGAGCACGCTCGCACTGGACCAGGCGCTGCCGCAGGCGCTCGCGGCGCGCGACTATCCCGGCGCCGCGAAGATCGTCGCAGGCATGGTCGCCGGTGGCGGCTTCGCGCGTCTGGTGGTCAGCGCCGGTGGGCGCGTCATCGCGGCGGCCGGCCCGGCGATCCCGGCGCTCGCGCCGCTTCGCCAGGCGATCCATGACGCCGCCGGGGCGCTCGTCGGCCGCGCCCTGTTCTCGGTCCAGAGCGCCCTCGGCTACAGCGGCCTCGCCCACGCGCTGACGGGCGCTCCGATCGTCGTTCGCGCAGGCGCCCGCCAGCTCGCGGGCACCTTCGCCGGCCCGCCCGATCTGCCCGCCCGGGGCCCCGTCACATACCGCGGCGTCCACTACGTAGTCGCCTCCTTCACCGCCGCCGCGTTTCCACGCGGCGCGGTGAGGATCTACGTGTTCGCCCGGGACTGACGCGCCCGGGCTCAGGCGCCGCGGACCGGCGAGATCGCATCGACGGAGTTCGGCGGCAGCGCCACCCGGACGCTTCCCGCGGTGGCGCTGATCCGGACGCTGCTCACGCTCGGGGAACCGGCGGCCACGCGCAGGACCCGGACAGCCACGCCGGCGGGCAGCGCGACCCACGTCGCGGCGCCGCCATAGTTGCTGAGCACGAACGTCCTCGCCCCGTCGCGCGCGGTGATCGCCACGCCGTCGAGACTCCTGGCGTTCGGGATCGCGCGCAGCGTTGCGCCCGCGCGCAGCAGTCCGGCCGCCGCGCGCAGGCCGGCGAAGAGAGGCCGCGTGACCACCGTGCCGGCGGTCACGACGAACGGGTCGTAGGAGCCCCCGCTCGAATGCAGGCGGACCGAGGCGAAGCCGTCGCGTAGCGCCGTCAGGATCATCCGCACCGCCCAGACCGCGGCCGCCGGCCCATCGGAGGCGCCCGGCTGCCCGCCGCAGCTGATCGAGTTGGCCTCCGAGATCACCGCCGCCAGGCCGGCTGTGTGCGCGTCGCGCGCGAGCCGGACGCGCTCATCGAGCTTGGTCTGGATCTGGCGGCTGAGCAGTGCGGTGGTCGCGGCGCTCGGATCGTGGCAGCCGTCGAGCGGATAGAAGTGCGCGTCAAGCGTCTGCAAATGGAGCGTGCGGGCGAGCGCCGGGACTCTCGCGACCCAGCGCCCGGAGGCGAGGTCCGGCCCTTCCAGCCTCGCCCCTGGCCCGAGCACCGCGGCCAGCGCGCGCACCCGCGCCAGATAGATCCGCCACGGCATGCGGTTCGCGGTCAGCTCGCGCCCGTTCCACCACGCCACCGGGTCGCCGTAGATGTCCGGCTCGTTGCCCAGCTCGAAGCTCAGCCGCGAGCGCGGGACCGCTGCGCGCGCACCGGCCGCCATCTCCGCCGCCCACAGCGGCTTTCCCCAGGCGACGTTGAGCCCGACGACAACGGGGATCCGGGTTTCCCGCTCGAGGCACCCCAGCTGCGTCCAGAAGCGTGCCGGCAGGACGCTCAGGCCCGCCGCTCGCGCCGTGCCGGCCGGGGCCAGCTTGTCCTGGGAGTCCCCGCCGATGCGCAGCGCCGGCGATCCCAGTTCCGTGATCGCGCGCACGAACGCGGGCGGCGGGCAGCGGCCGGCGCCGAGGTCGTGCACGAGCAGCGGGTACTCGATGCTCAGGCCAACCGGGTCTGTGGCGATCGTGACCGCCGGGCCGGCCGGGGCCGCGAGGACCAGCGCCGGCGCCGCCGCCGGCCGCCGCGCCGGCCGGTCGCCAGGCGCGAGGAACGCCGCCAGGGCGAAGACGATCGCCGCCCCGGCTGCAAGGCCCAGCCGCGTTCGCCTCACGCCGGCGGATGAGCCACGGACCGGGGGACGGCGCTGCGGGCGCGGCGCAACATTCGCGGGCGGACCACTACTGGGACCACTAGCCTTCGCGCAGCGGCTCGAACAGCTTCGTGGCGCCCATCGCCAGCGAGACGGCGTTCGCCGTCCGCGTGAGGTGGTTGTGGAGCGCGCGGGCTGCGAGGTCGGCGTCGTGGTCGATGCATGCCTGCAGGATCACCGCATGCTCGTCGCTTCGCGCTTGCAGCCGCGGCCGGACGTTGGCGGCGAGCCGGTAGCGCTGGCTGGTCTCCCAGAGCGGCTCGATCAGCCGCAGCAGCCAGCGCGAATCGGCCGCCTCATACAGCGCGAAGTGAAACGCCGTATGCGCCGCCCACGTCTCCGCAGCCAGGTCGTCGCCGAGCTCGTCCAGCGCCGCGAGGCGTTCTCCTGCGCGTGCCGCCTCGGCCTCGCCGAATCGCAGCGCCGCGCGGCGCACGGCGAGCGGCTCGAGCGCCAGCCGGGCCTCGTACACCTCGGCGAGATCGGGGATCGACAGCTCGGTCACGCGGCCGCCGCGATGGGGGATGTTCTCGACCAGCCCGGCTGCGTCGAGGCGTCGCAGGGCCTCTCGGATCGGCATCGCGCTCATCCCGAGCGCGTCCCCCAGCTCCTCGATCGGCAGGCGTTCGCCGGGCGCCAGATCGCCGGCGACGATCGCGTCGTGAAGCGCCGCGAACGCCCGGTCGGCCAGCGTGCGGTGGCCTTCGACGATCCCGGTTGCGGCGAGCCCCCTCAGTCCGCCGGGCACCTCAGCTCCCGCTGCCGGACGCGCTGATCGCCGCGCCGGCCGCGAGCACCGACTCGACCTGTTCGCGCAACAGCTCGCCGGCCCCGCGCTGGAGCAGCGAGGCCAGCACGCCACGCAGCAGGATCTCCGCTCGCCAGCTCGCCTGCGTCTGCGCGCCGGCCGCCTTCAGCTCGAGCGCGACCGACACGCCGATCAGGTTCTCGCCGGCGTGCCCTGAGCCGTCGATGCGCACGAACTCGCCCGGGCGCTGCTCGACGATCTCGAAGTCCATCGCCACCCGCGTTTCGCCGAGCGCCGTGAACGGGTGCGCGACGGCGCTGAAGCGCCGCTCGTCCTCGATCGACACCTCCCCGACGCCGGGCAGTGCCTGCGCGAGGCGCGCCGGGTCGCTGAGCACCGCCCACAGCTCCTCGCGCGGGCTTGCAACCGTCATCTCGCCGCTGACGATCATCGCGAGATCACCTCCACGCCGCGCGGGCCCGCCGCCGCCGCGCTGCGCAGCAGCTCGTAGACCCGCTCGGAGTTGTTGTGGGTGTCGTAGACGATGTGGGCGCCCTGCGGCAGAGCGTCCTCGATCGCGCTGGCAATCGTCGAGAGCGGCGCACCGCCGCCCTCGCCCATGCCCTTCGCGCCGTTGGGGGTGAACGGCGAGGGACACTCGATGTCGCCGGTGGCGATGTGGGGGACGTCGAGCGAGGTGACGGCGTGGTAGTCCGCAAACGTCGAGTTCAGCAGCTGCCCGTCGGCGTCGTATTCGAACGTCTCATACAGCGCGGCGCCGATCCCGTGGCCGGTGGCGCCATGCACCTGGCCCTCGACGATCTTCGGGTTCACCTTGCGGCCGCACTCGTCGACGGCGGCATAGTCGAGGATCGTGACCTGGCCGGTCTCCTCGTCGATCTCGACGACCGCCGCGTGGACCTGGCTTGCGTAGGTCAGTGTCAGCTTGCCGCGCTTGGTCTCGTGGTCGGGAACCGTGAACGGCGGCCGGTACACGTAGCGGCAGTTCAGTGTCACCGAGTCGGCCAGCTCGCCGGGCAACTCGGCCACGTTCGCAAAGACGGTGGCCGCGATGCCGATGAACGGGATCGCCGCCTCGTGATTTGCGGCGAGACGGACGAATCCGTCGGCGAGCTCGATGTCGGACTCCTCGGCGCCGAGCATGCACGCGCCAACCTTCACGATCTCGCCGCGCAGCCGCTCGGCGGCCCCCATCACCGCGCCCAGGCCGGTCACCGCGAACTGGCTCGCGTAGGTGCCGGAGAAGCCGACGTAGGTGTTCGCCGCCTTGTTGTAGCCGGCGACGACGTGGACGAGTTCCGGGTTGCAGCCGAGGATGTCGGCGGTGACCTGGGCCGCGGTCGTCTCGTGGCCCTGTCCTTGCGGGCTCGTCCCGATCGTCACGGTGATCTCACCGTAGAGGTCGAGGCGCACGACAGCGGCCTCGCCGTTGCCGGAGAACGGGAGCGCGGAGTTGATGATCCGTGACTGCCCGAAGTTGTTCGTGCCGGAATCGAGTGTCGAGCCGATCCCGATCCCGATCCGCTTGCCGCTGCCGGCGCTCGCGAGCTGGCGCTTGCGGGCCCCCTCGTAGTCGATCAGCTCGAGCGCCCGGTCGAGCATCGCCGGGTAGTCGCCGGAGTCGTAGATGCAGCCGTTCGGCGTCTCGTAGGGGAACTCTTCGGGCTGCACGTAGTTGAGCTTGCGCAGCTCCACCCGGTCGAAGCCGAGCTCCTTCGCGACGACATCCACGATCCGCTCGATCAGCCACAGATGCTGCAGGCGCGAGTAGCCCCGGTTTGGGCCGACCGGGCACTTGTTCGTAAGCGTCTCGGTGTAGTCGACGCGGACGTGCTTGAAGCGGTAGTTGCCGGGCACGACCTGCGACCAGATCACCGCGCCGAGCGGCTCGTAGCGCAGGTAGGCGCCGGCGTCGTCGAACGCACGCACCTTGAAGCCGAGGATCGTGCCGTCGCTCATCACGGGAACCTCGACGTCGAGGAACGTGCGCTCGTTGCCGTGGGCCGAGGCGGCGAGGTGCTCCCAGCGCGACTCGCTCCACTTCACCGGGCGGCCCGCCTTGCGCGAGAGCAGCGCCAGCGCCGTCAGGTAGGTGTAGCTGGTGATCTTGATCCCGAAGCCGCCGCCGATGTCCTGGCTCGAGAACTGCATGTGGTCGATGCCCAGGCCGATCGCCGGCCCGATGAACATCGCCGCGAACATCGGCATCTGGTTGTTGGAGCGGAATTCGACGACGCCTGTCCCCGGATCCCAGTTGACCAGCGCGCCCGTCGTCTCGAGCGGCGTCGAGGAGAAGCGATGGAAGTGCAGGCGGTCGATCCGCACGACGTGGTCGGCGTTCTCGAGCGCCCAGTCGACGTCTCCGTAGTCAAAGACGCCGTGCCAGGCGACGTTGGAGCCGATCTCCTCGTGCAGCACCGGCGCCTGGGGCTCGATCGTGGCGATCCCGTCGACCACGACCTCGAGCGGCTCATAGACCACCTCGACGAGCGCCGCGGCGTCGCGTGCCAGCTCAGCCGACTCGGCGAGGACGGCGACCACCGGCTCGCCCATGTACCGCGCCTTGCCGACCGCCATGCAGTAGTCCTTCATCAGGCCTGCCGGCTCGGGCGCCATCTGGAAGAAGGGCTGCTGCAGCACGCCCACCTCCTCGCCGGTGAGCGTCGCATAGACGCCCGGCTGGGCCTCGCAGCGCGCCACGTCGACCGAGACGATCCGCGCATGGGCATACGGCGAGCGCACGAAGTGAACGTGGCCCTGGCGGTGCATCCAGAGGTCGTCGACGAAGGCTCCCTGGCCCTTCAGCAGGCGCTTGTCCTCCTTCCGCGGCACGCTCTTGCCGGACCAGGCGCCGAGCCGCTCGCTCTGCTCGACCTCGGGGTAGTGGGTCGTCTCGCGTGACGGGGTGCTCATGGCGTCACGCTCCCGGCGCCGGCGCTGGCGGCGGCCTCGATCGAGGCGACGATGTTCACATAGCCCGTGCAGCGGCAGATGTTGCCCTTCAGCGCGCGGCGGATCTCGGCCTCGCTCGGATGCGGGTTCTCCGCCAGCAGCGTCTTGGCGTTCAGCACGATCCCCGGCGTGCAGTAGCCGCACTGCAGGCCGTGGTGCTCCTTGAAGGCCTCCTGGATCGGGTCCAGCCCGTCCGGTCCGTCACCCAGGCTCTCGATCGTCTCGACCGCGCAGCCGTCGGCCTGGACCGCAAGCATCATGCAGCTCTTGATCAGCTGACCGTCGCAGATCACCGAGCAGGCACCGCAGTTGCCGGTGTCGCAGCCGATGTGGGTGCCGCGCAGTCCAAGCGTCTCGCGGATGAAGTGCACGAGCAGGCGCCGGGCCGGCACCGCCACGGAGTGGGGCACGCCGTTGACCGTCACCTCGATCGCGTGCATCGCTGCGCCCTCAGTCGCCATCAGCCACCTCCGCCGCTCGTCGTGTCGAAATCCTCATGCCGCGCCGCCGATCGCGTCAAGCAGCGCACGTTTGGCCATCACGGCCGCCATCTCGCGCCGGTAGGAGCCGCTGGCGTGCACGTCCGAGGGCGGATCCAGGCCCTCGCTCGCGAGCGCGGCCGCGGCGCTGACCGCCTGCTCGCTCGCCGCGCCGCCCGCCAGCAGCGCCTCGGTCGCGCTCGCGCGGACCGGCGCGCCGGCCACGCAGCCCAGCACGACGCGCGCCGCCTCGATCGTGCGGGGCTCGCCGGCGGCGCAGCGCACCCAGGCCACCGCGCGCGCGATCGACCAGGAGTCCGCGGCCAGCTGCAGCGAGCGGTAGCCGACGCCGGCGCCGGCGAGCGGCGGCAGCGTGATCGAGCGCAGCACCTCGCCCGCTCCCACGGCTGTCCGGTAAAGACCGAGGAAGAACTCGCCGGCCGGCACGTCGCGGGTCCCGGCCGGGCCGGCTATCTCCATCGAGGCCTCGAGCGCGACCAGCAGCGGCGGGTAGTTGGAAGCCGGATCGGCGAAGCAGGCGTTGCCGCCGATCGTCCCGCGGACGCGAACCTGGCGATCGACCGTGCCCGCCGCGACCTCGCCGATCGTCGGCTGCGCCACGCGCAGCGGCGCCGATCGCTCGAGCTCCAGATAGGTGGTCGCGGCGCCGATCCGGGCCGATCCGTCGCTCGCCACCTCTATGAACCGAAGCTCGTCCAGGCGGCTGATGTCGACCAGCAGCTCGACGGAGGCGGCGCGGTGCTTGAGCACGTTGATCAGTGTCTGGCCTCCCGCGAGCACTCGCGCGCCGGCGGTGCCCCCGAGCGCCGCGAGCGCCTCCTCGAGGCTTGCCGGGCGCACGTACTCGGTGGCAGCTAGCAGCATCGCTCAGGTCCCTTCTGTGGTGTGGTCCGTGGTCGGCCGCGGCTCGTTGCCGTCGAAGATCGCAAGCGGCACGCTCGCCAGCGGCGTGCCGGCCTGCGCGCCGATGCACCAGGTGTCCTGCATGTACATGCACGCGGCCCCGGCGCCCGCGATCGCGTGGGGGTGCATCGAGAAGACCATGCCCTCGCGCAGCTCGACGTCCACGCCCTCACCGATCTTCGGGTGCTCGATCATCGTCATCCCGATCGAGTGCCCGGTGACGTGGCCGAGCGGGTAGCCGCGGTTGGCGAAGGGCGCCGAGACGGCGCGGTGCACGTCGTGTGCGCTCGCGCCGGCGCGCATCGTCGCCGCCGCCGCGGCGTAGTACTCCTCGTAGGCTTCGAGCATCGCCAGCGTGTCCGTCCCGACGGCGCCGCGCGTCAGCGGCCGGGAGAACTCGACCCAGTGCCCGCCGGGGCCCGCGACTTCGAGTGAATACAGCAGCAGGTCGCCCGCCGCGATCGGCGTCTGAGGGTCGGGGATCCGGAACTCGGGCGTCGCCGAACCGCTGGCGCCCCAGAGCACCATGTCCATCGTCTGGCGGCCGGTGCCCAGGCGCGCGAAGACCTCCTCCGCAGCGGCCATCAGCTCGGCCTGGGTGCGCCCCGGCTCATAGGCCTCGTGCACGGCCCAGAAGCCGGCGACGTTGATGGCCATGCTCTCGCGCACGAGCGCGAGCTCCTCGTCGCTCTTGACCGCGCGCGAAAGATCGAAGGCGACGTCGAAGTCGACGAGCTCGAACGGGCCGTGCTCGAGCGCGCGGTAATCGCGCACGGCCATGATGTAGTCGAGCCCGTAGACGCCGAGGCGCTTGACGCCCTGCGCGCGCAGGTGCTCGCAGATCCAGCTCCCGGGGTGCTCGGCGAAGACCGGCTCCGCGATCCAGCCGTCGGCGTGATCGCCGACCCAGCGCGCCTCGCTGGGAAAGATCGTGACCGGCTCTCCCTCGGCGGGAAGCAGGACGTAGGCGTAGCGGTGGACGATGCGGAAGCCCGAGAGGTAGCGCACGGCACCCTCGAAGCCGCTGTACTCGCTGCCGCAGACCAGCAGCGCGTCGACGCCGTGCTCGGCCATCGCCGCGCGCGTGTTGGCGTAGCGGCGCGCGACCTCGCCGGCGCTCGGGGTGCGCGCCGGGTCGCTCGCGGGCGCCAGGGCGTTCGCCGCGTCGCTCATTCGGCCAGCGCCTGCGGCTGTGAGGTCCAGGCGTGCTCCATGGCGCCGACCAGCGCGACGATCGCCTCGTTCAGCGGTGTCGGCACGCCGGTCTGGGCGCCGAAGCGCACGATGCCGCCGTTGATCGCGTCGATCTCGGTGCGCCTGTGGGCGAGCGCGTCCTGCAGCATCGAGGAGCGGTGGTCGTAGGCGACCTCGGCGGCGTGGTCGATCAGGGCGTCCGGATCGGAGTCGAGCGTGACGCCGAGCGCGCCGGCGACGGCGACGCCCTCGCGCACCAGCCCGCTGATCAGCTCGCGTGTCTGGGGCAGCTCGCAAAGGCGCCCGTGCGTCAGGCCGGTCAGCGCGCCGAGCGGGTTGCTCGCAGCGTTGAAGATCACCTTCGTCCATTGCGCGCCCCGCGCGTCGTCGAGCGCCCCGGTCGCCATCCCCCCGCGCGTCAGCGCGTCGGCGAGCGCTTCGATTTCGCGCCGGCCGGCCGGTCGCTCCTCAAACGGCCCGATCCAGGTGTCCCCGCCGGTGTCCATCTGCACGACGCCGGGAGCGACGACGCGGCCGGCGGGGAACGTGGTGCCCCGGATCACCCTCGGTACGTACTCGGCGATCAGCTCCTCGTTGCCCACGCCGTTCTGCACACTACAGACCGCGCCGTCGGCGAATATGCCGGCGCTCGCCGCGATCGCCTCGGCCGTGAACATGGCCTTGGTGGCGACGATCCCGAACTCGCAGGGCGGGATCTCGCTCGCGTCGGTGCGCGCGTGCACTGGGGCGACGATCTCGGCGCGGCCGGTCACCCGCAGGCCGTCGCGGTTGATCGCCGCGACGTGCTCGGCCACGACATCGTAGGCCCAGACCTCGACCTCCTCGAGCGTGCCGAGGTGTGCCGCGAACAGGCCGCCGACGGCGCCGCAACCGACGATGCACACGCGCATTCTCAGGCCACCGCCTGCGCGCGGCTCGGTTCCCATGAGGACTCCGTGGCGCGAACGAGCCGGTACATCGCCGTGCTGAGCGGGACCGCGACGCCGACCCGGGCCGCCTCGCGTACCAGCGCCCCGGTGATGAACTCGATCTCCGTGGGACGCCGGGCGAGCACGTCCTCGAGCATCGACGGGCGGTGGGCGTAGTCGCTGTGCGCGCTCTCACCGCGCGCCACCGCCAGCACGTTCATCTCCCAGGGGTCGTCGTGCAGCGCGACGCCGGCGGCGCCCGCGACCGCGACGCCCTCGTCGATCAGGTCGTGCACGAGGCGGCCGAGGTCGCCGAACTCGCGCTCCTGCGCGAAGCTCCCGACGTGTGGCAGCCCGGTCAGCGCCGCGACCGTGTTGATCGCCGAGTTGAAGATCAGCTTCGACCACTGGGCCGGCAGCAGGTCCTCCATCGCCTCGGCCTCGAGGCCGGCGCTGATCATCAGCTCCGCGAGCTCCTGGACGAGTGCGTAGGGCGTCGCGGTCTGCGCCCAGGGGCCCATCCAGGTGGCGGTGTCGAGCTCGTATTCGACATGCACGTCGGAGTGGCGGATGCCGCTCATGAACGTGACCGCCGAGATGATCGGCCAGGCTCCGTGGCGAGCGAGCACCGCTTCGGCGCCCAGCCCGTTCTGGACGGTCATCATCGTCGCGCCCTGCGCGCGGCCGGCGAGCCGCGACGCGGTGAGCTCGAGGTCGAGCGCCTTGCAAGCGATGATCCCCACGTCGAAGGGCGCAAGCTCAGCCGGCTCGTCGGTGGCGAAAACCTCGGCCGCAAGCTCGTGCTTGCCGCTGACCCGCAGGCCGCGTTCGCGTAGGAGCGCCGCGTGCTCGGAGCGGCGCGTCAGCACGCTGACCTCGCAGACCGACGCAAGATGCCCCGCCAGCAGGCTGCCGATCGTGCCGGCGCCGATCACGCAGACGCGCGAGATCGCCATCAGCGCACCCCCCTGCCGGCCGCCGCGGCCGCGATCTCCTCGTCGCAGGCCTTGCGACGTGTCGAGCAGCGCCGGCTCACGGCACGCGGAAGTCGTCGGGGGAGTGGGAGAGCTGCTCGCAGCCGGTCGCCGTGACGAGGAAGTTGTCCTCGAGCCGCAGACCGCCGCCGCCGGGCCAGTAGGCGGCCGGCTCGATCGCGAGCACCATTCCCTCCTCGATCGCCGCCGGCAGCGCCCGGTGCGCGAACGGCGGCTCATGGGCGCGCGCGCCCACGCCGTGGCAGATCGGGTGGCTCGGCTGGCCGGGGTAGCCGAGTGCGGCGATGCCGTCGCGGACCTGCGTGTCGAGCTCCGCGAGGCTCGCGCCCGGGCGCACATGGGCGATCGCCTCGCGGTAAACGCCGAGCAGGCCGTCGAGCAACTCGCCATATTGCGGGCGCAGCGTGCCGGGGCAGGCGTTCTTGGTCAGGTCGGACCAGTAGCCGTCGGCGCAGACCCAGATTTCGAGCAGGGTCGGCTCGTCGTCGAGCACCGGCCGGTCGCCGGTCGCGGTGAACGTGCGGATCCCCGGCCCCGACCAGACGAGCGTGAACGCGCGCGCGAGCGCGACCTTCCCCTGGTAGCCGGTTCCGAGCGCATGCACGTGCCCCTCGAACATCGCGCCGACCTCGCTCTCGCGCATCCCGGGGCGGATCTGCTCGCGGACGTGCTCCATCGCGAGCGTCGCAAGCTCGTTTGCCAGCCGCAGGCGTTCGATCTCCTGCGCGGTCTTGATCATCCGCGCCCGCGCGAGCAGCGGCGCGCCGTCCACGACCTCGTCGCTCACGGCGCCGAAGCCGTTGAACCAGCCGGCCCAGAAGACCGTCGGCTCGCCGACCATGCGGTCCGCCGCCTGCGTGCCCTGCGAGTGCTCGAGCCCGACGCGACCGCCGCCGCCTCGCTCGCGCAGCAAAGCCAGGCAGCGGTCCTGCGCGCGCAGCGCCGGCGGCCGCGGGTCGTCCCGGTCATAGAACGGGAATGGCCGCACGTCAGCGGTCCACGCCGTCGCCTGCGCCTCCTCCCACTGCGGTTCCATCACGAACAGGGTCGGCTCGCCCTCGAGCGGCACGACCGCGATGTCGTAGCCCTTCATCGGCCAGTAGTTGGTGAGATAGCTGACGTTGTCGGGCGTGCGCACGACGAGCGTGTCGAGGCCCTCGGCGGCCATCAAAGTGCGGACGCGGTCGAGCTTGACGCTGTCGATCTCCCAGGCCATCCGCTCACCAGCGCTGCAGCGGCGCCGCCGGGACGCCGTAGGCCTGCTCCCAGGAGATGACCGGATTGGACAGCGTGCCGATCCGCTCGATCTCGCACTCCACGACGTCGCCTGGCCGTAGGTACAGGTCGGCCGCGTTCTCGCTGAAGCCGGCGACGCCGGAGACCGTGCCGGTGGAGATGATGTCGCCGGGGCTGTAGCCGAGCGGCGAGTAGTGGGCGATGATCTCCGGGATGCTGACCGACATGTTGCCCGAGTGGGACTCCTGTCGCAGCTCGCCGTTGACCCGCAGGGCCATCTTCAGATCGTGCGCGTCGCCGACCTCGTCGGGGGTGACGATCCACGGGCCGAGCGGGCAGAAGCTGTCGATCGCCTTGCAGAACGAGAACACGCCGGAGCGCATCTCGCGCCGCTGGATGTCGCGCGCGGTGATGTCGTTGAAGATCGTGTAGCCGGCGATGTAGGACTCGGCCTCGCGCGCGTCGAAATGCTTGCCGGCCTTGCCGATGATGACGGCGAGCTCGAGCTCGTGGTCGAGCTCGTCGGTCAGGTGCTCGGGGTAGATGATCGGCTCGTCCGGGCCGATGATCGCATCGACGTTCTGAAAGAACACGATCCACGGCGCGATCTCGTGCGACCAGCCGACAACCTTCGACTCCTCCTCGTGCTCGCGGAAGTTGCCGGAGGTGTGGAAGAACTTCTTCGGCACGATCGGCGCGCACACGCGGACACTCGACAGCGCCAGCCGCTCGCCGGTCATCACCGCGACCGGGTCCAGGCCGAGCTCATACAGCGCGCGCATGTCGGGCACGCCCAGCAGGGCGACCTCGTCGCCCTCGATCACGCCGGCACGGCGGGCGCCGTCGGGGGTCGCGACGGTCGCGAGCCTCACGGCGACACCTCGCAGACATCGGCCGCGACGAGCGCGTAGACCGAGGCCATCGCATGCAGGCCGGCGATCTCGAGGTTCTCCCCGTCGGGGCTCGGAAGGCCACTGGAGGTGCCGTAGTTGACGGTCTCGATGCCGTAGCGCGTCAGCGCCGAGGCGTCCGAGAACCAGCGCACGGTGTCACGCGCCGGCGCCGAGCCGAAGACCTGCTCGTGCCCCGCGTCGATCGCCGCGATCAGCGGGTGGGACTCGGCTATCTGCGCGCCCGGCGCGGTCACGAAGACCTCCGAGCTGATGCCGAAGCCGGGGTGGCGCTCACGCAGGTCGCGCACCAGTGCCGTGAACTCCTCGCGCGCGGCCGTCATCGCCATCGTCGGCGGCACGCGGATGTCAAGAAAGAGATCCGCCTGGTTGGGGGTGCGGCTGACGCGCCACGGCGCACCGGCGCTGATCGCGCCGACGTTGACGACGCCGTCGATGCCGCCGTAGGCCGAGCGGCGCTCCCAGCCCGGGATCCACTCGAGCACGTCCGCGAGCACGCTCTGCATCCGCACGATCGCGTTCTCGGCCAGCCGTCCGCTCGAGAAGGCGGTGTGGATGAACGGCCCCTCGGTGGAGATCCGCGCCCACATCGTCCCGTAGTGGCCGAGCACGATGCGCTGCTCGGTCGGCTCGCCGAGGATGCAGTAGTCCGCGATCCCGCCATGGGTTGGCAGGTAGCGGCTGCCCGCGGCGTAGCCGCGGTACTGCGCGCCGCGGAACTCCTCGCCCCACTGCGTCTTCTCGATCTCGCCGACGACGGCTGCGATCACCACGTCGCCGCGCAGGCGCAGGCCGGCATCGGAGATCGCGCGCACCGCTTCGACGTAGCACGCCAGCGCGCCCTTCATGTTCGAGATGCCGAGTCCCCAGATGTGCCCGTCGCGTACCTCGGCGCGCGGCTGGAAGCCCGGCTTGGAGCGCAGGTGGCGCTCACGCCCCGAGTAGGAGGTGTCCATGTGCCCGTTGAACATCAGGCTTGGCGCGCCGCCCGAGCCCTCCAGGCGCCCGACGACGTTCGGACGCCCGTCCTCGACCTCCTGCCAGCTGACCGCCAGGCCGATTCCCTCGAGCACCTCGCGCATGCACTCGGCCATCTGCTGTTCGCTGCCGGTGGGGCTTGGAATGTCGACCAGCGAGCTCGCTGTCGCCACCAGCCGCTGCTCGTCGACCGCGGCGAGCAGTGCGCTGCGCTGCTGTGCGTCGATGCTCATCGGTCCAGCCGGGGGAGGACCTGCGTCGCGAACAGCTCGATCTGGCGCTCGCGATCCTCGCCCCACAGCTCGAGCATCACATGCGTGCAGCCCGCCTCGCGGTAGGACTCGATCGCGGCCACGCAGTCCGCCGGCGTGCCCGCGATCGGCCGGCACTTCTCGAGGATCGAGTCGCTGACAGCCGCGGCGGCCGCGGCGCGCCCACCGCGCTCCATCGCCTCGGCGATCGGCGCGATCTCCGCCTGGCTCAGTCCTGCCAGTTCGAGCAGCACGTCCGCGGAGCCCTGGATGTTCTGCACCTTGTTGGCGAGGTACATGCCGGCGATCTCGCGGGCGCCCTCGCGCCCGGTGTCGCGGTCCTCGTGGATCGAGGCGACGATCGTGCATCCGACGTCGATCGAGGCGGGGTCGCGTCCCGCCTTCTCGGCGCCGGTGGCCATGTTCGCGCAGCTGTAGCGGACGAAGTCGGGGGTCGTGATCGAGGCGGTCAGCAGCCCGTCGGCCTCCTCGCCCGCGTACTGCTGCATCCGCGGGCCGGTGCCCGCGATGTAGATCGGGACCTCGCCGCGCGGCGTCTGGGCGTCGTCCTCCAGCGCCGGCACGTGGGCGCTGAAGGCCGGGCCGTCGTAGTCGAACTGTTCGCCGCCGAGGACGCCGCGGACGATCCGCACCGAGTCGCGCGTCGGGTTCAGCGGCTTGACGTCCTCGGCGCCGATCTCCTTCATGAAGATCCGCGAGGCGCCGAACCCGAGGCGGAAGCGGTCCGACCCGGCCGCCTCCTGCATCACACGGGCGTCCATCGCGACCTCGATCGGATGGCGGGTGAACGGCGAGATGATGCCCCAGCCGATCGTCAGCCGTTCGGTCTCGTGCGCGATCAGAGGCGAGATCGCGGTCGCCGAGCGCGCCTCCATCGAATGCTTGCGCCACCAGGGGTAGGCCTCGGCGAGCCAGATCGTGTCGAAGCCGTGACGGTCCAGGGCGCGCGCGTGGTCGAGGATCTCCGCGAGCGGCTCCATCGTCAGCTGCATCACGCCAATCCGAAACGGCACACCCGGCATGCAGCACTCCCTCTCATGGCCGACTCGTTCGCGAACAGGGCTGCGGCGTGCTCCCGCGGCCGTGTTTGGATATTTGATCACATCTGTGGTTCACCGGGGCTGCGCGTCGCCGGGGCGATCGCGAGCAGCGGGATGAACCGGTGTGCGAGCGGCCCGATCGCCAGCGCGTAGAGCACCGTGCCGACGCCGACGGTTCCGCCCAGCAGCCAGCCGCCCGCGAGCACCGAGAGCTCGATCGCGGTGCGCACGACGCGGATCGAGTGGCCACGCGCGCCCAGGCCGGTCATCAGCCCGTCGCGCGGGCCGGGGCCGAGGCCCGCGCCGATGTAGGCGCCGGTCGCGACGCCGTTGAGCGCGACGGCCGCAACCAGGACCACGGCGCGCACGGCCAGGCCGTGTGGCGCGGGCACGGCCGCGACCACGAGGTCGATCACGGCGCCGACCACCACGACGTTGCAGACGGTGCCGACCCCGGGCTTCTGGCGCAGCGGTATCCACAGCAACAGGACGGCGCCGCCGACGATGATCGCCCAGGTGCCGACGCCGAGCCCGAGCCGCCGCGAGAGGCCCTGGTGCAGGACGTCCCAGGGATCCAGCCCGAGCCCGGCGAGCAGCAGCATCGCGTCGCTGACCCCGAACAGGGTCAGCCCGGCGAACAGCTGCGCCAGTCGTCGCAGGCGGGGTTGCGGCACGGGCGCGACGTTCGCAGAAATCGCTGTCACTCGAGGGGAGCGGACGCCCGCCGCACGGAGAGGGAGGGATTCGAACCCTCGGACGAGGTTTCCCCCGTCACGCGATTTCCAGTCGCGCCCGTTCAACCGCTCCGGCACCTCTCCGGGGGAGCGCAGTGGAAGGCTACGCGACACGGTAATCTGCCGCACAGCCGCTCGCCACAACGACTCAGAGGAGCACCGTGCTCGCAGTCAGCAGGGCCGTTTCGGAGACGTTCGGGCTGATCGCCACCTTCGGCGGCATCGGCGTCGTCGTCAACGTGATCGTGGTCTACATCGTGATCCAGGTCCGCGGCGAGCACCAGCAGAACGAGGAGTACCGGGCCGAGCGCCAGCGCCGCTTCGGCTCCTAGCCTGCGGCTGTTGCGGCGGGTGCAGCGCCGTTCCGGGGGGTGCATGCCTGTGCCCCGAATGGGGTGCACCCCCGCGGATCGGCGCATGCGCCGATCCGTCAAAACCGAGCGGATTCAGGCCGGCTCGACGGTGTCGCCGAGGCGCACGGTCCCGGCCTGGAGCACGGCGCCGTAGACGCCGCACCCGAGTGGCTCGGTCGTCTCGGCCTCGCGGCGGTAGCTCGCCAGCGCGGCCAGCGTGTCGAGGTCGCTGACGCCGCTGTCGGGATCTCGCTTGGTCACCGCGCAGCGACCGACGTGGCCGAGCAGCGTAACCACCGCGCCGCCGATCGCCAGCGGCCGGCCGAGCCATTCGTCCTCCTCGTGCGCGGCGATGCCGTCGACCTCCGCCAGCATCCGGAAGCGGCGCGAGTCGAGCGGCGCCCGCGCCTCCGCGGCCGCGGCGACGCGTTCGATGCTCGCCGAGGAGACCAGCGACACGGCGCCGTCGCGCCCGCGGTCGACAGCCCCCCAGTCGGCGACGCTCTCGACCAGCCGCAGCCGTTCGCCGACGTGGTCCGAGAGCGCGTCCGACCACGGCCCCGCTACCTCGACAGCCGCGATCGTGGTCGAGTAGAAGCGCGCGGCGAGCCTTCGCCCGGACTCGACGGGCCCACTGACCACGGCGCCGTCGGGAAAGCTGACCGCCAGCGTGCGCTCGGCGTCGTCGTAGTCGGCGACGAGCGCCTGAAGACTCCCGAAGCGCTTGCCGTTGACCATCCGCTCCTGCGCGTCCACCAAGAAGAAGCGGCGATTCTCGCGCACGCCCGCCGGTCCGATCTCAACCCGCTCGCGCGCGAGAACGCGCAGCCCCTTGACGGGCGTCACGCTCAGCGCGACGACGCGCGCGCTCACGGCGCGACCGGCGTCACCGCGTAGACCGTGGCGACCGCGGCCAGGCCGCTGTTGGTGCCGCCGGCGACGATGATCTCGCCCTCGCCCGCCACCGCGGCGGCGTCGGCGAGGGCCGCCGGCAGGACCCCCGCGAGGCGCACGGCGCCATTCGCCGGGTTGATCGCATAGATCGCGCGGGAGCGCAGGCCCGTCGCGTTGGCGCCGCCGATCACGTAGATCAGGCCGCCGAGCGTGGCCGCGCTCTCTCGGTCGCGCGCGTGTGGGAGCGTGGCGAAGACCGCGACGGTCTTGGTCGCCGGGTCGAAGCGGTAGACCGTGGCGCTCGGGACGCCGGCGGTCGAGCCGCCGATGATGTAGACCTCACCGCCGAAGGCCACCGCGGCGGGGTAGCGCAGGGTCACCGGCAGCGTCGCGACCGTCTGCGCCGTCGAGCCGGGGGTGTAGGCGACGATCGTGTTCAGCTCCGCCGTGCCGGTGTAGCCGCCGATCACATACGCCGTATCGGCGACGGTCGCGACCGCCGCGTCGGCGGTGGGCGCGGGGAGGCTCCCGACATCGGTGAAGGTGGCGTTGCTCAGCTCATAGATCGTGGAGCTCGGCCCGCCGAACACGTAAACGTTCTGGGCGAGCAGGGCGGCGACGCCCGAGGCTTCCGCCACCGGCAGCGTGCCGGCGGGTGTCGCCGTCGCCGACTGAAAGTTCTCGATCGTGTCGGTTTCGGCGCCGGCCGCGTCGTAGCCGCCGAGGAGAAGAGCGCCGCCGGTTCCGTAGGGCACCGCCGCGATCCGCGCGGCGGGTGCGCTCAGCGAACCGAGGACGCTCACCGAAACCGTTCGCGTGCTCTTCGGGCCGGTCGGGCCGGTCGCGCCGGTCGGGCCGGTGCTCCGCGACTGGGCCGGACGGCTCGAGTTCAGCCCGAACGGCAGGTGGGCGTGCAGCGAGTAAGCGGCCACCGCGGCGACCGCCACCACCGCCAGCACGACCGCGGACATCGCGCCGGCGCGGCCGCGCCGCCGGGACTGGGGCTGCTCGCGCCGCGCCGGTCGCTGTCTCGCTCGAGGCGTCTGGGAATCGATGTCGCTCATGCCGCCGCCTCGCGGCGCGCCGGCGTCCCCGTGCGGGGACGGCCTAGACGACCCCTTCGCCGAAGGTTCGCCGTGGGCACAGACTGAGGGTCGGCGTGCGTTTTCCGATGCGCCACAGTATCCCGGCGATCGGATCGGATCGCGCTGCACTCGACGGATACCACGCACCGCTGACGGACCGAACCACTAGCCTGAAGCCATCTGCGGCCGCTACACGAATACCGCCGAACCCGACGCCCTGCAGCGGCGTTTCGGCGTGAGCATCCCGTTCCGCGAGGGCTCGCGCCGCTACAACATCGCGCCGACGCAGACGATCATCGCGATCGTGCGCGACGAGAGCGGCGCGCCGGTTGCTCGCGCGATGCGCTGGGGCCTGATCCCGCCCTGGGCGAAGGACTCGCGGATCGCCTACAAGATGATCAACGCCCGGTCCGAGACGGCTGACGAGAAGGGGTCCTACAAGCGGCTCCTCGCCAGCGCCGATCGCCGTGCGCT
The DNA here is from genome assembly GCA_963788385.1 of uncultured Solirubrobacterales bacterium. GTDB lineage: Bacteria > Actinomycetota > Thermoleophilia > Solirubrobacterales > Solirubrobacteraceae > Palsa-513. The sequence continues at coordinate 72,284 of CAWBGR010000004.1, forward strand.
GCTGCTGGCCGACGGGTTCTACGAGTGGCTGCGGCCCGAGGATCGCAAGCAGCCGCGCGTGCCGTTCCGCTTCACTCGCGCCGACGGGGAGCCGTTCGCCTTCGCCGGCCTGTGGACGCCGGGGACGCTGGACGGCGAGCCGATCGAGTCGGCGACGATCCTCACGACGGCGGCCAACAGCCTCGTGGCCGCGGTTCACGACCGCATGCCCGTGATCCTCGCGGGCCCCGACGGCGAGGAGGCCTGGCTCTCCCCGGAGCTCGACACCGCCGCGGCTAAATCGCTGTGCGTGCCGTTCCCGGCGGAGCTGATGGCCGTCCTGGCGGCCAATCCGCTGGTCAACAAGGTTGGCGCCGGCGTGCCCGAGGGCCCGGAGCTCCTGGTCGCGCCGGCGCTCTAGCCCTCGCGGGCGGGCTCTGTAGCGCCGGCCGTGGCCACCGGCGGCGCGCTCGGCTCGGCGCCGGCGTCGCGCCGGGCCTCGAGCCATTCGGCGACGGCCGTCCAGCTCGCGCTGGCGGGGAAGATGTGGCTTCGGTGGCTTCCCGCTTCGCCGGCGATCTCGATCAACTCGACGTTCGCGCCGGCGGCCCGGGCGGCCTGCGCGTAGTTGCGGCTGCGCCGCACCGACACCGTCGAATCAGCGGTTCCGTGCACCAGCAGCACCGGTGCCGGCGCCGGGACGAGCGCGACCGGGTCGCCCACGGCGTAGCGATCCGCCACGGCGTCGGGCCCGCCGCCCATCAGCGCACCGACGACCCCGCCCGGCGCTTCCCGGTAGGTCTGGGCGAGGTCGTTGACGCCGGCCGCCGACACGGCAGCCTCGCACTCGATGCGCGGGTGCGCCCCCGGCGCGCCGTCGCCGAGCGCGGCGCGGCTGGCCGCCCAGAGGGCGAGATGGCCTCCGGCCGAATGACCGTAGAAGGTGACGCGCGCGAGGTCCAGCGGCGCCGAGACGCGGTCGAGGTGGTCGATCGCCGCCGCGACGTCCGCGAAGGTCGCGGGCCAGCCGCCGCCCTGGCCGCGGCCGAGCCTGCGGTACTCGATGTTCCAGACCGCGTAGCCACGGCGAACCAGGTCGCCGGCGAGTCCGCGCATGACGGGCTTGGACACCCCGGCCGTCCATGAGCCGCCGTGGATCGTGACAACCACCGGATGCGGGCCGCCGCCACCGGGAAGGTGCAGCTCGGCGCGCTGGCAGCGGTGATCGCCGCCGTAGCGGTGAGAGCGGCCGGGCGTCAGGAAGTCGAGCAGCAGGCGAGCGCTTGCCATCAGTGGAGCGTTACGCTCAGAGCGCGGGCCAGGGATCATCGTCGGCGCCGGCCGAGCGCTCGATGCGCTCGAGCACCTCGTCGGTACGACGATCCTGGACCATCGCGGCGAGTGCGTCGGTTATCGTCGCCGCCCACACACGTCGCGTCGGCGGCAGCTCGCCGCCGTCGCCGGGAAGCTCGGACCAGTCGACCGCGACCATGTCGCCGCCGTGCGGCGATCCCGGCGCCGCCGCCGAGCCGGAGCCGTACAGCGTCAGCTGCGCCTGCCAGCCGTTCGGGCAAAGCTCGCCCATGACCGCGCGGGCGCGGACCTCGTGGCTGTGCGGGCGGTGGCGTGTGCGCCACCGCTTGACCTCGCGCGCGAGCAGCAGGCCGGCGAGCACGAGCAGCACCGCGCCGACCAGCACGAGCTCGAGCTGCGCGACGACCGCGAGACTCCGGCTCGCCGCCGACGCTCCCGATCTGATTGCAGCCAACACGCTGCGCTCAAAGGTACAGGTCCGGCCCACTCTCCGGCGCCGCCGGGCGCGCGTGAAAAGTCCGCTCGAGCGGGCGTCCGGCGATGCTCGCTAGGCTGCTCGGCGATGCGCATCGCGATCGCCCTGTTCGAAGACGCGGAGGAGCTCGACTGGGCGGGGCCGTGGGAGGTCTTCGCGACCTGGGCGCACGAGTGGCCCGGCGACGACGTCGAGGTCGTGACGGTCGCCGAGACGCTCGATCCGGTGCGCTGCGCGAAGGGGCTGCGCGTGCTTCCCGGCCAAATTTGGGAGCAGCTCGGCGAGATCGACGTGCTGGTGTATCCGGGCGGCCAGGGGACCCGCCCGCAGCTGGGCCAGGAGCGCATACGCAAGCGTCTGCGCTCGCTGCACGCCGCCGGCACGCTGATGACGAGCGTCTGCACCGGGGCGCTCGTTTTCGCCGACGCGGGCCTGCTCGACGGCCGGCCCGCGACCACGCACTGGGCCTCGCTCGATCTGCTCGCGACGCTCGGCGAGCGGATCGACGTTCGAGGCGACGCCCGCTTCGTCGACGACGGCGAGATCGTCACCGCCGCCGGGGTCTCGGCGGGCATCGACGTCGCGTTGCATCTGATCGCCCGGCTGCACTCGCCGGAGCGTGCAGCCGAGGTCCGCCGCGAGATTCAGTACGACCCCGAGCCCCCGGTCTAGGACCCACCCGGGCGCGGCGCGCCAGCCCATCGCGCTCCCGGCCGGCGAAGCGAGTCGTGCCGGTGGCTCGCGCCGGCGCTCCACCGCTGCTACCGTGTGTCGATCAGGCCGGGCACAAGCCCGGCGCACGCAGTGCCCGCGGTCGTAGCCCTTGCTTTCAGCAATCTCCACGTTCGCAGCACGCGACCAGTGGAGGTTAGTACCAGCATGCCTACAGGAACCGTCAAGTGGTTCAGCGACGACAAGGGCTTCGGGTTCATCACACCCGACGACCAGTCGAAGGATCTCTTCGCCCATCATTCAGCGATCGTCGGCGACGGCTATCGCTCGCTCACCGAGGGCGCCAAGGTCTCATACGAGGCCGAGGCCGGGGACAAGGGTCCCAAGGCCGTCAACATCCAGGTGATCTGAGGCGTCGTGTTCGCCGCCCAGGCGGCGAACACGACGCGACTTGCAGAAATGCCCGCTCCGAATGGAGCGGGCATTTCTGTTTCTGCGACCGCTCCCGGTTCGCTCAGAGGTTGAGCTTGCGATCCTGCTCGGTCGATGCCTGACAGACTCAGTGGCGGCCCCTGGGGCCCAACGGAGGGTTAACGTGAATCAGCTGCCGGATCTCGACGACTGCAGGGCGGCCGCGCGCACGATCGAGCGGCAGATCCACCGCACGCCGATGTTCTCGTCGCGCAGCCTCAGCGAGGTCGTGGGTTGCGAGGTCCACCTCAAAGCGGAGCTTTTCCAGCGCACCGGCTCATTCAAGCTGCGCGGGGCGATCAACCGGGTGGCGGCGCTGAGCGAGCAGGAGCGCGCCTGCGGTGCTGTCACCGTGTCGGCCGGCAACCACGCCCAGGCGGCGGCGCTGGCGTGCGCACTCGCCGGCGTCGATCTCCTCGTCTTCATGCCGCGCAGCGCAAGCGCGGTCAAGGTCGCGGCGACCCGCGGTTACGGCGCCCGCGTGGACCTCGACTCGGCGGACGGTGCGGAGGCCTTCGCGCGGATGTACAGCTTCGCGCAGCAGAGCGGGCGGGCGGTGCTGCAGCCGTTCGATGACCCGCGGGTGATAGCCGGCGCTGCGACCGTGGGACTGGAGATCTGCGAGGAGCTGCCGGCGGCCCCGGGCATCGTGCTGGTGCCGGCCAGCGGCGGCGGACTCCTGTCGGGCGTGGCGGTCGCCGTCAAGGCACTCGCACCCGCCGCCCGCGTCGTCGCGGTCCAGCCCGCGGCGAGCGCTTCGCTGCTGGCGTCGCGGGCGCCGGCGCGGGTGGCAGCGGCGCCGCCGCGCCCGCCCGGTGGCACGACCATCGCCGATGCGCTGACGGCGCCGGCGATCGGCGAGTTGAACCTCCGCGTGTGCACCGAGTACGTCGACGAGGTCGTGCATCTGAGCGAGGAGGAGATCCGCGACGGCATGCGCTTCATCTACGCGCGAGCCAAGCTCGCCTGCGAAGCCGGCGCCGCGGTGGGCGTCGGCGCGCTGCTGGCTGGGAAGGTCTCGGACCTCGGAGCGGGACCGGTGGTGGCCGTGATCTCGGGCGGCAACATCACCCCGCAGGTGGCGGCTGGCGTCCTCGCGGAAGCCTGATCGGCTCGCTCCCGATGCTCCCGCGCCTGCCGTCTCGTTGCGGTTGCACCGCAGGATTGCGCGTCGCGGCGAACCCGCGGCGGCGTTCAGTTGTCATGCTTCGCTCATGACTCGACGGCCGATTCACTCCTGGCTGATGGACATGGACGGCGTGCTCGTGCGCGAAGAGGAGGCGATCCCCGGGGCCGACCGTTTCCTCGCCCGCCTGCGCGAGCGCGGCACTCCCTTCCTGGTGCTCACGAACAACTCGATCTACACGCGCCGGGACCTCTCGGCGCGGCTGGCGGCCAGCGGCCTGGACGTTCCCGAGGAGGCGATCTGGACCTCGGCGCTGGCCACCGCGCGCTTCCTCGAGGGCCAGCGGCCCCAGGGCACGGCGTTCGTGATCGGCGAGGCCGGCCTGACGACGGCGCTGCACGACGCCGGCTACACGCTGACCGACCGCGCCCCCGACTACGTCGTGCTGGGCGAGACGCGGACCTATTCGTTCGAGCGCATCACGCTCGCGATCCGCCTGATCCTCGCGGGAGCCCGCTTCATCGCGACGAACCCGGACGCGACCGGCCCGAGCACTGACGGCCCGACGCCGGCGACTGGCTCGGTCGCTGCCCTGATCAGCCGCGCGACCGGTGTTGAGCCCTACTTCATCGGCAAGCCCAACCCGCTGATGATGCGCTCGGCGCTGAACGCGATCGACGCGCACTCCGAGACCGCCGCGATGATCGGCGACCGCATGGACACCGACATCGTCTCCGGCCTCGAGGCGGGCATGGAGACGATCCTCGTGCTGACTGGAATCACGACGCGCGAGGACTCCGAGCAGCATCCCTACCGCGCCGGTCGCACGGTCGACTCGGTGGCCGACCTGCTCGACGAGCTGGACTGACGCTGCCATGCGCGACGCCGCGCCGCCACTCACCGAGCGCTTCCTCGCCGCGTTCGCCCTCGCCGCAAAGCTCCACCCCGGCAGGCGGCTCGGCACTGAGATTCCCTACATGGCGCATCTGCTCGTGGTCACCGGCCTGGTGCTCGAGGATGGCGGCGGCGAGAGCGAGGCGATCGCGGCATTGCTGCACGACAGCGTCGAAGATGGCGGCGGCCGCCCACTGCTTGCCCGGATCGAGCGCGAGTTCGGGCCACATGTGGCGATGATCGTCGCCGCCTGCTCCGACACGCTCGAAGCGGACGACCCGCGTCCGTGGCGCGAGCGCAAGGCGAGCTACCTCGAGCACCTGCCGAGCGTGACCGACGACGCCGTGCTCCGCGTCGTGCTGGCGGACAAGGTCCACAACGCCCGCTCGATCGTGCGCATCTACCGCGACGAGGGGCACGAGCTCTGGGAGCGCTTCACCAACAAGACCGCCGACGACCAGCTCTGGTACTACGGCGAGCTGCTGCGCTTCTTCAGCGCCCGCAGGCCCGGGCCGCTCGTCGAGGATCTGTCGCGAGCGGTCGAGGAACTCGAGGAGCTCGTGATCGCCGACCCCCCGGCGTGGCCGCCGCGCCCGCCCGGCGTAGCGCTCGGCGCGCCGTGACCCGGCGCGCCGCGGGCGCCGGTTTGGGCGCTTGCGGCGAGGCGCGCCGGCTACTTGTTCTTTGGCGTCAGCGCGACGATCGGGATCACGCGCTCGGTCTGGGCCTGGTAGTCGGCGAACTGGGGCATGCGCTCGACCTGGCGCTCGTAGATGCGGTCGCGCTCGGCGCCGGTGATCTCCTCCGCGGTGACGTCAACCAACCGGTCGCCAACCTCGATGTGGACGTCGGGGTTGGCCATCAGGTTGTGATACCAACCGGGGTTGCTGGGCGCTCCGGCCTTCGAAGCAAAGATGATGTAGCGGCCGTCGTCGTCGAGGTAGACGACCGGCGTCGTGTAGTGCGTGCCCGACTTGGCGCCGTCGGTGTGCAGCAGCAGCAGCGTCCCGCCCTCAAACGGCCCCCCGACGCGGCCGGCGTTGGCGCGGAACTCCTCGATGATTCGGGCATTGAAATCTGGCTCGGCCATGAGTTTCTCCTTGGTGAGGACTGTCGAGCGAGCCTATCCAATTCGAATTGGACCGACGTTGGCTCTGGCTGCGACGGCCCGGCCGCAGGCCGCACGCTCGTGTGTCGCGGGCGTTGAAGCGGAGAGGGCGGGATTCGAACCCGCGATGGAGTTTAACCCCCATACTCGCTTAGCAGGCGAGTGCCTTCAGCCGCTCGGCCACCTCTCCGCGGATCGCCCAGTGTAGAGCGCCGCACGGCCGTGCGATCATCCGACGGACCGGAGGGGTGGCAGAGCGGTTGAATGCGACGGTCTTGAAAACCGTTGTACGGGCAACCCCCGTACCCAGGGTTCGAATCCCTGCCCCTCCGCTGAACGGCCGGCAACGCGACGTGGCCGCCGAGCGCCGAGGTCATCAACCGCGGGGCGGTCGATGCCTGACGCGCCGCCCCCCGGTGGGGAGGGCGGCGCCGTGTCAGGCTCGCGGCGAAGGCGGGATGCCCTCGCCGCTCGCTACCTCAGTGGAACGGTGACGGGAACGACAACTCCAAGACGAGCTTGAGGGCGTCCGGTGTACCGAGCCCGCTCGCCAGGTCGTAGCCGGGAACGGCGTTGAATCCCGTGACCGTGAAGGTCCCCGGGTCATCAGGCCCGGCGTTGGTGAACGACACCGTGTTGTTGCCGCTTGTGATGTCGGTGAGCCCGGACCCGGGGCCGTCGCCCAACGCGTACAGCGCCGGGTTGAGGAGGCCGAGCCAGTGGTGCGCGGTCTGATCGGCGATCGCCACGATTCCCGAGAACAGCGGCGAAGCCTCGCTCGTGCCACCGATGATGTACCAGCCCGGGACGATCCCCTCGCCGTCCGTGGAGGTGAACCCGAGATACACGTTTGCGCCACCATCGACCGCCGCGCTCATGCTCACATCGGGCGCACCGCGCTGGGATCCAACCACAGAGGCGACCGAGTTCTGGTACGACGGCCGGCTGAACACGGTCGACACGCCGCCGCCGCCCGAGCAGGGGCCGCCACACACGTCAAACGGGTCGTTCCAGACGTTGTCCGGTGCGGTGCGCGCACCGAAGGCGTTCAGATGCAGTTGCGTGCCGCCAACCGAAGTGACCAGCGGATCGCTGGACGGCCAATCGATCGCGCGGAACGGGAAGTAGTCCGTTCCATCCAGTTCGTCGTCGGTCGCGCCCGCGTCACCGGATGCTGCGAGCACCGTCACGTTGTTGGCTGCCGCGTTGATGTAGGCGCTGCGCTGCCCCAAGAGCTGGGCCGGCGAGGTGAACGTCTGCTCGGTCGCCCCGAAGCTCTGTGTGATCACGCCCGCAAGATGGTGGTTGATGACGTAGTTCTCCGCCGCCACGATCTGCGGAATCCCGGTGATCCCCTCGGTCTCGCTGACCGGCGTCTCGACGAGCAGGATGTTGGCGCCGGGCGCCATCGCGTGGGCATACTCGACGTCCAGCGACGTCTCGATCGCCCAACCGACGAAGTCCGTGCTCGAGTAGTCGAATGTCGGTACCGGGCCGTCGGGCTGGATGATGTTGAACGACGGCGGTGGCGGGAGGTGGTTCTCGGCGTCGAAGGTCGCCAGGTCGCTCTGGATCGTCGGCGAACCGTAGGAGTCGACGATCGCGATCGTCTGGCCGGCGCCGTTCAGGCCGGCGAGGTAGAGCAGGGGCAGGCCGTAGGCCTGCTCAAGCTGCCTGGGGTTGTAGCAGGCGATCCCGAAGTTCGACTCGCATTGCGCCGTCGTGGGCGGCTGCGCGAAGACATGCGGGAACAGGTGGTGTAGCGGAGCCGCCGAGGCGGAAACAGTCCCGCCCGCCATCACGGCGGCACTCGCCGCGATGGTTCCAATCAGCGCTGCCAGACCCTTGGCGTGCAAGACGACCTCCTTTGTCGACGAACGACCGCAACCATCGCGCCATTCAAGCACAGGCCCAAACGAGCTTGCAAGTGTTTTCGGCGCTTTGGCCACGGCTGTCTTCCGCCCCGCCGCCGCTGGAATACCAAGCTGTTTCGGCGGACTCGCGGCCGCTGCGTGGTGCCGTTGCGCGCGGCCACTCCGCCGGCCCCGGGGTCCTCCGGCGCGCACGCGAACGCTTGCGCGGGGCGGGCGCTCGGCCGCGCCGCTCGTCGGCGCCCCCCCGAGCGCTCTAGACTGCTTCGCTCACGCGCCCGTAGCTCAGCTGGATAGAGCGTCGGTCTACGGAACCGAAGGTCGGGAGTTCGAATCTCTCCGGGCGC
>CAWBGR010000005.1:0-33454 GCA_963788385.1 uncultured Solirubrobacterales bacterium
CGAACGCCGGCTGTGTAATTGGCCACCGGCGAGCATGCAGCGGCACCAGCGATCACGCCAGTCGGCATGCCTAGGCGTTAGCTGCGCAAGATGCAGCGGTATCGCTCCGTTCCAGCCGCTTGGGGCGCCAACAGCCAGTGCACACGCAGCGTGCCGGACTTAAGCCCTCACGCTGAGCAGGCAAAACCCGCGAAGCCCTCTAACGGACTCGAACCGTTGACCCCTTCCTTACCATGGAAGTGCTCTACCAACTGAGCTAAGAGGGCGGGGGCAGGCAATCGTAGCCGACGCGCCCCGAGCCGGCGGGCGGCCTGGTAGCGGCGGCGCCGTGGACGCCCGCGGAGCGGCACGCTCGCACCCGGCTCGCCCGTCACTTGCAGCTGACGCCGACCTTCCAGAGGTCGATCAGCGCGGCGGGCGCGAGTTTGCAGAGGTCGTCCAGGCCTTCGTCAACCCACGTTCCCTTCGCGTTCTGCACCCAGATCGGCGAGTGGTCCTGCTGGGCGACCTGCTGGCGGTATGTGAGCTTGTCGCCCTTGGCGACCACCAGCAGCGCGAAGGCGTAGCGCGTGGTTCCGCAGATGCCGTAGCGCTGGGGCTGTGTCTTGGCCAGGCGGGTGTTTGGCGCGAGGCCCGTGAGCTTGCGGTAGCTGGCCTCGAGTGCGCCGAAGGGGATCGACGCTGCGCTGAGCTCGCGGCACTTCACGCCCGAGATGCGCGCCGGGCTCGCTGCGGCGACGGCCGCCACGCCGAGCATCGGCAGGGCCAGGGCGACCGCCGCGGCCACAAGCGCTCCTCGGATGGCTATACGCGAACACATGGTTGCGGCGATGCTAGCGCGAGCGCCGCGAGCGCCCGCGTGACTCAGTCCGGCGCGGTGCCGGAGCTCTGTGCGTGCGGCGGGGCGGCGCCGGCGGATGCCGGCTGCGCCGCCGCGTGGGCCCCGGCCGGAACGCCAAAGGCGCCGATCGCGCCTGCGAGCGCCGCGGCGAGCAGGCGCAAGATCGACCTGCGGCGACTTGGCTGCACGCTCTCGTTCATGTGCCGATTATTGCCACCGACGGCGTCGCGGCCGCTAAGTGGGCAATAAGCATTTATTAAGCGCCGGGCCGCTCGCGCCGCCGCGGAGATCCGCCGCGCCGGCGTCGGCCGACGGCGCCTAACGCCGCCGCGGCGGCAGCGGGAAGAAGCCGCTGGTGCGCTCGATGTAGTCGCGGTAGCCCGGGCGGCGAGTCTCGATGTCGCGCTCGAGGATCGGCTTGCCGGACACGCGGGTGAGGATCAGCGTGTCGAGCGCGGAGCCGACCAGGCCCCAAACCGCGCCGAGCCCGGCGCCCAGCCCGATCACGCCGAGCCCCCACCAGAGCGTTGCATCGCCGAAGTAGTTGGGATGTCGCGTGTAGCGCCACAGGCCGCGGTCCATCACCTTTCCGGCGCTTGAGCGATCGGCCTTGAAGCGGTCGAGCTGGCGGTCGCCGATCGCCTCGAAGCCGAAGCCGACGAGCCATACCGCGGCGCCGATCGCGTCGAGCGCGCCGAGGCCGCGATGGGCGCCGAGTGAGCCGGCGGCCTGCAGCGGCAGCGAGATGATCCACATCGTCGCGGCCTGGATCAGGAACACGCGGTAGAGGCTCGTCAGCCAGAAGCGCTCGCCGTCGCGTTCGCGCATCGCGACGTAGCGCGGGTCCTCGCCCTTGCCGTGGTTGCGCCGCGCGATGTGCACGGCGAGCCGCCCGCCCCAGATCGTCACGAGGATCGCGAGCAGCAGTCGGCGGTCGTGCGCGCCGTGGCCGACGGCGAAGCAGATCCAGGCGATGACGATGAACCCGACGCCCCAAAAGCTGTCGATGATCGAGGCGTCGTGCAGCCGAAGGCTGGCGAGCCAGACGGCCACCACGAGCACGAGCGCGCCCGCGGCGCTCGCCAGCATCACCGTGGCGGTCACCCGCGGATCCGCGTCCCGGCAGGATCGAACAGCGGCTCGGCCGCGATCGTCGCGCCGACCCACTCGCCGAAGATGTCGATCTCCACTGCCGTGCCCTGCTCGAGATCTGCAGGCAGGTAGGCGTAGGCGATCGAGCGCTCCACCGTGTAGCCGTAGCCGCCGCTCGTCACGCGCCCGGCGATCTCGCCGCCCACCCGCACCGGCTCGTTGCCCAGTGCCACGGCGCGCGCGTCCTCTAGCGTGATCGCGCGCAGGCGCCGCTGCGGCTCGACGAGCGCGTCGGAGCCGATGAACTCCTTGTCGCGCCGCACGCAGAACTCGAGCCCCGCCTCGAGTGGCGTCTCATCGGGCGTGATGTCGGCGGCCCACACGCGGTAGCCCTTCTCGAGTCGCAGCGAGTCGATCGCCCGGTAGCCCCCGGCGACAAGGCCGTGCGCCTGCCCGGCCTCGAACAGCGTGCTCCAGAGCCCGGCGCCGTACTCGGTCGGGCAGTAGAGCTCCCAGCCGAACTCGCCGACGAAGGTCACGCGCAGCGCCCGCACCGGCACATCGCCGACCGTGATCTCGCGCAGGCGCATGTAGCCGAAGTCCAGCGCGTCGGGTGTCAGCGGCGCGAGGATGTCGCGCGCGCGCGGGCCCCACAGGCCAAAGCAGGCCCAGCGCGCGGTCACGTCGGTGACGGCGACCGAGCCGTCGTCGGGCAGATGGCTTCGGATCCAGCTCGCGTCATGGTTGCCAAAGGCCGTACCGGTGACGATCCCGAAGCGGTCCTCCGCCAGACGCGCGACCGTGAAGTCGCATTCGATCCCGCCGCGGCGGTTGAGCATCTGGGTGTAGGTGATCTGGCCCACATCGCGGGCGACGCGGTTGTCGCAGAGGCGCTCGAGCAACTCGGCGGCGCCCGGTCCGGCGACCTCGAACTTCGAGAACGAGGATTCGTCGAACAGGCCCGCACTCTCGCGCGTGGCGCGGTGTTCGGCGCCGATCGCGGGCGACCAGAGCATCCCCGCCCAGCCCCTGGGGCGGAGCGCTTCATCGCCCGCTGCGGCATTTGACTCATACCAGTTCACGCGCTCCCAGCCTGACTTCTCGCCGAACGCCGCGCCGTGCTCGCGGTGCCACTCGTAGGCGCTCGAGACGCGCAGCGGGCGGCCGGCCTCGCGCTCGTGGCCGGGGTAGCGGATGTCGTAATAGGTTTCATAGACCTCGCGCGTGCGCTTGAGCGTGTAGGCCGGCGAGCGGTAGTGGGCGCCGAAGCGGCGGATGTCCATGTGCCAGAGGTCGAGCTCCGGCTCGCCGCCGACGATCCACTCGGCCATCACCTTGCCGATCCCGCCGGCGCCGGCGAGGCCGTGGGCGCAGAAGCCGGCGGCGACGAAGAACCCGCGCACCTCGCTCTCGCCGAGGCAGAACTCGTTGTCGGGCGTGAACGCCTCGGGCCCGTTGATCAGCTTGGTCACCGTGATGTCGTCCATCGCCGGGACCCGCCGGCGCGAGTTCTCGGTTATCTCCTCGAAGCGCGGCCAGTCCTCCTCGAGCAGCCGGCCGTTGAAGTCCGCGGGAATCGCGTCGAGTGAATGCGCGTCGAGCGCCCAGGGGGCGCTGTGGCGCTCGTAGCCGCCCATCACGAGACCCGCCCCCTCCTCGCGGAAGTAGACCAGCAGGTCCGGGTCGCGCAGCGTCGGCAGATGCTCGCCGGTGCCGCGCTCGCGGAAGGGCTGCGTGACGAGATACTCATGGGCGAACGGGATGATCGGCACGCGGACGCCCGCTAGACGGCCGATCTCGGCGGCGAACATGCCGCCGGCATTGACCACCACCTCGGCTTCGATCGGTCCCGACTCGGTCTGCACGCCGCGGACGCGGCCGCCCTGCACGTCGATCCCGGTAACCCGTGTGTGGGTGAAGATCTGGGTGCCGCCCTCGCGCGCTCCTGCCGCCAGCGCGTAGGTCAGCTGCGAGGGATCGAGGTATCCGTCGGTGGCGAGGTAGGAGCCGGCGCGGACGCCGTCGGTAACCATCAACGGGAACATCTCCCGGGCCTCCTCGGGGCTCACAAGCTCGAGTGGCAGGCCGAAGGTCTTCGCCCAGGCGACCTGGCGGAGCACCTCCTGCTCGCGCTCGGGGGTGCACGCGAGCCGGATGCCGCCGCACTGCACCCAGCCGCAGTCGAGCGTGCCGTAGAGCTCGACGCTGTACATCATCATCTTCGTCAGCGACACGCTGGCGCGCAGCTGCCCGACGAGGCCGGCGGAGTGGAACGTCGAGCCGCTGGTCAGTTCGTCGCGGTCGAGCAGCACGACGTCGCGCTCGCCGAGCGCCGCGAGGTGGTAGGCGATCGAGGCGCCGCCGACGCCCCCGCCGATGATCACGATCCTTGCTCTCTGCGGCAGCTCGCGCGCTCGCGCCATGAACCTCTCCTCGCTTCCGGGTCGCCGTGGTGGCGGGCGCCACCATACATCCGATTTGCGCTAAATGGCTCGGAAGATGTACCTTCTAGCCGGGATGAAGCTCGAGGAGCTGAGGGAGCAGGTCGCGAACGGGACGATCGACACCGTCCTGCTCGCGATCACCGACATGCAGGGGCGCCTGATGGGCAAGCGCCTGACCGCGCGCCACTTCGTTGCGGAGGTCGCCGAGCACGGGGCAGAGGGTTGCAACTACCTGCTCGCAGTCGACGTCGACATGACACCGGTCGAGGGGTTCGCGATGGCCTCCTGGGCCGGCGGCTACGGCGACTTCGTGATGCGGCCGGACCTCGACACGCTCCGGCTGGTGCCGTGGCAGGAGGCCACCGTTGTGTGCATCGCCGACGTGGTGTGGCACGACGGATCGGACGTCGTCGCGTCGCCTCGGCAGGTGCTGCGCCGTCAGCTGGCGCGGCTCGCCGAACGCGGCTGGGGCGCTGCGGCCGGCACGGAGCTCGAATTCATGCTGTTCCGCGACACCTACGAGGAAGCCTTCCACAAGGGCTACCGCACGCTCGAGCCCGCGAATCTGTTCAACAGCGACTACTCGCTGCTCGCCACGGCGCGCGTCGAACCGCTGATCCGCCGGATCCGCAACAGCATGGAGGGCGCCGGCATGCCGGTCGAAGACTCCAAGGGGGAATGCAACTTCGGCCAGCACGAGATCAACTTCCATTACGCCGACGCGCTGGCCACCGCCGACCGCCACGTGATCTACAAGAACGGCGCGAAAGAGATCGCCGCCGAGATGGGCATGGCGATCACCTACATGGCGAAGTTCGATCAGCGCGAGGGAAACTCGTGCCACATCCACTTCTCGCTCACCGACAAGGACGGCCCGCTGTTCGCCCGTGACAAGCCGACCTTCGACGCCTTCCTCGCAGGGCAGCTCGCCGGGTTGCGCGAGCTGACGCTCCTGCTCGCGCCGAACATCAACTCCTACAAGCGCTATGCCGCGGGCTCCTTCGCGCCGACGGCAATCGCCTGGGGGCACGACAACCGTACCTGTGCGCTACGCGTCGTCGGGCACGGCCCGGGGCTGCGCTTCGAGAACCGCGCCGGCGGCGCGGACCTGAACCCCTACCTGGCGCTCGCGGCGCTGATCGCCGCCGGCCTTCACGGCGTCGACCGCAAGCTTGAGCTGGGGCCGGTGTTCGAGGGCGACGCCTACAGTGCGCCGGAGCTGCCGCGGCTGCCGACCTCGCTGGCTGGGGCTCGCGAGCTGTTCGCGGGCTCCCAGATCGCGCGCGAGGCGTTCGGCGAGGATGTCGTGGCGCACTACGTCAACGCCGCCGACGTCGAGCTCGCGGCGTTCGGCAGCGCCGTCACCGACTGGGAGCGCTACCGGGGCTTCGAGCGATTGTGAGCGTCGCCCCGCCGGTCAGCGAGGACGCTGTCTTCGCGCCGGTCCGCTCGCAGACCGCCTTTGAGGAGACGGTCGAGCGGCTCGGGACGGCGATCAAGCTCGGCCTGCTCGCCCCCGGCACCCAGCTGCCGGCCGAGCGCGAGCTGTGCCGCAAGCTCGGGATCGCGCGCTCGACGCTCCGCCAGGCGCTCCTCGCGCTCGGGCAGACCGGCCACCTGCAGGCGACGCGCGGCCGCCGTGGCGGAACGTTTGTGGCCGATCCGCAGCCCCCGGGAGACCCTCCTTCCGAAGAGCTGCTCGCCCAGTGGCAGGAGGTGTGCGACTCGCGCATGGCGCTCGAGGTGGGGGTGGCCGTGCTCGCGGCGCAGCGCGCGGACGCGCAGGCGCTTGACGCACTCGCCGCGCTGGTCGGCGAGATGGAGCGCCAAGTCGGTGAGTACCCCGGGTACCGCCTCGCCGACGTGCGCTTCCATGTCGCGCTGGCCGAGAGCACGGGCAGCTCGCGCCTCGTGGCGGCGATGACGCAGACGCAGGGAGAGATGACCGACCTGATCTCGCACATCTCGCACCCGGCGGCGGTGCTGCGGGCCTCCAACGAGCAGCACGAGCGGCTCATCAAAGCCCTTCGCGCGCACGACGGAGCGCGCGCCGCGCGGGTGATGAGCGAGCACGTCGAGGGCACGACGCACATCCTCGGCGGATTACTGCCGTCGCGGGCTTGACTGCGCACCCGCGTGGCCCTACAGTACCGCGGCTAAGGACGGACCACCACACCATTTCCTTCGAGGGGAGAGTGCAATGGCGACACCGGGGACCCTTGGCGCAGACGAGCAACGTCTGGCCGAGCTTGGCTACAAGCAGGAGCTGAATCGCGGCTGGAGCAGTTTCTCCAACTTCGCGATCTCGTTCTCGATCATCTGCGTGCTCGCCGGTTGCTTCACGACCTTCGGTCAGGCGTTCAACAACGGCGGTCCCGTCGCGATCTCAATCGGCTGGCCGGTGATCACGGTGCTGATCCTGGCGGTCGCCTTCTCGATGTCCGAGCTGGCCTCGGCGATGCCCACCGCGGGCGGGATCTACTACTGGGCCTCAAAGCTCGGTGGTCCCGGGTGGGGCTGGTTCACCGGCTGGTTCAACCTGATCGGCCTGGTCGCCGTGGTCGCCTCCGTGGACTACGTCTGCGCGCAGTTCATCCAGTACCTGCTGAGCCTCTTCAGCGTCAACTTCATCTTCAACTTCACCTCGACCAACGTGAAGTACAACGCGCACGTGGTGATGGCGCTGTTCGTCCTGATTCTCCTGTTCGGCCTGGTGGTCAACGTGTTCTGGAACCGCCTGCTGACGCTGTTCAACGGTATCTCGGTGTGGTGGAACGTGTTTGGCGTCCTCGTGATCGTGGTGATCCTGATCGCGGTTCCGAGCCATCACGCGAGCTTCTCCTACGTCTTCGGCCACCGGATCAACAACTCCGGCTTCGGCGGGCACATGTACTGGTACTACGTGCTGCCGCTCGGCTTCCTGCTGACGATGTACACGATCACCGGCTACGACGCCTCCGCCCACGTGTCGGAGGAGACCCACGGCGCCGCCGAGGCGGCGGCGAAGGGGGTCTGGCGCTCGGTCTTCTACTCGGGCGTGGTCGGCTACATAGTGCTGCTTGCGCTCACCTTCGCCGTCAACAAGACCGGCGCCAAGGCTGAGAACGGATTCTCGACGGTCCTGCCGATCCTCACGGCCGCCCTCAGTTCGGCCGGCGCCAAGGCGGTGATCTTCATCTCTGTGGTCGGGCAGCTCTTCTGCGGCATCGCATGCATGACGAGCGGCTCGCGGATGACCTTCGCCTTCTCGCGCGACGGCGCGGTTCCGGGGCACAACCTCTGGCGCCGCCTGGGTTCCAACAAGACGCCCACCTGGGCCGCGCTGTTCATCGCCGTCTTCGCTTTCATCATCACGGTCCCGGCCTATTTCCCAAACAGCGCCGGCACGCCGGTGGCGTTCCTGGCCGTCACCTCCATTTCGGTGATCGGGCTGTACATCGCCTACACGATCCCGGTCTTCCTGCGCTGGCGCGCGGGGAGCAACTTTGAGCCCGGCCCCTGGACGCTGGGGAACAAGTACAAGTGGGTGAACCTGGTCGCCTGCGTGTGGGTCGGCCTGTGCGTGATCATCTTCTGCCTGCCGTACTCGCCGCTCGGCGTGCCCGGCAACACCGGGTTCACGCTGAACTACGTCAACTACGCGCCCGTCGTCGTGGTCGGCGTCATGCTGGCGGTGACGATCTGGTACTTCGGCTGGGCCAACAAGACGTTCAAGGGCCCGATCCGCACGATCGACGACGAACTGCCGCCGCAGGACGGCGGCGGAGGCGCGATGCCGCCGGCCGCGCCGGCGGTTGCCTGACCTGCTGACAATCGTCGAGCCCGCCACGGAGGGCGTGCTCGCCGAAGTTCCCCGCGCGGGGGCGGCCGAGGTGGATGAGGCCGTCGCCCGCGCGAGGAGGGCGCTGCCGGCGTGGCGCGCCCTGGCGCCGGGGGCGCGGGCGGCGATGCTTCGCGCCCTCGCCGACACGCTCGAGTCGCACCTCGAGGAGCTCGCGCTGCTCGAGGCGCGCAACGCCGGCAAGCCGATCGGCTCGGCGCGCGGCGAGATCGGGATGGTCGTCGACACCATCCGCTACTACTCGGGCGCGCCCGAGCGGCTGCTCGGCGACACCATCCCGGTCGCGGGCGGGCAGGCCTTCACGGTGCGCGAGCCGGTCGGCGTCGTCGGCCTGATCGTGCCGTGGAACTTCCCGCTGGCAATCGCCGCCTGGAAGCTCGGGCCGGCGCTCGCCGCGGGCAACACGGTCGTGCTGAAGCCCGCCGAGCTGACGCCGCTTTCCGCCCTGCGCTTCGCGGCGCTCGCGCTCGAGGCCGGCATCCCTGAGGGCGTGATCAACGTCGTCGTCGGTCCCGGCCGCACGTGCGGGCAGCGCCTCGTCGAGCACCCCGACGTCGCCAAGATCGCCTTCACCGGCTCGACCGAGGTGGGCCGCTCGATCGCCGCCGCCGCCTCAGCCACGATCAAGCGCGTGACGCTCGAGCTCGGCGGCAAGTCCGCCAACGTGATCTTCGCCGACGCAGACCTCGAGGCGGCCGCCGCGGCCGCACCCTGGGCCGTCTTCGACAACGCCGGCCAGGACTGCTGCGCGCGCTCTCGCGTGCTGGTCGAGGAGTCCGCCTTTGACCGCTTCACGGCCCTCTTCGAAGCACACGTGAGCGCGATCCGCGTGGGCGACCCGCTCGACCCCGCCACCGAGATGGGCCCGCTGATCTCCGCCGGCCAGCGCGATGCGGTCGCGTCGTTCCTCGACGACGGTGATCCGGTCGTGTGCCGCGGTACCGCGCCGGCGGGCCCCGGCTTCTGGTTTGCCCCGACGATCGTCGCGCCAAGCTCGCGCGATGCGCGCGTGCTGCGCGACGAGGTCTTCGGGCCCATCGTGGCCGTAATTCCGTTCCGCGACGAGGAGGACGCAGTGACGCTCGCAAACGACACGATCTATGGGCTCTCCGGCTCGGTCTGGACCCGCGACGGCGCGCGCGCACTGCGCGTGGCGCGGGCGATCGAATCCGGCAACCTGTCGATCAACTCCAACAGCTCGGTCCGTGTGAGCACGCCGTTCGGGGGCTTCAAGCAGTCCGGCTACGGCCGCGAGCTTGGCCCCCACGCGCTCGACGCCTACACCGAGGTCAAGACGATCTTCTTCGCAACATCATGAGCCGCCTGGAGGGGAAGGTCTGCGTGATCACCGGCGCCCGCGGCGGCATCGGCGCCGTCACCGCCGAGCTGTTTGCGCGCGAAGGGGCGAAGGTCGTCGGTGTGGATCTGCTCCCGGGCTCGCCCGGCGACCTGTCATTCGAGGTCGACGTCACCGACGAGCAGCAGGTGATCGGCCTCTACGCGCGGGCGCGCGAGGAGTTCGGACGGATCGATGTGCTGTTCAACAACGCCGGGATCTCGCCGACCGATGACGCCTCCGTGCTCGACACGAGCTTCGAGACCTGGCAGCGGGTGCAGGACGTCAACCTCAAGAGCGTCTTCTTCTGCTGCAAGCACGGCATCCCGCACCTGCTGGCCAACGACCCCTCCGGCGGTTCGGTCATCAACACGGCCTCGTTCGTCGCCGTGATGGGCGCCGCGACCTCGCAGATCTCATACACCGCATCGAAGGGCGGCGTGCTCGCGCTCTCGCGCGAACTCGGCGTCGAGTTCGCCCGCCAGGGCGTGCGGGTGAACGCGCTGTGCCCCGGGCCGGTCGACACGCCGTTGCTGCAGGAGCTCTTCGCCAAGGACCCCGAGCGCGCGGCGCGGCGGATGGTGCACCTGCCGCCGGGGCGCTTCGCGCGCGCCGAGGAGATCGCCTCCGGCGTGCTCTTCCTCGCCAGCGACGAGTCGACCTACGTCAACGCCACGACCTTCCTGATCGACGGCGGGCTCACGGGCGCCTACACGACGCCGCTGTGATCGGCCCGGGAGCGGTGAACGCGCCGATAGGCTTGCCGTAGAGATGCCGAGCGCACCGCTACGCCCAACGGCGCCCCCACGACGCCGCCGGCGCAGGACCTAGAGCCCGTTGGTCGACGCCGTCGTCGTCGGTGCCGGGCCCAACGGGCTCGCCGCCGCAATCGAGCTCGCGCGCAACGGTCGCTCCGTCCACGTGATCGAGGGCTCCGACCGCATCGGCGGCGGCACGCGCAGCGCGGAGCTGACGCTCCCCGGGTTCCTCCACGATGTCTGCTCGGCGGTGCATCCGCTCGCCGTCGGCTCGCCCTACCTTAGGACCCTGCCGCTCGCAGAGCACGGACTCGAGCTGCTCGAACCGCGTGTCCAGGCCGCCCATCCGCTCGACGACGGGACCGCCGTCCTGCTGCAGCGCTCGCTCGATGAGACCGCCGACGCCCTGGGCGCAGACGCGCGCGCCTACCGCGCCCTGGTCGCCGGCTTCGCAAGCGACTGGGACCGCCTCGCCGAGTTCGTCCTCGCCCCGCAGACGCGAGCGCCGCACTCGCCGCTGCTGGCGGCCCGCTTCGGCTCACTCGGCGTCATGCCGGCGCAGCTGAGCGCCCGCACCTTCTTTCGCACGCCCGGCGCCCGGGCGCTGCTCGCCGGCATGGCGGCCCACGCGGTCCGCCCGCTGAGCGCGCCCGGCACGACCGCGTTCGCGCTCGTGCTGCTGGCGCTCGGGCACGCCTGCGGCTGGCCTGTCGCCCGCGGCGGGTCCGCGCAGATCACCGCCGCGATGTGCTCCTACCTCGAGTCCCTCGGCGCCACCGTCGAGGTCGGGCGGCCGGTCGCGACGCTGGCTGAGCTGCCGCCGTCGCGCGCCGTGCTGTTCGACGTCACACCGCGCCAGCTGCTCGCGATCTGCGGCGAGGCGCTGCCGTCGCGCTACCGCCGGGCGCTCGGACGCTACCGCTACGGCCCGGGGGTCTTCAAGGTCGACTACGCCCTCTCGGGGCCGGTGCCCTGGAGCGCTCCGGCGGCACGGGCGGCGGGCACCGTGCACCTCGGCGGGCGCATCGAGGAGATCGCGGCGTCCGAGCGGGCGGTTGCGCGCGGCGAGATCGCGTCGCGCCCCTACGTCCTCGTTGCGCAGCAATCGGTGATCGACTCGACACGCGCGCCGAGCGGATCGCACACGCTGTGGACTTACTGCCACGTCCCAAACGGCTCGAGCGCCGACATGACCGAGGCGATCGAGAGCCAGATAGAGCGCTTCGCGCCCGGTTTCGGCGCCCTCGTGCTCGCCCGCGCCACGCGCGGCCCGGCGCAGCTTGAGGCGGAGAACCCCAACTACGTCGGCGGCGACATCAACGGCGGGCTCGCCAGCCTGTGGCAGGTTCTCGCGCGACCGGCGCTGCGTGCCAACCCCTACGCGACGCCCAACGCCAAGTTGCTGCTCTGCTCCTCCTCGACACCTCCCGGCGGCGGCGTGCACGGGATGTGCGGTTTCCACGCCGCGCGTGCGGCGCTCCGCGGCGCGTTACGCTAACGCCTGAGAACCGGCGAGCACAGGAGCGGCGAATGGCGAGTGAATCCGAGCAGTACACCTATCCGGGCAGCGCGATCGACGTGGTCTGGGACGGCCGCCTGTGCATCCACGTGGGTGAGTGCACGCGCGCGCGGGGAGACCTGTTCGAGAGCGGCCGCCAGCCGTGGTGTGAGCCCGACAGCGCGCAGTCCGACTTCGTCGCCGAGGTTGTGGAACGCTGCCCGACCGGCGCGCTCAGCTACACCCGCGCCGACGGCGGGGCCGGCGAGACGCCGCCGGATGCCAACTCGATCGTCGTCGCCAACAACGGCCCGCTGTACGCGCGCGGCGAGCTCGAGATCGAGGGCGCGCCGGCCGATTCCCCGGGTCTGCGCACCCGCGCCGCGCTCTGCCGCTGTGGGCTCTCCGCCAACAAGCCGTTCTGCGACAACAGCCACGAAGGGTCGCAGTTCCGCGACCGCGGACCGATCGGTGACGCCGGCGAGGCGCTCGAGTCCCGCGGCGGGGCGCTCAAGATCCGCCCACGGCCGGACGGTCCGCTGCTCGTCGAGGGCAACCTGACCCTGATCAGCGGCCTCGGCAGGCCGCGCTGGACCGGCACGCGGGTCGCGCTCTGCCGCTGCGGCGAATCTGCGAACAAGCCGTTCTGCGACGGCACGCACGCGCTCGTCGGTTTCAAGACCGGCGAGTCCTGATCTCGCGCGGCCGCGCGCTCGAGACGGAATGATTTCTTACTCGGAGCGCTCTGCGCTCCGGCCGCAAGCCCGCGCCCGTCAGGCCCGGCTTCGCGCTGCCGCGACCGCTGCCTGGCCGTAGGAGATGCCGCCGTCGTTGGGCGGCAAAAGGCGCGGGGTCAGGACCCGCAGGCCGCCGCGCTCGATCGTCTGCGCGGTGCGCTCGAGCAGGCGGCGATTCTGGAAGACGCCGCCGGAGAGCACGGCCGTGTCAAGGCCACGGGCGCCGGCGACGAACACGCAGGCGTGCGCGACCGCGTCGGCTAGCCCGTTGTGAAAGCGCGACGCGACCAGCGAGGGGCTGACGCCGGCCGCGAGCTCGCCGGCGGCGGCGCGCACGAGCTCGCGCGCGTCGAGGATCGCCGGCGCTCCCTCAAGCAGCGCCATCGGGTAGGCGCCTTTCTCGCGGCGGTCGCAGCTTGACTCGAGCAGCGCGGCGGCCTGGCCCTCGTAGGCGGCCCGCGCGCGCAGGCCGCACAGGGCCGCGACCGCGTCGAACAGCCTGCCGGCACTGGTCGTCACCGGCGCCTGAAAGCCTGAACGCGCGAGCGCCGCGACCTGCTCCCAGCGCTCCGGCGTCACCTCGCCCGCGAGTGCGGCGGGCAGCGCCACGCGCTCCGGCGGCGGATCCTCGCAGGCGAGCAGCCAGGCGCAGGCCATTCGCCACGGCTCGCGCGCCGCGGCATCGCCGCCGGGTAGCCGCACCGGCCACAGGTGCGCCGCGCGCTCGAAGCCGCGCAGGTCGCCGGTGAGAATCTCCCCGCCCCAGACCGTGCCGTCGGGGCCGAGGCCGGCACCGTCGAGGATCGCTGCGACCACCGGCTCGAACACGCCGTGCTCGGCGGCGCAGGCCGCCAGATGCGCGTGATGATGCGCCACGGCGACGAGCTCGACGCCGGGGCGCTCCTGCGCGTAGCGGGTCGAGAGGTAGTCGGGATGGAGGTCGTGCGCGACGATCTCGGGCGCCACGTCGAACAGACGCTCGAAATGCGCGATGCCATCGCGAAAGGAGCGCAGGGTCTCGACGTTGTGCAGGTCGCCGATGTGATGGCTGACCCACGCGCGAGAGCCCTTCGCGACGCAGAAGGTGCTTTTCAGCTCAGCCCCGCAGCCGAGCACGTGACGCTCGCCGGCGAGCGCCAGCGCCATCGCGTCGGGCACGTGGCCGCGGGATCGCCGCAGCATCAGCACGCCGCCGCCAGCGCCGGACGCCGTGCTGCGCACGACCGAGTCGTCGGTGCGCATGTGGATCGGGCGATCGTGGAGGAGGAAGCGGTCGGCGATCGCTCCGAGCCGCTCGAGCGCCTCGGCGTCCTCGTAGGCGATCGGCTCGTCCGAGACGTTGCCGCTGGTCATCACGAGCGCCGCGGCGGCCGCGTCACCCGCGCCGGCGGCGAAGTCGCGCGCGAGCAGGTGATGCAGCGGCGAGTAGGGGAGCATCACGCCGAGATCGGCGCAGCCCGGGGCGAGGGAGGGCGCGAGCCCGGCGCCCGAGCGCCGTGGCGCCAGCACGATCGGGCGTGCCCGCGCGCACATCAGGCCGGCGTCGCGCGGTTCGAGCATCACCAGCGCCTGGGCGCCGGCGAGGTGCGGCGCCATCAGCGCGAACGGCCGCTCCTCGCGGTGCTTGCGTGCGCGCAGCCGCGCGACCGCGTCCTCGTCGCCGGCGGCGCAGGCGAGGTGGTATCCGCCGACTCCCTTGACGGCGACGATCGCACCCGCGCGCAGCGCCTGCGCGGCGGCGCCGACGGCGTCAACGACCCCCTCCGGGGCGAGTTCGACGCCGTGTGCGTCGGTCAGGCGGGCTCGCGGCCCGCAGACCGGGCAGGCGTTGGGCTGGGCGTGGAAGCGGCGGTCCGAGGGGTCACCGTACTCCGCCGCGCAGCGCTCGCACATCGCGAAGCGCGCCATCGTCGTCCGCGGGCGGTCATAGGGGAGCGAGATGATGATCGTGAAGCGCGGCCCGCAGTCGGTGCAGTTGATGAACGGGTAGCGGTGGCGGCGATCGCGCGGATCGAACAGCTCGCGCAGACAGGCGTCGCAGGTCGCGCTGTCGGGCGCGATCGGCGCCTGCGCCTCCTCGCCTCCCCGCGACGCGAGGATCGCGAAGCCGGCGTCCCCGCTCGGCTCGAGCTCCTCGAGGCGGATCTGCTCGATCTTCGCGAGCGGCGGGGCCTCTGCCAACAGGCGCGCGAGGAACGCCGCCACCGAGCGCTCATCGCCCTCGACCTCCGCCAGCACGCCGAGTGCGTCGTTGAGCACCCAGCCGCTGCACCCCAGCTCGTTGGCGAGCCGGTGTGCGTGGGGGCGAAAGCCGACGCCCTGGACGGTTCCCTCGACCCGTGCGCGCACGCGCCGGCGCCCGCCCGCGTTGCTCACCGTGGCGCCGTCAACGCGCGCCGCTCACGCCGCGAGCGTCTCGCGCGCCGCGAGCTCGCGCAGCCACGCGCTGAACTCCTCGACGCCCTCGCCGGTCTTGGCGCTCAGCAGCATCCTCGCCACGCCGGGGTGGACGCCGTCGAGGTGGTGAAGGAACAGGTCGAGGTCGAAGTCGAGGTGGGCCAGCAGGTCGATCTTGTTGATCACCACCAGCTCGCAGGCGCGGAACATCAGCGGGTACTTCAGCGGCTTGTCCTCACCCTCGGTGACGGAGGAGATCATCACCCGCGCGTCCTCGCCGATCCGGAACTCGGCCGGGCAGACGAGGTTGCCAACGTTCTCGACGATCAGCAGATCGAGCTGCGCCAGCGGCAGCGCCGGCAGCGCCGAGCGGACCATGTTGGCGTCGAGGTGGCATTCGCCGCCGAATCCCGAGCCGGTGTTCAGCTGCACGACCGGGATGTGCAGGTGGGCGATCCGGTCGGCGTCGAGGCTGCTCTGGACGTCGCCCTCGAGCACGCCGGCGCGGACCGGGCCAAGGTCGCGAAGCGCCGCCTCGAGCAGCGTCGTCTTGCCGGCGCCGGGGGCGCTCATCAGGTTGACCACGCGCACGGCTGCGCGGTCGAAGTCCTCGCGGTTGGCGCGGGCGATCGTGTTGTTGGCGTCGAGCGCGTCCTCGACGATCCTCACCCTGGTGCGATGCATTCGGACTCCTCTTCAACCTCGATGTAGTCGACCTCGAGCTCCTCGCCGCCCAGGACGTCAACGCTACCGGGGACGCACCGCGGGCAGCGGAACTCGGGCTCCTCGCTCTGCCACTCCTCGCCGCAATCACGGCAGCGCAGGCGCAGCGCGACCTCTGTCAGCTCGAGCCGTGCGTGCGCGCAGTCAGAGTCGCGCGCCACGACCTCGAAGCAGAAGCGCAGCGACGCCGCCGAGACCTGGCGCAGGGCCCCGACGCGCACGCTGACGACGCATACCTGGCGTCCCTGCGCGTGCCGGCTGGCGGTGTCGACGATCGCGGTGGCGATCGAGAGCTCATGCATCGGCCGCGCTCCTCAGCAGATCCGCGGCAGCGGGTCGCCGACGAGCTGGTCCATCACCCGCCGGCCGCCGAAGCCGGTGTCCACGAGCACCATCCCCGGCGGCTCCGCCGCGACCGTGCCGATCACGGCGGCCTGCTCGCAGCCGGCGACGGCGTGCAGCGCGCCGAGCGCCCGTTCGGCCGCCGCCGCAGCCACGAAGGCGACGAAGCGACCCTCGTTGGCGATGTACATCGGGTCGATGCCGAGCAATTCCGCCGCCGCGGCGACGTTCGGCGCGATGGGCACCGCCGCGGCGTCCACGGTCACCGAAACGCCGGCGGCGCGGGCCAGTTCGTTGAGTACCGAGGCGACGCCGCCGCGGGTGGCGTCGCGCATGCAGTGCAGTGCAGGCCCGGCGGCGCCGAGCAGCGCGTCGACGGCCGGCCACAGCGAACAGGTGTCGGACTCGATCTCGGCGTCCAGCTCGAACAGGTTGCGCGCCAGCATGATCGCCGTCCCATGTTGCGCGATCGGGCCCGACAGGAGGACCAGGTCGCCGGCGGCGATCGCGTCGCCCGACAGCGTGGCTCGCGGATCGATCACGCCGATCCCGCTGGTGGTGATGTACATGCCGTCGGCGGCGCCGCGCTCGACGACCTTGGTGTCGCCCGCGACGATCTCGACGCCCGCGGCCTGCGCCGCGGCCGCGATCGCCGCCACCTCGGCGCGGAGCACCTCGCTCTCGAGGCCCTCCTCGAGGATCAGCGAGACGGTCAGCGCGAGCGCCCGCGCCCCGGACACCGCAAGGTCGTTGACGGTCCCGTTGACCGCCAGCTCGCCGATCGAGCCGCCGGGAAAGCGCAGCGGCTTGACGACGAAGCTGTCGCTGCTGAACGCCAGCGCCACGCCGCCGGCCGCCACCGCGCCGGCGTCCCCGAGTGCGGCGAGGGCGCCGTCGGGGCGGGCGAAGGCGGGGACGAGCAACCCCTCGATCAGCGTTTGCGTGGCCTTGCCGCCCGCGCCGTGCGCGAGCGTGATCCGCGCGTCGCGAAAGCGCGCGGGCTTGGCCCGCGCCGTCTCGATGATCGCGAGCACCCGCTGCTCGCGATCGCCGGCAAGCGACTCGGGGGCGCTCACACGGCCTCCCTGGGCCGGCGCATGCGCCCGAAGTTGTAGTACGCGGCACAGGCGCCCTCCGGTGAGACCATGCAGGTGCCGATCGCGTGCTCGGGTGTGCAGGCGGTGCCGAACACCCTGCACTCCCATGGCTTGATCACGCCCTTCAGAACCTCGCCGCACTCACACGCCCTCGGGTCGGCGATGCTGACGCCCGGGACCTCGAAGCGACGCTCGGCGTCGAACTCGCGGTAGGCGGCCGAGAGGCCCAGGGCGCTGTGTGCGATCGAGCCCAGTCCACGCCACTCGAAGTGCGGTCGCAGCTCGAACACCTCGGCCATGACCGCGAGCGCCAGCGGGTTGCCGTCCGCCGCCACGACGCGCGTGTACTGGTTCTCGACCTCGCAGCGGCCCTCGTGCAGCTGGCGGCAGAGCATCAGGATCGACTGCAGGATGTCCAACGGCTCAAAGCCTGAGACCACGATCGGCCGCCCGTACTCGGCGGGGATGAACTCGAAGTGGCGGCTGCCGACGACCGTTGCGACGTGGCCGGGGCCGACGAAGCCGTCCAGGCGCAGGCCGGGCGCGGACAGCAGCGCGCGCAGCGGCGGCACGATCGTCACGTGGTTGCACATGCAGGTGAAGTTCGTCATGCCCTCGGCCTTGGCGCGGCGGAGCGTGAGCGCGGTGGAGGGCGCCGTGGTCTCGAAGCCGATCGCGAAGAACACGACCTCGCGGTCGGCGTTCTCGCGTGCGATCCGCAGCGCATCGAGCGGCGAGTACACGACCCGCACGTCCGCTCCCTGTGCCTTGGCGTCCAGCAGCGTCTGCTCCGAGCCGGGCACGCGCAGCATGTCGCCGAAACAGGTGAAGATCAGGCCCTCGGTGTGTGCGAGCGCGATGCCGTCGTCGACGCGGCCCATCGGGATCACGCACACCGGGCAGCCCGGGCCATGCACGAGCTCGACGTTGTCGGGCAGCAGATCGTCGAGGCTGTACTTGTAGATCGAGTGCGTGTGGCCGCCGCAGATCTCCATCAGCTTCAGCCGCCGGCCCGGGTCGACCGCGGCAGCGATCTCGCCGGCCAGCGCCCGGCCCAGCTCGGCGTCGCGGAACTCCTCGACGTATCTCACGCCGGCGCTCCGAGCCCTCTTATCGCGACGCCGGCGTGCACCAGCAGCTCGTCGCCGGCGGCGACCGCTCCCACCAGGTCGATCGCCACGCGATGCGCGACGTCACCGACATCGGCGCACAGCGCCGTGTCGCCGTCGAGCTCGAGCACCCGCATGACGCTCGCGGCATCGCCGCAGGTGATGCAGTGCTGATCACCGGGGGCGCACTGCGCGGGCGCGGCGTCCTCGTTCATTCGATCGCGCTTCCCTCCAGCTCTGCGAGCTCCTGTTCGTAGTGCTCGCCCATCTCCGCCAGCAGGCGCAGCGTCGCCTGCGCCTCATCCTCGTCGACTCTGGCGAGAGCAAAGCCCACGTGAATCAGCACCCAGTCCCCGGGCGCGACGCCGCCGTCGAGCAGGCTGACGTTGACGCGGCGACGCACGCCGACGACGTCGACTATCGCGAGCTGGTTTTCGGCGTCGACCAGCTCGACCACCTGTCCCGGTATCGCCAGGCACATGAGTTTTCCGGAACTCCTCTCGGCAGGGCGCTTGCGAGTGTACGTGACCGCTGTCACGACCGTGACCCGGTTTTTCCGCACTCTTGGTGTGCCCCGGCCGCAAGCCGCGGTGTTCGTCCCACGCCGTGTGGTTGAGGTGGCGAGACGTTGCTGTGTTGCGCCGTGGCGCCCAGCCCGCCGATCTACAACCAGATAGTTGTAGATGATCTCACCGATGACATTGATCCCGTGGTTGGGACCCGACGGCCCGGAGCACTGACTACTTGAAGGGGACGGTGACCGGTCCGGGCAGCTTGGAGAACACCGCCATGAAGTCGCGGTCGTCGGGGGTGAGGTAGCGGTCCGGGGATTGCTGGGGCTGGGGCTCGACCATCGTCGGCCCGAGGCCGTTCTTGTGAGAGTAGGTGATCATTGTGTGCCATTCGGGGTTGATGTCGAACTCCATCCCGCGAACCGCCCCAATGTGCTGAAGAATCTGGGCGAGCGAGATCACCGTCGCCTCCGACGCGACGACGAACATCACGTTGCCGTGGGCGTCGATCCCGACGGCAGTGCGCGGCGTGAAGGTGACGCCGCCGAGGGTGTAGCCCCACTGGATGCTGTTCGGGTCGGTGTCCAGCCCGGGGTTGAGCTTGCCGTCCCAGAGGATCGGGGTGAGGCTTTGGCGCGCCCAGGCGACACTGGCCGGCGCGTCTGGCCGGCCGGCCCACTTGACGATGTTCACGGTTCCGTCGCGATAGCCGACGAGCGTGGCGTTGCCATCAATCAGCGGCTCGTTGGTGTGGCCGTTGACCGCCGAACCGTTATCGGTGTCGACGTGCGTGAAGGCGCCGTTGAAGGTGGCGAGCAGCCGGTAGCGCTGATCGACTGGAACCATCATCGGACCCCGGTCGACCGCGCTCGGTGGCTCATAGCGGCCGGGGTAGTAGGCGAGGTCGGTGCGGGTGTGATCGATCCACAGGACGTAGGCGACGATGGAGGGGTATTCCGTGCTGGGCCGGTAGGACGTCACGAGCACCGGCGGCCCGCCATCGACTGACGGACCCGTGCGGTGCCAGACACCTTCGCCGGGCAGCGGCGTCGCGAACACCGTTTTGATCGGTGGCGGCGCGTAGCTGACGCGCTTGGCGTGCTTGACCGCAGGCCCCACCGCGCTGAGCCCGACGCCGGGCAGGCGCTTGAGCCCAGGGCCGCCCTTGCGCGGCGCGCTCGCCGTGTAGTGCTCGGCTGTGTCGATGATCCAGTTGCCGAAGGGCACATCGTCGCGCACCCACTCCGCGGAGCGCTCGGAGAAGTTCTCACTCGTCGGCTTGAACATGTAGTTCGCGTAGGAGATCCCGAAGTAGAGAACCACCAGCACAAGCGGAGTCAGCGTGGCGAAAAGGATCCGCCTCCGGCGGCGCCGCCGCCGCTGATCAGCACGACGCGCGCTGAGTTGGGGGCGGACAGACATCGGCCGTGCGGATGGCTCGCGGTCTCGTGGTGGCCTGCCCGCCCAGCGTGTTGGTCTCGGAATCGCCATGGGTAACGGGCTCCGATCATACGTGCGCACATAAGCCGCTCAGGCGGTGGCCGATGAGAATTCACTCAGACGAGGCGATCACGCTGTCGCGTGGCGGCGAAACACCGCCGCGCCGTCCCACGTGGCGCTCGGTGATCGATTTTGGGAACATCGCAGGATGGTAATCGGGGCGGCAGCTGCAGCGGGCATAGCGCTTACGGCGCTCGCGATGGTGCTGACGCCCGGCCCGAACATGATGTATCTCGTCTCGCGCACCATCAGCCAGGGCCGGAGGGCCGGGTTCGTGTCGCTCGCGGGCACAGGCGTCGGCTTCCTCGTCTACATGACGCTGGCCAACGTCGGTCTGGCCGTGGTCTTCGTCGTCGTCCCGTGGCTCTACATCGGCTTCAAAGCTGCCGGCGCGGTGTATCTCGGATACCTGGCCTGGGGGGCGTTGCGACCCGGCGGCAGGGGCGTGTTCGAGACCCGCGAGCTGCCCCGCGACCGCAGCTGGAAGCTCTTCAGGATGGGACTCCTGACGAACCTGCTGAACCCCAAGGCGGCGATCATGTACCTCGCGCTGATCCCGCAGTTCATCGAACCCGCCCGGGGCCAAGCTGTCCTCCAGGGCTTTACGCTCGGCACAATCCAGATCGCAGTCAGCATGACGGTCAACTCGCTCATCATTTTGGCGGCCGGGTCGATCGCCGGGTTCGTCCGAGCCCGACCGAGATGGGCGAGCTGGCAGCGCCGGATCACCGGCACCATGCTCGGGGCCGTGGCGGTTCTGCTCGCACGGGAGGTTCCCGAGCGCGCGCGGATTTAGCCGGCTCTGCGGCCCCGCCCGGCGGGCCGGAACTGATGATTATTGTGTGGATAAATGGAGCGCCACGCGGAGTTGGCCGCAGCGGGACTCGCGGGATTGGCGGGCTTGCACATCGCCTCGGCTGCCGGGTCGTCGTGGCCGCTGCGCGACAGGGCGACCCTGTCCGAGGCGGTGATCGGTCATGGCAGGTTTCCTTCACCTGTCGCGTGCCTCGCCGTTGCGGGTGTGCTCACCACCGGATCCGCTTCCGTCGCGGGCTGGCATGAGTCCTGGTAGCTGGGGCCCGGTGCTCTCGGGTGAACGCGTGCGCGTGGCGCCGATCGACTCGCGGCTGGCTCGCGCGATGTTGGCCGGTGTGCCGGAACCGGAACTGGCGTGGGCGGAGGGTTTTCCGATGGCGCCGGTGCTGGACATTGCTCCTACGATCGCAGCAGCGAGCGAGCCGCTCGGACCTTTCCTGGCGTACGTGATCATCTTGGCAGCGGATGGCAAAGCGATCGGCGACGCCGGCTTTCACGGGCCGCCGAGAGCTGACGGGGAGCTCGAGGTCGGGTACGCGCTCGTCCCGGCCGCGCGTGGTGTGGGCCTTGCGAGCGAGGCTGTCGGGCTTCTCATCACGTGGGCTCACCGCCAGCCCGGAGTCAGTGCGATCACTGCGCGTGTGGACCCCGGGAACGCCGCGTCTGAGCGCCTGCTGACGCGCCTCGGCTTCAGGTCCGACGGCCGGCACAACGGTATGCAGCGATTCGTCCTGCGGCCCTCCAACATCTAACGCGGTCTGCGGATCCCGGCCGCGACGGTCGTCGGGATGCTTGCCGGCGGGATGTCGGATGCGGAGATCCTTGAGGCGTTCCCCGATCTGGAGGCCGACGATCTCGTCGAGGCTTTGCGGTACGCGGCCGAGGCGGCGCGCGAGCTGCCGCTTGCCGCGGCCGGTTGAAGTTCCTGACCGCCAACGCGCCGTCGCCGCTGGTTGCAGAGCAGCTGACGGCGGCTGCCCTTGGCCATGGCGGGGGAAGGATTCGAACCTTCGAAGGCTGAGCCAACGGATTTACAGTCCGTCCCCTTTGACCGCTCGGGAACCCCGCCGTGGGCGGTCCGCAGCATAGCGGCGCCGCGGACCGGCCGCGCGCGCCACGGCTGCCGCGGCCGCGGCAGTGAGCGGCCCGGGGCCGATCTGGCTAGGACGCGTCGCGCAGCCGCTGCGTCTCGGGCAGCGACTCGAGCTTCTTGAGCGTGTGGTTCTCGATCTGGCGGATCCGCTCGCGCGTCACGTTGAACGCCTGGCCGACCTCTTCGAGCGTTCGCGGCCGCTCGCCGGTCAGCCCGTAACGCATCTCGATCACCTCGCGCTCGCGGCGCGGGAGAACCGACAGGGCGCGGCAGACGTGCTCGTCGCGCATCGTGCGGGCCGCGAGCTCGAACGGCGACTCTGCGGACTGGTCCTCGATGAAGTCGCCCAGCGCGGAGTCATCCTCCTCGCCGACCGGCTTCTCGAGCGAGACCGGGCTCTGCGCCATCCTCAGGATCTCGCGGACCTCCTTCTGCGAGCAGTCGAGCTGCTCCGCGATCTCCTCGGCGGTCGGCTCGCGCCCGAGCTGCTGGACGAGCTGGCGCTCGACGCCGATCACCTTGTTGAGCTTCTCGACCATGTGCACCGGGATTCGGATCGTGCGGCCCTTGTCCGCGATCGCGCGCGTCACGGCCTGGCGGATCCACCATGTCGCGTAGGTCGAGAACTTGTATCCGCGGCGGTAGTCGAACTTCTCCACCGCGCGGATCAGACCGAGCGACCCCTCCTGGATCAGGTCGAGGAAGGAGAGCCCGCGGCCGAGATAGCCCTTGGCGATGGAGACGACCAGCCGCAGGTTGGCTTCCACCATCTGCTGCTTGGCGGCGATGTCGCCACGCTCGATCCGCTTCGCGAGCGCCACCTCGTCAGCCGCGGTGAGCAACGCGACGCGCCCGATCGAGCGCAGATAGAGCCGCAGCGAGTCGAGGCTCGGCTCGACCGTGAGATCGAGCTCCGCCTTCAGCGCCACGACGGGAGACTCCGGCTCGGTCGTCTCCTCGCGGCTGACGAGCTCGATGCCGTGCTCGTCGAGGTAGGCGTGCAGCTCGGCGATCTGCTCGCGCGAAGCCTCCGCCTCCTCGAGCGCCGCGGCGACGCTCTCGTAGGTCAGCACGCCGCGCTCGTGTCCCTCGGCGAGCAGCGGCCCAAGCTCCTCCAGCTCGACGATCGCCGGCCCTCCGAGGGTCAGTGGCGCGTCGGCCTGCGGCTCACCTTCAAGCGCAATCTCCACCTCGTAACTCCTCTCCGTGGCCGGGGTCTCCCCACCGCGACGCCGGGAGTAATAGCACAAGCGGGAGGCGTCGGGAGAAAGACGGCTTGGACGCGCGGCAGGCTCGGTAGGCTTGGCGGAGACCTCGCATGGCGGATCTACCCCTCACGCTTGTCGCGCCCGACGTCCAGGCGCAAACGCCGGCGCTCGCGATCGGGCTCTCGCGCGTCGGTGTGACGGGGGTCGAGAAGGTGATCCGCATTCGCCAGCACGGCGCCGAGCAACTTTTCTCCGCGCGCCTTGACTGCTTCGTGGACCTCGCGGGCGATCAGAAGGGCGCGCACATGTCGCGCTTCGAGGAGGTCGTCAACGAGGCGATCGGCGAGGTCGTCCTGGGCGAGTCCACGTTCCGCGCCGAGGATCTCGCCCAGCGTGTCGCCGAGCTCGTGCGCGAACGCCAGAAGGCGCGGCGCGCCGAGGTGACGATCGCCGCGCGCTACCCCGAGCACAAGCCCGCGCCGGTTTCGGGCGTCAACACCCAGGAGATCTACACGCTGTACGGCATGGCGGTGGCATCGCAGCGCGGCACGCGACGCGTGGTCGGCGTCGCCGCGGCGGGCATGACGGCGTGCCCCTGCGCGCAGGAGCTGGTGGCCGTCTCCGCGCGCGCACGACTGCTCGAGGACGGCTTCAGCGAGTCCGAGGTCGACCGCATCCTCGACGCGGTGCCGGTGGCCACGCACAACCAGCGCGGCCTGGGCACCCTGTATGTCGGCGCGACCGAATCCGGCGTGCTCGAGATCGAGGCGCGCACGCTGCTCGAGATCGTCGAGCAGTCGATGTCCTCGGAGATCTATGAGCTGATGAAGCGGGTCGACGAGGTGGCGGTGGTCGAGAAGGCGCACCGCCGCCCCCGCTTCGTCGAGGACTGCGTGCGAGAGATGATCGGCGGCGTGGTGGCGAAGCTGCCGGAGCTGCCCGACGGCGCGTTCGTCTGCGCCCGCCAGGAGAACCTGGAGACGATCCACCAGCACAACGTGGCGGCCGAGCGCCACGGCACGCTGGGCGAGCTGCGCGGCGAGCTCCGCAGCGGCGAGCCGCCGGCGCGCCATACGACGCTGCGGGAGTGGCTGGACGCCGAGGAGTAGTCAGGCGCCGGAGCGCTGCGCCTGCGCGATGCGCCGTCGCAGCCCGAAGAAGTAGTCCAGCCCCGAGGCGACGGTGATCACGACGGCGGCGTAGATGAGCGCCTGCACCCAGGCCGGATGGCCGTTCACCGCGATCACGGCGAGGATCGCCGCGATCTGCACGCACGTCTTCAGCTTGGCGAAGTTGCTCGCGGCCATGATCACGCCGGCCTGCGTCGCGCCCATCCGCAGCACCGTGACGGCGAGCTCACGCGCGATGATCACCATCGCCACCCATGCCGCGAGGCGGTGCAGCGAAACCAGCGTGATCAGCGCCGCGACGACCAGCAGCTTGTCGGCCAGCGGGTCCATGAGCTTGCCGAAGGTCGTGACCGAGTCGCGCGAGCGCGCGAGGTAGCCGTCGACGAAGTCGGTCAGCGAGGCCAGCGCGAAGACGATCGCCGCGAATACGTCCCCGTCGTTGGTGTGGCCGAGCAGCGCGACGACCAGCACGGGCACAAGTAGGATCCGCACGACCGTCAGAAAGTTCGGCCAACTGAGCGCCGCCATGGTGTGATTATCGTGCGGCGGCGACGGCGCCGGAGACAACGAGGAGCGAGATCGCATGAAGACGCGCACGCTTGGAGCCAACGGACCCGCCGTCTCCGCGCTCGGACTCGGCTGCATGGGGATGTCGGCCTTCTACGGACCCGGTGACGACGACGAATCGACGGCGACGATCGCGCGCGCCCTGGACCTCGGCTGCACGTTCCTCGACACCTCGGACATGTACGGCCCCCACACCAATGAGGTGCTTGTCGGCGCCGCGATCGCGGGCCGGCGCGAGGAGGTCTTTCTCGCCACCAAGTTCGGCATCAAGATCGCCCCGGGCGAGCCGTCGGGGCGCGCGATCGACGGCAGCCCCGAGTACGTCCACGCCGCCTGCGAGGCCTCTCTGCAGCGGCTGGGAGTCGATCACATCGACCTCTACTACCAGCACCGCGTCGACCCGACGACGCCGATCGAGGAAACGGTCGGCGCGATGGCGGAGCTGGTCACGGCGGGCAAGGTCCGCCACATCGGCCTCTCAGAGGCCTCCGCCGCCACGATCCGCCGCGCCCACGCGGTACACCCGATCGCCGCCGTGCAGACGGAGTACTCGCTGTGGACGCGAGACGTCGAGGCGGAGATTCTGCCGGCGCTGCGCGAGCTCGGGATCTCGCTGGTCGCCTACTCGCCGCTCGGCCGCGGCTTTCTTGCGGGGCGCTTCTCGAGCACGCTGGAGCTCGACGCCAGCGACTGGCGCCGCAGCGGGCCCCGTTTCAGTCACGACAACATCGACGCGAACCTCGTGCTGGCGCGCCGCGTCGCGGCGCTCGCGACGGGTCGCGGCGTGACCCCCAGCCAGCTTGCGCTCGCCTGGGTGCTCGGCCAGGGCGACGACATCGTGCCGATCCCCGGAACCAAGCGGCGCAGCTACCTCGAGGAGAACCTGGGCGCGCTCGACTTCGAGCTGACGGCAGAGGAGCTCGCCCAGATCAGCGAGGTGGTCGGGCCGGCGGCCGGCGATCGCTACCCCGAAGCCGGCATGCGCGGCCTCAATATCTAGCTATCGTGATAGCATCGCGGTGTGGCCGAGAAGCCAACCGCGGCGCTGTTCGTTCGCATCCCCCAGGCGCAGGCGCGGGCGCTTGACCGCCTCGCGTTCGAGTCCCGCCGGCCCAAGCAGGCCGTCGTCTCCGACCTGCTCTCGCGCGCGATCGCCACGCCCGCCGGCCGACGCGTGACGATCGAGACGCTGCCCGAGCAGGCCACGGTGGTCGGCCGGCACGCCTTCCGCCCCTTCGAGCCCGACGTGCTGACGCTCGAGGAGGTCGCGGAGCTGCTCGCGGTCGACCCGGCGGCCGTGGCGGCGCTCGCGCGCGACGGCGAGCTGCCGGGCCGCCAGATCGGCGACGCCTGGCGCTTCGCGCGCACCGCGGTGCTGGCGTGGCTCGCGCACGAGGGCTCGGGCGCGGCGCCCGCCACGGCGTCGCCCGCGCCGGCGCACGGCGTGGACTAGGGTTAGAGCGGTGCCGCTGATCCCAACCGTGATCGAACGCAGCGCCCGGGGCGAGCGCGAGTACGACATCTACTCGCGGCTGCTGAACGAACGGATCATCTTCCTGGGGACCGCGATCGACGATCAGGTCGCCAACGTCGTCGTCGCGCAGCTCCTGCACCTGGAGTCCGTCGACCCCGACAAGGACGTCTCGCTCTACATCAACTCGCCGGGCGGCTCGATCTACTCGGGCCTGGCGATCTTCGACACGATGAACTTCATCAAGCCCGACGTCGCGACGATGTGCGTCGGCGTCGCGATGTCGATGGGGTCGCTGCTTTTGGCCGGCGGCGCGCCGGGCAAGCGCTCGGCGCTGCCCAACAGCCGGATCCTGCTGCACCAGCCCTCCTCCGCGTTCGAGGGACAGGCGACCGACATCGAGATCCAGGCGCGCGAGGTCCTGAAGATCCGCGAGCGGATCGATGAGATCTACGCCAAGGCGTGCGGCAAGCCGCTCGAGGAACTGCACGCGGTGATGGAGCGCGACCGCTTCTTCACCGCCGCCCAGGCCGCCGAATACGGCCTGATCGATCGCGTTCTGAGCAGCCACTAGGCTGAACGCCATGCGGACCCTGGAGCGCGTGGCGGTCGCGGCGATCGTGGCGCTCGGCGGCCTCGCCGCCCTCGCCCACTTCGACCACTGGACGGTGGTTGTCGCGTTCATCCTGGCGACACTCGCGCTGGCGGGCTCAGCCTGGGTCGTGTCGTTCGCGACCGAGCACGTCGGCGAGCGCCTCGGGCCGGCCGCGACCGGCCTGCTGCAGGCGACGCTCGGCAACCTGCCCGAGCTGTTCGTGGTCGTCTTCGCACTGCGCGCGGGCGAGCTGGCGGTGGCGCAGAGTGCGATCGTCGGCTCGCTGTTCGCGACGTCGCTTTTGATCCTCGGCCTGGTCGTGATCGTCGGCTCGCTGCGGTCGCGCGACGGCGTGATGCGCTTCGACCCGCGCCCGCCGCGCGCCGCCTCGACGCTGCTGCTCGTCGCCGTCTTCATCATCGTGATCGTCGGCCTCTCGCTCGCGGCCGGCAACGGCGCGAGCCACCACGTCAAGACGATCTCGGCGATCGCCGCGGCGGCGCTGCTGGTCACCTACCTGCTCTGGGTGATCCCGTACGTGCGCCGTGACGCGGGCGCCCGCAACCCCTCCGCGCCGGCGCGCGTGGGGATGGTCGCGGCGATCGCGCTGCTGGTCGGTGCGGGCGTCGGAGCGGCCCTGGTCTCGGACTGGTTCGTGGATGCGCTCGGCCCGGCGATCCACCGCCTGCACATCTCGCAGGCCTTCGCGGGCCTCGTGATCGTGGCGATCGCCGGCAACGCGGTCGAGCAGGCCGTCGGCGTCGTGCTCGCCGCCCGGCGCCGCAGCGACCTGGCGATCGCCGTGGTCGTCAACTCGGTCGCCCAGATCGCCGCATTCCTGTTCCCGGCGCTGGTGCTGATCTCGCTGAGCATGCACACCTCGCTGACCTTCGCCCTGCAGCCGCTATACATCGGGGCACTCGCCCTCACCGCCGTCGTGGTCTGGAAGATCACCGACGACGGCGAGGGACACCCATACGAGGGCTGGGCACTGGTGGCGACATATCTCGTACTCGCGATCATCACCATCTATGACTAGCCAGGCGCGCCGGCACCGAATCGGTGTGCCCGCGCTGGCGGCCGCGGTGCTTGCGGCGGCGGTCGCGGCCGGCCTCGCGGTCGGCCTCTCCGGCGGCTCGCGCCACGCGCCCCTGCGCCACACGCCCGCCCACCGCGCCCCGGCGCACGCGGTGGCCTTCGCCGCCGAGGCTCCCGACCCGCTCGCGTCGCAGAGCTATCCCGACCCAGCCGGCGGGCGCACCCACGCCCGCGCTTCCTCACCCAGCGTCGCGGGGGCGAACGCCGGCACGAGCCCGGCCGCGCCGAGCATCGCCCAGGTCAAGCGTGCGCTGGCGCAGGAGCGCGACCTGCAGCGCGCGCAGACCAGGGTCGGCAGCGGCACCGGCTTCATCGACCCGGTCACGGGCGCCTTCTCGCCGCTCAACGTCGTGCCGCTGAAGGTCAGCGAGGTGATCGCCGGCGGCAACGCGATCGCCGACTTCCCATACGTCTACGGCGGCGGCCACGCATCCTTCATCGACCGCGCCTACGACTGCTCGGGCTCGGTCAGCTACGCGCTCGCCGCCGCCGGCCTGATCGGGGCGCCGGAGACCTCCGGCCAGCTCGAGCACTGGGGCGTCCCCGGCCCGGGCCGCTACATCACCGTGTTCGCCGACGCCGGCCACACCTTCATGAACGTCGACGGCATGTGGTTTGACACCGCCGGGCGCAGCGGCCCCTACAGCACGCGCTGGCTGCGGCCGAACCCGTCGCTCGCGGGTTACGTCGTGCGCCACTACCCGGGCCTCTAGCTTTTCGGGGCGGCGCAGGCGCCGCCCCGGGGGTTGGTGCATGCACCAACCCCCGGCCTGGTGCATGCACCAGGCCGCACAACCCGGGGGGCTAGCCGCGCAGCAGGCCCCCGATCACCGCGCCGGCCACGCCGCCGGTCGCGGCGGCGCCCGCGTTGGAGCTGACGCCCTCGGACTCGATCGGCTCGAGGTAGAGCGTCTGGATCGCCAGGCGGCCCGGCCCCGTGAAGCGGTTGTAGGTCATCTTGTGGTCGCCCGCGAACATGCCGGTCTTCAGGCCGAGCGAGACCGACTCGAGCTTGACCGAGTTGTCCTTGTAGAGCCAGCCGCCGGCCTCCACGTCGATCTGCTCGCCGTCGCTCAGCACCACCTCGAACACGTTGCCCTGGCCGCTGACCCAGACGACCGCGTCGCCGCCGGTCGCCTTGAAGTTGTCGATGAAGAAGCCCTGGCCGCCGAGCAGCATGTTGCGCACGCCCTTGACGCGCTCGAAGCTGTACTCGAGGTTGTCGGTCGCGGCGAGGAAGTGGTGTTCGCGGACGTTCAGCGACTGGCCCTGCGAGAGGTGCAGCGGGATGCACTGGCCCGGCCAGTCGCGCGAGAAGGCGATCCGCCCGGGGCCCATCGCCTTGGTGACGAAGAAGTCGAGGCCGGCGATCTTGCGCTTGACCCCTCCCGGCAGCTTGCGCAACTCGATCTTCACGCCGGTCTCCTTCCACAGGAGCGTGTGATGCTCGAACATCACCGGCTCGTTCGAGAGCTCGATCTGCAGCTCGGGCACCAGCGCGCCGCGGATGTGGTAGGTCACACCGGCAAAGCTTTCGTCGGTGATGTTCGTCTTGATCGGTTCAGGCAGGTTCATCCGGGGGACTCCTCGAGGCTCGGCGTGGGTGTCGGGTGACGATAGCGCGGGGGTGCGGGCGCGCGGACAGACGTTCCACTACACTCCGTTGACCTCGCGCCGTGGCGGGGTTTTTCCTTGCCCGGCGCCAGCTGTTTGAATCACCGACCTTGGAAGGCTCATGGCCCGCGGAGACGTACGGATCGCTGTGACTCTCGCATGCGAGGATTGCAAGCGCCGCAACTATCAGACGAACAAGAGCAAGCGCAACAACCCGGATCGCATCACGCTGGCGAAGTACTGCCGCTGGTGCCGGCGGCACACCAGCCACCGGGAAACCCGCTAGCCAGTCGTGTCGTGGCGCGCAACCGCCAGCGTAACCGCACGCCCCGCCCCGATTCCCGGGCCGATCCCGCACGGGCCGACCCGCTCTTCCCGGCCGCCGGCGGCGCCGGGCGCCCGCCGATCGAGGACGCGCCGCCCGTCGCTTTCGCCGACGGCGGTGACGAGGACCTCGATGCCGCGAGCCAGGCGTTCGGCAAGGCCGACCCCGTGGTCGCCGCCGAAATGCAGCGCCCGTCGGGCAACCGGATCATCGGCTTCCTGCGTGCAAGCTGGGCCGAGCTGCAGCGGGTCCAGTGGCCCGACCGCCAGCAGGTGGCGCAGGCCACCGGCGTCGTGCTCGGCTTCGTCGTGATCACCGGCATCTTCCTCGGCGTCGCCGACTACCTCGCCGGCAAGCTCATCAACTTCATCATCTAGGGACGCGGTCATGTTTCGCTGGTACGTCGTCAACACATATTCCGGGCACGAGAACAAGGTCAAGGCCAACCTCGAGCACCGCGTCGTCTCGCTCGGCCAGCAACGGTCGGTGCGCTCGGTCGTCGTCCCCACCGAGGCCGTCTCGGAGATGAAGGACAACCAGAAGGTGACGGTCGAGAAGCGCACGATGCCCGGCTACGTGCTGGTCAACATGGAGCTCGACGAGGAGTCCTGGACGCTGGTCAAGGGAACCCCCGGCGTGACCGGCTTCGTCGGCGCCTCGAACGAGCCCGTGCCGCTCACGCAGATGGAGGTCGACCGCCTCTTGAAGAAGGAGGTCGCGGTGCGCGAGCGCACGCGCGCCAGCTTCGTGATCGGCGAATCTGTCAAGGTGATCTCCGGCCCGCTCGCGGATTTCTCCGGCGAGATCTCGGAGATCAACGAGGATGCGGCCCGGCTGAAGGTGCTGGTATCAATCTTCGGGCGCGAGACGCCCGTCGAGGTCGGCTTCGACCAGGTCAAGAAGCTCTAGAGCGAGATGGCAAAAAAAGTCCTCACCACGATCAAGCTGCAGGCCGTAGGCGGCGCTGCGTCTCCGGCACCGCCGGTCGGTCCCGCGCTGGGCCAGCACGGGATCAACATCATGGAGTTCTGCAAGGCCTTCAACGCGCAGACGCAGCAGGACGCCGGAACCGTCATCCCGGTGGTGATCACCGTCTACGAGGACCGCTCGTTCACCTTCATCACCAAGACGCCGCCGGCCGCGGACCTGATCCGCAAGACGCTCTCGCTCGCGAAGGGGTCGGCCGAGCCCAACCGCAGCAAGGTCGGGCGGATCACCCAGGCTCAGCTGCGGGCGATCGCCGAGCAGAAGTTCGCGGACCTCAACGCCAACGACCTCGACGCCGCGACGCAGATCATCGCGGGAACGGCCCGCTCGATGGGCGTGGACGTCGTCTGATGGCCGCCCGCGGCAAGCGCATCCTGGAGTCTCGCGCCGCGATCGATCGCGAGCACGAGCACTCCCCGGCCGAGGCGATCGCCGCCGTCAAGCGCGCGGCGAACGCCAAGTTCGACGAGTCGATCGAGGTGCACATCCGCACCGGCCTGAACGTCCGCCACGCCGACGAGCAGCTGCGCGGCACCATCGCGCTGCCCAACGGGCTCGGCCGCGACGTCACGATCGCCGTCTTCGCCCAGGGCGACGCGGCGCGCGAGGCGCAGGAGGCCGGTGCCGACTTCGTCGGCGCCGAGGATCTCGCCAAGCGCATCGAGGAGGGCTTCACGGACTTCGACGTCGCGATCGCGACGCCCGACATGATGCCGATCGTCGGCCGCCTCGGGCGCATCCTCGGACCGTCCGGCAAGATGCCCAACCCCAAGGTCGGCACGGTCACGACCGACGTTCGCAAGGCCGTCGAGGAGTCCAAGTCCGGCAAGGTCGAGTACCGCACCGACCGGACCGCCATCGTGCACCTGGTGATCGGCAAGCGCAGCTTCGAGGACCGCGCCCTGCTCGAGAACTACGCCGCGGTGATCGAGGAGGTCATCCGCGCGAAGCCGTCGGTTGCCAAGGGGCGCTACCTGCGCTCGATCACGATCGCCTCAACACAGGGTCCCGGGATCAAGGTCGATCCCACGCGCACCCGCGACATCGTCGAGGAGGCGCCCGCAGTAGCTGCGTGAGCGCCTACTCCGAAGACCCCCGGCAACCCCTAAGTCCGGGCTAGGAGCCTTATGAACCGAGACCAGAAGGCCGCGGTGATCGACCAGATCGCCGCCGACATCACAGGATCGCAGGCCGTTTTCGCGGTCGACTACCGCGGCATCACCGTGGCCCAGGCCGACGCCCTGCGAGCCCGCCTGCGCGACTGCGACGCAAGCTTCCGTGTCGTCAAGAACTCGCTGACCGAGCGGGCCGCCGACCAGGCCGGCGCGGCGGAGCTGCGGCCGCTGCTGGCGGGCCCGACGGCGCTGACCTTCGTCCGCGGCGACGCCGCGGCGGCCGCGAAGGCGATCTCCGACTTCGCCCGCACGACACAGCTGCTCGCCTTCAAGGGTGGCCTGATGGAAGGCGCTGTGCTGTCGTCGGCTGAGGTCACGCAGATCTCCCGCCTGCCCTCGCGCGACGTCCTCTACGGACAGCTCGTCGGGCTCATCGCGAGCCCGATCGCCGGCCTGGCCCGCACACTCTCGGCGCTGATCGGCGGCCTCGCCGTCGGCCTCGGCGGCGTGCTCGAGCAGCGCGGCGGTGTCCCGGCCGACGCGGTGGCGGCGGCCGAGCCGGAAGCGGCGGCGGAGGCGGCGCCCGAGGCGGACGCGGAGGCTGTGGCCGAAGCGGAGCCCGAGGCGGAGGCTGTGGCGGAGGCGGAGCCAGAGGCGGAGGCTGTGGCGGAGGCGGAGCCCGAGGGGAGCGGAGCCGAGACTGTGGCGGACGCGGCGCCCGAGGCGGACGCGGAGCCCGAGGCTGTGGCGGAGGCGGACGCGGAGCCCGAGGCTGAGGCGGAGCCCGAGGCTGTGGCGGAGGCGGACGCGGAGCCCGAGGCGGCCGAGCCCGGCGCGGAGGGCACCAACGATCTTGAGGACGCCGGCGAGCCGGCGAGCGAAACTGACGAATCAAAGGAGAACTAGCGATGGCTACCAGCACAGAGGCATGGATCGACGAGCTCAAGGGCATCTCCGTGCTCGAGCTCGCGGAGCGGATCAAGGCGCTGGAGGAGGCGTTCGGCGTCTCGGCGACCGCCGTGGCGGCTGCGGCTCCGGCTGGCGGTGGCGGCGGCGCCGCCGAGGAGGAGGCGGAGGAGCAGACGGCCTTCACCGTCCACCTCGCAGCGACCGGCGACAAGAAGATCCAGGTGATCAAGGTGGTGCGGGCGGCGACAGGCCTCGGTCTGAAGGAGGCCAAGGCGCTCGTCGACGAGGCGCCCGCCACG
>CAWBGR010000006.1:0-3675 GCA_963788385.1 uncultured Solirubrobacterales bacterium
GCCTTGAGCAGCGCCTCGGGGATCTCCGACTCCTCGAGGATCAGCTCGACGAGCTCGTCGTCGAAGTGGGAGACCTCCTCGAGCAGGTGCTCGCGGGCGGTCGCGGCGGCGGCGGCGAGCTCGGCCGGGATGTCGCGCTCCTCCTGCTCGGTGCCGAGATCGTCGAGATAGTAGATCGCGCGCATGCGCACGAGGTCGATGACGCCGGCGAAGTCGCCCTCGGCGCCGATCGGCAGCTGGATCGGGACCGGGTGCGCGCCGAGGCGGTCGATCATCGTCTGCACGCCGCGCTCGAAGTCGGCGCCGATGCGGTCCATCTTGTTGATGTAGGCGATTCGCGGCACCGAGTACTTGTCGGCCTGGCGCCAGACCGTCTCCGACTGCGGCTCGACGCCGGCGACCGAGTCAAACAGCGCGATCGCGCCGTCGAGCACGCGCAGCGAGCGCTCCACCTCAACCGTGAAGTCGACGTGCCCGGGCGTGTCGATGATGTTGATGCGGTGATCGTTCCAGTGGCAGGTCGTGGCGGCCGAGGTGATCGTGATGCCGCGCTCCTGCTCCTGCTCCATCCAGTCCATCGTCGCCGCGCCCTCGTGCACCTCACCGATCTTGTAGGTGCGCCCCGTGTAGTAGAGGATCCGCTCCGTCGTCGTCGTCTTGCCGGCGTCGATGTGCGCCATGATCCCGATGTTGCGGGTCTTCTCGAGTGGGAATTCTCTTGGCATGGTGGTGTCTTGGTCGCCTCGGAGCGGACTTGTGAGCGCCGGCACCGGAGGCCGGGAGCGGGCAAAAAAATAGGGCCGGCGGGCCCACGCAGAGTGCTGCTGAAGCCCCGGTCTGCGTCGTTATGTGGTCGCGGTATCCATGTTCATGATCCTGCGCATGGCGGAATGCTCGCACGCCAAGGTGGTCGCGCTCACCGCCCGTCGATCATAGCAGAGGGCTGGCCGGGCGCCCGGGGCGCCGCGGTCCCCGCCGGCGCCTACCAGCGGTAGTGCGCGAACGCCTTGTTGGCCTGCGCCATGCGGAAGATGTCGTCCTTGCGCTTGTAGGCCCCGCCCTGCTGTGACTGGGCATCCAGCAACTCGCCGGCCAGCCGCGCGGACATCTGCTTCTCGCGGCGGCTGCGGGCAAACTCGACCAGCCAGCGCACCGCGAGGGTGCGGGCGCGACGGGTGGGAACCTCGACCGGCACCTGGTAGGTGGCACCGCCTACGCGGCGCGACTTGACCTCGAGCGCAGGCGTGAGGACCTTGATCGACTCCTCGAGCGCCTCGACCGGATCCTTGCCGGTCTTCTCGGCGAGGATCGCCAGCGCGTCGTAGACGATCCGCTCGGCGGTCGACTTCTTGCCGTCGAGCATCACCTTGTTGACGACCTGCTGGACGAGCCGCGAGCGATGGACGGGGTCCGGCTCGAGCGGGCGGATCTGGGCGGCGGCGCGGCGAGGCATCAGGCGTCGGTCATGGCTTCTTGACGCCGTACTGCGAGCGCGCCTTCTTGCGGTCGCTGACGCCGGCGGCATCGAGCGCTCCGCGCACGACCTTGTAGCGCACGCCCGGGAGGTCCTTGACGCGGCCGCCACGGACGAGCACCACGGAGTGCTCCTGCAGGTTGTGTCCCTCGCCGGGGATGTAGGCCGTGACCTCGATCGAGCCGGTGATCCGCACCCGGGCCACCTTGCGCAGCGCCGAGTTCGGCTTCTTCGGCGTCGTCGTGTACACGCGGGTGCAGACGCCGCGCCGCTGCGGGGCGGCGACCTTGCGCTTGCGGCCCTTGCCGGACTTCAGGCCTGGGGTCGCGAGCTTCTTCTTCGGCGGCTTGCGTCCGATCCGGACGAGCTGGGAGGTTGTCGGCATGCGGCGTGGGATGCTACCAGAGGCGCCGTGCTCGCCCGGCGCGCCACGACATCTAGGCGGTGGCGGCGGCGCCCGCGCCGGCCGCGTGACGAGCGCCGAGCGACGGCATCAGCGCCGCCGCGAGCATGATCGCGACCAGCCCGAGGCTCTGCGCGACGATGCCCAGCGCCCCGCCCGGCATCGGATCGCCGAACACGAGGATCCCGCCGGCGATCGCGGAGATGTT
Organism: uncultured Solirubrobacterales bacterium; assembly: GCA_963788385.1. Classification (GTDB taxonomy): domain Bacteria; phylum Actinomycetota; class Thermoleophilia; order Solirubrobacterales; family Solirubrobacteraceae; genus Palsa-513. The sequence goes on from CAWBGR010000006.1 coordinate 2,086, forward strand.
CGCCGTGGCGCTGGTGATCGCGATCACCGGGACGGCGTCGCCGTCCTGAAAGGATTTCGCCGAGGCGAAGAACGCCACTACCGAGGCCAGCAGCGTGACCGCCAGCCAGGGGCTCGCGATGGCGAGCACGCCGTGCGCGCCCACGATTCCGGTCAGCGCCTTGATCGAGATGTCGGAGACGCCGAACAGGATGCCGCTCGCGGCGCCCAGCATCGTGCCGTGGTGCTCGACCGGTGCGCCGGCCCGCGGACCGACGATCAGGAGCGCCCCGACGGCGCACAGCCCGGCTTCGAAGGCGACCATCGCCGCCGGCGAGAAGGTTGAATGCGCGCCGCGCACGCTCGGCACGGTGAGCGCGAAGGCAACCAGGCCGCTCGCGGTCAGCGCGAGCCCGAGCCATTGACGCCGCCCGACCGGGAAGCCGAACACGCGGTCGGCCATCACGCCGATCAGCACGATGCCGCCGGCCAGCACGACCTGCACGACGCTCAGGGGCGCGAGCGCCATGGCCGCGACGTGCAGCAGCCAGGCGACGACGGCGATCCCCATCCCGATCGCGAACCAGCGCACTGCAAACAGCGAGCGGATGGAGCGCAGCGGGTGGCTCGCGCGGACCGCCGGCGCGCTGCGGGCGCCGCGCTGCTTGCAGAAGAACGCGAGGTTGGTGACGATCGCGCAGCCAAGCGCGAACACGATTCCGAGTTGAATGGTCAAGCCTCCATGAAAGTGATGCGGGCGCGTCCCTTGCGCCTCAGTTCCCTATCGGCCGGCCATCGCCTGCGCTTGACTTGCAACTCGCAGGAGGCGGGTATCGTCTCGGGATGCACCACCAGCGTATAGCAGCGGTGACCGCCGTCGCGCTACTTGCGCTCGCGGCCGCCGCCGGCGCAACGCCCGCAAGCTGCGTGCCTTCAGGGTTTAATACGCTCCGCGCCGCCGGCGCTGCGCGGGTTTATTCGCACGCCGGCGAGCTCTACGCGTGCCTGGGCACACGCCGGACCCGGCTCGGCGCGCTGCGCGGCAGCGTCGCCTTCCCGGCGCGCCGGGTGGCGCTCTATGCGCTGAGCTCCCGCTACGCCGCAACGGACACGATCGACAACGGCGTCGACACGCTCGCCTCGAGCGTCAGCCTGATCGACCTGCGCAGCGGCGCGACGATCTCGTCCGCACCGGCCACGACCCCCGAGCGCGCCGCCGAGTCCTTCGTTACCGCCTCGGCAATCGCCGTCAGCGCCACCGGCGCGCTCGCCTGGATCGGCCAGCGCAGCGCGATCGGCGCGCCGGGGCCCATCTACGAGGTCCACGCGCGCCTGCTCGCGGGACCCGACAGGCTGCTTGCGAGCTCCGCCGTCAAGCCCGTGGCGCTTGAGCTTCACGGCACCACGCTGAGCTGGAAGACCGCCGGGCGCACGCACACGACGTCGCTCTGACGCACCGCGCGGGTGCGCCAGAGCGGGCCGTCGCCCTACTCGCTTATGTCAAGCTCCCGCAGCTCGTCGGCAAAGCCCGGGTCGGTCCCGAGACCGATCTCCTCGAGCGAGGCGAGATCGGCCGCGAAGTCGGCGAAGCCGCTCATCCCGAGCTCGCCTC
>CAWBGR010000007.1:0-32563 GCA_963788385.1 uncultured Solirubrobacterales bacterium
GAGATCGCCGGCGCCGGCGATCAGGCCGCGGCCGCGCTCGGCGTCGGGATCGTCTCGCCCGGGCTGGTCTCCGTCGTGCTCGGCACCTCGGGGGTCGTGTTCGCGGTGCTGCCGGCCTACGCACCGGACCCGCAGGCGCGCGTTCACGTCTTCTGCCACGCCGCCCCGGGCACCTGGCATGCGATGGGTGTGATGCTCAGCGCGGCCGGATCGTTCGCCTGGCTGCGCAGCGTGCTGGGCGGCGACTACGGAACGCTCGACCAGGAGGCGGAGCGCTGGGACCCGGGTGTCGAGGGACTCCAGTTCGCCCCCTATCTCGCGGGCGAGCGGACCCCCCACGCCGACCCTGACGCGCGCGGCGCCTTCGCCGGGCTGGCGCTCCGTCACGACCGTGGCGCGCTTGCGCGCGCGACGCTCGAGGGCGTCGCCTACGGGCTGCGCGATTCGCTCGAGCTGCTGCGCGAGCTCGGCGTCGACGCCCGGGCCGGGCGCCTTTCCGGCGGCGGCAGCGCAAGCGAGTTGTGGTCGCGGATCGTCGCCTCGGTGCTTGACATACCGCTCGAGCGGACCGAGTCCCAGGAGGGCTCGGCGTTCGGCGCGGCGCTGCTCGCCGGCGTGCGCTCCGGCGTGTTCGCGGACGTGGCGGACGCCGTCACGCGGTGCGTCCGCGTCCGCGACCGGGTCGAGCCGGACCCAGACTGGGCGCAGGCTTACGCCGGCGGCTACGAGCGCTACCGCAGGCTTTACCCGGTCCTGCGCGAACTGCGGCAACGAGAGGAGAGTGGGCGATGAAGATCGGCCTGATGATCGAAGGGCAGGAGGACGTCACCTGGGAGCAGTGGCTGGCGCTGGCGCTCGCCGCAGAGGAAGCCGACCTGGACGGGCTGTTCCGATCGGACCACTACCGCTCGATCCACCGCGGCGATCCGGCCGGCTCGCTGGATTGCTGGGCGACGCTCGCGGCGCTCGCCGCGCGCACACAGCGGATCCGCCTGGGCTCGCTCGTCTCGCCGACGACGTTCCGGCCCGTCTCGGTGCTCGCCAAGAACGTCGTCACCGTCGACCACATCTCCGGCGGACGCGTCGAGCTGGGCATCGGCGCCGGCTGGTATGAGCCCGACCATGATGCCTACGGCTTTGCCTTCGGCACCGTCGGCGAGCGAATGTCGGAGTTCGAGCGCCAGCTCGAGGAGATCAACCGCCAATGGACGACGGCGGCCGAGATCTGGCCGAAGCCCCTGCAGAAGCCGCGGCCCCCGATCATCGTCGGCGGCGCCGCCAAGCCACGCAGCGTGCGCGCGGCGGTCCGCTTCGCGGACGAGTACAACACGGTCGTCCCCACGCTCGAGCAGGCGCGCGAGCGCTGCCAGATCGTTCGCGAGGCAGCGCACGCGGCCGGGCGGGAGCCGCTGCGCTTCTCGATGATGACCACCTGCGTGGTCGGGCGCGACGAGGGCGAGGTACGTGACCGCCTGCGCGCGTGGGATGAGTCCTCAAAGCTCGACCACGCCCCGGAACTGGCGGGCACCGTCGAGCAGGTCGCGCAGACGCTGCGCGAATACGAGGCGGCCGGCGTGGAGCGGGCGATGCTGCAGCACCTTGCGCACGAGGATGTCGAGATGGTCGCGGTGCTCGGGGAGCTGGCGCGCGCGCTGCAATGAGTGCGGCGCCGGTCAGCCGCCCGGAGCCACGCCGCAGCCGCTGGCAACCGCAGCGCGTCTGAGGTCCTCATCCCAGCTGACGAGCGTGGTGTCGGCGGCGAGCGAGGTCGCCGCCGCGAGGTGCACCGCGTCGTAGCCGCGCAGCCCGAGCTGCTGCGCAAGCGATCCGGCCCGGTGAGCGAGGTCAGCGTCGATGCCGACCACGAGCAGTTCGAGCGCCAGCGACTCCAACTCGGTGCGGGCCCGCGCGTGTCCGCCGGGGCTCAGCCGGCCGCCGCGCTGCGCCGCGGCGAGCGCGGCGCAGCCCTCGGGGTAGGACAGGATGCTCGACGCCGCGGGCGCGGGCGCGTCCCACAGCGCTTCGGCAAGCTCAGAGCCGGGCTCGGCGACGACGAGCTTGATCAGCGCCGAGGTGTCGAAGTAGAGGATCAGCGTCGCTGCTGGGCGACGAGGTCCGAGACCGAGCCTGTGGCCTTCACGCGCGCGCGCCGCGAACGGCGCGGACGCGTTGGGGCTGTGATCAGGCCACGCCGGATGAGGTCTTCGATCGCCTCCGCCTCACCGACGGCGGCCAGCCGTGCGATCGGGCGCCCGCGGCGGGTCACGATCACGGCAGCGCCCAACTCGACGCGCTCGAGATGCTCGCTGAGGCGGTCGTGGAGCTCCCGCACGCCCACTTCGTATTCCCGGCCATGTAGCGTCATAAGCTGCAGGCTAGCAGCTACATGGGTCGGCACTCGACGTGATCGCGCGCGGATTCGCGGACCAGTCCGGCTTTCGTGATTTGAAAGCACTTTCACCATTCCGACGGCTATACTCGCCGCGATGCCGGCTTCGCTGACCGCCACGGCGCCCGCAAAGACCTCGGTGCGCTCGGTCGCGCGCGCCGCGCGATGGCTGCTGTGGATCGCCGAGCACGAGGGTGCGAGCGCGACCGATGTGGCGCGCGAGTTCGACGTGCCGCTGCCTACCGTGCACCATGTCCTCAGCACGCTGGCGCAGGAGGGACTGCTCGAGAAGGACGCCGCTCGGCGCTACCACATGGGGCCGAACGTCGGCGTGCTCTCGGGGTCGTTCGTGCGCGAGCAGGCCGTGCCGAGCATCTGGCAGCGCGCGCTCGCGGAGCTGGCGTCCTCGACCGGCGAGACCGCGCATCTGGCGGCCTGGCGCGGCGGCGAGATCAGAATCCTCGCCGGCGTCGAGGGCAGCCGCGCGGTCCGCGTGCCCGACATCCACATCGGCTCATACGCCCACGCCCACGCCCGCGCGGCCGGAAAGCTGCTGCTCGCGCTCGCGCCGCCCGCCCAGCGCGACGCCTACCTTGCGGCACACCCGCCGACCCGCCTGACCGCGAGGACGATCACCAGCCCGGTGCGCCTTCGCGTCGAGCTCGACCGCATCGCGGCCGCCGGGTACGCGACCGACAACGAGGAGTTCGCCGACGGGCTCGCGTGCCTTTCGGTGGCGATCATCGAGGGCGGCGCCGTGCTGGCGGCGCTGAGCGTCGCCGCCCCTTCGCAACGCTTCCGCGCCGAGCGCCAGTTCCTGCTGCGACAGGCCCGCAAGGCCGCGGCGGACGCCGCTCCCGCCGACGGGACAGTTGGCATGGCGATGGCGCGGGGAGCGTGACCGCGGTGGAGGCGGCGGAGAAGAAGGAGCTCGGCCTGCGCTGCTTCGAACGGATGCTGCTGATCCGCGGCGTCGAGGACGAGGTCCAGCGGATGTTCACGCAGGGCCTTGTCCGCGGCACGACCCACCTCTGCCAGGGGCAGGAGGCGAGCTGCGTCGGCGTCTGCGCCGCGCTGCGCGAGGGCGACACGATGACCTGCACATATCGCGGGCACGGAGCCGTGCTCGCAATGGGCGCCCAGGCCGACGAGGTGCTCGGCGAGATCATGGGCAAGGCGAAGGGGCTTTGCGGCGGCAAGGGCGGCTCGATGCACCTCACCGACGTGGCGGTCGGGGCCTACGGATCGTTCGCGATCGTCGGTGCGCACCTGCCGATCGCGGTCGGCCTCTCGTTCGCCTCGCGCTACCTCGGCGACGACGGCGTCAGCGTCTGCTTCTTCGGCGACGGCACCACCAACATCGGGGCCTTCCACGAGGCACTGAACCTCGCTTCGCTGTGGCAGACGCCGACGATCTTCGTCTGCGAGAACAACCGCTACGGCGAATACTCCCCGCAGAGCCTGACGACCCCCGTCGAGCGGCTGGCGGACCGCGCCGCCAGCTACGCCATGCCCAGCGTCGTCGTCGACGGCAACGACCTGTTCGCCGTGCACGCGTGCGCCGGCGAGGCGGTGGCGCGAGCGCGCAGCGGCGAGGGGCCGACGCTGATCGAATCGCTGACCTATCGCCAGGTCGGCCATTCACGCTCGGATCCGGCGAAATACCGCCCGGAGGGGGAGCTTGACGAATGGCTTGCCCGCGACCCGATCATTCTGCTCGCGCGGGCGCTCGGTGAGCTCGGCGTGGGCGAGGAGGAGCTCGAGCGCTGCCGGGAGAAGGTGGCAGGCGAAGTCGAGGGCGCGCTCGAGCGTGCGAAGTCCTGGCCCGACCCGGCGCCGCAGGCGCGCTTCGAGAGCGTCTGGGCATGACCGAGGTCACCTACCGCCAGGCGATCACGCAGGCGCTCGCCGACGAGCTCGAGGCCGACGAGCGCGTGATCGTGTTCGGCGAGGACATCGCCGCGGCGGGCGGCGTGTTCAAGGCGACCGAGGGGCTGCAGGAGCGCTTCGGCGGGCGCCGCGTGCTCGACACGCCGATCTCGGAGCAGGCGATCGTGGGCTGCGCGATCGGCGCGGCGATCCGGGGACTGAACCCGGTGATCGAGATCATGTTCGCCGACTTTGCCGGCGTCTGCTTCGACCAGCTCGCCAACGAACTGCCGAAGTACCGCTACATGACCGACGGCCAGGTCACCGTCGGTGTGACCGTGCGCCTCGCGGGCGGCGCGGGCGGCGGCTTCGGCGCCCAGCACTCGCAGACCGTCGAGAACTGGTTCCTGAACATCGTCGGGCTGAAGCTGGTGACGCCCGCCACGCCCGCCGACGCCTACTCGCTGCTGCGCGCGGCGATCCGCGACCCCAACCCCGTGCTCTTCTTCGAGCACAAGAACCTCTACAACCTGACCGGGGAGCTCGAGTCGGCGGAGCCCGCGACGATCGGCAAGGCCGCGGTCGTCCGCGAAGGCACCGACGTCACGCTCGTCGCGACGCAGCTGATGCGCCACCGGGCGACCGAGGCGGCGGAGCTGCTGGCTGCCGAGGGCGTCGCGGCAGAGGTCGTCGACCCGCGCACGATCGTCCCCCTCGACCTCGCGACGATCACCGCGAGCGTCGCCAAGACGAACCGGCTGATCTGCGTGCAGGAGTGCTCGCCGACCGGCAGCTGGGGCGCGAGTGTGATCGCAGCGCTGGTCGCCGAGAGCTTTGAGCTGCTCGACGCGCCGCCGATCATGGTCGGGGGCGACGAGACGCCGATCCCCTACTCGGGCGTGCTCGAAGGGGCGTGGCTGCCGAGCGCGGAGCGGATCGCGCAGGCCGCCCGCGAGACGCTGGCGTATTGACGCGCGGGGTGTGAGGGTTGATCGCCGACGTCCTTCACTTCTCGTTCACCGTCAGCGACATCGAGGCCTCGATCGACTGGTACACGCGGGTGCTGGGGCTGAAACTGGTTCACCGCCAGCGTCAGGAGAACGAGTACACGCAGGTGCTGGTCGGGATTCCCGGGGCGATCCTCGAGGTGGCCCAGTTCGCGGTGCCCGGGGTGCCGCCGGCGAGATCGACGCACATGCTGGAGCTGGTCGAATATGTCACTCCGCGCGGGCCGGCGTTCGGGGAGCTTGCGACCAACAGCGTCGGCTGCGCGCACCTGGCGCTGATGGTGACCGACATCCACGAGCGCCACGCGCGGATGTGCGAGCAGGGAGTCGTGTTCCGAAATCCGCCCGTCGCGATCACGGCGGGCGCCAACAGCGGCGGCTTCGCCTGCTATTTCCACGACCCCGACGGGATCACGCTCGAGCTTCTGCAGCCCTCGCCGGCGCGGGCGCGCGAGCTGGGGATCCCGTGAGCATCCCGGTCGAAGCGGGCGGACCGGCGCCGATCGGCCGCATCGATCAGATCTGCTTCCTTGTGGCCAACGTCGACCGCGCCGTCGCCACCTACTCCAAGGTCTTCGACGTGACGCATTGGCGCGGCTACCGCTACGCCCCAGACACCGTGCCGGCGCTCGGCTACCGAGGCGAGCCGGGGCGGTTCTCCTTCTGGGTGGCCCTGTCGGACACAGACCCGCAGATCGAGCTGATCCAGTCGATCGAGGGCCCGAGCATCTACACCGAGTGGATCACGCGGCACGGACTGGGCTTTCATCACATCGGCATCTTCACCGAGGCGATGTCGGCGGACGCCGCGGCGCTCGAGGCCCAGGGGATGGCGATCAGCCAGTGGGGGCGCGGATACGGCCTCGACGGCGACGGCGGCTTCACCTATCTCGACTCGCTCGAGCAGACCGGCGTCGTGATCGAGTTGATCGAGATCCCCAAGCGCCGGCGCGCGCCGGACCGCGAATGGGAAGTGTCCCGGTAGGGACCCCCGGCCCGTGAGGGCCGCCTGAAAAGACGTGCTTTCGCAACCGCCAAGGCGGCGGGCGCGATGGGTCGCGGCGCTATTCTTCGCTCCAGGCGTCAGCGAGAGTGGGTCGGGCGTCCTGCGTGAGAACCCATGGGAGGAAACCGTTGACGCCGCGCCGCAAGGAGGCCACGAAGCCGCCGGCCAGCCCCGCGCGGGCGGCCCGGATGACGCGTCCGGCCGCCGTCGGGCGGATGACGATCCGCGACGTCGCCGAGCAGGCCGGCGTGTCGCTCGGCACCGCGTCCAACGTGCTGAACCGCCCCGACCGCGTCGCCCCCGCGACACGCGACCGCGTGCTCGAGGTGATCGAGCGGCTCGGGTTCGTGCGCAGCTCCGCCGCCCACCAGATGCGCAGCGGCAACAGCCAGTGCTTCGGCGCGGTGGTGCTCGACGCCGCCAACCCGTTCGCGACCGAGACCGTTCGCGGGCTGGAGGACGTGGTTCACGAGCATGGGTGTGCCGTGTACGTGTGCTCGACCGACGGCTCGCCCGACCGGGAAGCGCGCTACCTGCGGCTGCTCGAGGAGCAGCGCGTGCAGGGCATCCTGATCACGCCGGCGACGCGGGGCATCCGCCACCTGCAGACGCTGCGCGACCGCGGGACGCTCGTCGTCCTGCTCGACCGCCGCAGCGCCGACGGAGATCTGTGCTCGGTGTCGGTCGACCACGCTCACGGCGGCGAGCTTGCCGCGCGGCACCTATTCGAGCTCGGCCACCGGCGGATCGCGTTCATCAACGGGCCGGTGCACCTGTCGCAGTGCGCCGAGCGCCGGCGCGGCATGCGCCGCGCCGCGCGCGAGGCCGGCTTCGACGCCGACGACAGCATCGTCGAATACACGATCGACCCGATCACCTCGCTCGAGCAGGCCGAGCGCCACGTCGACGAGCTTCTGGCGCTCGAGGACCGCCCGACCGCCGTTGTCTGCGTCAACGACCAGATCGCGTTCACCGTTCTGCGCGCGCTCGCCCAGCGGCGGGTCCGCGTGCCGCGCGACATCAGCGTGGTCGGCTACGACGATGTCGAGTTCGCGGCGATGCTGACGCCGGCGCTGACTTCGATCCGCCAGCCCAAGTACGAGGTCGGCCGCGCCGCCGCCGAGCTGCTGCTGGCAGAGACGCTGGACCCCAACCACCGCCATGGCGACATCCGCTTCGAACCGGAGCTGATCGAGCGCCAGTCGACGACGGCGCGCTCGCGGCTGAACCGCTACAGCCCGGCCGGCGACTGACGCGGTGTTTGCGGCGTTTGCGGCCGCGAATGCCCGAGGCGATGCTCACCGGGGCGTCTCGAAACGCATAGATTTCAGCGTGCTCGACGCGAGCTGCGCGTGGCGGCGCTCCGACGATGACGGGAGGCCCTGTGGTAATTGACGAACAGCAATGGCAACGCTTCTCGATCGACGGGTTCCTGCAACTCGGGCGGGTGCTCACGGGGCCTGAGCTCGAAGCGCTGCGCGGGCGGGCCGACGATCTCGCGGCGGGCAAGGTTGTGGGCGAGGGCGTCGTGATGGCGCTCGAGCATGCCGAAGAGCCGCCCGCGGCGGTGGCGGACACGGACGAGCCGGGCGCGGTCGGCTACCGCCAGATCCAGGGCCTCGAGCACGACGACGTCTACCGGTCGCTGGTCGCCCATCCGCTGTTCCTCGAGGTGTGCGCGCGGATGTATGCCCCGCACGCTGCGGTCTCGGTTTTCAGCGCGACGGTGCTGCGCGAGCCCGGCGGGCAGGAGAGCGCATCCGGCTGGCGCCAGAACGGCGGTCCCGATTGGCAGCTCGACCGCGACCCGGTGGTCACGATCTGGGTGGCCCTCGACGACTGCACGGTCGAGAACGGTTGCGTCGAGGCCGTTCGAGGCAGCCACCGGGGCGGCCTGCTGCGAGCCGACGGCGGCGTGTTGTCGGAGCAGGAGACGGAGCTCCACTGCGATCCGCAGCTGATCGTGCCGCTGGAGCTTCCCTCCGGCCACGCCGTGCTGCTGCACAGCTGGCTGATCCATCGCAGCCGCCCGAACGCGACGCCCGCGCCGCGGCGCGCATTCGCCGGCTGCTACATGGACGCCCGCACGATCAGTGTCGCGACCGGCAGGCACTTCCCGGTCGTGGCGGGAAGCGTCGATGAGGCTCCCTACCCCTTCGTAGTCGCGCTCGAGCACGACCAGAGGGCGCTTGCCGCGACTCTGGCGATCGCGGAGACCCACGCCGGCAGCCTGCAGTCGCAGATCGCGGCGCTGGGCGAGCGCTGCGAGCTGGCCGAGACCAACGTCCGCACGCTCGAAGAGGAGCTGGAGCGCACGCGCCGCGCCCACAACCGGCTGCCTGGGCGAGCCGCGAGCTGGCTGCGCTCGCTGCTGCACCAGTGAGCCGGGGCGGCGGCGGCGCTTGAGCGCCGAGCGCGAGCGGGTCGCCGGCTTCGGCCGACCCGAGGACGGTCTGTCGGGCGCGACGCCGTGGTACACGTGGGGGCCGTACGTGAGCGAGCGCGCTTGGGGGACGGTGCGCGAGGACTACAGCGCCGACGGCACGCCATGGGAGTACCTGCCCCACGAGCGCGCGCGCTCGCAGGCGTTTCGCTGGAGCGAGGACGGCCTCGCCGGCGTCTGCGACGTCCACCAGCGCCTGTGCCTGGGGCTTGCGCTGTGGAACGGAGCCGACCGGATGCTGAAGGAGCGAATCTTTGGGCTGAGCGGCGACGAGGGCAACCATGGCGAGGACGCGAAGGAGTACTGGTGGTACCTCGACGCGCTGCCGAGCCACGCCTGGCTGCGGTGGCGCTACCACTACCCGCAGGCCGCGTTCCCCTACGACGACCTCGTCGCGACCAACCGCGCGCGGTCGCGGCAGGACCCGGAGTACGAGCTGCTCGACACCGGCGTCTTCGACGCCGACCGCTACTGGGTCGTCGAGGTCGACTACGCAAAGGCCGACCCGACCGACCTGCTGATGCGGGTGCGGGTGACCAACGCCGGGACGCGGGCGGCGGAGCTGCATGTGTTGCCAACGCTGTGGTTCCGCAACCGCTGGGACTGGGGCGACGGCGTCGCCAAGCCAAGCCTGCGGGCGCAGGACGGGGTGGTGGTCGCCAACGAGGAAACGCTCGGCTGCTACACGCTGGCGGCCGGGCCCGGCCCCGATGGCACGGCGCCGCCGATCCTGGTCTGCGACAACGAGACCAACGCGGCGCTGCTGTTCGGCGCTGACCGCAGTGCCGCTTGGCCGAAGGACGGGATCGGCGATCACGTCGTGCACGGGGCGGCGAGCGTGAACCCCGACGGCGTGGGGACCAAGGCCGCGGCGTGGTATCGCCTCACCCTGGACGGCGGTGCCGGCGCCGAGCTGCGGCTGCGTCTGACGGCGCGCACAAAGAAGCCGGCGTCGTCGCGGAGCAGGCTCGCGGCGGGCTTCGAGCGCGTGATGGCTTTGCGCGAGCGCGAGGCCGATGAGTTCTACGGCGAGCTCGCGCCGGCAGACTGCACGGCGGATGAGCACGCGATCATGCGCCAGGCTTTCGCCGGCGTGATCTGGGGCAAGCAGTACTACGGCTACGACGTCGCGCGCTGGCTCGACGGCGATCCCGGGCAGCCGCCACCGCCAACCGCGCGGCTGCACGGTCGCAACAGCAGCTGGCGGCACCTGCTCGCCCGCGACATCATGTCGATGCCCGATCCTTGGGAGTACCCGTGGTTTGCCGCCTGGGACCTCGGCTTTCACGCCGTCGTGCTCGCGCACCTGGACCCGGCGTTCGCGAAATACCAGCTGCTGCTCTTGTGCCGCGAGTGGATGCAGGCGCCCAGCGGCGCGCTGCCGGCCTACGAATGGGCGTTTGGCGACGTCAACCCGCCGGTCCATGCGTGGGCGGCGATGAAGGTCTGGGCGATCGACGGCGCGCGCGACCATGACTTTCTCGAGCGGATCTTCCACAAGCTGCTCGTCAACTTCACCTGGTGGGTCAACCGCAAGGACAGCCAGGGCCTGGGCGTGTTCGAGGGGGGCTTCCTCGGCCTCGACAACATCTCCGCCATCGACCGATCCAAGGTGCCCGGCGGCGACACGCTCGAGCAGTCCGACGCGACCGGATGGATGGCCTTCTACTGCCTGACGATGCTGACGATCGCGTCGGTGCTTGCGAAGCGAGACAGCGCCTATGAGGATCTCGTGCTCAAGTTCCTCGAACATTTCGCCGCGATCGCCGAAGCGCTCGAGCATGGCGGGCTGTGGGACGAGCACGACCGCTTCTACTACGACGTGCTTGCGGGCGCCGACGGCTCGCGCACGCCGCTGAAGGTCGCCTCGATCGTCGGCCTGATACCGCTGCTGCCGACGGTGGTGCTCGACGCAGGCGAGGTCCGCCGGGCCACCGCGCTGCGCAAGGCGTTCGCCCGGCTGCACGAGCGCCATGGCGCTGAGGAGGCGGAAGCGGTTGTGGGCGCCGCCGGCGGCGGTGATCGCCTGCTGCTCAGCGCCGTGGGGCGCGAGCGGATGCTCGCGCTGCTCGCCCACGCGTTCGACGAGAACGAGTTCCTCTCACCGTTCGGCCTGCGCTCCTTGTCGGCGCGGCTGCGCGATCAGCCCTACAGCGTCGAGATCGCGGGCATGACCGCCACGGTCGACTACGAGCCGGCCGAGTCAACGACCGCCCTGTTCGGGGGGAACTCGAACTGGCGCGGGCCGGTGTGGATGCCGCTGAACTACCTGTTCGTCGACGCCCTGGCGCGACTGGGGGAGCAGGTCGGCGAGCGCATCCTCCTCGATTACCCGACCGGCTCGGGAGCGCAGCTCGGGCTGACCGCGATCGCTGCGGATCTGCGCCGTCGGCTGATCGGGTTGTGGCTGCCCGACGGGGAGGGACGGCGGCCCGTGTTCGGCGGTGTCGAGCGGCTGCAGACCGACCCGCGCTGGCGCGAGAATCTCCTCTTCTACGAGTACTTCAACGGTGACGACGGGGCCGGGCTCGGCGCCTCGCACCAGACGGGGTGGACGGCACTCGTCGCCGACCTGATCGTCGGCCGCCGGCTGGACCCCGACCCGTGCGCGCGGTCGCTCTACGGCTGAGCTCGCGCGCGCCCCGCACCGCGGGCCGCGGCGGTCAACCCGGGGACGGCACCGGCCCGGCTGGCGCTGCGGCGCTCCGGCGGCGGGCCTCGTCGAAGCGGGCGAGCGTCTCGAGTCGCTCGCGAGCGTGATCGACGATCGGCCGGCGCGCGAACGCTGAGGGGGTCCCGAGGTAGCGGGCCACGTAGGCGTCGTCGGGGTCGAAGCGCTGCCGCTGGCGCTCCGGGTTCAGCACGCGGTGAAACGGCGCCGCGTCGGTTCCGGTCCCGGCGACCCACTGCCAGCCGTGCTGGTTGGAGGCGAGGTCGCCGTCGACGAGATGCCACATGAACCAGCGCGCCCCAAGGCGCCAGTCGATGTGGAGATCCTTGACGAGAAAGCTGGCGCTCACCATCCGCACACGGTTGTGCATGAAGCCCTCGGCCAGCAGCTGGCGCATTCCTGCGTCGACCAGCGGGAAGCCGGTCCGCCCGCACGCCCAGGCGGCGAAGCGCTCCTGCGCGCCGGGGCCGGCGTCCCAGCGCAGGTGCTCGCCAAAGCTCTGCAACGGGTGCCGCGCGGACTGCGGCTGGTGCCAGAGCACGTCCGCGTAGAAGTCCCGCCAGGCCAGCTCGTCGCGGATCCGCTCCGCGCCCGGGCCGGCGGGCGTGAGGCGCGCCACGATAGTGCGCGGGTGGATGGCGCCGAGGTGAAGATCGGGGGAGAGGCCGGAGGTGCCGGCGATCGCGGGGTGGTCGCGGTCCTGCGCGTAGCGCGACAACGGGCCGGCGGCGAACGTCTCGAGCCTCTCCCTGGCGGCGCGGGTACCGGCCTTCGGGAGGTTGACGGCAGGGCCGAGCGGGAGCCCGGCCCACCAGTCGGGCACAGCAAGAGTCTCGCCGCCGCGCGCGGGCGCCGCGATCTCGTCGAGGCTCGCGTCGCTGGGGGCACCGGTGAAGACGACGTCGGGCCGGGGGTCGGCGGGTGGCGGCCAGCCGCGCGTCTCGAGGGCACGGCGGAATGCCGAGTAGACACGAAACGGCGAGCCCGAGGCGCTGCGAAGCGTGCCCGGCGCGACGGTGTAGCACGAGTCGACGGTCGCGAGGCGGCGGCCCGCAGCGGCCAGTTGCACCGACACCGCGGCGTCACGGGCGGCGCCGTAGGGGCCGAAGTCGGCGGTTGCAGCGACCACTGAGGCGCCGATCTCCGCGGCAAGCGCCGCAACGACGACCCGCGGATCGCCGCGCCGCAACACCAGTGTGCCGCCGAGCTCCTCGTCCAGCGCGCGCAGGGCGCCGGCGAGAAAGCGCCGGCGATTTGGCCCGGCCGGACGCAGCAGCTTCGGGTCCACGACAAAAAGCGGTACGACGGCGTCGTGACCCGCGTCCGCGGCGGCCGCCAAGGCGGGCAGGTCCTCGGTCCGCAGGTCGCGGCGGAACCAGAGGATCGCGGCGCTCACCGCCCGCTCATCGCCGGCCGGCGCGTTCGCGATCGAGCCGGCGCTCCAGCTCGCCGAGGACCGCGCCGAACAGCAGATGCCGCCAGGTCGCCTGGGCGAAGGCGCGCCCGGAGCGCCGCAGCGCCGGCAGCTCGGCACGAGCGGGATGGAAGCGGTCGGTGAGGGCGGTCGCCGGCCAGGTCGCGACATGCTCGCCGAGTGCCGCCACGGGCCCGTGGCTCCAGGCTGGGAGGTGACTTGCACGCCGGTGGACGCTTGCGTACACGGCCCCAAACAGCGCACCGTTGGCGAGGTGCACGGCGGTGCCGGCCAGCCGCCAGCGCGGGCCGCGCGTGACGGCCTTGCCGAGCAGCTCGACGTCGTCGAACGGGAAGCGGAAGACGCGCTTGTCAAGTGGTTGCTGCGCCGCCCAGACCGCCGCGGCGAGCGAGCCGGCGAGAGCGCCGCGTTTTGCCTGGGCGCGTGACGGTCGCACCCTCTCACTGTAACGGCGGCCGGGCGGCGCTCGCGGCGGCGGCGTAGAGCGGGTCGCGGTCGCGCGAGCCCAGTACCCCCCAGCGTTTCGTCTCGACGGTGTGTGGTCTCGGCGCAAGCGCGCCCCGGGCGGCCGGGTCTGCTGGTCAGGGCACGGCGGGCACGACAACGACGGGCTCGTCTTCGGTCGGCAACTCGCCGGTCTCGAAGGCCGCTCCGGGCAGGCGAACCACCTTGGCGAACAACTCGAAGAAGGGGTCGGCCGGCTCGAGGAAGCTGATCTTGGGGGTGCGATAATGCATCGGCACGACCCAGCGCGGACGCAGCTGCTCGACGATCGCGTGCGCCTGGGCGGGTCCGATCGTCGGGCCGTCGCCGACCGGGATGACAAGCAGGTCGGGGCGGCCGATGGCTGCGGCCTGTTCCGCGCGCAAGCCGCGCTGCCCAAAGTCGCCGAAGTGGCAGATGCGCAGGCCGTCGAGTTCGAAGCTGAAGATCGTGTTGGGACCGCGCTGCGTGCCGGCCGCGTCGTCGTGCTCGGAAGCGATCGCGACGATCTCGCCAACCGGCGACGCGAGGCGGCCCGCGCTGGAGCGCAGGACCACCGGGTCGCCGCCGATCACCTCAATGGCGTTGTGATCCAGGTGCTCGTGGGTGACGAGGAGGAGGTCTGCGCTCACACCCTCGATCGCCGGGTAATCGAACCGCATCCCGCGGGCGGCGATCGGCGACAGATCCCCGAACGGGTCGATGAAGATCGACGCCTGTGATGAGCGAAGGGCAAACGCGGACTGTCCGTACCACTGAACCTGCATGGCTTTCGACGCACATTATGCCCGTGGGGCGTACCGTCAAGATGCGGCCGGCGAGGCGGCGGGCAGGGCCTCTGCGACTTCAGCAGGTCAGTTCGGCGCGATCAGCATGTAAGCCGTCGTGGCGGGGGCGATCTGAAACGACCACACTAGCCAGGTCGCGTTCTGGTAGCTCACCGTGCCGCTCGCCGGCAGCACCGGCGGACCGTCGTCCCCGACAGGGCTCGAGGTCAGCTGCACGCCGTCGGTGTCGCGCACGAATACCTGGGCCCCGGTGTAGACGCGCAGCCAAAAGGCGTAGCCGTGGAGATCCTGCGGCCCGAGCAGGGTGATCAGGCGCCCGGCGATTGCACCGAACTCGCCGGCCCTGACCGCTGCGCACGACGTCGCGCTCAGCGACAGCCCGGGCGGGCGGATGAGCAGCACGGCGTCCAGCGTTCCGCTCGGGAACGCAGCATAGGTCTCACTCACCGCCTGGTAGGTGATCTGCCCCACCCGCACCGCGGCGCTGCGCGGCAGGTTCGCTGGCAGCCGTGCGCCACCGTCGTGGGCGACGAGCTTGCCCGCGACGTAGACCCCGATCGGATCGCCGACGATGCGTGTCTCGAGCTTCGTGACACCGACGTCATCCTGCACCGACATCAGGAAACTCCCGACGACGGTGCCGGCGGCGGAGCGCAGGACGCCCGCGACGGGCGCGATCACATACGGGCCGCCGAAGTCGGCGAGAACACGCCCGGCTGCGCCAAGGACTCGCAGGCGAACGATGTGCCAACCGTGGTGGTAGACGATCCGCTTGACCGCCGCCAGCGTGGCTTGGCGACTGCCGTCGATCACTGCACCCAGCAGGTCGCTCGAGCCGGTCACCTGCGCGAGGTCGCGCGTCACCTCGCCACCGCCCAGCTCGTTGGCGTAGATGTCGTTGATCACCGTCGCGTCGACCGCGGCGAGCGTGGCGCTCGTGGCGGACCCACAGGCGCCGGCCGCGGCGGCGGACGCAGGAGCGACGTGGAGCGCGAAGGCCGCCGCTGCTGCAGCGAGCGCTACAAGCGCGACGCAAGGCCGCCGAGAGACGACTTGGTCGCAGCGCACGCCGCGATTGTAGGTTGCCGCGCCGCGCTTGGCGCCGTGCCGGCGCCACGTCGGGCGCGGTCGTGGCGCGACGGCTTTCGCCGCCCCTCAGTGATACGCGTCCACGCCGAGGTGGACCGCCAGCCCGAGCCCGGCGAACGCGATCAGGGCCCGCAGCGGGCCCGGGGGCGCCCTGCGGACGATCGCCGGCCCAAGTCGTCCGCCGACAAGAAAGCCGAGCGCCAACGGCACGACCGCCGACCAGCGAACCGGGCCAAACGCAATAAAAGCGACCGCGGCCACCGCGTTGGCCAAGCCGAGCAACAGGATCCTCATGGCGTTGCTGCGCGCCAGTGTCTCGCCGCTGGCGATCAGCAGCAGGGCGAGCAGCAACACGCCGGCGGCCGCGCCGAAATAGCCGCCGTAGAGGCTGATGAGAAACACGCCAAGGCTCAGCGCCCACGCCGGCCGCTCTCCCTGCACCGGCTTGGGCCGTTCGGGCGTCCGGCGGAGCAGAATGGCGAGCGATGCCCCGGCGATCAGCCACGGCACGATGCGCACAAAGGCGCCCGCGGGTGTGGCGAACAGCAGCGCCGCGCCGCCCGCGCCGCCGGCGATCGCGATCGCGCCAAGGTGGCGCGCCTCGGCACGCCGGCCGCGCAATTCCACAGCCGACCCTGACAGCGATCCGACGCTGCCGAACACGAGCGCGACGGTGTTCGACATATTGGCGCTCACCGGCGGTAGGCCCGCCGCGAGGAGAGCGGGGTAGCTGACGAGCGACGCGAGCCCGGTCACGCTCCCGACCAGACCGCCGCCGAAACCGGCGAGGGCCAACCAGAAGGGATCCGTCAAACCCACGTTGGCCCGATCCGGGCGCTCGTCGTCATCGAACCCGCCCACACAGTCGACGAGCGGGCCTCCCGGCCCGCCGCAGGCAATCTAGGCTGCGGGCGCAGCGGCGTATTCCTCGTCGGTCACGTGTTCGCCCCAGGTCGCGGGACTGCCATCGTCGTCGACCTCGAGCATCGCGAGGTGCGTCATGAAGCGGTTCGCGCCGGCGCCATGCCAGTGGAGCTCCCCGGGCTCGAAGAACACGCGGTCGCCGGATCGGATGACCTCGACCGCACCGCCCTGGCGCTGGCATAGCCCGGCCCCCTCCGTGACGTAGATCGTCTGGCCATTGGGGTGGGTATGCCAAGCGGTCCGGGCTCCCGGGGTGAAGTGGACGCTGCTCGCGCTCAGGCGGGAGCCGGGAGCCGGCGTGCCGACGGTGTCGATGAAGACCGCACCGGTGAACCAGTCGCTCGGCCCAGTCGCGGTATCGAGGGACCCTCGGGTGATTTGCATCTGGCTCTCCTTTGGTGGGTGACGCTCGGATGATTGTCCCGGTGTTGCTCGCGCGGTGCCGGCGCCTGGCTGCGATCTCCACCTCCGCGGCCGCTACAAGCGCCGAATGGGGCGCGGGTTGCGGACCCGGCAGGCGGCGCCCGCCGTATCCGCGATCGCTCGGCTGCGACGAGGCGGGGCTGGGGCTCAGGCCGGGTTTGGGCCCGCAGCGGCCGGCAACGCACCGCCCGGGCCGGGCTGGGCCCCGCGCGACTGGGCGGCGGTGACGGCGTCAATCTGCGTGGCCGTGATCACGCCGTCGTCGGGTACCAGCGGATGGTGGCGGTGGCACAGACGCAGATGGCCGTGCGCGAAGCGGCCGATTCGCCGGCAGCCGGTCTGCTGGCAGTTGACCAGGCGATAGCCCATGGCCAAGATCGACAGGCCACCCACGCCCTCGGCGGTCTGGATCGGCCCGCCCATGAAGTTCGTCAGCTCCTGGGCGAGGTTCGACGACCAGAAGGCGACCAAGCCGACCATCAGCCGGCGCTCACGGAGGCGTTCCCAGAACGAGCCGCGCTGACCACGACTGATGATTTCGACGGCTGCGCCACCGCTCCTGCGGACGAGTTGCGCCCACCGGTGCGCTCCCTCCGGGCGTTCACGTAAACATCCGAGCTCGCCGCAGCCTCGCGCTGACGATGGGCCGCAAGCGGCTTCGGGCTGCGCCCTGCAGCGATGCGAGCACCGGGAGTGTCCGCATCAGCACGCACGCAAAGTACCGAGCAGCGGGCAGATGTTGGTCCTGTGGGGGGGGTGAAAACTACGCACCGCGCGTGTGGCGGGGCGCGGTTGGCGTCAGGAGCGCTGGGCTCGATGCTGGTCTTGTCCGAAGCCCACCAGCCAGTCCGGTGTGCTGCCCGGCCCAACAACTTCCCTGGAGGAATCAAGCAATGCGACGTAAAACATTTGACGTTTTGGCGAGTGGTGTCGGTCTGGTCCTCGTGGCGGTCCTGGTGATCGCCGGAGCGCTGATGCTGTGGGGTAACAGCTATGTCGACTCCAACGTCCACAACCAGTTGGCCGAGCAGCAGATCTTCTTCCCGCCAAAGGCCGCGTTTGCACACCCGGTGGCTGGCAGCGAGATCACGGCCTCGATGATTCCGTCGGTGTCGCAGTACGCCGGCCAGCAGCTGCTGACCGGTGCTCAGGCCGAAGTCTGGGCCGACGACTTCATCGCGGTCCACCTCTCCGAGATGCCCTACGGCGGCGTGTACGCAAAGATCAGTACAGCTGCGCGCGCGAACCCGAAGAGCGCATCGCTGGCGGCCCTTGAGACGACGTCGTTCCAGGGAACGACTCTGCGTGGCCTCCTGCTTGAGGCCTACGGGTTCTCACAGATGGGCGCCGTCATGCTGTGGGGAGCCATTGCAGCGTTCTGCCTTGCATTCATCATGTCTCTCCTCGTCGTGCTCGGCTTCAGGCACGCTCGACGCACGCCGGACGAGCTGGAAATCCTCGCGGCCAAGACGGTCCCGAGCCCTCGTGAGGGCGTGCTGGTCTAGGCAGTTCCCGCCCGCGACGGGATCCGGTCCGCGTCGACGGATCCCCGCGGGCGACACGCATTGCAGCAGTGCGCATTTCTTGGTCGTCAGCGACAGCACCAGCCGCCTAGGGTTGGTGCTGTCGCTGCGTTGTGGGCGCACAGTTCGCGGCCCGGAGCAGACGCGACAATGCGGCTGGGCGCCTACACGTCGTTTGACAAAGGCCGGTAGCAGAGGTAGACCACGCGAGCGCCAAACGTCTGCGTGTCGACCAGCTCGAGGTTGATCGTTTCTTCCAGCGGCGGGAAGTAGGGCGTGCCGCCGCCGAGCAGGACCGGGCTGACGAACAACCGCCACTCGTCGATCAGTCCCAGCTCCATGCACGAGCGGGCGAGGCCGGCGCCGCCGACGGCGATGTCCTTTCCGGGCTGTTCTTTGAGCCTTGCGACCTCCTCGGCGACACCGCCCCTGGCCAGCCTGGCGTTGCCGACCACGCTCTCCAGCGTCGTTGAGAACACGACCTTCGGCAGAGCCTTCCAGATCCGAGCGAACTCGACGTGCTCCTCGGGCAGCGGGGAATCCTGCACGGTCTCCCAGTAGAGCATCGTTTCGTACAGCCGCCGTCCGCAGAGCTGCACGCCCGTCTGCGCCACCCGCTGAGTGTGGAAGGCGAACAGCGCCTGGTCGGCGCCGAGAAGTCGATCGCACCGCCCGGCCCAGCGACGAAGCCGTCCAGCGACACGGTCATCGAATAGATCAGCCTGCGCATCAGATCCTCCCCCAGCTGGCTCGAGCGTCCGCTCTCACAGGTGTCGTGGGCCGCCCAGTCGTCTGCACCGCGCCTAACACGACTCGGCCCGGCCCGCTTCCCAGAGTCGCCTCAGCCAGCCGATTTTTGCTGCTACCCAGCGGAGGTGGTGATCCCTGCGGGGCTCGCCGCGCCGGTGATGAAGTGCTGAGTCACGCCGGCGCCGCTGAGGCGCGCTCGTCCGATTGTGGAGCCGTTGATTCCGTGGGAGCTACCGAAGTTTGACCAGTAGAGATATCCGCCGTTGACCGTGATGCCCGCCGGAGCGTGGGCGCCGGTGATAAAGCTCTCGTTGACGGCGGTCCCGTCGAGGTTCGCCCGTCCGATCGTCGTGCCTGTCTGGCCGCTTCCCTCGTTTGACCAGTAGATGTAGTTCTTATGGACGGCGATGCCGGCTGGTGCGCTCGCGCCGGTGATGAAGCTCTGGTTGACAGCGGTACCGTCGAGACTGGCTCGGCCGATCGTGGTGCCACTGCTGCCGCCACCGGCGCCGTAGTTGGTCCAGTAGATGTAGTGGCCGGCGATCGCGACACCCCACGGCCCGCTCGCGCCGGTGATGAAGTCCTGGTTGACAGCGGTACCGTTGAGGGCGGCGCGGCCGATGGTGTTGCCGTAGCGGCTGTCCCAGTAGATGTAGCCGCCACTGATCGCGAGGCTGTGCGGGCTGTTGAGGCCGGTGATGAAGCTCTGGTTGACGTCCGTGCCGTTGAGCCTGGCTCGCCCGATCGTCGTGCCCGGGCTGTTGGCGTCGATGCCGGGATTTGACCAATAGATGAAGCCGCCGTGGACGGCGATGCCGACCGGCCCGTTAGCGCCACTGATGAAGCTCTCGTTGATGCCGTGGCCGCCGAGACCGGCGCGCCCGATCGTGCCACCGGATCCACTCACGCCGTAGTTGGTCCAATACAGGTAAGACTTCGTGTGCGCCGCCGAAGCCAGGCCGGCAGAGGCCGACCCGAGCACCAGCGCCGCGAGGAAGAGAGTCAATGCGGCGCGCCGGAGCGCCGGCGTGGCGCGGCGCACAGAGCTCGCCCCAGAAATCCGCATGACCATCGACCGCTGCATCTCTTGCCGGCTTTCCTCGCTGGTCGAGGGCTGACGCCTCGCTGATGAAGCGGCGAGCCTACCAAACGGATCCTTTGCTCAGACATCTATTGGTGCAGGCGTGGAGACCGGCGCCCGGCGCGCCGCGGGGCCGCCAAGACCTGAATCCTTGGCTCTACGACCGGGCCGGTCGGCCGCGGGCCAACCGCTTCGCGACGAGTCCCCCGCTATGCGCCCGCGGCGTCCCGCCGTTACCAGTGCGGCGAGCGTGCTCGACCGGATTGGACGCCCGAGGCGCTCATGCAGCGCGCGATTCTCGCCGGCGACGGCGTCGCGCTGGTCGGGGGCGAGTCGTGCCCAGAATGACATCGTGGCGAGCAGGGCACCCAGCTCGTCGGCAGTGTGCTCGATCAGCATGGGCAGGGTCGCGAACTCCACGTCCTCGAATAGATCGGCCGCGTAGCCGCGCCCGATGTCGTAGCTCCCAAGCCAGCCCCAGGCGTCCGCGACGTTCCCACGACGATCGCGGACGCCCGCGATCGTGCTCTCGAGGTCGCGGTAGATGGGCCAGTCGGCGGCGATCTCCGGCGCGTGCATGCGCAGCGTGCAGAGAAGATCCTCCTGGTCATCGGCGCTGCGCGGCTCGTGAAGCCCGAGGTACTGGAGCAGAGCGAGCGTCCCATCGTCAGCCAGCACGTCGGCGATCTTTCGCCAGCTGAGATCAGGATCGGTCCAGTGGATCGCGGACGCAGAGAACACCGCCTGGTAGCGCCGGCGGGGGAGGTGCATGTCCTCGAGCCGCGCGTTCACGAACTCCACATCACCCGCGTCCTTGAGTTTCTCCCGGGCGATGGTGACCAGTTGGTCCCCGGGATCGAGTGCTGTCACGCGCAGACCGCGAGCGAGGAGGCTGCGCGTCAGCTGACCGGTGCCGCAGCCGACCTCAAGCACGCGGTCGCCGACGCCGAGGCCCGCCACCCGGCATGCGTGATCAACGAGCGCGTCGGGATAGGCAGGGCGGTTGCGGTCGTACTCGGCCGCGATCTCGTTGAAGACCGTGCCGTAGCTTCGCGTAAGCCCCCCATCACGCATCCGCGGAACGTAGATGCCGGCCCGGATGCGTGTGGGCCAAAAACACACGGCGGGCGTATGCATCGACCCTGCGGGGAGCGCTTTGAACAGCCCAGGCGACCGCGAACCGGTACGTGGCCTGCCCGCCCTCGGGATCGATCCTCTGCGGCAATCCCCAGCTGAGAGATGCCGCTGCACCTGCAACCGCCAAGTTCACCGGGGCGGGCGGCCATCTCGCGCCTGCGTGACGTCTCGGCGGTTCCGGGCGCCTACCGCTCGACAGGCAGGAGATCACGGTCGGCGGGCGGCTCGCGGAGAAGCGAGGGGAGTTCGACTCGCGTGTGCACCCGCCGCCGCGTGTTCCAGTAATCAAGCTCAGTTTTGACCGAGCGCAAAAGTTCCTGCCACTGGGTCGCAAAGCTGGAAAATCCGGTGGCGTCGATGTCGTCAGCCCCTGCTGATGGCCCGATCGCCACCAGAGACATGTGCAGGGCGGTGATCAGGTCCATGATCGCGACCGTGCGGGCGATGCGATTGAAGTGTTCGTCGTCATTGAGGATCGCGAACGTACCCGTCCATCTGCTGACGGCGTCCACGAGGTGTCCTCGCGCGACACGCAGTGTCTGCGAACAACTGCGCCGCCACGCATCGTCGGCAACCAAGACCGTGAGCCGGCTCGTGAGGAACTCGTCGTCGACCTCGCCAGGATTGATGGCAAGCTTCTCCCCGGCGGATCGGAGCAGATCGCTCGCCCGGCCGCGCGCGATGGCCAGATGAAACTCCACGTCCGAGCGAAGCCTGTACCCGTCGTCGATTCCGATCAGAGCCGCCATCGCTATGCCGGTGTCGTATTGGATCGAGGCAAACTCACCGGCCGCGACGAAACCGAGCCCATGCCACCGGTGTGCCTCGCGGCGCCGGATGTGGGCGTCCACCACTGCCCCTGCAACGAACAGCAGCGCACCACCGCCAACGAACGCAGCGATATACGGATGTTCCACCCACACGCGCCAGCCGAGCGGCCAATCGGACAGCGCCAGCGCCAGGGCCACCGCGACTGCGATGAACGGAAGACCAGCCCGAACGGCTCGCGTCAGATGCATGTAATCAGTCTGGCCGCCCGGGGGCGGGTCGGCGAGACACCGGTCTGATCGGCTGGACGCAGGGCGAGACGCTGACCATGCCTCGCCAGCCTATCCGAGCCCCGTCGCAGGGCGCTACGTTCGGGTGCACTCCAGCCCTGGACCCGCCGGGCTGGAGCCAGGCCGTCGCGCAACGATTGCCGCCCGTGGACCTGTGTGTTTTCGGCTGACGCCGGCGAAGACCGGGTCGTCGTCGCCGGTGAAATGCTGGCGCTGGCCGAGACGGGCAAGCGACTCGGCGACGTCGGGGGCGAGCGCATCGTCTGCAGTTCCAACGCCTGACGGCTCTCTCAGGCGGACCTAATCGCCCAGCCGGCAGATGAAGTAGGGATCCACGACCGTTCCCACGCAACGGGTCGCTGTCCTTTTCATGCACAAGGCCGACTAGCGCCGCTGCGCTGCCGCCTCGCGCGCGAAAGGCAGTAGCGGCGCGCACACGCGTGAGCAGCAGCCTGTCCAGTTCCCCAGCTGGTGGCAGTCGTCGCCAGTTACGACGGAGAGGCATCGGTCATGTGTCCGCTGGCACACGCGTCGCTCGGTTGTGGTGCTTTTGAGCCGATACCGTGGCAAGGTTCGGACATGCTCGGGGCGCGCTGCGCGCGCGCCTAGCCGGTCGTTGATAGCAAGCATCGGCTCGCTTAACTTGCCCGCCCGAAGTCCGCCATTCAAACGTTGACGGGAGACAAGATGAGTTCGAGGTCGCGAGTTTTGCGCTGGAGTCTCAGCGCGTTGATGGGCACTCTGATCATGGCGGCTACATTCACGGCTGCTGCTGACGCCAAAAAGCCGCACAAGCCGGCGAAGCCGGCCCCCAAGCAATCAGAGCCGAAGGCGACCAAGGAACTGCTCGCGAACTGCGACAGCATTATCGCGCTCTCGCAGGTTAGCTCGCTCACCGGCCTCAACCTGACGGCCCCCAGCGGCCAGCCAGCCATCACTGTGCAGTCCGGCGGCGGTTTGTGCTCCGGCAGCTACGTTCTCGACGGCACCGTCAATGGCGGCGTCCAGGGCACCGTCAGTACGTTCGGTGTCACGATTCAAGGCCAGACGCTCACGGGCGGGCCGATCAACGCCAACGCCACAGCCGCTTCCATGTATCAGCACGACGTCACGGTGGCCGAGGCGCGGGACGAGACCTGCCCCGGTACGGCGGTCTATCCAACACCGATCACCGGAGTCGGCACCAAGGCGTTCACTGCTGGACCGTGCACGGCGACCGCTCCCGAATCGATCATCGCAGTCGACGGCCCGGTTGTCGTCACGGTTGGCTGGCAGAACCTGACCGCCACGGGCGGCGTGAGCGTTGGTGAGGCGGAGCCCGTCATCAGTCACGTGCTCCAGGCCGTCGGGCTATAAGTCACCAGCCCATGCGCGACAACCTTGCCTGACTGGGCCAAACGGCCCAGTCAGGGTGCGCCGTTGCCGAGATCGCGAGCTGACGCCGTCCGGGGCGACACGCAAAGGATCCGCCAGGACCTTTGCGACGCAAGCACCGTCGAGGTGCGCCTCACCGCCGAAGGCGACGGCACGCGGGTCCAGCTCGCACACCGCGACCTGCCTCCAGAGGAGTCCCGAGGACACCTCAGCGGATGGACCCACTACCTGCACCGCCTCGAGCGCGCCGGCAGCGGCCGAAACGCCGGCCCCGACCCCGGCATGCCACCAGTCGAGCCCACCTAACCACAACGCCGGTCCCCCACCTCGAGCACTCTCGCTGGGACGTCTGGGCGTCGCAGGAAGCGCTCCACGCCCGTGCGCATTGTGGCGGGGCTTATTGCCCGCCCGGGTCCGCTCCGAACGCGGAGAGGCGACGCGGCCAGCGACCGGCCTAGCGCGATGGAGGCTAGTCGACTGTGAGCGAGCCGTTTCCGACGCCGACGACGACTCCGTCGCCGCCGACCTGGACAGCACCGCAGTGGGCGAGCGCGGTTGCCGGGAACTGGATCGTGAACGTGGCTGTCCCGCCCGGATTGAGCTGCGGCGTCAGGCCCGACCGTGGAGGCGCGTCGGATGAGACCAGCAGGCGGGCGTTTGGAGTGTCGACGTCGGTGACGTCGAAGGTGACCGTGCCGCAGGGGACGGTGGTCGGCGAGAGCGTGAGCCCTCCGGCGGATTGGTCGATCTGCACGTTCACCGTTGTCGCGACAGCGTCGCTGCAGGGCTCGAACAGATGGAGGGTGGCGGTGAGGCGATGTGACCCACCCGTGTTCTGGCGCGAACCGGCCGCGGCGACCGAGGAAAACTGCCGTGCGCCACTCCCCGAAACGGTCACGGTCAGCCGCCCCGTGCGCCCGGCCCCAATCGCACCTGTCCGCCGCGCACCGACGCCGAAGTCGCGGCGGGCCTTCGTTCGGTTGACGACCGTGATCACCACCTTCCCCGTCGGCACGTAGCTCGGGGCGAACACGATTCGGGAGCTCGTGATCGTGGCCGTGACACTCGTCGGCGTCGCAGCGCGCGCGCCCGCGGGAGCCCAGAAAGCAGCTGCCGCGAGCCCGACCGCCACGATCGGCACAGCCAACACCACAGCGGCACGGCGTGGATACGGCCACCGTCGCCCGCGAGCCCGCGGCGTGTCGCACGTGCCACCCACGGCGAGCCTAGGCTATCACCGGCAGTGCTCGAAGGTGTCCGGTCGACCGGAACGACGGGTGGCCGTTGTGCCCCATACTTGGTGTTTCCGAACGTCATCACGGCGTCGGTCCGGCCATTGGCTGCAAGGGTCGCGGGTTGCGTTCCGGCGCGGGACGCACGCCCTCGCGACCCTTGCAGCCCTGCGCGAAATGGAGCACTCCCGCAACGCTCGCTTTGGTGCAACCTGGGCGCAAGGGCATGATCGTCGCCTCGAACGGTCCTGTCAGAAGATCGGCGAGGTCAGTCCAAATCGCCATTGCGCGTGCGTCGTAGATGATGAAGGCCGCGTACGGGCGCGGCGAGTTCGAGACCAGGAGGCGTGATGTCCAAGTATCTGTTGCTGCTTTATGCCGGCGGAGTCGATGCGGCTGAACAGGCTGAGCGCGAGGCAGAGATGCCGAAGTGGGTGCAGTACACGCAGGACCTGATCGAGGCCGGCGTGTTCCAAGGCAGCGACCGTCTGTACCCGGCCGAGTCGGCTACTACTGTGCGGGTCCGAAACGACGAGACTGAGCTCGTCGACGGTCCGTTTGCGATCACCAAGGAGTTCCTAGGCGGGTATTACCTGCTCGATTGCCCGGATCTCAACAACGCTCTCAAGTGGGCCGCTCGCGCACCGATCGCGCGGTACGGGTCGGTGGAGGTGCGGCCGGTCATCGATCTAGGGGCCGCGTTCGCGTCGGACCCGGCGGCGGCGCGGGCGTGACGCGCGGGCAGCGCGCGGAGCCAGACGCTCCGCGCGCTGCGCTCGAGCGCGCGTTCCGCGATGAGCGAGCGGCGGTGCTCGCGACGCTGATCCGCCACGTCGGCGATTTTCAGCTTGCCGAGGACGCGGTCGCCGACGCGTTCGCCGCGGCGGTCGCGACGTGGCCGCGCGATGGCGTCCCGTCCAACCCTGGCGCCTGGATTACCACTACGGCGCGCCACCGTGCGATCGACCGCTTGCGTCGTGTGCGCTCGCTCGCTGACAGAACCGACCGGCTCGCGGAGCTCGCGCGCCTCAATTCGCAGGAGCACGCCTCCGAGGAGGAGGAAAGCATGGTGGCCGATGACCGGTTGCGGCTGATCTTTACGTGCTGTCACCCGGCGCTGGCGATGCCGGCTCGCGTCGCGTTGACGCTGCGCACACTTGGCGGCCTCACGACGACGGAAGTGGCGCGCGCGTTTGTGGTCAGCGAACCGACGATGGGCAAGCGGATCGTCCGTGCCAAGGCGAAGATCGCCGACGCCCACATCCCCTACCGGATCCCTCCCGACCACGAACTCGGTGAGCGATTGCAGGCTGTGCTCCAGGTGGTCTACCTGATTTTCAACGAGGGCTACTCGGCCACGGGGGGTGAGCGTCTCGCGCGAGGCGAGCTGTGCAGCGAGGCGATCCGGCTGGGCAGGTTGCTCGCCACGTTGATGCCCGACGACGCTGAGATCCTTGGGCTACTGGCAATGATGTTGCTGCACGACTCTCGTCGCGGTGCTCGTGTGGACGGCGACGGTCACTACGTCGCCTTCGATGATCAGGATCGCTCGCAGTGGGATCAGGGTCGCATTCGCGAAGGGCAACGGTTACTGGAGCGGGCGATGCGCCTGCGCCATCCCGGGAGCTACCAGGTGCAGGCGGCGATCACCGCGCTGCACCTGGAGGCGCCACTCGCGAGCGACACAGACTGGGACCAGATTGCCGAGCTGTACAGCGCACTCGCCCACATCAGTCCATCGCCGATCATCGATGTGAACCGCGCCGTCGCGGTCGCGTTCGCACGCGGGCCGCAGGCCGGCCTTGAGCTGCTCGCGCCGCTGCTCGATGACGCGCGCCTCGATCATTACCAGCCGCTACATGCCGCACACGCCGAGTTGCTCCGACGAAACGCAGATCTGCCCGGCGCGGCGCGTGCCTACGCCCGCGCGATCGAGCTCAGCGCCAACGCCGTTGAGCGCGACGAGCTCGAGCGTCGGCTGCGGGCGCTCCCGGTTTTCTGAAGGTCCTCTCCAGGCATGTCCAAATCGGGCGGTGTGCCGCGTCGTCGTAAATGAGGCCGCGAAGTTGCGGCGACATTTCGGCCCGGAGGCATCATGCCCAGCACAATGAACACCGGCCGCCACCGTATCGGGCGGCCACCACACAAGACGTGGACGATCGCGCTCGCGGGGCTCGGTGCGTTCATGACCGCGCTCGACACGCTCGTCGTGACGACCTCACTCCCGGTGTTGCGGACGAGCCTGCACACCGGACTGGCGGGACTGGAGTGGACGGTAAACGCCTACAACCTGTCGTTTGCGTGCCTGCTGCTCACCGGCGCGGCGCTCGGCGACCGTTTCGGCCGGCGGCGGATGTTCGCTCTCGGGATCGGACTGTTCACGCTCGCCTCTGCCGCGGCAGCTCTGTCACCCACGGTCGGTGCGCTGATCGCAGCGCGCGCAATTCAGGGCGCTGGGGCGGCGATCGTGACGCCGCTCACGTTGACGCTGATCAGCGAAGCGTTCCCCGCAGAGAAGCGCGGGATGGCGATCGGGCTGTGGGGCGCGATTGTCGGTCTGGCGGTCGCCGCGGGGCCGGTCGTCGGCGGCGCGATCGTCGGCGGCATCAGTTGGCATTGGATCTTCTGGCTGAACGTGCCGGTCGGGCTCGTGTTGATCCCGCTCGCGGCGGCGAAGCTGACCGAGAGCTTTGGCCCGCAGGCGCGGCTTGACGTCGCAGGCCTCGGACTCGCCGCTCTCGGCGGGCTCGGCGTGACGTGGGGTCTGGTGCGCGCCAATAGCGTCGGCTGGGGGAGTTTCGAGGTCCTCGCCTCGCTTGCGTGCGGCGCGTTGTTCATCGCGGCCTTCCTCGCCTTGGAGCATCGACGAAGCAACCCGATGCTGCCACTCAACCTGTTCCGCGAACGGGCGTTTGCAAGCGCGAACACGGTGAGCTTTTTCATGTACGCGGCATTGTTCGGAACGCTGTTCCTGATGGCGCAGTTCCTCCAGTCGGCGCTCGGAAACTCTCCGCTCGACGCCGGGATCAAGATGCTGCCGTGGACCGCGACGCCGATGATCGTCGCGCCGATCGCCGGCGCACTGGCGGACCGTTTCGGCAACCGCCGCTTCATGGTTGCGGGCCTTGCTCTACAGGCGATCGGCCTCGCCTGGGTCGCGATAATCGCCTCACCGCACATGGGTTACGCCCAGCTCGGCATCGCACTCACGGTTGCGGGCGTCGGGATCTCGATGTGCTTCCCGACGGTCGCAAACGCGGTCATGGGGTCGGTCCCACTGGCGGAGGCCGGGGTCGCCTCAGGTACCAACAGCATGCTGCGCGAACTCGGCGGCGTGTTCGGCATCGCGGTCCTCGCGTCGATCTTCGCGCGTCAGGGGATCTACCACTCGCCGCGCGTGTTCATCGACGGCTTCACCGAGGCCGTCTGGGTTGGCGCCGGATTCTCGGCGCTCGGCGCACTCGTCGCGTTCGCGATGCCCCAACGGCGTCACGCTTTGGTGGCATCTGGTACGCCGGCGCACGCGCTAACGCTCAGCACCGACGCCGCCTGAGCGCCGAGTCGTCCGCAAAACGGTCCGGCCGCACCGCGCGTGCGGCCGGACCGTCGCGCGCCGTCCCTGTCATCGACGGGCAACACCCGGCCCCGCTCAACCCACGCGCTTGTTCGCGCCCGACGGGAGAAGCCGTGATCCCGGCCCCGAGGCGGAACAGCGACCGCATTCGTGCATTCCACCGAGGTTTGGGCAATGGCGCCACGAGCGGACTCGCCAGCCAGGCAGCCGCCGCCTGCAAAACATGCTGCTTTGCAGTTACTTCACCGATGGAGCCAGACGGGATCGAACCGTCGACCTCCTGCTTGCAAAGCAACAACGAGGGCGGCTCTCGAGAGGCCGATAAGCCCGAGGATTCGGGCGATTCCGCGGATCCCGGACGCGCGACGGGTTAGCACGATTCGCAGGGAGTTGCCAAGGGTTTCGACACTGGTGCCTAACGCGGCGCGTCGAAAGCGGCGCAACCGGTCCCGCCGGCAGTGCTGCTTTCTCAGTGAGAGAGTCGGGTGGCCGGCCTGTCGCTTTGCTCCGAAGCGACACCGCGCAACGGCTTCCGCGCCGTGGTCGGTGGTCTCGCGGTTAGTCGCTGTTGGCGCCGGGGTGCAGGAGTTCGTCGAGCCACGCGAAGGAGCGCGCATGGTAGAAAGCGCGGGCGCCCTGTTCGCAATGATCGCCCGCGCCCTCGGCGGCGGTGAAGTGGACGTAGGTCTTTTCGCACGTCATCGCGTCGACGAGTTGCGGTGCTGACGCGCTGATGTCATCGCCCTCCGCGTTGCAGACCCAGCTCGGCGCGATTTCCAACAGCGCGGGCATGGCTCGATCCACGCGCAAGCGGTAGCTGACGGGAGCAGCCCCTCCCTGCGGTGAGGACCAGCTCGCGCGGTTTAGAGTTGCGAGAACCTGCGCAGCACGTGACCGCTGGCGTTCCGCCACTGCAGCGACAGGGGATGGTCGAACCGCCCTGTTGCTCCAGGTAGCGTCACGACGAGCAAGTTGCCGATGATCGGCGTTGTGGTCGTGTAGGCCTTGTTGTACATCGGTGGTTCAGAGTTCTCCGGCGAGGGTTTTGAGGTTGCTTGCCTGAAGGGGGGTCAGCCAGCCGGTCGCCGCGAGGCCAGTGACCTCCGTGTCGTAGGCCGCGATCAGGGCCGTTGTCTGCTTCTGGGTGAGGCGAGCGCTGATGCTGTTCAGCGGTCCGCACGCGAGCGTGACGAGTGCCTCGGTCAGGCGTTGCTGCGCGAGCGGCAGCGCCTTGAACCTCGAGGAGCCCTCGACGTACTCCCCGGTGAGCAGGCACAGTGAGGTTGCTGTCACGGTCACCGTCACCGGCTCCGCGTTCGCAGTGCTACTCACGCTGTTGTTGTTGGTGTCGCCGTTGTAGGTCACGACCCAATAGTCGGTCCCGGTCGCCGTCGCCGTATACCCGGTGCTGGTCGCCACGCCGCTGACGAGAGCGACGTTGGCGTCCGTAAACAGCAGTCCCGTGCCGTTCGAGTTGCTGTACAGGTTGAAGGTGACCGTCCCCGTCGGGCTATCGCCGCCCGTCACGGTCGCCTGGTCCGCGATCGAGCTGCCGACCGTCGCCGACCCGGGCTGCTGGGTTGTCTTGATCGACGGCGTCGCCGGCGTGATCGACACCGGCTCCAGGGCGGTGCCGCTGGTCACGCTGTTGTTGTTGCTGTCGCCGTTGTAGGTCACGACCCAATAGTCGGTCCCGGTCGCCGTCGCCGTATACCCGGTGCTGGTCGCCACGCCGCTGACGAGAGCGACGTTGGCGTCCGTAAACAGCAGTCCCGTGCCGTTCGAGTTGCCGTACAGGTTGAAGGTGACCGTCCCCGTCGGGCTATCGCCGCCCGTCACCGTCGCCTTATCGGCGATCGAGCTGCCGACCGTCGCCGACCCGGGCTGCTGGGTTGTCTTGATCGACGGCGTCGCCGGCGTGATCGTGACCGGCTCCGCGGCGAGGCCGCTGCTGACGCTGTTGTTGTTGGTGTCGCCGTTGTAGGTCACGACCCAATAGTCGGTCCCGGTCGCCGTCGCCGTATACCCGGTGCTGGTCGCCACGCCGCTGACGAGAGCGACGTTGGCGTCCGTAAACAGCAGTCCCGTGCCGTTCGAGTTGCTGTACAGGTTGAAGGTGACCGTCCCCGTCGGGCTATCGCCGCCCGTCACGGTCGCCTGGTCCGCGATCGAGCTGCCGACCGTCGCCGACCCGGGCTGCTGGGTTGTCTTGATCGACGGCGTCGCCGGCGTGATCGACACCGGCTCCAGGGCGGTGCCGCTGGTCACGCTGTTGTTGTTGCTGTCGCCGTTGTAGGTCACGACCCAATAGTCGGTCCCGGTCGCCGTCGCCGTATACCCGGTGCTGGTCGCCACGCCGCTGACGAGAGCGACGTTGGCGTCCGTAAACAGCAGTCCCGTGCCGTTCGAGTTGCCGTACAGGTTGAAGGTGACCGTCCCCGTCGGGCTATCGCCGCCCGTCACCGTCGCCTTGTCGGCGATCGAGCTGCCGACCGTCGCCGACCCGGGCTGCTGGGTTGTCTTGATCGACGGCGTCGCCGGCGTGATCGTCACCGGCTCCGCGGCGAGGCCGCTGGTCACGCTGTTGTTGTTGCTGTCGCCGTTGTAGGTCGCGACCCAATAGTCGGTCCCGGTCGCCGTCGCCGTATACCCGGTGCTGGTCGCCACGCCGCTGACGAGAGCGACGTTGGCGTCCGTAAACAGCGCGTGCCCGTGCCGTTCGGAGTTGCCGTACAGGTTGAAGGTGACCGTCCCCGTCGGGCTATCGCCGCCCGTGACCGTCGCCTGATCGGCGATCGAGCTGCCGACCGTCGCCGACCCGGGCTGCTGGGTTGTGTTGATCGTTGGCGTCGCCGTCGCCGTCCCGGGCGTGACCGTGAAGCTCTGGGTCACCGGCGCCGCGGCCTGGTAGAACCCACCGCTCCCCTGGTCACCGGGCTGCGAGGCGGTGATCTTGCATGTGCCCGTCCCCGTGAGCGTCACCTGCGCGCTGGTCCCGGTGATGTTCGTGCCCTGCGCGGTCGTCTGCGGCGTCGCCGTCTGCACGTCGCCGACGCTGCACGCGCCTCCTGCGGCCTGGAAGGTGACCGGCAGGCCGGACGTCGCACTCGCCGCGACCGTGAACGGCGCGATCCCGTACTGCACGCTCCCGCCGTTCTGCACCGGGCCGTTGCCGAGCTCCAGACCGAAGTCGATGTACTGGCCGTCAAACCCCAGCGAACACGCGACCTGATTGGTGTTGCTGCTCAACGACGCGTCCTGAGCGTTGCTCAACAAGGGATTGACCAGATAATCGTGCCCGTTGAGCACAACATCGTAACCCCCCGCCTCGCCAGGCCAGTCCTAGGTATTGCTGGCAAACGTCGGCTATCTCATCGTTCTGGTTGTCGAAGACTATCCATGAGTTTTGGTCGGGATCAGTGATGCTTTCGAACAGCTCGTGCGACGCGTCCGCGATCGTCCAATCGAGCCAGCCATCGCCGTTGGCCGTACCGGTGGACGCCAGGGGAAACTGATCGTTGGCATTCCCGTCGGTGCTCACGCCGTACACACCGAACTGGGCCCCGGGCGCGAAACAACCCTGGGCGTCGACCGCACCGTTCAGGGTGCACAGGTAGCCGTGA
Organism: uncultured Solirubrobacterales bacterium; assembly: GCA_963788385.1. Lineage (GTDB taxonomy): Bacteria > Actinomycetota > Thermoleophilia > Solirubrobacterales > Solirubrobacteraceae > Palsa-513. Next base: position 31,880 of record CAWBGR010000007.1, read on the forward strand.
TAACCACCGAAGTTGGTGGTGTCGTCGATAGGGGTTTCGTCCGTACCGGCCTCGATCCCAGCCGGGAGGATCACCATCCAAATGTCGTGAGAGGCGACTGGGCCTGTCGTGCTATGCAGCGCCCACCCATCCGTGGACGCGTTGATATCCGAAACGATCTCGTCCTGCACCTCGGAATCACACAGAAAGCTATAGCCGAGATTGCCCTCCGCCGCCAGGCATGACGATGTGATCCCTCCGGCTCCGGGAAACGGGGTCGTGTCGGTGATCGCGTCAACCGAGAACGTGCTCGGGTAGTACGACGGGTCCGCGCCATCGATCGAGGCGGAGAGGCCGAAGCTTGGATCGCCGGAATACTGCGAGACGACGTTCGCGTACTCCGAGCCGCTCAGATCCCGGTAGAACTGCTCGAACCCGCTCTCGTAAGCCTGATCCCCAGCCGCGGTCGGGCTACCCGGGTCGTAGTGGTACCCACTCGGCAGCCAGAAGATCAGATGAACCGCAACCGAACTCATGACGGGGCCATCGCCGTACCCCGCAACACATTTCGAGGCCAAGGCGCCTTGACAATTCGGACTCGTCGACGGATACACCGTCGGAGCAGCCGAAGCGGCCGGCGCACCCACCTGAGCAGCCAGCAACGCCAGCCCGAGACACACGACGAGCAGCAGCCATCGCCTCCCG
>CAWBGR010000008.1:0-63626 GCA_963788385.1 uncultured Solirubrobacterales bacterium
AGGTCCATCCTAAAAAAGGGTTAATAATCATTTGCTGGGAAAGTTGCATGACTCTCTCATGATCTCCCAAAACAAATATCGTTCCTATTCTTTTGTTTTCTCTCCCCTGAGCGGCCAGTTCACAGGCAATATTTAAAGCCGCGTTAAAAACCTCCGGCCGGACATTTTCAATGACATCATTAATGAAATCGGATGTTAAAATTTCAAATTCTTTTCCTACATCAATGACAAAAATGCTGTCGGCGTAACCAAACCTGGGCACTCCGCTTAAACATACGACCTTATCCCCTCTTTTAAAAGTGCCCAGAACTATTCCTTTGGCAATGGCAATTTTAATCTTCCCCACACGGGTTAAATTTACATTGGGGATGAATAATATTTGAGCATCTTTCTTCATCTCGTCTGATATGCTTTCATTCTCGCGGCAAACAACAACGAAGGTAATATCTTTTTTTATTTCATCCAGCACAACGGGCATATCGTCGATCACATCAACACAGACAAGCAACGCGTCAGCTTTTATTTCATGCGCAATCTTAATAGCATGATCAATCATTGTTTTATTTATTGATTTCATTTAATTGCCTCAAATCTGATTTTATTGTACTTTAAACATCAAAACTTTCCATGTCAAGGATTGGTAATAATAAATTATCTTGACCGGCAAATTATAGTTGGATAAAAGTTATTAAGTGTATAACTCAGTGGGGAGGCGTGATCTTTGGAACTACCAGTAATAACCGGCACTCTTAATTTATATATAGCTGAAATCAATCGCTTTTCTCTTTTGACTGCGGAAGAGGAATTTAAGCTAGCCGTGCGTTTAAAAAAGTATAACGATGTGGCAGCAGCAGAAAAGCTGATTGTTTCCAATTTGCGTTTTGTAGTCAAGATTGCCCATGAATACCGCAACTATGGTTTTAAACTGTCTGATTTAATTCAGGAAGGCAATATAGGTCTTATTCATGCCGTAAAAAAATTTGACCCTTACAAAGGTTACAGATTGATTTCTTACGCGGTTTGGTGGATTCGAGCTTATATTCAAAATTACCTCATGAAATCCTGGAGCATCGTCAAAATTGGCACGACACAAGCTCAGAGAAAACTATTTTTCAAATTAAATCAGACCAGAAAAGAACTTGAGACTATTTCAAAAAAAAACCCGGAATTCAGTGAGATCGCCACCTCTCTGGGAGTCAAGGATTCCGAAGTAGAAGAAATGGATTTGCGCATGGGTTCGCGGGATGTCTCTCTGAATGAAATTATCAATGACGAAAGCACTGACTCGCATATAGATTTTCTGGCTTACGAAGGTGATGATCAAGAGGTATCTTTAATTAAAGACGAAGAAAAGAGTCTGGTCCAGCGTCATATAGCCGGAGCTCTGGCTAATCTCAACGAGAGGGAAAGTTACATTATTCTTAACCGCGTAATGGCAGATGACCCCGAAACGCTGCAGGAGATAGGGAGCAAATATAATATTTCGCGGGAACGAGCACGCCAAATTGAAAAACAAGCCCTGAAGAAAATGCAGCTGGCGTTGCCGTATCTTAAATCCAACAAATAACAAAACATTACTTACAGGCAGGCAGGAAAAGATTACCAGTCCTGAACTTCTAAATATTTAGTTTTATTTAATCTATTGATCTTTTTTCATAAAACTGGTAGAATTACATCTGTAATTATTCAGATGTAATTTCCCGTGGGAAATTAGGGATGTTCACCAATTAATCCTTGCCTTTCATTGTTAAAGAAACTTTTTCATAAAACTAAAATATTTTAACAGCCCTTCAACCGTCGTCATATGGAGCATAAAAATTGAAAACGAGCGGTTTCATTTTAAATTATTTAAGTCGTCTGAAGACGCAACTTCCGGACGTAAATTTACGGAAAAAATTAACAGCCGACGAACTGTTGCGATCCGAATTATTCAGTTCCAAGCAGATGCGGCAGCACGGCAAGACTATAGCGGGCGCACACAAGTTAGGCACCGGCCGCACCTCGAACCAACTTCTAAAAAGATTAACGGATAATGAAGGTGTCCTGTTTGAAGTCCGGAACATTCTAACGAATGCTATTAAGGACAATCGCCGTATCACACCGGCCGAAGAGTGGTTTTTGGATAATTTCTACCTAATCGAAGAACAGATTCGCACAGCCAGAAAGCATTTGCCCAAAGTTTACAGCAGGGAACTGCCTCACCTGGCAGATGGCCCATCTGCCAATTTTCCACGAGTTTATGATATCGCCCAGGAGATGATTTCCCATGGCGATGGTCGTGTGGACTCAAAAACCATCAGTTTATTTTTAGCCTCCTACCAGGCGGTCACAGTACTTAAACTTGGCGAATTATGGGCTATTCCCATTATGTTGCGCCTGGCATTGATAGAAAACATAAGACGTATAGCCGTCCGCATATCTAACGATAGAGCCAATCGCAACATAGCCGATTATTGGGCGAGTAAAATGACGGCCACCGCCCAGAAGGATCCCAAAAACCTTTTTTTGGAAATCGCGGACATGGCTCGATCAGACCCGCCGATGGTTGGCGCTTTCATCGCGGAAATCTCACGTCAGTTGCAGGGCCAAGGTCCCGCTCTGGCATTGCCTCTTACCTGGATCGAACAACGTCTCTCCGAATACGGCCAGACAATCAAGACATTTGTAAATTTAGAAAGTCAACAACAGGCCTCCGATCAGGTTTCCATAAGCAATAGTATCACCAGCCTGCGTTTTCTGGGGACAATGAACTGGCGTGAATTCGTCGAGACTATGAGCGCGGCAGATCAAATCCTGCGTGGTGATCCCGGCGATATTTATGTCAAAATGGATTTTTCCACCCGTGACCGTTACCGCCATGTAATAGAAAGGATCGCCAAGAAAAGCAATTTATCAGAAAGCGAAGTGGCGCGCATGGCGATTGGCCTCGCCAAAAAAGCAAGCACCGAAAATAGCGCTTATGACCGTACCGCACATGTAGGTTTTTACCTCATTGACAAGGGATTATCCGAACTGGAAAGTCTGGTTAAGGTGCGCTTATCACCATTTGAAGTTATACTACGGTTAAGTCATCGAATCCCTTTACTGCTGTATATAGGCTCTATAACCTTATCGACTGTCATCTTTACAGCTTTTTTACTGACTAAGGCGCATAAAGATGGACTACATGGTTGGCCATTGGCCATCATCGGACTTCTCTTCTTTTTGTGTACAAGCCATTTGGCGGTAGCACTGGTAAACTGGCTGTCAACTTTGCTGGTTGCGCCACATCCCTTGCCCCGGATGGATTTCTCTAAAGGTATTCCGCCTGAATGCCGCACTCTGGTCGCAATTCCAACAATGCTCATAAGCCCGCAAAACATCACGAACTTGATTGAGTCAATAGAAATCAGATTTCTGGCCAATCAGGACGACAATCTGCGTTTCGCCATATTGACCGATTTCCGGGACGCCAAGATAGAGACAATGCCGGATGATAAACAACTGCTGCGGCTGGCAAATAAAGGAATTGACGCCTTAAACGAGAAATACAGAAGTTCAACAGGCGACATTTTTTTCTTGTTTCATCGCTCACGCCGCTTTAACCCTAAAGAAAACATCTGGATGGGTTATGAACGAAAACGGGGAAAACTGGCTGACTTGAATGCCTTTCTGCGCGGCAGGATAAAAGATTCTTCGGGGAATCTCTTTTCGCTGGTTGTCGGTGATACTACAGCATTAAGAAATGTGAAATATGTGATCACTCTCGATACAGATACAAAACTGCCGCGTGATGCGGCATGGCAATTTATAGGAACTATGGCGCACCCGCTGAACCGCGCTCAATATGATGAAAAAAGGAATCGGGTCTGTGAAGGATACGGTATCCTGCAGCCAAGGGTTTCCGTAAGTCTCCCCAACATAAACTTATCGCTTTATTCGGCCATGTATGGAAGCAACTCCGGCATTGATCCATACACGAAAGCTGTTTCCGACGTTTATCAGGATATATTTGGTGAAGGTTCTTTTATCGGCAAAGGCATCTATGATATTGACGCATTTGAGACTGCCCTTAATGGATATCTCCCTGAAAATAAGATCCTCGTCATGATCTTATTGAAGGATGTTACGCCCGATCGGGATTGATAAGCGATGTGCAGTTATATGAGGAATATCCGCCCAGCTATAAAGCCGATGTAAGCCGAAGGCATCGCTGGATTCGCGGAGACTGGCAAATTGCACGGTGGATTATGTCGACGGTCCCGCTTTCGACGGAAGCACCAGGGAAAATCCCCTGTCAAAACTTTCCCAATGGAAGATATTCGACAATCTGCGCAGAAGCCTGACATCCCCAGCTTTAACCCTTATGTTAATAATTGGCTGGACGTTGCTGCCTTCGGCCTGGTTCTGGACACTGTCAGTACTCGGAATCATTCTTTTCCCTGCCTTAATTATGTCTGGCCTTGATTTGTTTAGAAAACAACAAAATGTGATTTGGACACATCATCTGACTTCTGTCGCGCATAAAGCGGGCAATAATCTTATGCAAGCCGCGTTCGCGATCACTTGCCTGCCTCATGAAGCCTATTTTCATACTGATGCAATTGCCCGCACGCTGTGGCGAATGCTGATTACGCATAAACGGCTTCTCGAATGGAATCCATCTGAAAACACCAATAACCATCAAGGCGATGAGATTGCCGGGTATTTAGAAACCATGTGGTTCGCCTCTTTTTTTGCCATTGCCGCTTCAATCGCCATCTTTTTTTCCCGTCCATTAAATATAATATTGGCAAGTCCCCTCCTCTTTACGTGGCTGATCTCTCCCTTAATAGCCTATTGGGTCAGCAAACCTATACGATGCCGTGAAGCACGGCTTACTTCTGACCAGATTATTTTTCTCAGAAAAATTTCTCGAAAAACCTGGGCATTTTTCGAAACATTTGTTGGTTCCGGAAGATAATTGGTTGCCGCCGGATAATTATCAGGAGCAACCTGTTGCTGTGGTCGCGCATCGCACATCACCGACGAACATGGGACTGTCGCTCCTGGCTAATCTCTGCGCCTGTGATTTTGGCTTTATAACTACGAGGCAATTTATCGAACGCACGGCAAATACACTCCACACAATGGAATCCCTGGAACGTCATAGAGGTCATTTCTACAACTGGTACGAAACGCAATCGCTGGAACCCCTGTTTCCCCTCTATATTTCATCTGTGGACAGCGGGAACCTTATCGGTTATCTGCTGATATTAAGATCAGGATTATTTTCAATTCCCGATCATAAAATCACAGGACCGCAAATATTAGCGGGGCTGAAAGACACTCTGGAAATCTTCGCGGACACTGCGGGAAAATCTGCTCCGGCTCAACTAATCCAGCTTAAAAAAGATCTGGCGGCAGCGATTTCTTCTGAACCGGCCACATTGATGGAGATGAAATTATATCTCGAACGACTGTCAGCAACCGCAGCAGATATAAATGCTGAAGTTGATGTTCTTGAAAGTGACCCCAACGATTCATTAAGATACTGGGCAAAAGCATTCATCAATCAATGCACGGCGGCCCTTGATGAACTGCGGTTTTTCGCATCATGGTTATTTGACCATCAATTTTCCGGGATAATTAATAAAGTACCGAAACTCAATGAAGTAATGACTTTGAGGAATTTAACCAAACTTGAAGGAGAGCTATCTGCCATCGAAGAACGCATGAAGGCTGATCTAACTGCCGATGAGTGTGCGCACCTTGATGAACTTAAAAAAATAATCACAGACACCAGCCGGCGTTCCGCAACCATTATGATTGATATAGAATTACTGGCAAAACAATGTGGCGATCTCACCCGGATAGAATACGATTTTCTGTTTGATAAAGCGTGTAATCTGCTTACTATCGGATATAACGTCAGTAACTGGCGACGCGACACTAGTTTCTATGATTTGCTGGCAGCGGAAGCAAGATTTAGCAATTTTGTGGGAATCGCTCAGGGGAAACTGCCCCAGGAGAGTTGGTTCGCCCTGGGAAGACTGCTTACCACCGCCGGAGGAAAGCCTGTTCTCGTGTCGTGGAGCGGTTCCATGTTCGAATATCTGATGCCTCTTCTGGTAATGCCGACATACGAAAACTCTCTTCTTGACCAAACTTACAAGGCGGCTGTAGCCAGGCACATCGAATATGGAAAAAAACACTCGGTTCCGTGGGGAATTTCCGAATCAGGATACAACGCCTTTGACAGCCATCTCAATTATCAGTATCGAGCCTTCGGTGTACCTGGCCTGGGTCTGAAAAGAGGATTGGCAGAGGATATGGTTATCGCTCCATACGCCTCAGCACTGGCTTTAATGGTGAAACCGGAAGAGGCGTGCCTTAATCTGGAGAAACTTGCGTCGGCTGGCTTTGAAGGCAGATTCGGTTTCTACGAAGCGATTGATTACACTCCATCGCGCCTGACACGAGGCCAATCAAACGCTGTGGTACGTTCCTTCATGGCGCATCACCAGGGCATGTCTCTGCTCGCGCTGGCCTATTTATTACTGGATAGACCGATGCAAAAATTATTTGAGTCGGAACCATTATTTCAGTCTACCATGTTGTTGCTCCAGGAAAGGGTTCCCAAAACCATCTCTTTTTACGCCTCCCCTCCCGAACTTGCCAGTTCACATAAGGAACCTGTCGGTATGGAAACCCCTGTACGCGTTTTCAATACTCCCGACACAACAATTCCGGAAATACAACTGCTTTCAAACGGCAGATATCACATCATGCTGACCAATGCCGGCGGCGGTTACAGCCGCTGGAAAGATATCGCCTTAACCCGTTTTCGGGAAGACAGCACATGCGATAACTCCGGAATTTTTTGTTATCTTCGTGATGTAAAGAGCGGGGAAGTTTGGTCAACAACTTATCAACCCACCCTCAAGCAACCTCTACATTACGAAGCGATTTTCTCGGATGGCCGCGTGGAATTTCGCCGCCGTGACCATGATTTTGATGTACATACGGAAATCGTTGTCTCGCCGGAAGATGATATCGAACTTCGCCGAACGACCATAACAAATCACTCGCGTTCGAGGAGAACCATTGACATCACAAGCTATGCGGAGGTGGTCATCGCTAATCCTGCCGCAGATAAAATTCATCCGGCTTTTTCCAACCTTTTTGTTCAGACCGAAATTATCGAACAGCGCCGGGCTATTCTTTGCACCCGCCGGCCGCGTTCTGAAGGCGAGAAGAATTACTGGATGTTTCACTTGATGGCTGTGCATGGAACGGAAATTGAGCAGATTTCCTACGAAACCGACCGGACGCGTTTTATAGGCCGGGGGAATACTATTAACGATCCACAGGCGATGCACAATCTAACTGATCTTTTTGGAACTCTCTCCGATAGTCAGGGTTCGGTACTTGACCCCATTGTCTCCATCATGTCCAGAATAACGCTTGAACCGGAACAATCGACTACGATAGACATGGTTTTTGGAATTAATGAAACCAGAGATGCCGCCTTAATTCTGGTTGATAAATATCACGACAGACGGATCGCGGATCGTGTTTTCGATATGGCATGGACACAGAGCCAGGTTCTCTTAAGGCAGATCAATACCACTGAGGCCGACGCGCAGCTTTATTGCCATATTGCCAGCTCCCTCATTTATGCAAATGACTCCATGCGCGCCGATTCCAATATTATAACCGAAAATCGCCGGGGGCAATCAGGTCTTTGGGGCTATGCCATATCAGGCGACCTACCTATTGTACTGTTAAAGATTTCCGAACAATCCCATATCGAACTTGTGCGTCAGCTTATTCATGCCCACGTATACTGGCGATTAAAAGGATTGGCTTCATCGCGAAGCTGTCGGTCAGCGTGATGCCAGCCCGCGCCGGCGCCGCAAGCAACTCGAACAGCGTGCCCTTCTCGGTGTGGTCGGGCTGGCAGCCGTAGCCGGGGGCTGGGCGGATGCCGCGGTAGCGCTCGGCGATCAGCTCCTGCGGCGAGAACGACTCCGCCGGCGCGTAGGCCCACGCTTCGCGGCGAACCCATTCGTGCAACCGCTCGGCGAAGGCCTCGGCCAGGCGGTCGCACAGCGCCTTGAACAGGATCGCGTTGTAGTCGTCGTTGTCGCGCTCGAACTGCTCGGCGTGCTCCTGTTCGAGGTGGCCGGTCGTGACGGCGAAGGCGCCGACATAGTCCGCCACGCCGGTGTCCCGCGGCGCGACGAAGTCCGCGAGCGCGAGGTTCGGGTGGGCGGCGTCACGCTCCATCTGCTGGCGCAGCGTGTGCAGCATCGCGAGCGGCTCGCCCCGGTCCTCGTCCGCGTACACGGCGATGTCGTCGCCGATCGCGTTCGCCGGCCAAAGCCCGACGACGGCGTCGGCGCGGATCCAGCGCTCGGCGACGATCCGCTCGAGCATCGCCTCGGCGTCGCGGTGCAGGCTCCGCGCGACCTCACCGACGCTCGGGTCCTCGAAGATCCGCGGGAAGGTGCCCTTCAGCTCCCAGGTGCGAAACAGCGGCGTCCAGTCGATATAGCCTGCAATATCGCCGAGTGAGTAATCGCCGAGCGTGTGCAGGCCGAGCAGTGGCGGCGTCGTAGGCGCATAGGCACCCCAGTCGGTGGTGAAGCGGTTCGCGCGCGCCGCCGCAAGGCTTGAGCGCCGCGAGGAGCGCCGCTCCGATGCGCGCCGCGCCACGATCGCGCGGTACTCCGCCGCCACCTCGGCGACCAGCGCGGGCCGCTGCTCGTCGCTGAGCAGCGCGCTGGCGACGCCGACCGCCCGCGAGGCGTCGGGAACGTAGACCGCCTGCCCGAGGTTGTAGGCGGGGTCGATCTTCACGGCCGTGTGCGCCTTGCTGGTGGTGGCCCCGCCGATCAGCAGCGGCAGGCTCATCCCGCGGCGCTCCATCTCGGCGGCGACGTTGCACATCTCGTCAAGCGAGGGCGTGATCAGGCCTGAGAGCCCGACCAGGTCGGCGTCGCAATCGAGCGCGCTGTCGAGGATCTTGTGCGCCGGCACCATCACTCCGAGGTCAACCACGTCGAACCCGTTGCAGGCCAGCACGACGCCGACGATGTTCTTGCCGATGTCGTGCACGTCCCCCTTGACCGTCGCCATCACGATCCGCCCGGCGCCGCGCGACTCGCGCCGGCTCGCCTCCATGTAGGGCTCGAGGTGCGCGACCGCCTGCTTCATCACGCGCGCCGACTTGACGACCTGCGGCAGGAACATCTTGCCCGCGCCGAACAGGTCTCCGACGACGTTCATCCCCTCCATCAGCGGGCCTTCAATGATGTCAAGGGGGGCTGCCGCCCCCAGGCGAGCCTCCTCGGTGTCAGCCACGATGAACTCGTTGATGCCGTTGACGAGGGCGTGCACGAGGCGTTCGCGAACGGGGTGCTCACGCCAGCGCAGGTCTGGCTCGGCGCGCGCCGTGCCCTCCGCGCCCCGGTATTGCTCGGCGATCTCCAGCAGCCGCTCGGTCGCGTCGGCTCGGCGGTTGAGGATCACGTCCTCGACGCGCTCGCGCAGCTCCGGCTCGATCTGCTCATAGATCGCGAGCTGGCCGGCGTTGACGATCGCCATGTCGAGCCCGGCCGCGATCGCGTGGTAGAGGAACACCGAATGCATCGCCTGGCGCACCGGCTCGTTGCCGCGGAACGCGAACGACACGTTGGAGAGGCCGCCGGAGACGTGCGTGCCGGGCATCCGCGCCTTGATCTCGCGCGTGGCCTCGAAGAAGGCGTTGGCGTAGTCGTCGTGCTCGGACATGCCGGTGGCGATCGCGAAGATGTTGGGGTCGAAGATCAGGTCTGTCGGGTCAAGGCCCGCCTCCGCCGTCAGCAGCGCGTACGCGCGCTCGCAGATCGCGACCTTGCGCTCCGCGGTGTCGGCCTGGCCCTCCTCGTCGAACGCCATCACGACGACGGCGGCGCCGTAGCGGCGGACCTTGCGCGCCTGTTGCAGGAACGGCTCCTCGCCCTCCTTCAGGCTGATCGAGTTGACGATCGCCTTGCCCTGCACGCTCTTCAGGCCGGCTTCGATCACGCTCCACTTCGAGGAGTCGATCATGATCGGCACGCGCGCGATGTCGGGCTCGGAGGCGATCAGGCGCAGGAACGTCGTCATCGCCTGCTCGCCGTCGAGCAGGCCGTCGTCCATGTTGACGTCGATGATCTGGGCGCCGCCGTCGATCTGCTGGCGGGCCACCGCCAGCGCCTCGGTGTAGTCGCCCGCGAGGATCAGGCGCTTGAAGTGCGCGGAGCCCGTGATGTTGGTGCGCTCCCCGATGTTGATGAAGCTCGCGACGGCGCCGCTCACTGCCGGACCCCCCTCACGCGGCCACGAACGGCTCGAGGCCTGAAAGGCGCAGCGCCGGTGCGAGCACCGGAACGGCGCGCGGGCGCAGGTCGCGCACGGCGTCGGCGATCGCGGCGATGTGCGCCGGCGTCGTGCCGCAGCAGCCGCCGACGATGTTGACCAGGCCGCTGCGCGCCCACTCGGCGATGTTCCCGCAGGTCTCCGCCGGACCCTCGTCGTAGCCGCCGAACTCGTTCGGGAGGCCGGCGTTGGGGTGGGCGGCGACGAGCGTGTCGGCGACCGCTGAGAGCTCCGCCAGGTAGGGGCGCATCAGCTCGGCGCCAAGCGCGCAGTTCAGCCCGACGGCAAACGGCTCGGCGTGGCGCACCGACGTCCAGAAGGCCTCCACCGTCTGGCCCGACAGGGTCCGGCCGGAAAGGTCGGTGATCGTGCCCGAGATCCAGATCGGCAGATCGGCGAGACCCTCGTCGCGCAGGTCGAGAATCGCCTTCAGCGCCGCCTTCGCGTTCAGCGTGTCGAAGATCGTCTCGACCATGAAGATGTCCGCACCGCCCTCATACAGCGCGAGCGCCTGCTCGCGGTAGGCGTCGTAGACCTCGTCGAAGTCGACCGCGCGGGCGCCCGGATCTTCGACGCTCGGGGAGATCGACAGCGTCCGGTTGGTCGGCCCGATCGAGCCGGCGACCCAGCGGGGGCGGCTTGGATCCGCCGCCTCGAAGCGGTCGGCCGCTTCGCGCGACAGGCGCGCGCCGGCGTGGTTGATCTCGACCACATGCTCCTGCATGTCGTAGTCGGCCTGTGCGATCGAGGTCGCCGTGAAGGTGTTGGTCGTGATGATGTCGGCGCCGGCCGCCAGATACTCGCCCGCCAGGGCGCTCACCACATCGGGCGCCGTCAGGCACAACAGGTCGGTGTCGCCGCGCAGCGAGCTGCGATGCCCGGCGAAGCGCTCGCCGCGGAAGTCCTCTTCGGTCAGCGACAGCTCCTGGATCTTCGCGCCCCAGGACCCGTCGAGGACGAGGATCCGCTGCGCGGCAGCCTCATGTAGCGCCGCTATCCGCGCCGTTCGCTTGAGGTCCGCGCTCATGCCGGCTGGCGCTCCCGCGCCTTCGGCGTCAGATCGGCGAGGCGGCAAACAGCGCCGACGATCTCGGCCTGGTTCAGCGTGTACAGGTGAAACTCCTCGAAGCCCTCGCGGCGCAGCTCCTCGATCTGGCGCACAGCGAGCATCCCCGTGACGAGTCGCCGCGCGTGCAGGTCGTCGTCGAGGCCCTCATAGTGCGCGGCGTGGGACGCCGGGATCGTCGTGCCGCAGCGCTCAGCCATCCGCGCGAGTCCGGCGACGTTGTTTGAGAACATGATCCCGGGAACGACCGGGATCTCGATCCCGGCCCGCGAGACACTCTCGCGCAGCGCCACGATGCGCTCGTTGATCAGGCAGAACTGCGTGATCGCGCGCGTCGCGCCGGCGTCGGCCTTGCGCGCCAGCAGCTCCAGATCCTTCTTCTGCGAGCGCGAGTCCGGGTGGGTCTCCGGATAGGCGGAGACCGACACCTCGAACGGCGCGATCGCGCGGATCGCCTCGACCAGCTCGACCGAACCGCCGTAGCCCTGCGGGTGTGCGACGAACGCCGACCCGAGCTCCGGCATGTCGCCGCGCAGCGCCACGATGTGGGAGATGCCGTTCTCCCAGTAGTCGCGGATCGTCGCGTCAACCTCCTCGCGCGGGCAGCCGACGCAGGTGAGGTGCCCGGCCCGCGGCATCGCCGTGCGGGCGCCGATCTCGCGCAGGGCCTCAAGTGTCGAGGAGCGGGTGCTGCCGCCCGCGCCGTAGGTCACCGACACGAACGCCGGCTCAAGCGGCGCGAGCCGCTCGAGCACCGTGACGAAATGCTCCACAGCCTCCGGCGTGCGCGGCGGGAAGAACTCGAATGAGACCGAGACGCTCATGCGACGGCGGACCTCGCCGCCACGCTTCGTGGCCGGGCGCGAAGCAGCCACAGGCGTACCGTGAGCTGCCGGGGCCCGGGCGGCCGCAGCGTTCGCTGCGTCTCGATCTCGAGGCCGCCGTGCTCGGCCCATGCCTGCATGTCCGGCTCGTCGATCCCGAGGTGGCGATGGCCGTGCTGCTCGCGCAGGAAATCGAGCTGGTGGGGGGCGAAGTCGGCGACCAGCAGCCGCCCGCCCGGGCGCAGCAGGCGCGCGGCGTCGGCGATCGCCTCGCCGGGCTCGTCGAGCAGGTGCAGCACGTGATGCATCACCGCGACGTCGAAGCTCCCGGCCTCAAACGGCGGGCGGTGCAGATCGCCCTGGCGCACGGAGGCGCGCGAGAGCCGCGCCTGGCCGAGCTTGGCCCGCGCGGCCGCCACCATGTCGCGGCTGACGTCCAGCCCGACGCTGCGCTCGCTCACCGGCGCCAGCAGCTCGAGCATCCGGCCGGTTCCGGTGCCGATGTCGAGCAGGCGCGCGACGGGCTCGGCGGCGCCGATCAGCTCCAGCATCGCGTGCTCGACGTCGGCTTCGGCCACCTGCAGGGAGCTCAGCACCGCCGCCTCGTCGGCCTGGCTGCTCAGGTAGCGGGCCGCGGCGAGCACCCGCGCCTGGCGCACGCGCTCGAGCGCCGCCGCGTCCGCCGCGATCACCGGGTCGCCGGCGGGCACCTGGTCGGCGAGCCGGCGCACCAGCTCGGCGCCGCCACCGCCGTCGCAGACTCGATAGAACACGTGCGCCCCTTCCGGCGCTCGCTCGAGGATGTTGGCGTCCAGCAGCAGCCGCAGATGCCGGCTGGTTCGCGGCTGGCTCTGCCCGATCACGTTGCTGATCTCGGTCACCGTGAGCTCCGCCCGGCTGAGCAGGACGGCAAGGCGCAGCCGCGTTGGCTCCGCCACGGCGCGCAGCGTCGCGACCAAGCCGTCGAGGCTCGCAAGCGGGGCGGAGGGTCGCGAGGATTCGGGCATGAGTGGCGGAAAGTCTATCAGGGAACTACTCCGCACATATCAAGATATGTGCATGACTCTAGGTGTGAAGCGCACCCTGCGACGCCGGGCAGTGGCGGCGCTGTCACGCGCGCACGAGGGGTCCTTCCGGGCATTGCGCCGGCGCCCGGCGCCCGGCGCGTGCGGGCGTCGCGCGGGCGCCCGGTCCTTCCGGGCGCGACCGACTCGCCGTCGTCAGGCGATGCCCACGCTCACGCGGGCACGGGGCGAGCGTCCTGCCACTTCTGCAGCGTCGCCAGCGCACCGGCGGCCACGCGGTAGGTGAATGCCTCACGGTCGTTGGCGTGGGGGAGCGGCTCCGCCGGCACCTCAACCTCGAGGAACTCACACAGCGGGCCCCAGCCCTCGGTCACGTCCCAGACGAGCAGGCGCTCGGGTGCAATCGACGCCCTGACGGCATCCTCGTGGCGCGCCATCGCCGCGATCATCGTCTCCGGCGTCTCGCCCGCGCCGCCGGCGAAGGTGCCGCGCTCGATCCAGAACATGCGGTCGATCAGCGCCAGGTAGCGCTCCCAGCGGGGGTCGACCTTGGCGCGCGCCGCCGAGAGGTTGTGGATCAGCGTGTCGCCGAAGCACATGTCCCAGATCGTCTCGCGGAAGCTTGGCTCCCAGCGCTGCGGGTCGCGCACGCTGAGCAGCACCTTCGCATCCGGATAGGCCGCCGCCAGCTCCGCGTAGAAGAAGCCGCCCGGCCAGTCGACGGTCGCGACGCAGTCACCGAAGATCTCCTGCCAGTCCGCTTCCCCGTCCAGCGCCCGATCCCACTGCTGCACGCGGTCGAGGTCGGCGATCACATCGACCCAGTGGTAGCACGGCGCAAAACCCAGCCGCTCGAGTGCCAGCTTCTGGGTCAGCGTGCCGGTTCGCGGCAGCCCCGCTCCGATTACTTGCATTGGCCGATCTCCCGTGCTCGAACGTGTGCCGCCCGGCGTGGCCGGCGGGCGCTGGCTCCGACGGCGGCCGCGCCGCCGTCGGCCCGCATTGTTACGGATTATTTAGGGATCGTTGGCGCCAGTTGTTAAAGTGCCTGTGTGCCCGCCTTGTTCGAGGACGAAGCCGCCAAGGGATTGCCGGCCAAGCCCGGAGCGTCGCCCGTGAAGGTGATCGGTGCCGGCTACACGCGCACCGGCACCGTGTCGCTCGCCGCGGCACTCGAGCTGCTCGGCGTCGGTCCCTGCCTGCACCCGCGCACCGTCCCGGAGAGCGACGAGCTCCTGCGTCGCGCCCGCTCGGGCGGGAACGCGACGGCCCATGACTGGACCGAGGGCCTGGCGGGCTGGAACGCGGCGCTCGGCTGGGTCGGCGCCCGCTATTACCGCGAGCTGATCGACGTCTGGCCGTCGTCGCTGGTGCTGCTCAGCGTCCGCGAACCCGACGCCTGGTATGCGAGCTACGCAAGTTGCCTGCGCGCGACCCGCGAGCTTGCGATGGCCGGCGGCCGCCAGCTCGCCGCGGCCGAGGAACTGGCACTGGACGTCCTGATGATGCCCCACCGGCCGCTGTGGAGCGACATCCTCGACGGAAGCTGCGAACGCCGCGACGAGGCGCTCGGGCGCTACCAGCGCCACAACGAGGAGGTCCTGCGCACGGTGCCCGCCGGGCGCCTGCTCCGCTTCGATGTCGAGGAGGGCTGGGAGCCGCTGTGCGCGTTTCTCGGCGTGGCGGTGCCCGATCTGCCGTTTCCGCATCTCAACGACGGCGCCGAGCTGCAGGCGAGGCTCGGCCCGAACGTTCGCCGCTCCGGCGCCTCGCCGCTCGTTGGCCCCGCGACGCCCCACATCAGCCGGCTCACGCACGCCGACCCGGCGCGCTCGTTCAGCCAGTCGGAGGTGCTCGACGCGCTCGGCATGGCCGCCGACCCCTTCGCGCAGCGGATCTTCGCCAGCTGCGGCGTCAAGCGGCGCCACCTGACGGCGCTCGAGGATCACGCCGGCCAGAACCTGCAGGGCCGCACCGCCGCCTCGGAGGACCACCTGTTCGAACTTGCCGTGCGCGCCGTCGACAAGCTCGACGTCGATCCGCGCGACCTCGACGTGGTCGTCAGCGCGAGCCTTTACTCGCTCGGTGGTCCGACCCTCGCGCACCGGCTCATCGAGCACTACGAGATGAACCCCGCGACCGACAAGTACCACATCGTCGGCGTCGGCTGCGCCAGCGCCGTGCCGCTCGTGCGGCTCGTCGAACGTACCCTGCACGACCGCGAGGGCAGTCGCGGCCTGATCGTCGCGGCCGAGAGCATGAGCGGGCTGCTCAGCCAGTCGGCGCCCGAGGATCCGCGGGCGAAGGTCGTCGGGTCGGCGATCTTCGGCGACGGCTGCGCGGCTGCGATCCTCGAGCACGGCGCGCAGGCGCCCGGCCCCGCCGTCGCCGCCTCCACAGTCCACCAGCTCGCGGGAACACTCGACGTCGTACACATGGCGCTCGCCGACGACGACAGCCACCTGTACCTCGCACGCGAGCTTCCCGACCTCGCCGCCGCGGGGCTCGCGCAGCTCGTCGACGACTTCCTCGAGCCGCTCGGCCTGACGCGCTACGCGATCGACCACTGGCTGATCCACCCGGGGGGGCGGCGGATCCTGCTGACCGTGCAGGAGGCGCTCGGACTCCCCGACGACGAGCTGGCGATCAGCTACGACGTGCTCGCCGACCACGGCAACGTCGGCACGCCGTCGATCTTCTATGTGCTCGAGGAGACGATGCTCCGCCGCGCCCCGGCGAGCGGGGACCGCGGCCTGATGATCACGATCGGCCCGGGCATCACCGTCGGGCTGATGCTGCTCGTTTTCTGATCAGGTCGCCGAGCGACCATCCTCAGGGCGCCTGCGCCGGTCCCGCCTCGATCGCCTCGCGCACAGCGTCAAGGCGCGGCTGGCAGTCGAAGGCGGTGAGCAGCCAACTCGCCCCGGCGCGCTCCCAGGCGCCGGCGTCGCCGCCCGTCGGCAGCTCGGCGACGAGGTCGAACGGCGCGCGCTCGGAGCCGCGCAGCGCGTGCACCTCCGCCGCAAGCTCCGCGAGTGCGTCGGGGCCGGGAAGCTCGATCGGGAACAGGCCGTCCCAGCGCGCGGCGCGCTGGAGCGGACGCCGCCTCGGCCAGCGGGACGCCACCCAGACCGGGATTCGCGGACGCTGCACCGGCGGCGGCTCAAAGCCGCCGGACCACAGCGCGTCCAGTTGCGCAAGGCCCCGGTCGAGCAGCACGGCGCGCTCGCGCGCGTCGACGACCTCGCCGAACGGCTCGAGCTCCCCGTTGCGCTCGCTGCCCAGGCCGACGCCGAGCGTGAGGCGCCCGCCGCTGAGACGGTCGAGCGTGACCGTCTCGCGCGCCAGCTTCTGAACCCGCCGGCGCGAGAGCGGCGTGACGAGCGGCCCGATCCGCACGGTCTCGGTCGCGCAAGCGATCGCGGCGAGCGCCACCCAGGGATCCGCCACCGCCCTCACCGGCGGCGCGAACGCGACGTGGTCCCACACGAAGAACCCGTCCCAGCCGCGGGCCTCGGTGGCGGCAGCGAGCTCCGCGAGCACGCGCGGATCCACCAGCTCGTCGAAGGGCGCCACGAATATGGCGCGCTTGGCGCTCACCGGTTGCAGCCTAGTGGCCCGTCAGCCTCGGTGGCTCGCGCGCCGCGGCGCCGGTGAAGCCGAGGATCGGCTGCGCGGGCGTGAACGTGGCGATCGCGCGCGATACTCTGCTTGCGCGGCCTGTGCCGCGCAACTCCAATCGTGGCGACATTCGCTCCTGACATCGACGGCGATCGGCTCGCCGGGCGCGCAGGTTGTTCCCATCTCGCTCGCGGAGCCGGTGATCAATGAGGCGCCGCCTGCGCCGGGTGCCCGCCCGGGCGTCCGCGTCGGCGCCCGCCCGCGCGGCCGCCCAGCCGCGCCGGCGGCGCCATCCGCTCCGACGCCACCTGCTCGGCTGCGTCGTGATCGTCGTCGCGACGGCGACGGCGATCTCGGTCGGGGCGATCAACGTCGTCAGCACGATCGCCGCCGACTTCGCGCTCGGCGGCACACCGCTTGACTCCAAGGACCTGACGCCCGCGCAGGCCGGCCAGGCGCAGACGATCCTGGTGATCGGGGACGACCACATCGGCAAGACGACGACCTACGCGACGGGCGCCGAGCAGGACATCAACGGGGTGCATCTGCTGCACGCGGACACCTTCATGCTGGTGCGGATGGACCCGACCCAGGATCAGACCTCGATCCTCTCGATCCCGCGCGATCTGCTCGTCAGCTTCAACTGGAAGGGCGTCCCCTACACCAACCAGAAGTTCAACTCCGCCTACTCGATCGGCCGCGACGATCTCGTCAAGCAGGTCGTCCTCGCGACGCTGCCGGGGATCACGATCAACCACGTGATCGACTTCAACTTCGCGTCGTTTCTCGGGCTCGTCGACGCGATCGGCTGCGTCTACGTCGACGTCGACCAGCGCTACTACAACCCGTCCGGAGACAGCTATTCGCCGATCAACATCCAGCCGGGCTACCAGCGGCTGTGCAGCAACCAGGCGCTCTCCTACGTCCGCTACCGCCACACCGACTCGGATTTCGTGCGCGTCGCGCGCCAGCAGGACTTCATCCGCGACGCCAAGGAGCAGCTCGGCGTGTGGGGCTTCCTCAGCAAGTTCTCCGCACTCGCGAAGGCGTTCGGGAAGGCGGTCTGGACCGACATCCGCAGCTCGCACGCGATCGCGCAGCTGCTCTACCTCGCGGCGTTCTCACAGTCGCGGCCGATCCGCGAGGTGCCCTTCCAGGTCGCGAACCCGGCCTACCAGATCAACACGCCGCAGGGCCCCGAGGAAGCGGTTCTCTCCACACCGCCGCTGATCCAGGCGAGCATCCGGAGCTTCCTCTACGAGGCCCCCAAGGCGGCGCTGCCGGGCTCCGGCGCCTCGAGCACCACGCACTCCGCAAGACGCCACCACGTCCATCACACCAGGCACGCCGCTAGCCCGACCGCCGCGAGCGAGGACCTCTTCGCCATCCCGGCCTCGGTCGGCGCTCAGGCGCTCACGATCGCGCCGGAGGTGCCGTTCGCCGTCCTGGTGCCCCGCCTGCAGACCGGCCCCGCAAGCCCCAACGACTTCCACCCCTACACGATCCGCGACGAGCAGGGCCGCCTGCACTACGGCTACCGGATCGACTTCTCGGCCGGCTCCGAGGGCGAGTACTACGGCATCGAGGGGATGAACTGGACCCACCCGCCGCTGTTCGCCAACCCCAACGGGACGCAGACGATCGCCGGGCGGACCTACATGTTCGTCGACGACGGCTCCGCCTACCACGACATCGGCTGGGTGCAGCACGGCGTTCTCTACTGGGTGTCAAACAGCCTGAACGAGACGCTCAGCAACGCCCAGCTGCTCGCGATCGCGCAGTCGGCGCGGCCTATTCGCTAACCGGCCCCGGCGATCGCTGCGCAGATCCGCTCGAGCACCGCCTCGGGGTCCAGGCCGTCGACGTCGACCGTCGCGGTCGCCGTTTGCGCGAAGTGCTCGCCGCGGGCCGCGAGCTGGCGCGCGAGCGCCGTCGCCGTCCCCTCGCGGTAGCGGGGACGGTGGGGGTCTGAGTCGTAGCGCGCCACGAGCGTCGCGAGCTTCGCCTCGAGCCACACGGTCGCGACGCCGGGGCCGCGCAGCGCCGCGCGGCAGCGCGCGTCGTCAATCGTGCTGGCGGCGGCGGCGATCACCGACGGCCGCGCCCGCGCCAGCGCCTCGAGCAGGATCGTCGCCTCGAGGCCGTGCAGCCACCGCGCGCCGTGGCGATCCTGGAGCTCACGCACCGTCACGCCTTCGCGCGCCTCGATCTCGCTGTCGCTGTCGCACAGCGGCCGGCCGAGCCTCGCCGCAAGCAGCCGCCCGGCGGTCGTCTTGCCAGTGCCCATCAGGCCGATCAGCACGATATGAGCCGGCGGCGGCGGTGGAGCGGCGCTCATCGCATCAACGTTATGCGAGCATCCGCCGCGTGGTGGTCGAGCCCCTGCCCGAGGCCTTCGCGACACTGGACGCCGAAGTGCGTGAGCTGCTGGACGATCGAAGCGCGGTGCTCGACGCCCACACCCACCTCGGCGTCGACGAGGACGGCCAGACGCTCGAGCTCGAGCGGCTGCTGGGCTTCCTCGATCAGGTGGACGCCGGCGCGCGCGCCTGCGTCTTCGCGCTGCACGACCCCGACCGCCGTCCCGCCTACCGCACGCCCAACGACCGCGTGCTGGCGTGGGCGGCCGCCGCGGAAGGGCGGCTCTACCCGTTCTGCCGGCTCGACCCGGCCGATGACCCGATAACCGAGGGCAAGCGCTGCCTCGCGCTCGGGGCGCGCGGGATCAAGCTGCACCCGCGGGCGCAGGCATTCGGCTTCGATACGCCCGCGGCGAGAGCGATCTTCGAGCTCGCCCGCGACGGCGGCGTGCCGATCCTGATCCACGCCGGTCGCGGCATGCCGCCGATGGACGCCCTCGCCGACCTCGCGCAGCACTTTCCCGAGGTGGCGCTCGTGCTCGCGCACGGCGCGATCGCCGACCAGGCGATGTTCGCCACACGCCTCGCCGGCCATCCCGCCGTGGTCTACGACACCTCGATCTTCTCCCCGTTCGACCTGATCGAGCTGTTCGCCCGGGTCCCCGCGGAGCGCATCGTGTTCGCCTCCGATGTGCCCTACGGCCGGCCGATCGCGGGCCTCTTCGCGACGCTGCGCGTGGCCGCCTACGCGGGGCTCGACGGGCCCGAGCGGGCGCTGGTCGCCGGCGCCACGATGGACGCGCTCCTCGCGGGCCGCCCGCCCGCGCCGGCGACGGCTCCGCGCGTGCCCGCGGTCCGGGCGGTCAACGGGCGACTCGCGCGCGCCGGCGCCTACCTGATGATGGCCTTCGGGGCGGCGATGGGATCGGGCCCGCCCCCCGACGCCGCGCGGGTCATGCCGATGGTCGCGCTGGCCCGCGCCGTGTGCCGCGACCCCGACCCCGGAGCGGCCGGCCCGGCACTCGAGCGCCTCGACGGCCTGCTCGCCGCCGCCGAGGGGCTGGCCGCGCAGGGGAGCGACCGGGCCCTCGCGGCGATCGGCCTGGTCATGGCGGCGGGCGTGATCGCCGCCACCGACCAGAGCCGATGAGCTGTTCGAGTCGGTGCATGCACCGACTCGCCGGGGGGTGCATGCACCCCCCGGAAGCTGGGTGCGTGCACCCAGCTTTGGCCAGGCCATGAGCGAAATCGTGGTGGCGGCGGTGCCGCTCGAGCAGACACGCGCCCTGCGCCGCGCTGTCCTGCGCCCGCACCAGACGCTCGAACAGCTGGCCTCGGAGGAGCCGCTGGACGCCCACTCGCTCGGCGCCTTCGAAGCGGGCGAGCTGATCGCCGCGGGCTACGTCCTGCCCGAGGGGGAGCCGGGCGCCTGGCGGATCCGCAGCATGGCGACCGTCCCGGCGGCGCGGGGGCGGGGTGCCGGCAGCGCCGTGCTGCACGCCCTGATCGCCCACGCCCAGGCGCAGGGCGCCGCCCGGATCTGGTGCAACGCCCGCTCGCCGGCGCGCTCCCTCTACGAGCGCGCCGGGCTGCGCGTGGTGTCGGAGGAGTTCGACGTGCCCCCGATCGGGCCGCACTTCGTGATGGAGCTCACGGTCGCCACTTGATCGAGCAGCCGACCGGCTCGGTCTGCGCCGGGTCGGCCTGGCGGTCCTCGAGCGCGGCGTTGAGGGCGTCGCGCAGCCAAGCGGCGGCGAGCGACTCGTCGCGGTAGTCGGCGTCCGGGGCGCCGTGGTAGACGAGGCGGCCGTCGGTGTCGAGCACGAAGACGTCCGGCGTCACCGCCGCGCCCCAGGCGTGCGCGACCTCCTGCGTGGCGTCGTGCAGGTAGGGGCCCGCGAACTCGCCGGCGGCGACGCGGGCGCTCATCGCCGCGAGCGAGTCGTGCGGGAAGCGCTCGGCGTCGTTGCTGTTGATCTGCAGGATCCGCACACCGCGGGGGCCGTAGTCGCGCGCCACGGCCTGCAGGCGCTCGTGCCAGGCGAGCGCGTAGGGGCAGTGGTTGCAGGTGAACACAACCGCCGTCACGGGGCTGTCCACATCGCGCAGCGCCGTCGCGTTGGCGTAGGTGTCGGGCAGGGTGAAGTTCGGAGCGAGCGCTCCGATCGCAAATGACATGGTCAGGACTCCTGGGTGGGTGGGGGAAGCAGCCGGCGCAGCGCCTCGCGCAGGTCCGCGGGGTCGGGCGTCGGGGAGTGGCGCCCGTCGCGGCGGCGGTAGAGGCGGCAGGTGAGAGCGGTGGGCTCGTCCGGCGGCGGCGGCAGCGGATCGACGCCGGCGATCCGGATCGTGGGGGAGCCGACGAAGCCTCGCTGCGCAGCCTGCGCTTCGCTTGAGATCTCGCTCAGGGCGACGTGGGCGCCGGGATGCCCGAGTTCTTCAAGCGCCGCCCGCAGCTCGGCCAGGGCGGCCGGGTGGGAGGGGCATCCGTCCCAGTAGAGCAACTCGACGGCGGGGGGCACCCTTCAAAGGATAGGACGCAGTCGCGGCCGGCCACTACGTCCGCAGGGGGCGCAGCGCCGCCTGCACGCGGACCAGCTCGGCGAGCATCGCGTCGGCCGCCTGCTCCATCACCTCGTTGGCGGCGACCACGCCATCGTCGATGAACTGTGTGTGAAACGGGATGCTCACCGCTTCGAACAGCGGGGTCATCTTCAGCGTCGTGACGACCTGCTTGAGCTGCTGCACGGCGCGCGTGCCGGCCGCGACGCCGCCGTAGGAGACGAAGCCGACCGGTTTGTACTGCCACTCGAAATGCAGGTAGTCGATCGCGTTCTTCAGCGGCGCCGTGTAGCCGTAGTTGTATTCCGGCGTCACGAACACGAACGCGTCGGACGCCTCGACCGTGGCGCTCCAGCGCTTCGTGTGCGCGTGGGTGTAGCGGCGCAGGCGCGGGTGGTCGGGCTCGTCCATCATCGGGAGTGCCAGCTGCGCCAGATCGGCCGTCGCGACTTCGAAGCCGCCGTGGTCGCGTGCGCGGGCGGTGAACCATTCGGCGATCGGCAGCCCGGCGCGGCCGGGCCGCGTTGAGGCGATCACGATCGTCAGTGCCGGCTTGGCGGCCACGGCTCAGCCGAACGCTTTCGAGAGCGTCTCGCCGGCCAGTCGCACCGGCTCGAGGTCCTGGGCGTCGGGCATGTTGAAGATCAGCCCGTCGAGGCCGGCGTCGAGGTAGGCGGCGACCTGCTCGGACACGCCGTCGGGGTCGCCAACCGTCGCGAAGGCGGCGTAGAGATCCTCGTCCATGCCCCGCGCCCGGGCCATCTCGCGCCCCTTGCGCTCAGCGGCCGCCGCGTCCGCGGCGATGACGAGGGTGCCCAGGCGCGTCTTGGTGATGGTCGCCGGGTCGCGCCCGATCGCCTCGCAGTGGCGGTCGAGGACACCGAGCTTGTGGCGGACCGTCGCCAGGTCGCCGAAGACGTTGCAGGCGTCGGCGTAGCGGGCCACGAGCGCGAGTGTGCGCCGCTCGCCGCTGCCGCCGACGAGGATCGGGATCCCGCCGGGGCGGATCGGCCGCGGGAAGTTCAGCGCCTGATCGATCGTGTAGTGGCTGCCGGCGAAGCTAGGGCTCTCCTGCGTGAACATCGCGCGGCAGATCTGCAAGGCCTCCTCGAGGCGGTCCAGGCGCTCGGCGATCGGTGGGTAGCCGAAGCCGTAGCCGGCGTGCTCCTCGTCGTTCCAGGCCGCGCCGATGCCGAGGATCGCCCGCCCGGCGGAGACGATGTCGAGGGTCGTGACCTGCTTGGCGAGCAGCGCCGGGTTGCGGTAGGTCACGCCGGTGACCATCGTGCCGAGGCTGACCTTGCGCGTGCGTGCAGCGATCGCACCGAGCAGCGTGTAGGCCTCGAGCATCGGGTCGCTTCGAGGCCCGACCATCGAGATCTGGTAGAAGTGATCCATCACCCAGACGGAGTCGAAGCCCGACTCCTCCGCGGCCCCGGCGATCTCCGCGATCGCGGCGAAGAGGTCGCGATCGTCAACCCCGGGGTAGGTGAAGTTCGGTATCTGCAGGCCGAAGCGGGTGACGCCCATCGCGTTCCTTTCGTGGTGCGCTGGCGCGCGATCTCGAGTGATCCTAGCCTGACGGTGATCGCGGGTGCCTGGGAGCACCTCCGGCTCCCCAGATCTCGCTGGGGGCGCCTGGGTGAGTTCGCCGGCCGGGCGCCGCTGCGGGGCAGCTAGAGCTCGAGCGTCGGCGAGACGGCGAGCGGCCTGCCGCGGGCATCGAGTCCGCGGACGGCGAGGCGCTGCGGGTGTCCGGCGAGCGTGATCGCGGTTTCGAACCCGCTGCGCGGGTGGGTTTCAACCGCTCTGAGCGCGCCCTTCGCGCTGCCGCCGAGCACCTGCCAGCGCTGCACCGCGGTGTCGCCGTTCCAGCTCGCCCACACCTGCGTCGCGGCGCCGCGACGCCGCGCCGCGACGCTCGGGCGGCCCTCTCCCGCGGCGCTCCAGGGGATCCGGAACGCGCGATAGCTGCCGTAGCCGGGGCCGAGGCGGGCGTCGAAGAGCAACTCGCCGCCGGGAGAGAACTCCGAGACGAACGGCTCGGCGCCCCAGCCGACGAACAGGTTGCCGCCCGGCAGCACCTGGACGCTGCCGCAGCTTGACGCCTGCAGCGCCAGCGGATGGAGGAACTGGCTCTGCAGGCGCGCGGTCCTGCGCGTCTCATCGATTGCGAGCACGATTGCGCGCGACTGCGGACCGCCGTAGGGCGCTCCCTGGTTGTCGAAGATCGTCAGCGTGCCGTCGGACTGGCGGCGCACGTCGTGCTGCCAGGCAAAGGTCGCGCCGGCTCCCATCGCGAAGTCGCTGTGCTTGCCGCCGAGGCGCCAGATGATCTCGCCGGAGCTGCGGTCGATCTTGTAGACGGTGTGGGTGTTGCGCGAGGAGACGAGCAGGTTCCCGTCGAGGTCGACGTCGATCGAGTTCAGGTGCACGTAGTCCCAGCTCCAGCTCGTCAGCGGCCAGTAGGACTCCGCCAGCGGGATGTGGTCGAGGCTGTGCCATTCGAGCAGCACGCGGCCGCTAGCCAGGTCGACCTCCTGGAAGATGGCGTCCTGGATCGCACCGCTACGCGAGCCACCGACGGAGCGCAGGTCGACATGGCGCAGGACGTAGGCGGTCAGCAGGGCGGTGCCACGGTCGGTGAGGAGGAACTCGTGCAGGTCGCCCTGGCGGCCGTTGCCTGCGGACACGCGCGCGAGCGGCTCATATCCGTCGCCGGCGATGACGTAGGAGCCGGCGCCGTGACCGTCCACGATCCGCCCCTGCCACCACGTCAGCGCGGGGCGGCCCTTGTAGAGCTGGACCTGGAAGTTGTAGACCTCCTCTCCGGGCGTCGGGAGCTCCCACACCGCCCGGCCCGCCGCGTCGGCGATCACCGCGCCCACCTGCCCGTGCGCGGGGCCGTAGGGGCCGATGAAGATCTCGCCGGGAGCGGTTGCGGGCAGGCTGGCGTCGACCGCGAGGGCCGGGATGCGCAGATCGGGGCGCGAATGCGCAAGCAGCGGCTCGGCCGGCGCCACGGCGCCGAAGCTGTTCACGCGCTGGCGGCGATCGAGGGCGGCCGGCGCTGCGGGTACGCGGGCCGCGCCCAGCGCGATCGCGCCGAGCACCGATCCGCCGCCGATGAGCAAGCGACGGCGTGTGAAGCCGTCCGGCCGAGCGGTGATGCCGCCACCTCCGGGTCGTAGGGAGCGTCCACGATACTAACGTAAAGCCAACTGATCTGGTGAAGAACCGGGCCGCGGCCGGCGGCGACATTGGACTAGGAGATCGTGCGCCGGATCTGCGCCAGCGGAAAATCCACGAGCGGCGTCGGATGTCCCGGCCTGTCGGGCCTGTAGGTGCGGCTGCTGCGGATCGTCCACAGCGGCGTGCTGCGGTTCGGGCTGCCGATCAGGTAGGAGTGGTCGGTGCAGCCGTAGTTGATCCGTTCCGCGCCCATCGGCGCCGTCGCCCCGGTGAGGTATGTGCAGCGGCGGCCGTCGGTGGTCTCGATCGCCCACGGGAGCGTCTGTGCCGGCGTCGGCCCGTGCCGTGGAAGCGGCTTCGTCAGCGCCAGGATCGTGACCGGATGCCACGGGTCGAGAAAGCAGACCACTGACCTTGCGTGCGGGCTCGCGGCAAAGCACGGGTCATGGATCGCGTTGCCCGCGGCGCAGCGCCACGCGTCAGCGGCGCCGCTCGCCAGCGAAGCGGTCCAGCAGCTCCCGCTCGCTCGGCTGCCGACGTGGAACGCGCTCGAGAGCTTGCCGGCGGGCGTGAAGACAGGCAGGTGCGCCGTGTGCTCGGTGCGCCAGAAGCCCGACGCGACGGCGACACCTGCGCCGACGACCACGAATGCAGCGGCGAGCGGTCCCGCCAGACGCCGCGGGGGCCGCCGGCGCAGGAACGGGGGCGAGGAGGGCCGCTGCCGTGAGCGCTCTGCGATGTGGGTCTCAAGACGCGCTCGCGCATGCTCGCGCGAGCGCTCGTCGCGCTCGGGTACACCGGAGCGAAACCACGAGAACGGAGTGCGCGGGAACTCGTCAGCCATGCGGCCGGGCCTCCTCGGTCGTGAGGGCGAGCAAGCTGGGCGCGCAGCGACGCCGCGCGCGCGCCAGCCGCGAGCGCACCGTGCCCACCGGCACCCCCAGCGCGAAAGCCACCTCTTCGTAGCTGAGCGCTGCAAGCGAGTAGAGCAAAAGCGTGTCGCGCTCCTGCGCACGCAGGCCGGCGAGCGCGGCGGCGAGGGCCGCCGATTGGCTCTGCGCATCGATGCGCTCGATCGCATCGGCGAATTCGCCGGCCGGCGCCTCGGCGCGTGCGGCGCTACGGGCGTAGGCGCGCAGGGAGCGTGCTTCGCGCCGACGTCGCTTGTAAAGCAGGTTGGAGGCGATGCCGTAAAGCCACGGGCGGGCCGAGTCGCCGAGTGGCCGGTAGCTCTCGCGGCAGTCGAAGGCGACGACGAAGGTTTCGGCGGCGAGCTCCTCGGCCTCAGCCGGGAACCGCCGCCGCAGGTAGCGGAGAATCTCGTCGAAGTGGCGCTCGAAGATGGCCGCGAACGCCTCCGGCTCAGCCAGCGAGCGCGCGATCAGCGCCGAGTCCTCCGCCGGTCCGTGCGAGCTCACTGCCGCCGCCGCAGCTGGCGGCCCGCCCGCCGGCCGAGCCGGTGCGGCGCAGCCGCCGGACGGCCTCGCGTCGGCGAATGCGGGTTCAGCGCCGGCCATTCGATTCGTGCACGCTGTGCGAGCGCGCGGGCGCGCGGACCAGTTCGCGGCGCAAGTCCCGCGGCTTTAGCGATTGCGAGCGTCGGCGGTTGCGTGTGGGTGCGATCACGTCGCGGGGTAGGCCGTGAAGGTCTTCTGCCTGCCGCCGCGGCGGTAGCTGATCACGGCGCGCGTGAAGAGCAACCCGTGCGCGGTCTGCCTCGGCGCGAGGAGCCGGATCGTGGCGTCCGCAAAGAAGCTGATCCGCGACGCCACACACGTCGGCGTACAGAGGTTCAATCCAAAGTCCGTCGTGCCGCTCGCACCGGCGTCTGTCCATGCGGTCCAGTGCGTCGACTTGATCTCGGTGTTGGCGTCGGCGCACGCGAGCACCACGGTCCCCTTCGGCTCGAACAGGGCCTGGCCGCTGCAACTGCGCAGCCTCGCGGATGCGGATGCGGATGCGGATGCGCTTGCCGAGGCGGCCGGCGTGGAGGCCGACGCCACGGCGACCGCCACGGCTGGCAGTGCAACCATCAGAAGACTCTTACCACGGTGCGTCATAGGGGTCCTTTCATCGACGGCGGGGGCTGGTGTTGGCTTCACCCCGTTGATCCCCGAAGCCGCCGTGGCGGTTCTCGGCGGCCGTGGCGGCCGACGGATCGGGCTCGCCCACGGACGGCGATCGGCTCAGCGTCGTCCTGTCGCCGCGCCGGTGCTTCAGCGCTTGCGCGTTCGCGTCAGCTGCACGTCAGCGACGAGCGGCCGCGGCCGCCGCGGCCGCCGGAGCTCGAGCTCGTGCACGACACAGGCGCCGTGGCCGCCACCGAGGACTGGCCGGCGGTATTGGTGACGGTGAGACTGACGGTGTCGCTTCCCGGCGCGGAATAGGTGTCCGAGAAGGTCGACGCGCTGCCGAGGACGCCGTTGCCGCCGTTCCACGCGTATGAGCTGATCGTCCCCTGCGCGTCGGTTGAGGTCGAGGTGAAGGTGCACGTGGCCTGCGAGCACGTCTTCTTGAAGCTGGCCACCGGCGGCACGCTCGGCGGCGCGGCGACGGCCTGGGCGGAGAACGGCCCGACGCCGTTGCTGTTGACCGCCTGGATCTCGTAGTAGTAGGTGCCCGGGCCGGTGGCGGAGGTGTCGAGGAAGCTCGAGGCGGGAGCTGGGACCGTCGTGACGTCGACCGTCTCCTTGCCCGAAGCGGTGCCCCGCCAGATGTTGTACGCGCCCACCGCAGCTCCCGTGGGGGCGCTCCAAGCGAGTGTCACACCGCCGGCGCCGCTGGTGGCGGTCACGCCGGCCGGCTGGCCCGGCGTGTAGGACCAGCTTCCCAGGCCGGTGGCGAGGTCGTAGCCGGTCAGCGCCGGATGCCCGTTGCTGCCGGCGGTGATGTCACGGAACGGGATGTTCGCGGGGACCGCGTATATGTACGGGGCGTTGACTGCGGCAGCGGCGACCGCCGCGTCTGCGGCGATCATCACCGTCGAGGCGCTCGTGCCGCCGACCGTCCACCAGCCCGACTGGTTTTCGTAGGCGACGCTGTCATAGACCGACACGCCCGAGTTGGGGTCGGCGTCGAGCGCGAGGTCCGGGGTGGCGCGCTCGCCGGCGCAGCTCGTGCCGGCGCTCGACTGCGATGCGCTCGCGGTCTCGTAGCGGCTGCAGCCACCGCCACCGCCGCTCCACGCCGTCTCCTGCGCAAGGCTGCCGCCGGCGGTGAACGCGAGGCTCGTGCCCCCGACCGAGGTCACATCCGGCGATGCCGACGGCCACAGCACCGAGGAGGCGGTGTCGCCCGCGGCAGCGAAATAGCTGACCCCCGGGCGGGTGAAGTACGAGTCGTCAGTTGTCTCGGTGGAGAACTCCGAGGAGCCCCAGCTGTTGGAGACGTAGTTCGCGTGAGCCGCCGCGTACTGCTCGGCGGCGAGCAGGCTCGAGACGGAGCTGCTCGAAGCCTCGACCAGCAGGATCGTGGCAGCGGGCGCGATCGCGTGGGCCCACTCGATATCGAGGCTGATCTCCAGGTCCCAGCTGGCGTTCGTGGCCGGGAGGCTGGTGCCGCCCGTCTGGTTGACGACGCTGAAGTCAAAGCAGGAAGGTGGCGTGGCCGGCCCCGTGCATTCTGGCGCCAACCCGTACTGCGCGCTGAACGTGCTGAGGTCGGCGGCCGCGTTGGGGTCGCCGTAGGCATCGACGATCGCGATCGTCTGACCGGCGCCGGCGCCCGGGGAGGTCGTGTACCCGTAGACGCTCTTGATCGTGCTCGGCCCCAGACCGGTCGGCGTGGTGACCGTGCCGGGGCGCGCCCCGGGCGCCGCCGCGCTGGGTGCGAGGACGTGGATCAGGCACTGGGCGGCACCGGACCCAGGCGTTGCGCAGACCGCCTGCTGGGGGCCGGCGAAGGGGAGTTGGGCGCCACGCGGTCCGTACAACGCCGACGCGTAGGCTTGCGCCGCGAGCACGTCGCCCGCCGATGTCGCGCTCGCCGCGGGAGCCGATGACGCGGCGACCGCGCCCGCCGCGATGGCACTCGCGAGCACAAGCGCGCCTGCCCTTCTCACACCGGGCATCCGTGCGAGCACGCGGCGAGCACGACCAAGATGCGACATCGCCGTCCTGGCGCGTGTGGGGCTGGGCTTGGGAACGCTCATCATGGTGTATCCCGCCGGGACATGAGCCCGGCATACGGCCGCTGTTCGCGCACAAGGTAGCACGGGCAGGCGGTCGTTTGGGAACCGCGTCCCCGGGGCCCGGCGAGCCGTTCAGAGATGTTGGGCTGCCGACCCGCACGCCGTCAGATCGACGCGGCGCCGCGGGTGGCGCCCGCCGCGTGGCCGTGACGGCGCTGGCGGTGTTCGCGCCGGGCTACCCGGCGGAGTAGAGTGCCGCGCGAAGGGCATTATGTGAGGTCGGCTCACGGTCCGTGAGCGGGCAACACGAACTGACTTTCCGAGGTGCTGCGCTCACGAGCCCGGAGGTCACGATGCCCCATCCGCTTGTTCCTTCCGAAATGCTGGCCCGGCCGCTCGATTTCTCGGCGCTGCTGCACAGCAGGTCCCGCGAGAGCCGACTGAGCGCAACGGGCCCGCAGCAGGGCGCCCCACGGGCGCGAACCAGGCGCGTCGTCGCTTTCATCGCCGCCAAGGACCCGTCGCTCGCGGACCGCAGTCCGCGCGATCCTTCGTAGCGGCCGCGCCGGCCGCTGGTTCAACCCCGACGACGCGCTCGCGACCGCCGGGTTGCCGAAACCGCTCACCGGCGTGCGCAAGCACCAACGGGGCGGCGGTCGCGGCAGCGACCGGTCAGGGAACAGACTTCGGGCGCTCCCGCGCCCTCTCAACAAACAGGAGGAAACGCATGGCGAACAAGAACTTCGACACGGTGATCGGCCGCGTGAAGGAAGCGGTTGGCGCCCTGACCGCGAACAAGAGCCTCAAGCATGACGGGCGCGTCGACCAGGCCAAGGGCTCGGTCAAGAGCGCCGTGGATCGAGTCGGTGACGCGGTCAGCAGCGGCTCATCGAGCGGCGAGCAGCAGTAGACGCCGTCAGATCTCATCGTGGGCTCCGAGCGCGTCCTCGAGGACGCGCTCGGAGCCGGGGAGCCCGCGAGGAAAGACCCGGACTCCGCGAGACGCTCAAACCGGCCCCGCTGCGCGCCCTCGGTGCGGTCCGCGGGATGCCTGAGCGTGCGACCCACCACGCGGGCGCAAAGGGCCGGCTTCGGCGCCGGTGGCACCGAGCGAGTCCACCCGCACATCGCTATCGCCAGACGAGCGCAGAGCCGCGCTGCCACTGGACCCGCGGTCCCCCGGCGCCGCTACGCCCTGCGCCTTGGGGCCGGGGCGCGACTGGGCGAGGCCCCGGCACTGCGGCACGAGCACTCCAGCCGCGGCGCAGGGGCCCGCGCGGGCGTCAGTAGCCGGACTCGCTGGGCTTCGGCTTCTTCGTCGTGCTCGTGATCTTGGCGCCGGTGGCGCTCAGGACGTAGAACCCGCTGATGCCTTCGCCGCTGGTCGGACTGCTCTTGGTGTCGGACGCGAAGGTGTAGAGCTGGTGGCCGTCATAGGTGACCTGCTTGACGCCTCCCGCGATCTTGGCCGTGCCCAGCAGCGATGCCTTCGCGCTGCCCGAGGCCTTGGGCGTGCCGCTCGTCTTCAGCGCCGGCCACACCGACAGGCAGCCACCGGTGCAGGCGGGATGGCCCGGCTTGTCGGCCGCATCCATATACAACGTCTGGCCGGAGCTCGTGACGAGAATCGTGCCGAACGAGTACTTCTTCGTGGTGACGACGGTCGCAGCGCTCGAATGTGCCGAATGGCCGAAGGCCGGGGCGGTCAGCGCGAGCGCGGCAAGGACTGCGGCGACAAGCACGATTCTGTATGTCTTCATCGTCCCTCCATGATCTGTAGTTGATCGTCTAAGCCCCAAGACCCCGCGACGGCCCGTTCCTTCCCGGCGACGTGCGAACCCGACCTGGGACCAGCGCCCGCTGGAAGCTCGGCCCGCGTCCGAGTCATGGGCTGTCCGACGATCCGATCGACCCATGCAAGCTGTGGGAGGATCCTATGGTACGGCCGCGTCGGGGCCGGCGGCTGCAGGCACGGCGAGCGCACGGGAGCGGGCTGCGGGCGCGGCGAGCGCACGGGAGCGGGCTGCGGGCGCGGCGAGCGCGCGGGAGCGGATTTGAGGCTCTTGGGGGCTGCGGGCGGCCTTCGGGACTCCTGGGGGCGTGCACAGCGACCGCCGTGAAATCGAGCCTGCCGGGCCGCGACGGCCGGGGAGCGCGGGAACGAGCCTTCCCGGTCACGCAGGTTCGGGTTTACCCCGCACCCAGGGGCGGGTTTACCACGTCGCGCCCACGCGCCCCGGGGCCGATATAGCTGGTGACGGGCCCCTTCCTGCCGACGCCAGCCAACAGCCGACTGAGCCGACACTCCGGCCCCGCCCTTATCCAGGCAGATCTATTTGCGGCCAGAGCGCCGCGGCAGGGAGTGCCATGTTCCGCTCAGCTCATCATTCATCGGAGCCTTCCGCCAGACGGCGTTGGCATCCGTGGCGTGCGGCCTGCGTTGCAGGCCTGCTCGTGGCCGGGTCGCTGATCGCGGTCCCGCTGGCCCTCAGCGCTCAGGCCCCCGTGGGTATGGGAACCGCGGGGAATTTTGCCGTCCTGGCGGGAAGTGCGGTGACGAACACCGGCCCGAGCGTCATCAGTGGCAGCCTCGGGCTCTCACCCGGGTCGGCCGTCAGCGGGTTTCCGCCGGGAATCGTGATCGCCGGGACGACCGAGGTTGCAGACGGCGTCGCGCTCCAGGCCAAGAACGACCTCGTAACCGCCTACAACGACGCGGCGGGGCGCAGTTCGACGGCGACGATCTCGGGCGATCTGGCCGGACGCACCCTCACGTCAGGCGTCTATACCGCATCGAGCTCGCTGGGCCTCAGCGGTCAGCTGACACTCAACGGCCAGGGCAATCCCAATGCCGTCTTCATCTTCCAGGCCCACTCGTCGCTTATCGTCGGCTCCGGGGCCGACGTCGTCCTGATCGGCGCAGCGCAGGCCTGCAACGTCTACTGGCAGGTTGGCAGTTCGGCGACGATCGGTACGAGCGCCGCGTTCGTCGGCAACATCCTCGCGCTGACTTCGGTCACGATGACCACCGGCGCGACGCTCCAGGGCAGCGCGCTGGCCCGCAACGGCGCCGTCACGCTTGACACCAACACGATCACCCGCGCCGTATGCGCGGCGCCCAGTGGCGGCAGCACGACCACAACCGGCACCACCAGCGGCGGCTCGACAACCACAACCGGCACCTCCGGCGGCGGCAGCACCAAGGGCTCCACCGGCGGAAGCGGGGCGGCGGGTACCACGACCAAGCCGGCGACCAAGCCCAAGGCCAAGACGCCGACATCGAAGAAGAAGCCGAAGCCGGCCGTGAAGCCTCCGAAGAAGCACAAGGTCACCAAGCCGGTTACGCCCAAGCCGGTCGTTCCGACCGCGACCAAGCCCCCGGCCTTCACGGGCTGAGCGGCGATGACCGCCTCGATAAAGCAACGTTCACGGGCCGGTGCCTGTGTCGCCATTGCGGTAGCGGTGCTGGCAGCGGTCGCGTCAGCGACCGCTGCCACATCGCCGCGAGGCGCCCAGCGCGTGCCGGCCACCCAGGAACTGGCCGTGCTCAACCACGACACCGAGGCGTTCAAAAAGCCGAGCAGCGGCTCCGGATCGGTAGGTGAGGTCAACGAGATCCGCCCGATCACCGGCGAGCGCACCGTACTGCCGGTCGTCGGCACCACCACGACCGAAGGTGTGCAGTGGCTCTCGGTACTCCTCCCCGGCAGGCCGGACAGTCACACCGGCTGGATCGAGGCGATCTCGGTATCGGTGACCGCGACCGCCTGGCGGATCGACGTGGACCTGTCCACCCGTGTGGTGAGCGTTTTCTACGACGGGCGCCTGTCGCGTACCTTTCTCGCCGTGGTCGGCAAGCCCTCGACCCCGACCCCGACAGGACAGTTCTTCGTTGAGGAAACGGTCCCGCTTGGTCCTGGGGCGGGCGGCGAGCCGTTTGCACTTGCGCTGAGCGCGCGCTCCAATGCGCTGGCGGAGTTCGACGGCGGCCCGGGGCAGGTTGCCCTGCACGGCATCGCCAACATCGGCGGGGTCCCGGGCACCGCCGTCTCGCACGGATGCGTGCGCCTGTCGACCGTGGACATAGCGTGGCTCGGCAAGCACATCAGCTCCGGCGTTCCGGTCACGATCACCGGCTGAGTGCAACCACCGGGCGGTTGATCGGCGACCACCAGGCCGCCGGTCGCCACGGGCAGCATTTGCCCGAAATTCGCCGCGGTGACTGCCTCGCGGTGACGGGTTGCAATCTTGCGAGTACGCAATACACTGTTTTCCAGCGAAGGGCATCGACCGCGGGGTTTGCTCAACAAGTGTGGGCTGGCAGCACGGTGTGACTTTCCGAGGCGACTGGTTCCACGAGCCCGGAGGTTTTCATGTCCAGTGCACCCGACGCTGCAGGTCTCGCAGCAACCCACCCGGAGGCGTCGTCAGCGCCCAAGGGCGCGTTTGGCGGCGGCGCTTTCATGCCGCGCCGCAAAGCACGGCCCGCTTCGCCCGACCGCGCCGCAAGCGCCGGCGGGCTGTGACGATGGCCATCTACGATGCCGAGCAAGGTCTCTTCGCCGAGAACCTGGCGCTCGGTCGGCGACTCCAGCGCCTCTCGCCGGTTCTGGCCGGTATGGCCAGCGATCTCGCGGCCTCGCGCCGCGAAGCTGCGGCCCTGCGGCGCGAGAACGACAAGCTTCGCGCGGGCTCCGCGTGGATCGGCGACCGCCGGTCATCGCCGGCGCGGGACCCGGCGGCCGCAGCCGGCTCGGCGCGCATGCAGGCGGCGGCGGAGAATCCGGCGCTCTGCATCAGCTGTGGACAGCCGGTCGCACACCCGGGCAGCGTGAGCAGCGAGGCGGTTCGTCCTGACTGATCTCGCCAACACTCGCCGTCTTGGCGTGCGCGCTGCGCTTGCGCGCCACGGACTGCCCGCTCACCCGCTCGGCCTGCCCGTTCTCAGGCAGCGCCGCGTGGGCTCGGCGGACGTTATGCGCGGTCTCGTTCGCGATCGCGTCGCACGAGCTCGAACCGGGGCGCGACCGTGAGCACCACGCTGATGCCCCCCAGCTTCTACGCGGTCAGACAGCGCGGTCGCCCCGCGTACATCTTTGAGACAGTCCGCGAGGCCGCGGCGGCGCTGTTCGATCTTGCGCCGGCAGCCACCGTCGTTTATGCGGTCACCGGGAGTCATCGGCGAAGCCTGTCCGAGCGTGAGCTCCTTGAGGTGGGGCGGCACGTCAAAGCACGGCGGATGGCACTGACCGCCGCCAGCCTGAAAGCGCCGCCGCAGCCTTCGCTCGCGGAGCACCCGGTGAAGAAGCGGCGCGGCTCGCGCTCCACGGCGCGGTCAACCGCTGCGACGCGGATGAGGGTCCCCCCACTTCTTGATGTCATGGCGGTGCAGGATGGTCTCGCGGCCGGCCTGCACAATGAACGCCACGAACGCGGCGCGGGCGGCCGGAGGGCCTCCCGCGGCCTTGCCTGATTTTCTCGGCCACCGGCTGACGCGGTCGCGGAGCCGGCATCTGCGTGACCGGGCCTTCGAGCCGGCATTGCATGACCAGGCCTTGCTCCAGAAGTGTGGCTCGCCGACCGGGCGCTCGGCGATCGTACAACGATCGCCGCGGCCCCCTAAAGGTTTGCGCAGGTTGCGCCGATAGAGCAACGGGCGGTCGCTGATCGAGCCGACGTTGTCGCTTCGCGCTGACCCTTTTGTCTCCCGTCCATTTTGGCTTGCATCGGTCGCCAGTTGCCGCGGTCGACGTCGAGCACGTGGGTTCCGGCGCGCGTCGCGCGAGGGAACTTGGACGCCGACCTTTCGTAGCTACGAGCCGCGATGCGGCCCGGATGACTGCTCTTCTCGTGCGTCAGCGGTATTCCGCGCGCATCGATTGGACCATGCCGACCAGAGCTCTGAAAGGGCGTCGGATTATTCCTATTAACGCCTGACGGGTTCACGCCGTCTTCACTATGAAAGCAGATGAGGCATGTTTTCGAAAACGCGCGGTTTGCAGGTCCTGATCGTCGCACTGGCGGCAGCTGCCCTCTCCGTAACGTCGGCATCGGCGGTATCTCCGGCGACGGCACCGGCGCTGGGCACGGCAGCGGGCTACTCGGTGCTGGCCGGCTCGACCGTAACGAATACAGGCCCATCTGTACTGGGTGGCGAGCTCGGCGTGAGTCCCGGCTCGGCAATCACCGGCTTTCCGCCAGGATTGGCGAAGGGCGCAACACACGCCGCTGACGCGCAGGCGGCTCAGGCTAAGAA
Source organism: uncultured Solirubrobacterales bacterium (assembly GCA_963788385.1). GTDB lineage: Bacteria > Actinomycetota > Thermoleophilia > Solirubrobacterales > Solirubrobacteraceae > Palsa-513. The sequence continues at coordinate 35,401 of CAWBGR010000008.1, forward strand.
CGACCTCACGATCGCCTACAACGACGCAGCTTCGGCGAAGACCACGACCACGATTCCCAACGTTGGGGACCTCGGCGGCAGGACGCTGGTCGCCGGCGTGTACACATCGGCGAGCTCGATGATGCTCACCGGCACCGTCACGCTGAACGGCGCGGGCAACCCGAACGCGATCTTCATCTTTCAGGCAGGTTCGACCGTTGTCACGGCATCGAACAGCCGGGTGCTCCTCGAGAACGGAGCGCAGGCGTGCAACGTGTATTGGCAGGTCGGAAGCTCGGCCACGCTCGGCACCGGCTCTGGCTTCGTTGGCACACTCATGGCGCTGACCTCGGCCACCGTCACGACTGGCGTGACGGTCGACGGTCGCGTTCTGGCCCGTAACGGCGCCGTGACGCTCGACAGCGACACCTTTGTCCCGACGAGCTGCACGACCACGCTCACGCCGCAACCGGTGATCGCGCCGACTACGACGACCACATCCACCAACACCACGGGGTCGTCGACCTCGACCACCACGGTGACGACCACCAAACAGGCCAAGCCGACGACAATCGCGCTGCCGACCTCAGGCTGCGGTTGCACCAAGGTGACCGCCCCCGGCGCAACGGCGGGCACGGGCGGGAAGTACTCGATCATCGCGGTCTCGAAGTACGTGAAGGTCGCGCTCGACCAGGCGAGCGGAAAACTGACCTTCAAGGTGGCGAAGGGTCACTACGGCGTGTTCACGTGTGATCTCCAGTACGGCAACGAGGTCGTTGTCGTGCACTACACCGTCAAACGGTCGAAGGGCTCCACGCCGTCGTGCGTAGCGTAGCTGCGTAGCGGTCGATCACGGCACCGCGCGATCGCCCCAGGGCGGACCCGCGGTGCCGTGTCGGCGGGGCCATGGTTTTGACCCCTGCGTGCCTGTGAGGCGGCGCTGGCGCCGGGCACTGGATTGGCCGCCGGCGCCGGCCGCTCAACCAGGCAGGCCCAGGCCGGTGCGGTCAGTTCACGGCGATCAGATCGACTACGAACACGAGCGTCTCGTCGGGGCCGATGACGCCGCCGGCGCCGCGCTTGCCGTAGGCGAGCATCGGGGGAATCGTGATCCGGCGGCGCCCGCCGACCTTCATGCCGGTCACTCCCTGGTCCCAGCCCGCGATGACCTGCCCCTTGCCGAGTTTGAACTTGAAGGTGTCGCCGCGGTCCCACGACGCGTCGAACTGACGTCCGCTGCTCCACGACACGCCCACGTAATGAACCTCGACGATACGACCGCCGAGCGCCTCATCGCCGCTGCCGACGACGATGTCTTCAAGCTCGAGCTGGTAGGACGGCGCCTCATCAGATGGGACCGACACGTCTGGCTTCGCGCTCACCGCAACACCGTAGCGATGTCGCGGCCTTCGCGGCGGCTGCGCCTGCCCTGATCCGCCGTGTTGGCGAACGAGCGCGCTCCCCTGTCTCGCGCTTGCCCTTGCGACTGTCTTGTCCACGCGCCGGTCGCCGCGCCGGCCGCGGGAGATCGCTTTCCCCCGCGGGTGCCCGCTCCCGAACTGCGCGCAGCGCCGAGGTGGTGGCTGGAGCTATGCCTTCGGCTTGAGTCGGAATGCGTCGATCGACTCGATCGCCGGGGTCGCCGTCCCCTCGATGCTCGCGCCCGTGAGGAGGGTGTCACCGTCGACAGCGACCGGTGTGTTGGTTGCGGCCGGCAGCATCGTGTACCAGATCAGCTTGCCGGTCGAGGCGTCGAAACCCCACACCGTCCCGTTGTAGGTGGTCGTGAACACGACGTTGTTCGCCAGCGTCACGCCGCCGTAGGGCGACGAGGGCAGCTGGACGTCCCACTCGATCTTGCCGCTGGCCTCGTTGATGGCGACGAGATCGCCGGATCCGTCAATCGCATGGACCGTGATCCCCGCGGCCGCGACGTACCCGAGCAGGTTGTTTGCCGCCGCGAATAGCGTCGTCCCATTGGACGCGAGCGCTCCCTCGATGCCGCCCAGCGGACCGGGCATGATCTCCTCAGGCAACGTCAGCTTCGATGTTTCACCCTTCAATGCGAGCAGGTTGTCGTTGTCGTGAAGGTCGTGTTGTCCGACCGACCGCTTCCAGACGAGCTTGCCGGTCTGGGCGTTCAACGCGACGACGATCCCCGCCTTGCCACCGTCGATCACGAGCTGGCGCCCGTGGGCCGTTGCCAGGATCGGCGAGTTCTGCATGTCGCGGTCGTAGAGATCGTGGGGGGTCAGCTGGTAGTACCAGATCAGCTTCCCCGTCTGCGCGTTGAGCTTGACAATCGAGTCTGTGTAGAGGTTCGGCCCGGGCCGGCTCGAACCCCAGGGATACTTCGCGGTCCCCGGGAACGGGGCCGGATTCGCCGTGCCGATGTAGAGGTTGCCCTCGCTGTCGAAGGTCGGTGGCGCCCAAAGCCCGCCGCCGGAGTTGAGCTTGCTGTGCGCCGAGGACCAGAGGTTCGCCGGTACCATGTCCCACTTCCACTTGGTCGCGCCGCTAGCCGCGTTGAGCGCCCAGAGCACGCCGCGACCCCCGCCGGTGTAGCGGACATTCGCTGCCACGTTGACACCGACCGTCGCGAGATACACGGTGCCGTTGTAGAAGCCGGGGGCCATGTCGATGCCCTCGCCGGCACGGCGGGTCAGCTTCTTGATCCACACCTGCTTGCCGCTCGACTGCTCCAGCGCGAACGCCGAGGTCGCCGTCGCACCGAAGACCAACCCGTCGGCAACCGTCACTCCGTCGGGTCCCTCGTTGGGCGAGAGATAGAGCTTGGTCCAGACGATCTTGCCGCTCTTCAGGTCGATCGCCTGAACGTTGGAGTCGAGGTCCTGCGTGTAAAGCACGCCGCCAGACACGACCGGGGTCGTCGCGTAGCCGCCGTAGGAGTAGGGGTTCTGCGCTGTGAGCGGATCTCTCCACACGAGGTGCAGCCGCTTGACCGTGGAGACGTTGATCGGGCCGCCGACGTCACGGTCGTTTTGCGGGTCGGCCCCCGGCCAGCGCCAGCTCGCAGCGAGCGTGCTCGAGGCCGCCGGCGCCTTCGAGCTCGCCGCGGTGCCGCCGGCGAGCGTGATCAGGATGGTTGCGCCGAGAGTACCGGCAGCGGCGAGCGACAATGCGTGACGAGCCTTCACGGCTGCCTCCTCACTTGCGTTTGATGGGTCCGTTGGTGGGCGGGCTCGCCGTCGTGGCCGACGGGGAGTCGACGACTGCGCTCGCGATGTAGTCGGTCCAGGCGAGCAGCTGACCGCGTGTGTCGCCGATGTACTTCTCAAACCGCGCCGACTCAAGCGCCGGGTCGGCGAGCACCTGCGCCAGCTCGAGCACGGTCCCGTTGGTGGGGTCGATGATCACCTCGTCGCGCACGCCGGCGTCGCCGCCGGCCTGGCTGTAGCCGTCGCCGCCGAGCGGGCCGGCGATCTCGGTACCGCCGCGGCCGGAGTTGTCGATCGCCGTGCCGCGCAGCTCGACGCCGGGCACGGCGGCCAGCACCTCGTAGAGCGCGGCACGCAGCGCCGGCGACGATCCGAAGGCGGGCGTCGCGAGGATCCGCGCGGCCGTACTGAAGGTGTAGGCCGCGCTGACCGGAACGGTGGGGTCGGATGTGACCTCGCTCAGGCCTGTTTCGTTGGCGTCGATCAGTGCCGTCAGCGCCACGGGATCGGTCGGTAGCCGCGAGAGATCGTCCGGCGGCGTGAGGACGCCGGGTCCGCCGTACTCGACTTCCTGGCCGCTCGGCGTGTTCGTAGGCGGCGAGATCTGCGGCTCTCCCGCTTCGACCCAGGCCCGGGTGCCGGCGGGCGTCGCAAAGGTTTGTGGCGTGTCGTAGGTCCAGACCTCACGCTCGGAACCGTCAGCTGCCTCCCAGGTCTGGATCGTCTGCGGCTGCTCAACGTAGGCTCGTTGATCTGGGCCGCCGTTGCCGAAGGTGTAGTAGCTCCCGGCGAGCGTGTGGACCTCGCTGTAGAGATACTGATTGGCCCCGAGCTTCAGCGTCGGAGCGTTCTGCGTCGCGCGAGCAGCGCTCTCCAACGCCGCTGCGGCCGCTGAGCTGGGCGTTACAGCCGGCCCGCCAGGGACAACGAGCCACACCAGCACGGCGGCGGTAGTGGCGAGGAGTGCGCCGCTGACGCCCAGGATGTAGCCGCGGCGCGGATGCTCGCGGGCGATCGCCCGGCGATAGGCCTCACCCGCCGCAGCTATGGCGACCGCGTCGAAATGCAGCTCCTTCGCCGGGTCTGCGTCGCGAATTCGGCTGTCGAGGTCCACCGTTCAGCTCCCCTGTGCCCGGACGGCATCGCCGGCCTGCGCCCGTTCTGCGAAGAGGCGCGCTGCGACGAGCGGGTCCTCGCGCAGCCGTGCCTTCGCCTTGTGCAGCCGCAGGGCGACGGCGTTCACCGAGCAGCCGAGAATCTGTGCCGCCTCGGCGTGGGTGCACCCCTCCCAACTGACGAGCCGCAGCGCCTCGCGGTAGGCGTCTGGCAGCCGCTCGATCGCGTCGGCCAGCCACGCATCCGCAGGATCGGCGGCGACGTTCACCCTCACACCGGTCGAGACCTCCCGCCGCAGGCGGGACTGTAGCCGCACCCGCCGGTGACTTCCGCGGCGATGATTCGCCAGCAGGTGGCGGGCCAGGCCGTAGAGCCATAGCCTCGCCTCGCCGCCATGCGGAAGGTCGTCGAGACGGCGCCAGGCGACGGAGAACACCTCCGCGACGAGGTCGGGTACCTCCGAGGCGGCGTAGTGGAGCCGCCGGTACACATAGCCGTAGATCGACGCGTACTCGTCGGTGTACAGCGCCTCGAACCGTTCGCGGCGTCCGGCATCGTCGCCGCCGTCTGCCTGCATCACGCCCCGCCCGGCCTCGACGGCATGGCGACCAAATGTCCGCCAGCCGCAGAATGCGGTCCGGCCGGCCCGCGATCCCCGCTCGCTTCAGCGTTGGCGGTCTTCACGAGGTAGGCCTTCGTCTCGCTCGCGACCAGGGAGACGACGTCGCCCAGCGCGAGATTCACATCGAGCGGGTGAAGCCCCCACAGCGGCGCGAGTGCGCCTGTGGAGATCGGCTCCGCCGCGCCGTCGACGGCCGTCACCTCGAGGACAGTGGAGCCGTTGGCGGTTACGCAGCGGGCGCGATCGGAGCTTCGGTATTCGAACCACGGCGTCGGGGACCTTGACCCCGGTCGCTCGGCGGGCGGCTCGGGCATGCCTGCGCTCAGTGGGAACGGGTACGGGAAGACGGAGTCAAGCAGTGCGGAGCCACCGCCGAGTGCAGCCGGGTTCGTGCAGAGGATCGCCTGGCCTGGTTGCAGCGGCTCCGCAGCGTCGACCGGGCTCCAGGTGCTGGCGCCGAACACGTCCCCGGGCATGGGTGGGCCGGGGAAAGATGAGTATGAGACAACGCAGCCGAGCTCGACGGCGGACGTGCAGCCGGGGATGTGGCGGAAGTCTCCGCCGACCAGGCTGCCCGCCTTGACCACCACTGCCCCTCCAAAAAGGATCGCCGAGAGCATCCGCCGGCGAAGCGCGGTGTTCGGGTCGATCTGCCGGCTGATCAGCTTGCGCAGGACGAACGCTCCCTGCGAATGGCCGATCAACACGAACGCACGGCCGTGGTTGTAGTGCGCGAGGTAGTAGTTCCATGCGTCCAGGACGCTGGCGTACTGCTCGGCGATCTCGGCCGGGGTGATTGACGCGGCATTTGCGGCTCCTGCGAGGGTCACCTGGTGGTACATCGGCGCGTACATCCTGCACACATGCTGGTAGTAGGCCACCTGGTAGCGCGCGACCGCGGTCTCCGCCGGTTGGATCGTGAGGTCCGACAGCGTCGAGCGCTCTGCGCTGACCGTCGGGTAGACGTAGAAGCAGTCGACCTTCGGGTCAGGGGGGCCCTGTGGCGTGAAGACATGCTCCAGTTTCCCCGTTGGGGAGAAGATCCCCGTGCGCAGGCTCGTCACGCACGGGTTCTCTGCGAGGCCCGGGCGACAGAGCCAGATCGGGGGCGACTCGGCCGCGCCGCCAGCCCCGGTTGGGCCGCTCGCCGCTCCGACGCCGGCGAAGACGATGCTCGCAGCGATCAGCACGAGCACCGCGGTCGCCGGCAGCAGAGCGCGCCTCATGCCATCACATGTCCGGCAGGCGCCCGGATCTTTCCCTCGCCGGCGGGAAAAGCAACGCGACGCTGAAATCGCGCCGCCGGCTCAGCCCCAGCTGCTGCTGATCCTCGTGTCGTTGGGGTGGGCTGTGAAGGCACCGCCCTCGAGCCCGCTCTTCAGGCCGAGCAGGAAGGTTGCCCACTTGGTTGAGCAGTGATGCATGAACTCGACCGGCTCGCGCCAGCCCGCGTGCGTGAGCAGCAGCACGGTCTCCGCGTCGGTCGCCTTGAAGTCGAACGTGACGGTCGTATCGACCCATTCCGCCGGGCCGTCGACGCAGCGCCACTCCACGCGCTGGCCTGGCGAGAGCTCGAGGACCTCCATGACGGCGGAGGGCTTGGGCCCGTTGAAGTAAAAGGTCAACTTGCCGCCGACCGCTGCGTCGCCTTCCACCTGCGTGGCCCAGAACTCGGCTAGACCGGATCTGGTGGCAACGAGCTCGTATACGCGATCCGTTGGGGCGGTGATGCCTACGCGGTGGCGAATGTCGAACACTGTGGCTCCAATCACGAGATGTATATGCAGCCAAACGGCTGCCTTATGGGACGGACTATACGCAGTCGAAAGGCTGCATGTCAAGGGCGCCTCCATCTTGGGTCGCGAACCACGCCCGAACCTGAGCGCGCCCGGGTCGACCGCGGGCGTGCGCTTTGCGCGCGTCCGCCGGCAGGGTCACGTGCAAACCCCGGCACACCGGGGGAACCGATCTCATCGAGCCTGTCCCAAGGTCTCGCTCGCACCGGCGAGCGTCACGCGCGGTGCCTGCTTGAGAGTCAGGGGGTGGCGGGCTGCGTTTCGCCGGTCTCGAGCAGCGTCTTCAGGCTGGATATGACGATGGGCCAGCCTTTGGTGACCATCTGGGCGACGATGCTGTCGGGCTCGAAATGGTCGTGCAGCACAGTCAGCTTGACGAGCTCGCCGTGCGCCTCGAGCTCGAACGTGACGTGCGATAGCGGTTCAGCTGCGGCGAGCCGGCGGCGTTCTTCGCTGAGTGACGGGTTCCACTCCGGCGTTATCGCGTGCCAGGTATAGGAAAGCCGGCGCGGCGGATCGGCCTCGAGTACGACCTGGCGCGGGTCACTGTGGCGCAGTCCGTTGCGCTCCCACGTGATCGCGGAGCCGACTTCCCAGTCGCTCTCGACGACGAGACCCCAGTAGCGCTCCATGAAGGCCCGCTCGGTCAGCGCGCGGTACAGAAGCTCCGGCGTTGTCCTGATGTAGGAGACGTAGACGAACTCCGGCTTGCTCACCCGTTGCCCTCCAGCGCGCGCTTTAGGTCCGAGAGCGCGCGAAGCCGCGCCTCGTCATATTGGCCGATCCAGCGCTCGGCGATCTCGTTGATCGGCGCCGGGTTGAGGTAGTGGAGCTTTTCGCGTCCCCGACGCACGGTCGTGACAAGCGACGCGGCCTCGAGCACGGCCAGATGCTTGCTGACCGATTGGCGCGCCATCACGAGACCCGCACAGAGTTCCGTCAACGTCTGGCCGTTTCGCTCGCGCAGCGTGTCCAGCAACAGGCGGCGAGTGCGATCGCTGAGTGCCTTGAACACCGCATCGGCCCGGCGGTCATTGTGATCGTTCACCGCCGGCGTTGCCACAAGTCGACTATAAGCAGCCAACTGGCTGCTTGTCAACGCTCGCGGTGTTAGGGGCCACCGAGTACAGGGCCTGTCAATGGCGTGGCTTGACAGGCATCCAAATGGCAAGATCGAAGCCGTCGGGTCTAGCCTGCCCTCGGATTGACTTATACCCCGGCAACGGCGTTAGAGGCCGGCGGTTTCGTCCCTCGCTCGGAGCTCGAAACCTGGCTCCGGCCCCGGCCCCCCGCCCCGCTCATGGCGGGGGGCCATCACCAGCTCGGCTGGTCTCCACCGCGCGAAGGCGTCACGATGCTGCGGGTGTCGCGACGATCGGGGTGGCGCGACGCTCACCCTGTTCGCTGCCGAGGCGTGGGAGCAGGGTGAGGCAGAGGCTTGCGACGGCTACGTGCATGACCATGAGCGGCAGCACGGTGGAGGCGATCGCTGTGTGGGAGTAAGCGTGTCCTACCCAGATCGCGATGTCAGGGATGAACGACAACACGAGGGCAACCGGCGCGATGCCCCAGAAGGCGCGAACTGGCTGCCTGAAGAAGCTGTTCAGGAGCCGGCACGCTCCGGCGGCGGCAAGCACGCCGAGCACGGTGAGCATGACCACGCTGCCCACTTTGAGTGGCGTGAACGCCGGTGGTACGGTCACCACGTTTACGGCGATCGCTCGGACGACGAGCACGGTGATCACCGATCCGGCGAGGGTTACGGCTGTGGCCAGGGCGAGGCGGCGCGTCCCGAACCGTGAGTCTGGATCTGTCTTCATGAGTATCACTCCCTTGGATTGGCGGTTGCGGCGTGCCAAGACGACGCTACGCAGTGGGCCGCGCGGCGTCATCGTCCGCAGGGGCGAACCGGGGACCTCCGAGCGAGCCACCCGCGGCCGTCGTCTCATCCGCAGGGATGAGCGGCCGCGACGGGCGCTGGCCCCCGATTTCGTCAGCGAGCGACTGGCTGCCGGCGCCGGGACGCGCGGCATCCGCGGCCGGCGTTGCGCTTACTCCCCCGTCTCGCGGGGCGTGATGAGGCCGGTCTCGTAGGCGTAGATCACGGCCTGGACGCGGTCTCGCAGGCCGAGCTTGCCGAGTATCCGTGAGACGTGCGACTTGACCGTGGCCTCGGAGACGACCATGGCGGTGGCGATCTCGGCGTTGGAGAGGCCGGCGGCGAGCATCCCGAGGACCTCTTCTTCGCGGTCGGTGAGACCGGCCAATCCGTGGGCGTCGCGGGACACGGCGGCGGGTAGGCGGCGCCCGACCTGATCCAGCAGCTGGCGGGTTACTGCGGCCGAGAGGACCGCGTCGCCGGCCGCGACTGCGCGCACTGCCGCGAGCACGTCGTGCGTCGGTGCATCTTTGAGCAGGAAGCCGCTGGCGCCGGCTCGCAGCGCGTCGATGATGTAGTCGTCGAGCCCGAAGGTCGTGAGGATCAGCACTCGCTGATCCGGTAACCGGCGCGTGGCCTCGATGCCATCCATCACGGGCATGCGGATGTCCATGAGCACGACGTCGGGCCGCTGAGCCCTGGCCAGGCTAACGGCCTCCACTCCGTTTGCGGCCTCGCCAACGACGGTGATGTCGCCCGCGGATTCAAGTACCGATTTGAACCCGGCTCGCATCATCGGCTGGTCGTCAGCGATGACGACCCGCAGCGGCGTCATGAATCGGCTCCGGGATACGGAAGCACGGCCGTGACCTCAAATCCGCGCCCCGCCGTGGGACGGGCGCTCAGCGTCCCCCCGAACATCGCCACCCGCTCGCCCATGCCGACGAGGCCGTGCCCGTCGCCAGGCGTCTGTTCCCGCGGCGCGCCGGGTGTATCGCCGGCATCGGCGATCGTCAGTCGCAGTCCCTCGTCAGCGTAGTCGAGGGTCACATGCGTATCCGCGCCGGCGGCGTGCTTGACCACGTTGGTCAGGGCCTCTTGGACGATGCGAAATGCCGAGAGGTCTTCGCTCTGGGTCAGCGACCGCGGCTGACCCCGTACTGTGAGCTCGATCCGCAGACCGGCCGAGCGCGCCTGCTCCACGAGCCGGTCGATGTTGGCCAGACCAGGCGGCGGCGCGAGCTCCGCCGCCGATCTGTCGGTCCGCAACAGCCGCAGGGTACGGTGCATCTCGGCCATCGCCTGGCGGCCGAGGTCCGCGATCGCGGTCGTGTCGCTGGCGACACGGGGATCGTCGATCGCCGCACCGAGTCCCTGCGCCTGCACGACCATCAGGCTCACGTTGTGAGCGATCACGTCGTGAAGCTCCTGCGCTATGCGCACACGCTCAACTGCGACGGCTCGATCTGCCAGCAGCTCGCGCTCGCGGTCCAGCCGTTCGGCGCGCTCGCGAAGCCCGTCGATCAGCCTGCGCCGCGCACCGACGTAGAGTCCGAGCGCGACGGCGGCGGCGCACGCTCCCGTACTGCCGATCGCGAATCCCAGCAGCCCGCCCGCTGCGAGGGTGCCGCCCCAACCGGCGGTCGCGACGATCGAGGCGACGGCGACGGCAAGCGCGGCGGCCGCGGGAAGCTGCCACGGGCGGCGGGAAGCCATGGCGAAGAGGACCACGAGGGCTGGCAGCAGCAGCGTCGGGTCGTCGGGGATCACGACCGTGACCACGCTCGCGAGCAGCAGTGCCGGGATTGGCTGGCGCTCGCGCCAGAGCACCGCCACCACCGCGGCCAGCGCGAGGAGCAGCACGAGCGGCTCGTGCCGGTGTGCCGCGGTGATGATCAGCGCCGGGATCACGGGGATCGAGACGATCGCGGCGAGCGCGAGGTCACGGCGAGCGAGTGAAAGCCCGCCAATGCGCGCTATCCGGGCCGGGGACATCGTCTGAGGATATCCCCGGCCCCGCGCGATCAAGCCGCCGCCGACGCGCAATTGCTTCACACGTCGCGCCTCATGAGGACCACTGCACCGGCGGCGAGCACCGCCACGCAGTAGCCGGCGAATACCGCCAGACCCGCCCACGGCGAGAGCGTATGGGCGTGGGCGGTGATGTCCATGATCGCCGCACCGGCGTTGTTCGGCAGGTAGGGATCGATCGCGTTGGCGAGACTTGACGGCAGGATCCCGACGAGCGGTGGGATCACGAACATGACCGCTGCGAACGTCGCAATCCCGGCCGCCGTGTTGCGCAGAATCGTGCCGAGACCGAGGCCGAACAACCCGGCGAGCGTCAGGTAGATGGCTGACCCGAGCACCGCGCCCGCGACCCCGCTGTGGGAGAAGGCGATCTGGATGTGTTGCGATGAGAGGAACGCCTGCCCCGCAAAGAACGCGATCAGCGTCGACGGCAGCGCCACGGCGAAGCCGACGAGCGCGAACACACCGATCTTGGCCCAGAGCACCGGCAGCCGCGTGGGCACCGCGGCGAACGTTGAGCGGACCATGCCCGTGCTGTATTCGCCGGTGATCAGCAATACGCCGAGCACACCGATCGCGAGCACACCGAAATCCACACCAAGCAGACTTGTGGACAGAGGATCGAAGCTCGCCTTGTCGGCGACGCTCATCGAGGCCCAGCGCCCCGCGGTCGCCGCGCTGGCGATGACGCCAAAGCCAATCGTCGCCACCACCGTGATCAAGAGCGTGTACCACGTGGAGCGCAGCGACCGGAGCTTGGTCCACTCGGAAAGTGCGACGCGGCGCTGGGTAACGCGGGCCGCCGGAGCTTTGCGCGGGCGCACAAGTGTGAATGTGGCGGAGTTCATGCTGCCATCCTTTCCTGCTCGTCGATATTTGTGGGTACAGTGCTGTCGGACCCGCGGTACTCGATCTCGTCGTGCGTGAGAGCCATGAACGCCTCCTCGAGGGAGACCTCTACCGGCGTGAGCTCGTACAGGACGAACCCGCTCGATGCAGCGCTGCGTCCAATGTCGTCCGAGGTCAGTCCCTCGATCTCGAGAACGCCGGGCTCATCGCTCGACACCCGCACCTCGGGCGCCAGCAGCATTTCGCGCAGCTCACTAGCCTGCGGCGTGCGGACGCGGACGACGTTCTTCGATGACTCACGCACGAAGTCGCTCACGAGGATGTCACGAATCAGCCGTCCACGCCCGATGATGATGAGGTGCTCGGCCGTGAGGGCCATCTCGCTCATCAGGTGTGAGGAGAGAAAGACGGTGCGACCCTCGGCCGCGAGTGAACGCAGCAGATCCCTGATCCAGTGGATCCCGTCGGGATCCAGGCCATTGATCGGCTCATCGAGGATCACGACCCTCGGATCTCCCAACAGCGCCGCGGCGATCCCCAAACGCTGCCCCATCCCCAGTGAGAACTGGCCGACGCGCTTACGCGCAACACCGCCGAGGCCCGCGAGCTCGATCAGCTCATCGACCCGCGCGCGTGGGATCGCGTGCGTCTGCGCCAGCGCCAGCAGATGGTTGTATGCCGAGCGGCCCGGATGTACGGCCCGCGCCTCCAACAGCACCCCAACCTCATGCAACGGCGCGACGTGCTCACGGTAGGGCTTACCGCCCACCGTCACCCCGCCGCTCGTCGGCGCATCAAGACCTAGAATCAATCGCATCGTCGTCGACTTTCCCGACCCGTTCGGGCCCAGGAATCCGGTCACGACTCCCGGCCGAACCACGAACGAGAGGTCATGGACCGCGGTCTTGTCGCCGTAGCGCTTGGTCAAACTACTCACATCAATCATGGTCGGGCTCCATCTCGTAGGTGGCTGTAGCAACCCCGACAACGCTAGGCGTGCCCGCCTTCGATGGCATCGGCCATCATGCGAGAAAGCGGCACAGCGAGCGAACGACATGACGGCGGCGTGTCATCCGCAAGGATGAGAGCGGTCAGCACGACAGGTTCGCGCCAGGCCAACGGTGCTCCGAGCATTGGGCTGCCGCATGACCATGCCGCGCCGGCTTCGGTCAAGAGCAGGCGTGGGTCATGCCTGTCCCCGAGTGCTGCTCCTCCTCCGGAGCATGCGCGTCGTCTAGGGTCAGCGACGCTCCTGCTTTTGGGGAGACGCTAGCCGCAACCATTCGCGTCCGGTTAGGCCGCAGCGCATGCTGCTGCTTGTGCTATACTTAAGCAAGTGCTTAAGCAATACGAGCCCACTGATCGCGAGATCGACGTCTTGTTTCAGGCTCTCGCGGATTCGAGCCGGCGGACGATGGTCGACCGTCTCACTCGCGGGCCTGCGTCCGTGAGCGAGCTCGCACGCCCGCTCGCGATGTCGCTCCCCGCAGTCGTTCAGCACCTCCACGTGCTTGAGGCCAGCGGCCTCGTTCGCTCACAGAAGCTCGGGCGGGTTCGCACGTGCTCGATCGAGCCCGTGGCACTGCGGGCCGCAGAGCGCTGGGTCGCCGAGCGGCGAACCGTCTGGGAGCGAACCCTTGATCGGCTTGGGGAGTTTCTCAGCGAGCAACCACAGCCACCAGCGGAAGGGAGCGCAGAGTGAGTTATGCAGAGCGAAGCGAACGCTCGACGGTGCATTCCACGTTCGTGATCGAGCGGACCTACGCCGCCTCGCCGCAGCTTGTCTTCAACGCCTGGGCAGACCAGGCCGCTAAGACGAAGTGGTTCGGGCCGCCCGAGAAGCCCGAGGGGTCCTACTCGCTCGAGTTTCGCGAGGGTGGCCGCGAGCACCTCTCGATGGCGATAGCAGACAACGGCCCTATCTATACCTACGACGCTGTCTACCAGGACATCGTGCCCGGGAAACGGATCGTCTACGCCTACGACATGCACCAGAACGAAGACCGGATCTCCGTCTCGCTCGCGACCGTCGAAGTCGAGGCAGCCGGCGAGGGTACGCGACTGACGCTCACCGAACACGGCGTATTCCTCGACGGACGCGACAACCCAGCCGAGCGGGAGCACGGCACCAACGCGCTGATCGACGCACTCGGCGCCCACCTCGACGGCGGAGTCGCTCGAGGGCCAGAGAGGAGTTGACTTGAGCAAGCTCAGACTGACGATCACGATGTCGCTGGACGGCTATGTCGCGGGTCCCGACCAGAGCGAGGAGAACCCGCTCGGACTGGGCGGGATGGCATTGCACGAGTGGTTCTTCCCGCTCAAGGCGTTTCGGGAGATGCATGGCGAGGAGGGCGGCGACGTGAATGCCAGCTCTCCGGTGGTCGAGCAGCGCTTGGCGAACGTAGGCGCCACGATAATGGGGCGCAACATGTTCGGGCCGGTCCGGGGTCCCTGGAGGGATGAGTCTTGGCGGGGTTGGTGGGGCGAGAATCCTCCATTTCACCAACCGGTGTTCGTGCTCACCCACCACCCGCGCGAGCCACTCCAGATGCAAGGCGGCACCACCTTTCATTTCGTCAGCGACGGGATCGAGTCCGCGCTGAGGCAAGCGACCGACGCCGCGCAAGGACGCGACGTCTCGCTGGCCGGCGGCGCGGCGGTAGTCAACCACTACCTGGCCGCAGGGTTGGTGGACGAGATTGACATCTCGATCGCGCCACTGATCCTCGGTAGCGGTGAGCGCCTCTTCGCGGATCTCGACCGCGGGATGCTCAAGCTCAAACAGATCCGGGCAGTCGACGCGCCCAGCGTCACCCACATCAGGTACGAGGTCGGCTGACCTGCCTTCCACCGGACGCGTTTCCTCCGCGCAAGTCCCACCAAGACCTCTTTGCGGAAACCGGGCGCGTGATCGGCATCACGAGACCGAGCGCGTCGAGCCGACCCAAACGGGCGCCCGCAATGGCCTGCCGAAGCGAGTGTCGCTCCAAGCGAATTGACCGCACGACGTGCGACCCGGCGCTGTCAGCGATCTCGAGAAACGCGCAGTTGTGATCGCCGGCGCTGGCGGCGAGTGCTCACGCCGACGCGCGCGCCGCAACCTCGACCACGATCACACGATCCGGGGCAGCGAGCGCAGGCTGGCGCGGGCGACCGCTGCGGACGAGGACCATGCGCGCCGGCCGGACGCGGGCTCACGCTCGCTTGCGCCCGCCGATCGGCGACTCATACCGGTCTAGAGCGTGACAACGATTTTGCCGTGGGCGTGGCGGCCTGCCTGTAGCGCCGCCGCCTCGCTGATCTGTTCGATTGGGAACGTTGCCGCGATTGGCACGACCAGTTCTTGCGCCACGATGGCGGCAGCGATCTGGGGCACCGATTCGGGCGGGGCGGCGGTCGCGAAGACTGCGCGTGCGCCGCCGGGAGGGGTTGGGCCGGCGGCGATTGCCGCGATACGGTCGGGTGACACGCCGAGTGCGAGTGCGGTCTCGATCGTCTCGGTTCCGAAGAGATCGAGCGCGGCTGTGATGCCTTCGGGAGCGCAGGCCCTGACGCGATCCTCCAGGCCGGCGCCGTAGGCGACTGGTTGTGCCCCTAGATCGCGCAGGAACGGGACCGTGCCCTCGGACGCGGTCCCGATTACCGTTGCGCCGGCGAGCCGGGCCAGCTGCACGACGAAAACACCGACTCCGCCGGCTGCGCCGCCGACCAGGACCGTGTCCTTCGACGAGACGTCCACTGCGGCGAGTGCTGCTGTCGCGGTCGCGCCGGCAATGTACAGCGTGCTTGCCACCTCGTCGCTGAGTCCTTCGGGAGTGTGAAAGATGGCTTCCGACGCGTCGGTCCTGATCACGACGAAGTCTGCTGCTGCTCGCTCCATCACACCGCCGTACACGCGCTCGCCGATCGTGAATCCGCCGGTGTCTTGGCCCACCTCGTCGACAGAGCCGGCGAAGTCGTAGCCAAACCCGGACGGCAGGGTGATCTTGAAGCGCGCCGCGAGCTCCGGCATTGCGGCGAAGGCCGGGTCCATTGGGTTCAGGCCAACCGCCGCGACTCGGATCCGGATTTCGCCGGGTCCGGCGTGCGGCTCCGGTACGTCCCGGAGTTTCAGCACCTCAGGGCCCCCGAACTCCTCGTAGAGCACCGCTCGACTCATGGGTCTACCTCCAGCCTAGTGATGGGATAGTAGTCCTATCACGGTAGCATGTGATGCAACAAAGGTCTCATGAGTACCATGAGCGACGTGCCTCGATGGGAACCAGATGCGCGCGAACGGCTGGTGAGCGCGGCGCTGCACCTGTTCTCCGAGCAGGGCTTCGACGACACCACCGTTGCCGAGATCGCCGATCGGGCCGGGCTGGCCAAGAGCACGTTCTTCCGCTACTTCCCCGACAAGCGCGACGTACTGACCGCTGGACAGGAAACGTTGTCGAGGCTCTTCGCTGAAGGCATCTCCCAAGCCCCAGCGAAGGCCACACCCCTGACAGCGGTCGCTGCGGGACTAGAGCGCGCGGCCGAGGCGATGGGGCCGTTCAATCGCGAGCTCGCGCCCCGCCTCCAAGCCGTCATTGCGACCAGCACCGAACTCCAAGAACGCTCCGCGCTCAAACAGGTCGGCTTAGCAGCAGCCATGGCAGGCGCGCTACGCGCCCGTGGCGTGCCCGACTCGGCGGCCAGCGTCGCAGCGGAGTTGGGCGTCCTCGCATTCAAGGAGGCCTACACCGCATGGCTCATGCCAGACAATCACCAGGAGCTGGGTGAACTCACACGCACAGCCCTGGACCGACTGCGCACCACCGTCACCCAACTCGGCTGAGGGGGCCGGCGAGACGGCCGAGTCGGACGACCTTCATGCGTGTGGCGCGAGTGTCTGCTCACGCTTGGCGTTGCGGCAGCGCTCACGCCGTCGGCCGCTGGCGACGGTCACGACCAATCCGGAGCAAGCCGGCCGACCAAACCGGAGTGCGATCTGAAAAACGCGGCCGCTTGCAGCCTGTTTTGATGGGCACGGCTGGTTTCGAACCAGCGACCTCTCGCGTGTGAAGCGATACGTCACCCCGCGCGAAAACGCCCGTTCTGCCTGCAAATGCGCACAATGGGGCTTCAGCGTCCGGAACCGAGTTTTACGGAGTCTGCGGGTGTTTCACGGAGTTTGGGCCACTGGAGCCAGCCAGTGGCCCATTCAGACCTGCCGACCGCGCGCTCCCGCGTGCCGGCCAGAACGCCGAGGTTGGAGTTCCCCCGGTTTCGTGGACACCGAACCGGGGGAACTCCATTGCACGAAAAGCAGGGGCTAGACCATATGGACGGCTGGTCTTTCCGCCGTCGTGGGTGTGAAGGTCGGCACCCGCATGGGATGCGCGCGGCGTTGAGGGTCCGGGGGGTCTGGACGCTGACGGCAATCGCGAAACGGGTCGTTGCCGTTGTGCTGGCCCGGCACTTAAGGCGTTTCGCTGATCCGGTAGCCGACCCCTGGAGTGTTGCGGATCACGTCGGGTTGGCCGAGCTTGCGTCTGAGTCGGGCGATCGTGACCTTGACTGTGTTGGTGAACGGGTCGACGTTCTCGTCCCATGCCTGCTGGAGTAGCTGTTCGGTGCTGAGCGCGGCCGGGCTGGCTTTGAGCAGGGCTTCGAGGACGGCCCGCTCTTTCGCGGCGAGCTCGATGGTTCGTCCGTCGCGGGTGACGCTGCCGGTGAGCTCGTCGAGCTCGATTGCACCGGCTTGGAGGATGCGCGAGCGGGCGGCGGGTTTGCGGCGGGCGAGCGCGCGGATGCGCAGGACGAGCTCGGGGAAGTGGAACGGTTTGGCGAGGTAGTCGTCGGCGCCGAGCTCGAGTCCTTTGACGCGGTCGGTTGGTGCGCCGGCGGCAGTGAGCATGAGGATCATCGGCGGATCGTCGATGTGGGTGATCAGCTGGCAGAGCTGGTCGCCGTGGATGCCGGGGAGGTCGCGGTCGAGCAGCACGACGTCGTAGGGGACGAGGTTGACCTTTGCGATCGCCTCGTGGCCGTCGTACGCGACGTCGACGGCCATGCGCTGGTCGCGCAAGCCTTCGGCTATCCGGTTAGCGTGGCGGGGCATGTCCTCGACGACGAGGACCCTCATCTCGTTGCTCCCGCGAGTCGTTGGGTTGTTGGGCCGGGAAGCGTGATCTGGACGCGAAGTCCGCCTTCGGGGCGGGCTTGGAGCTCGAGGCTGCCATCGTGGGCGGCGGCGACCGCAGCGACGATCGAGAGGCCTAGTCCGTGTCCGTTGGGTGATCCGATCCTGTCCTGGCCGAGGCGTTTGAACGGCTGGGCGAGCTGCGCCACGGCGGACGGGTCCAGCAGTGGGCCGCCGGTGTCGATGGTGAGCTGCGCTTGTTGTTCGTTGAGTGGCGCGAGGGTGAGCTGGATCGAGCCGTCGGGCTGGTTGTGGCGCACTGCGTTCTCGATCACGTTGTCAACCATCCGCGCGAGCAGCGTGGGGTTGCCGGCCACCTCGACCGGGCTGAGATGCGTCTCGACGGCGAGCCGCTTGGCGGCGATCTGCTTGGCTCTGGCGCAGAGCGCATCCGTAATCAGGGGTTCAAACGCGACCTGGCCCTGCTCACCGACGCGCCCGTTCTGTGCGCGGGCGAGCGCGAGGAAGCTCTCTAGGAGTTCGTCGGCGTGGTCGAGATCGACGCGCAGCTCGGCGTCGAGCTCTAGCGTCTGAGGCGGTACACCGCCGGGCTTGGCGATCGCGACATCGAGGGTTGTGCGCATCATCGCCAGCGGGGTGCGCAGCTCGTGCGAAGCGTTCGCGACGAACCGTCGCTGCGCCTCGAACGCCGCGTCCAAGCGCTCCAGCAACCGGTCGATCGTGTCAGCGAGCAGGCGCGGCTCGTCTCGTGGACCGCTCATCGCGAGGCGCTCGTTCAGATTCGTTTCCGAGATCCGCTCGGTCGTCGCTGTGATCGTCCGAAACGGCGCCAGTACGCGCCCGGCAACCAGCCACCCGAGGACGACTGAGACGATCGCCATGATCCCGAGCGCGATCGCCGAGTAGAGCTGCAGGCGGTGCAGGCCGATCGAGCGCTGGGCGTCTATGGCCGTCGGGACCCCCTCCAACCGCGCGATGGTGCGGCCGTTCGGATCGACGATCTGCTTGGGCGGAATGAACGCGAACTTCTGAAACAGGAAGTAGGTGATCGCCAGCAGCGCGGCGCCGCAGATCACGAACAGCACGCTGTAGAGCAGCGTCAGCTGCCAGCGGACCGTCGGGCGCGGAACGAGCACCCGTAAGCACGGCGGCTTTTGCAGCGTCGGGTCGGTCACCACAGTACGGGACGATTGCGCACGGCAGGTTACAGCGACCTAACACGGTAACCGGCCTGTAACCCCGCGTGGCGCACGCTCCCCACGTGGCCTTCGGACCAACGCGGCTCGCTAACACCGAACTCCTCCTGCGTGCACTTCGACCCTTCGGACGGCTGGTTGCATGGTGTGCGCCGGTCGCGGCGGTCGCGCTCGCGCTCGCCACTTCGCTTGGCAGCGTTCCTGACGCGGCCGGCGCGTCAGCTCAAGCCACGGTCACGATCAACGCTGCCAAGCAGTACCAGCGGATCGCGGGGTTCGGTGTGTCCGAGGGGTTCGGGCAGGCCAAGGCGCTGATGAACACGCCAACCACGGTCCAAAAACAGGTGCTGAGCTTGCTCTACAGCCCCGCGCAGGGGGCGGGCCTGACGATCCTGCGCAACGAGATCAGCGCCGACAAGGGGTTCACGATTGAGCCGAAAGCGCCGAGCAGCCCCACCGCGAAGCCGTCGTATCTGACGCTCGCTGAGATCGACCAGGACCAGGGGCAGCTGTGGTTCGCGAAGCAGATCAAGGCCAACTATGGCGTGGGCGATATCTTCGCGGACGCCTGGAGCGCTCCCGCGTTCATGAAAACCAACGACTCGGCAATCCACGGTGGCACGGTGTGCGGGGTCCCGGGCGCGAGCTGTAAGAGCGGCGATTGGCGCCAGGCCTACGCCAACTATCTCGTGCAATATGCGAAGGACTACGCCGCCGCGGGCGTACCGCTCACCTACGTGGGCCCGGAGAACGAGACGACCATCGCGCCTCCCCAAGACAGCATGATCATGAGCGCGGCGCAAACCGCCAACTTCATGGGGGTCCTCGGTCAGGCGCTCACGCGGTCCGGTCTTTCGACGCGCGCGGAATGCTGCGCCAGCATCAGCTGGAACTGGGCGCAGCAGTATGCAGCGGCGATCGAGACCGACAATCAAGCGAACACAGCAACGGCGCTGTTCACGAGCCACGGCTACTTCTTCGCGCCCAACTCGCCGCTGAAGGGCTGGAGCAAGCCGGTCTGGGAGACCGAGTGGGCGCCGTTCGACACCGGGCCGTTTGACGCGGCCTGGGACGACGGCTCACAGGAGTCGGGTTTCACTTGGGCACAGAACATATACACCGGCTTGACCAAAGCGAACCTGGGCGGGTTCCTCTACCTGTGGGGCGCGAACACGAGCACAACGACCATCACCGGCCCCAACACGGGACTGGTTGACGTCAAGGGCAACACCGTCTCCGCCTCTGGTCGGCTCTGGGCGTTCGCTGGCTACAGCCGCTTCATTCGCCCTGGCGCGGTCCGCATCGGCGCGACAACGAGCTCCACGGGACTTGAGGTCAGCGCGTTTCGCAACAGCGACGGGTCGATCGCGGTGATCGTTCTCAACACGTCTTCCAGCCGCCAGGCCGCGACCTTCGCGCTGCACGGACTCGACGCAGCGCACGTCACGCCGTACCTGACCGACACATCCCACCAGCACTCCGCACAGACCCGGCCGACTGTGAGGAACAGTGTCTTCACCGCGACCCTGCCGGCCCGGTCGCTCGTCACATACGACATCCGACCATGAGCGTCGCGCCCGCGCCAGCTGTCACCAGCGCACCCCACGCGACCGGCGCCTCGCAGGAAGGCTCGATGGACGACCCTCAGCCCCGCATGAAGATCAACAACCGCATCAGTGCGACCGCGCCCCCCGGGCCGGTGGCCGTCAGACACCAGGCGCGCAACGAGCGCGTCCGCGCGTTGGCCTGCGCAGCGCTCGCCGCCGCGATACTGGCTGCCGTAGTGCTTGCGGGCTGCGGCGGCAGCAGTTCCAGTGGCGGCGGCACCCATGTGAAGTCCTTCCTGGACATCGAGCTTGCCTACTCGCGATGCATGCGCTCGCACGGAGTGCCCGACTTCCCCGATCCCAACAGACAGGGCAACCTCGTGATCCAGGGCAGCCCCGGAGGTGATCTGGACCCGAACTCGCCGGCACTGCAGTCCGCCGGGAAGGCCTGCGGACCGTTCCCCTCAGACGTAACCGCGGCGCAAGAGCGCCAGGAGTTCTCCATATCACTGAGAGCCGCGAGCTGCATGCGCGCAAACGGCGTCCCGAACTTCCCCGATCCCCAGCTCGTCGGCAGCGGCGCAAACGCGACCATCAGACTCCCCCTCGGCAACCTCCCCGAATCGCCGTTCTACCAGCGGGCGGCGAAGAAGTGCAAAGCACCGTCCGCGTTCGATGGCGGCTGATCCGCATACCCGATCGGTGGATGAGGCGCACCAATCAACCCCAGCGCGCCTGCTTTCCAGCCAGCCGCGAAGAGGCGCAGCCATCGAGCGCGACAGAAGTTCGTCAGGTCCACCTATCACACCGAACAGGAGCCCTTTGGAGCCCAACTGCCGTCGTGATCGGCCGATGACGAGCACCGCCGGCTTCCCGATCGCCGGCGCGCTACTCGTTGCTGCGCTGCTCGCGGGCTGCGGCGGCTCGAGCGGTGCCGGCGTGACACACCAGGCGTTCCACACAGCGCTGCAAGCCGCGGCGTGCATGCGGGCAAACGGTGTGCCCAAATACCCCGAACCCGAGCTCATCAACGGAACCGTCCGTATCTCCTTCACCGCGCGCATCAACCCCACCACGCCCGCTGTTCAAACGGCCGCGAAGAAGTGCGGAGATCAAAACGAGCTGCAGGCCGGCCCGCGCATCGCGTTCGCCAGCTGCATGCGCACGCATGGCGTGAGGAACTTCCCCTATCCGACCGCGAACGGCCACGTGTCGGTCGCAATGGTCCGCGCCCAGGGCATCAACCCGGCGGCGCCAGCAGTCGCGCGAGTCGAAGCGGAGTGCCTGCCGGCATGGTTGCGGCCGCCAACAGTTCCTTGACATGCATCTACGTCCACTATCTACAACGAGGATGAGGCAGATGCTCGCTAACCCCGAAGTTCTGCTGCGTGCACGTCGAACCTTCGCGCGGCTGGTTGCGTGGTGTGCGGCGGCCGTGGTGGTCGAGGAGGAACCGATTCTCGCCACCCCTGGCGAGGCGCCACCCCAGCCGGCTGCGAGCAGCACGCAAGGGGGCGAAATCAGCCTTGCAGGCAGCGCAATCGCGATGAGCGGTGCACGGTCACCACGGCTGGTTGCCGGTGCCTGCGCGACGGCGGCGTGTGGCGTCGCGATCGCCCTGTCCGCGTGCGCGGCGGGCGCCGTCGTCACGCGGCATGCTGCGCCGGGGAGCACCCCGCGTGCCGCCACCGCGGCGGCGAACTGTCGCCCTGCCCCGGCGCTGCGCGGATTGACGCTCGCGGCAGCGCGCTTGAAGGCGGCGCGGGCCGGCTGCCGCCTGAGCGTGTCGAATCCGGGCAGCCAGGACGACGCGCTGCGCGTGGTCGCGAGCCAGGCGGCGCGCCGCGGCCCGCGCGGATCGACCATCGACCTGCGCCTCGGTCCGCTCTGCATGACGCTGCGCTCCCCCGGGCCGCCACCACATGAACCACTCATCAAGAGCGGGCCGACGGAGCTCGTGAGCGGGCTGTTCCTCGCCGGAGGCCCGGTCTCTCTGTACTCGGCCGCGCGCTGTTGGAGCTTCGTCGGAACGCCCTCGGCCGGAACCATCACCCTCACCGATCGCGCGACCGGGGCGAGGGTCGCCAAGCAGACCGTGGCGGAGGGCCAGCTGGCGCACTTCCGGCTGGCGCCGGGCAGCTACACGATCACCGGCACTTTCGCGGATGCGGTGGCCGGCGGTGTTCCGCTCACAACGCCCGCGCAGACGGTCGACATCCCGCAGGGGGACACGGTGCGCCAAGACGTCGTCGCCAGCATCCCGTAGCTGCTGGGCCGGTCGCTGCATCGCGTTCGCTGTGACTTCCGACTGCGTCCCACGCCAGCGATCACGAGGGCGGCCCCTGCAGCGCGCGAAGCTGGGACGCGTGCTTTCGCAGGCGAGACTGCCTGTGGGCGCGATCGCTTTGCGACGGACACAGGCGTGAGCGCAGCAGACCCGGGACGCGTGCTTTCGTCCTCAGAAGGACGCGTCCGCCCCGGACCCGGCGACACGCCTGCAGCGGACGAGGACCGGTCGTGGGTGCTGAGGTTTGGTCGCTTCCGTTTCGCGTGGGCGATGCGGGAGCCGGCGGTCACGGTCGCTTTCGAAGGCGAGCGTCTTGGTGAGGCGCACGAAGTGGGTGTCGTGGTGGAGCACCGCGAGTCCGCCGTGCTCGGCCGCGGCTGCGGCGATGAGCGCGTCGGTGAGCGGCACGCGGTGGTACCCGTCGCTGTGAGCGGCGAGTTCGGCCAACGCGCTCATGGCGGCGTCGGCGACGGCTCGATCGTTTCGCAGAATCTTTAGCGCGTCGAGTTCCAGCTCGAGCGCGACATACTCGGAGCTGGTACGCGCGGAGTAGAGGATCTCCATCCGCACGATCGGCGTGATCCATAGCCGATCCTCGCGGACGGCCTTGCTGAGCAGGTCCGCGAGCTCCGGGGGTAGCATGCTCGCGCGCCACCAAGCTGAGGTGTCAGCGACGAACGGCGCGTCTGATCGCAGCAGCTCGTGCGCGTTCACGCGCGGCTACGGCTCGTCGGTCAGCTGTTCGATCCGGGCGAGCGTGTCGCGATCCAGCCCGTCAGGGCTGAGCAGCCGCTCGGCGAGCAGATCGAGACGCGCCGCGCGCTGCTGGTCGCTGAGCGCGGGCTTTTCGGCCGTGGCTGTGGTGTCTTGCGGACGCTTCACGCCTTCCAGGGTAGCGCGCGACTGGTACGGAACTCAAACGGCGAACGCGCGCGAGCAGGCTAATGCTGCTACAGCGGCGTGCTCTGTCCGCACTGCGATTGGGAGGAGGATCCCATGACCGTTACACCGCTGCTCGATTCTGCTGGCCGTCGCCGTTCGCCAGCGACGCTGCCTGGCTACCACGCTGGTCGTCCGCCACGCAACAAGGGTCAGCAGTACCCCGCCGACCCGCCGACGATCGAGGAGATCATCGCTGTGATGCGCAAAGCCGGCGACGACCGTCACGGGTCGAGAGTCCGGGCGCTGATCGCCGTGCTGTGGCGCGGCGGCCTGCGCGTCCAGGAAGCGCTATCGCTCGGGGAGCAAGATCTTGACCAGCGGCGCGGGTCGCTGCTGGTTCGCCGCGGCAAAGGCGGCCGCCGACGCGAGGTCGGCATGGACACCTGGGGCTGGGAACAACTCACACCCTGGCTCAGTCAACGAGTGGAGCTCCCGGTCGGGCCGCTGTTCTGCGTGATCGACGGCCCAACACGCGGCAGGGCTTGGGCGAGCGCCTCAGTCCGCGTCGAGTTCCGGCGCCTCGGCGTCCACGCCGGCGTGCGCCGACGGTTCGCGCCACACCAGCTGCGCCACGCGCACGCCGTCGAGCTCGCCCGAGAAGGCGTACCGCTCAACGTGATCCAACGCCAGCTCGGACACGCCAACCTCGGCACCACCAGCGTCTACCTCCAAGGCATCGACACCGAAGAAATCATCGCGACGGTCCACGCCCGGCGGGCCCCGATGATGTCCGCCACCGCCGGACTCCAGCTCTAACGCCCAACGGCAGCGGGAGCGCCCCGGCGTCGCTCCCGCTGCCCGCTCACCCAGAGTGATGCAGGAGCCAGCACGTCACTTCCGGTCGTGCCTCGTCCTCGTCCAACTCAGGCACCTGGAGATCGGGTGGCCGGGCGCCTGCTTTCGCGAATCCGACACTCTGCGGCGGCCCGCGCTTGCTCGCCCCGCGGCGGCGGTAGCTGACGGACGGTCGAGGACGGCTCGGTCCCCAACATTGGGGGGCTTGTTCTACCCTTGACGCCGTGGGCATGTCCGAACTCACCGTCGCACTGATCGGTGCCGGGAGCGCGATCGGCGGCACCGTGGTCGGAGGCACGCTGACCGGCGTCCTGCAGTTCCAGTTGGAGAAGCGACGGGCGACCTACGCGATGAAACAGACAGAGGCGGTCGCGATCCACCAAGGCCAGCTCAACCACGATGAGTTCGAGCGCCACCGACTCGCAGGGCTGGAGGAAACGCAACTCGCGCGCCGCGGTGCCGCACGGATGCTCAACGACCAGCTCGCTCGGGCTGCCGTCCACTGCTTGTTCGCAGCGCACAACGGGCACTGGTGGCTAGATGATCCCGCACCGCCGCCTCCGCTCGACAACGAGCACCGGCTGATCCTCGCCGCTGGAGTCGATGACTGGATGGCTGTCAATGCCGCCGAGCTGCTCATCGCAGATGCCGAGGCGGTACGGCTAATGAGGTTGAGCGAAGCACCGGGGTCGTCGCCGCTCGCTCGTCCCCTGACCAAGACCGAACTCACTCAGATGAAGCTCGTGTTGGACGCTGTTGAGAGTGCGCGGAGCGCTCTCTTCCCGCTCGCAAAATAGCTCGGACCCCGCGCTCGTTGAGGCGCACACCAGGAGGCCCCAATACTGCTCCTTGGCGCGACCGGCAGCAGCGGGCCGCGGGCTAGATCCAGAACGACGCCAAGCCCTGATCGACCGTGTCCACGGCCGCAGTCTCTCACGGCCTAGCGAACACACCAAGCGATCCCAACATACAGTCGGTCGACGCCGACCCCGCGCATCGACCGACCGCCGGGCTCGCCCGAAGGCGCCTATCAGGCGGCCGGTGTGTGAATGAGCTGGACCGCCAAGTCGACAATGCGCTGCGGGTCGCCCTGCCCGTGCATCTTCGCCCAAAGCTCTGCGGCGTCGGAGGTCTCGGCCCAAGCGTCGAACTGCTGATGCGCGCTCAGCGCCGCCTTGGCTTTCTCGATGACAGCCGTGAGACCCTTCGCACGAACGAACACGACCAAGGCGAGCTTCGTGTCATGCCAGCTGCCGTAGCTGAGGACTTGGTCGACGGCATCAGTGAACGATTTCTCACCATCCCAGATCTTGCATTCCGCGATGAACAGGTTCCGTCCTTCGAAGACGATCCGCAGATCCGTCTTGCCGGTGACATTGAACGCTTCGGCCGTCGTGAGGCCACGGTAGGTCTGGTTGAGGGCGAGCAGCAGGATCTGACGACGATCCTCTTCGGAATGCCCGGCGTAGGTCGCGGGACTGCGCTCCATGTCACGGCCTGCCTGAGCAATCGCACGGAGGATGTCCGGGAATGTCTTCTCGGGGAGTGACGGATCAAGGTCGATTGGCTCCGACGATCCGGGAGTCGGCGGCAGCGGTGACGGCCGCCGCTCGATCGCCTCGACGATCCGAGGCTTGTCCTCACCAGGCGGTCCGAGAGGGATCCCGGACTCGTCCATGGCTTTGCGATGTTCGAGTATGCCCCGGCGCCGACGTTCGATGGCGCTATGGGCATGTGCCCTGAGGCTCGCGTTGTGAACGTTGCAGTCGTTCTGGGCAGCAGCGAGCCACCCATCGATCTGGCCAATCACACGGTCTACCGATGCGCCGATGTCCGGAGGCGGCGATTCAAGCGGATACTCGAAGTGCAGGAGAAGATCCGACCCCGCTACCGCAGCAGTCGGCGGATTCAACGTGAACTGGTTCGGCGTCAGGAAGAAGATCTCTGGATCGCCGTCGAACGGAACGTGAACCACGACGCTCTTGCCAGGGATCCATCCCGAGCCGGGAACCGCCGAACGCGCGAACTGCACGTCTCGCTCTTCACGCCAACGATCGCCTGGACGCAAGCGAGGCGCCTCGAGACCGTAGCGGGCAGCCAACGCTTCCGCCCACTCATCCACGACCGCTTCGAGCACATGGTCTTCGAGCGTTCCGGCGACCTCCGCGACGATGCCGTCCCGCTTCTCGTCGCACAGATCGCGAAGCGGACGCCGATTGAACAGGGGGGCGAGTGTCGCCACGGCGGGGAAGATAGCTCGCACGGCGGCCAGGCTACGTCGGGCTGGACGTCATGCGTCGGGCTGTGCGCAGGCCAGGATCGCTGCCGTCGCTTTGCGCGCGAGAAGGAGCACTCCGGCGACGCTCGCTCTGGCGCACGTTTATCGCCGGCTGCTCGCCGGCTTCCCGACGAAAGTAGTCGTCAGGCGGCAGGCTCGGTCGCCAACTCCTATACCGACGAGTCCGTAAGGGGTTCCTCCGGCGCGGCCGGAATGTGCCACTCGGGACCCGGGCTGACAGCGGATGCATGGACCGGGCTGACCTGAGTCACGCCGTTCCTCCACCCAAGCTGGAACACCCGGCCAGCTTGCGTTAGTTCAGGAGACCTGGAGACGATGTCCCTCAGGCGCGCATTAGGGAATTTCGGTCCACAGAAGACGCCGGTGAGCGCTCCGCGCACGTCGATGTACTCGTGCTCGTTCACGTCACCGTGCATGAGGAACCGATACTCGGTTTCGGTGCTCCATCCCCAGGCCTTGCTGAAGTACAGGTGCCCGACCACCACCGGGAAGATGTCTGCAACAAGGCCCGGCATATCGTCCGAGGCTCGCGAAAATGGAAGCGCGACGGGGCGCTCAAGCCCGCCCTCGCTGCGATACGTGATTGGGGCCTCGTAGAGCCTGAGGCCGCGCGCCGCCGCCATCTTGCGCGCCGCATCGCGTAACGCTCGCTGATCCAATGCAAGGCAGACGCCGCTGTGGTTCTGCGCGTATTGGGCCCACATCCGCGCCCTGGCGAAGCCGTCGCCGAAGCCGACAGGTCCGTAGTCGTATGGGCCGGACCTCGTGAGGCATGAGAGGCGGCAACGGTCGCGGAGGAGATCGCTCGCCTCCTGGAACATTGCAGCGCGTGGGAAGTGACGGTCGGCATCGGCGGGATCGTCGAAGATCATCGAAACCGAGATGGGCTCGGACTCGAACGGGTCGTTCATGCCGCGAGGCGCGCTGAGCCGCAGTCGGCCCTCTGGGAGGACGTGGTCTAGCGCCACGTCGCTGCTCGTGTAGTGAAAGAGCGGGCGCAGCTTGGCTTGCGTCTCGAAAACACGGGACCGGATTGAGGCGCCAGCCCGCTCCATATGGTCGATCAGCGGAGCGGTGGCAGCCTCTGGAAGGCCTAAGCACTCCGAAACCGAGCGTGGGCTGATGGTGGGAGCGGCAACCCGTTCGAGGTCCACGCGCCTGAACTTTGGTCCCTCCGGCGTGCCTATGCGAGGCAAAGCCCCCATCTCAAGCCACCGCTCGATACGCGCCCGTTCCACGCCCAGTACTCCGGCAACTTCGTCCACGTCGAGCAGCTCTCCACCAAGCTCGGGCATGGTTTCTAAGGCTACGGTCGGACGGAGACGGACCGATACTCTCAAACGCCGAAAGCGTGGTCCGAGTTCGAAGGCGGCCAGTCGCGATCCCAAGGGGCGGCTGCGGCGACAGGGTCGGGGGCCCTTCACGCCGTCCAGGCGGTTTACCGGCGACCGTGACCGTCGGGAGTCGACCCATGCGTTCGCTCAGCGATTGCTTTCTGCCCCAGCTCGAACCACATCGAGCGACCGCAATGGCGACAAAGCAGTGGCGCCACCCGGCACGGCCGTCGCTAGCGCGTTGG
>CAWBGR010000009.1:0-122410 GCA_963788385.1 uncultured Solirubrobacterales bacterium
GCCACCGCCCGCGCCCGCCGCCAGCCCGCACCCCCACGCTCGCGAGCCCGGCCAGCCAGCCAGACCGCTCTCACCCCAGCCGCTCGGCCGCGGCGATTCTCAAGCCCGCCGGCCGCCGCGCCCGGGCGGCGCGTCAGGCGCATCCGCGGCTCGTGCCCGAAACACGCGTCCGGGCTTTACGCCTCACGGCGGTCGTTTTCGGCCCGCTCACGCGGCCCGAAAGCGTCCGCGCACACTGGTTGTTTCACTGGTGGCGTTACGACCCCGCCACACGGTCCGGGTGTTGACCCCGATAGCGGCCTCGTCTACATGCGGGCGCGTTGGTATGACCCCGCCAGCGGCCAGTTCCTGTCTGTTGACCCGGCGGTCGCGATCACCGGCGCCACATATGACTACGCCGGCGACAACCCCACCGACAACATCGACCCCACGGGGCTGTTCCAAATCTGCGGGCCGTTCGGCATCGGCTGCGTCAACGTCAACCCCGTCGCCGGTGCTGAGGGAGCCGTCAACTTTGCTGCTGGGTTCGCGAACGCCGCCACTTTCGGCGTGTTCGGAATCTCCCAACCGTTCTGCGGCGCCGGCCTCAACGCCTCCTACGACATTGGCGAACTCGACTTCGGCGCCGAAGCCCTCGCCGCAACCGCCGGCGCGGGCCTGTTCGGCGACGCAGGAGACGCAGGCGCACTTGGGAATACCAATCCGTTCGCTGGACCGGTCGACAGTCCGGTCAATGTGGTTACGCCCGGTGGTGATGTCTTCGATCTGGAGCCTGGTGAATCGATGACCGGCTCATCTGATAGCAAGTGGCTACAGGTGCGCGATGACACTGGCGAGCCAACCGGAGAGCGTCTCGACGACGGACACCCGTCGCATGCAGATCCTCGGGCCCAGGCACCACACATTCACGTGCCCGGGATCACCAACCCCGATGGGACACCATGGCTGCCGGCGAAGTGAGCGAGCCCACATGGGGAGACGAGGTCGTAGTGGCCGCCGATGCGCCGACGGAGTATCGCCCGGGGGCCAAGGCCTGGGTGGTGGGCTTAGGGGTTCGCGATCGCGATCTCCTCATCATCGAGTTCGAGGACGGAACTAGCGTGGAGATTTCCCCGAGCTTGCTGGTTCCCGCGCCCACCGAGTAGCCGGTCTCGGCGGTTGTGGTGCGAAAAGTGTCGGGAGGCCGGACGCTGGTGGACACGGCGGGCGTTCTTCCGGCGTTATGCGGCCCAGCGTTTGGCTTCGTGTTTGATGAGGATGCCTTCGATGAGTTCGCGGATGAGGTGTTTTTCGTCGGGGTCGAGGCGGGTCGCGGCTTCGAATTGGAGGCGGAGGTCGTCGTCGGGGCCGCGTTCGTCTTTGTCGAAGACGAGCGTATCTGCGCTGACTGAGAGCGCGATCGCGAGTTTGCGCAGGACGTCGAGCGTGGGTGCGCTGTCGCCTGCTTCGTAGCGGCGGATCTGGGAGACGTGGACGCCGACGTGGTCGGCGAGCGCTTGTTGGGTGAGCGCGCGTTCCTTGCGTAGCGCTGCTAGGCGTTGGGGGAAGTCCATCTCGAGCAGGTCCGGTGGTGCTCGCTGGACGGTATGGGTGGGGTGCGGGAGTGCTCGACCGAACATCGCAGATATGATATCCCTAGTCGCGCATAATTTCTACTTGACAGGGGTCGGCTGGAGAGCGGTATGGTGCGGGTTGCGGAGCGTGAGGTTGAGCGGCTGAAGGAGGAGGTCTCGCTTCAGCGGCTGGTCGAGGCGGCCGGGGTGGAGCTGCGCGCGCAGGGCAAGGACCTTGTCGGGCGGTGTCCGTTTCACGAGGATCGTTCGCCGTCGCTGGTGGTCTCGCCGGGCAAGAATCTGTGGCATTGCTTGGGGGCGTGCCAGGCGGGCGGGTCGGTGATCGACTGGGTGATGCGCTGTGAGGGCGTGTCGTTTCGTCACGCGGTCGAGCTGCTCAGGGACGGTGTCGCGCCCTCTCGAGTGGCCGATGGGCGGGCGGTGCGCTCGACAGTCACCAGGCTCCCCTCGCCGGTGGGGTCGGGCGCGGGTGACAGCGAGCTGCTTGATCGTGTGGTCGGGTTCTACGCGCAGACGCTGAAGGGGAGCCTGGAGGCGCTCGGCTATTTGGAGCGGCGCGGGCTGGGCGACGGGGAGCTGGTCGGGCGGTTTCGGCTGGGGTTCGCGAATCGCACGTTGGGCTATCGGTTGCCGGCGAAGAATCGTCAGGCGGGCGCGGAGCTGCGCGGGCGGTTGCAGCGGTTGGGGGTGTTGCGGGAGTCTGGGCATGAGCATCTGTCGGGGTCGCTGGTGATCCCGGTCGAGGATCGCGACGGGTCGGTGGTGCAGCTTTACGGGCGCAAGGTTCGTGATGATTTGCGGGCGGGGACTCCGGCGCATTTGTATTTGCCGGGTCCGCGGCGCGGCGTGTTCAACCACCAGGCGCTCACCGCAGCGGCCGGCGAGCTGGTCGTCTGCGAGTCGCTGATCGACGCGCTGACGTTCTGGGCGCACGGCCACCGTCACGTGACCGCGGCTTACGGCGCGGACGGGTTCACCGACGAGCACCACGCCGCGCTGCGCGACGCCGGTGTCGAGCGGGTCCTGATCGCCTACGACTGTGACGAGGCGGGCGATCGCGGCGCCGCCAAGCTCGCCCAGCGGCTGGGTGGCGGGGGGATCGAGTGCTTCCGCGTCCTGTTCCCCGCGGGCCTGGACGCGAACGCGTTTGCGGCGAGCGTCGAGGATCCCGCCGACGCGCTCGGCGAGCTGCTGGGGGCCGCGGTCAGGATCGGCGCGGCGCCGGCCCGGGCGCCGATCGTTGCGGTCGAGGCGGTCGCTTCGGAGCGCCAGGCCGGCGAGGGAGAGCGGGGCGGGCGTCCGGGGGTGCCTGATCCTTTCCCAGCCGCCAAGCCGCGGCCGGCGCCTGTCTCGCCGTCGGGGGCGAGGCCGGCGGTGGAGCTTGTCGGCGACGAGCTGCGCGTCGAGATCGATGGGCGCCACTGGCGGGTGCGGGGTCTTGGGCGGGTGACGTCGTTTGAGGTGTTGCGGTTGAACGTGCTGGTCGCCCGGGAGGACCCGCGGCATGGGCGTGTGTTTCATGTCGACACGCTCGACTTGTATTCGGCGAGGGCGCGGGGGGTGTTCGCGCGTCAGGCCGCCGACGAGTTGGGGTTGGCGGAGGAGCTGATCGCCCGGGATCTGGGACGCGTGCTGCTGGTCTGTGAGGAGCACGCGGAGCAGGCGGTCCGCGCCGCCCAGCAGCCTGCACAGCCCGAGGTGGCGCTGACCGATGGCGAGCGTGAGGCGGCGCTCGAGCTGCTCCGCGACCCGAATTTGACCGAGCGGATCGTCGGTGATTTCGGCCGGGTCGGGGTGGTTGGTGAGCAGGCGAACTGTCTGGTCGGCTACCTCGCCGCGGTCTCACGCAAGCTGGATCGTCCGCTCGCGGTGATCCTTCAGAGCACCTCGGCGGCGGGGAAGTCGGCGCTTGTGGAGGCGGTGCTGGCGATGGTCCCCGCGGAGGAGCGCGTCCAGTTCTCAGCGATGACCGGCCAGTCGTTGTTTTACATGGGCGAGAGCGATCTGGCGCACAAGGTGTTGGCGGTCGCTGAGGAGGAGGGCGCGGAGCGCGCCGCTTACGCGTTGAAGCTGTTGCAGTCGGAGGGGGAGCTGTCGATCGCCTCGACTGGCAAGGATCCGGCGAGCGGCCGCCTCGTGACGCACTCCTATCGTGTTCGTGGTCCGGTCGCGATCTTCCTCACGACGACCCAGGTGGATGTCGACGAGGAGCTGTTGAACCGCTGCATCGTGCTCTCGGTGGATGAGGAGCGCGAGCAAACCAGGGCGATCCACGAGCGCCAACGCGAACGCGAAACCCTCACCGGCCTGTTGGCCGGTCGCGAGCGCGAGCGGGTGTTGAAGGTCCACCAGGACGCTCAGCGCTTGCTTGAGCCGCTGGCGGTCGTGAACCCTTTCGCGACGCGTCTCACGTTCTCAGACCAAAGGACGCGCACGCGGCGTGATCATTTGAAGTATCTGACGCTGATCCGGACGGTCGCTCTCTTGCACCAGCACCAGCGTGCCCGCAAGACCGCGTCGGTCGACGGCGGCGAGGTCGCCTACATCGAAGCCACAGCTGAGGACATCCGGTTGGCGAACCGGCTCGCGCACCGTGTGCTCGGCCGCTCACTCGACGAGCTGCCGCCGGGCGCCCGCCGCCTGCTTGACCTGATCGAGCAGCTTGTTGCCGGTGAGGCGGCCGAGCGCGGGGTGGCGCGCGAGCGGGTCCGCTTCACTCGCCGCCAGCTGCGCGAGCTGCTGGGTTGGGGTGACACGCAGTTGAAGGTCCACCTCGCGCGCCTGGTCTCGCTGGAGTTGGTGTGGGCGCACCGCGGCCCACACGGCGCGTTCGTCTACGAGCTCGCGTGGGACGGCGACAGCCAAGGCGACGACGGCCCACACCTCGCGGGGCTGATCGACCCCGACACCCTCGACGTCGGAGCGCCCCCGGTTGAGGAGCCGCATGTCTATGACGCGGATCGGTCGGGCCTCAGCGATGATCGGTCGGGGGCTGGTCGGCACCCGGGCGGGGCCCGGTCGCCAGGCGGTCGGGGCGAGTTCGCGCTCGCCGGGCGCGAGCTTCGCAGCGCTGGCGGGGCCGGCTGATGGCGCGTCGCGGCCAGCCCGGCCATTCGCATCGCCTGGTCACCCACCCGCTTGCGGACGCCTCGCCGATCGCTGCGGCGGTGAACGAGTATCTGGCGGCGATCGAGGCGCAGGGCTTTAGCCGCTACACCGTCGCCTACCGCTCACGTTCGCTCGCCCTGTTGGTCGCGTGGCTCACAGAGCGCGGCATCCGACATCCGGGCGAGGTGACCGGCGCGGTGTTGGAGCGCTATCAGCGTTCGCTGTTCTACTACCGCAAGCAGGACGGCGCGCCGCTCTCTTTGCGCACCCAGGCGGGCTACCTCGTCCCGGTCAAGAGCCTGTTTCGCTGGCTCGCCAGGCAGAACCGGATCCTGCTCAACCCCGCCAGCGAACTCGTCCCGCCACGTGTCGAGCGGCGCCTGCCCAAGGTGATCCTCAGCCACCAGGAGGTCGAGACGATCCTGGCCATACCGGATCTCGGCGATCCGGTTGGGTTGCGTGACCGGACGATCATGGAGGTCCTCTACTCGACCGGGATGCGCCGCAGCGAACTCTGCCGGCTGCGGACCAGCGACATCGACACCGCCCGCCGCACGGTGCTGGTCGAGCAGGGCAAGGGCCGCCGCGACCGCGTCATCCCGATCGGCGAACGCGCCCTCGCCTGGGTCGCCCGCTACCAGACCGACGCACGCCCCCAGCTCGCCAGCGACCCCGACCACGGGATCCTGTTCTTGACGGTCGCCGGGGACGACATCACCCCCGATCATCTGACCGAGCGCGTCGGGCGCTACATCCGCACCGCCACAGGCAAGCCGGGGAGCTGCCACGCGTTCCGGCACACGATGGCGACCTTGATGCTCGACGGTGGCGCTGACATCCGCCACATCCAGGAGATGCTCGGCCACGCCGAGCTCTCAACCACCCAGATCTACACCCACGTCTCGCTGCGCAGCCTCCAAGCCATCCACACCCAGACGCACCCCGCCGCCCGCAACCAACCCCACCACAGCTCCCAGACCTGAGCCTTCGCAGCACTCAAAAGGCTTCCCAGACGCTCGCTACGCGTCGCATCACACAGTATCACCCAACGGTGAAACAACCTGGGGGCATCCGCCGCCATGAACCCGCAACACTCGCCAGCGACACCACGGCGCGCTACCGTTGAGCAGGCCATGACCGCGAAAGAACAGCTCCGCGAACGCGTCGAGAAGCTCTCAGAAGCCGAGGCCGCCGACACCCTCGACTACCTTGCCAGCCGCCAACCCGGCCAGCGCGACGCGCTCACAGTGCTGCTCGAGAACGCGCCGCTCGACGACGAGCCAACCACCCCGGAGGAAGAGGCCGCCGTCCAGATCGCGCGCGAGGAGCTCGCTCGCGGCGAGACGGTCAGCCTGGATGAGATCCGCCGCGAGTTCGCTTGAGCGAGCCCTGGCGCGTCGAGCTCACCCGCTCCGCGCAACGCGACCTCCGCCGCCTTGACGCGCCGGTCCGCGCCCGCGTGATCGCCGCCCTCGACGGCCTGCGCACCCAACCCCCAGCCGGCGACGTCCGCCGCCTCACCGGCCGCCAGAACGAATGGCGGCTGCGCGTCGGGGACTGGCGCGTCCGCTTCACGCGCGACCCCGCCACCCGCACCGTCAACATCATGCGCGTCCTCCCCCGCGGCCGCGCCTACCGCGGCTAGAACAACCATCGAGCCTGTCGCCGGCCGGTGAGACAATCCCCGGCGATGCCAGCTCTCGTCCCAGCCGCCCCGACGCGGCAGTCATCCGCCGCGCCCGGGCGGCGCGTCAGGCGCATCCGCGGCTCGTGCCCGAAACACGCGTCCGGGCTTTACGCCTCACGGCGGTCGTTTTCGGCCCGCTCACGCGGCCCGAAAGCGTCCGCGCACACTGGTTGTTTCACTGGTGGCGTTACGACCCCGCCACACGGTCCGGGTGTTGACACCGACGCCTGGGTCTGGGAGTCGGGCCTGGTCGGCCAGACGCCCTTCTACCCGCCGAACGTCGGCGGCTGGGACCCGACGCAGTGGCTGAACACGGCGACCTGGCTCGGCCGTTTCAACCTGACCTCGCAGATGATCACCCCCAAGCAGGTGCTCGACCCGAGCAAGACGAAGCCGCTCGCCGACGCGCGCACGCTGACCGAGCACGCGATCCGCTACTGGGGCTCGCCGACGCTCAGCAAGCCGACCGTCGCCGCGCTTCGCGCCTACGCGCAGTCGGCCGGCTTCGACGCCGCCACCGCGCAGTGGGAGTCCGAGCAGTACCCCGTGATCGCGCTGAACGCGCTGCGCGCCCTCGTCGTCGCGAGCCCCGACTACCAGGCCTGCTGAGATGAGCGACACGCCCGCACAGCAGGCCTGCGCCTGCCGCGACTTCGACCGCTCGGCGTTCCTGCGCGCCGGCGCGGCCGCGGCCGGACGCGGCCTGCCGCAAACGCTGCCGGGGATGCCGGCGCCGGCCGGCACCGGGCTCTCGCGGCGCGGCTTCGTGCTCGCCTCCGCGGGCCTCGCGCTGACCGTCTACGGCGCGCAGGGTCTGCTGCGCTCGTCTGAGGCGTTCGCGGACGGCGTCGCAACGGCTGCCACGGTGACCACCCAGCCGGTGCTCGTCAGCGTCTACCTCCAGGGCGGCATCGATTCGATGTCGGTGCTCTACCCAGCCGCCGACCCGCTCTACTCCCAGTTCCGCACCGGCCTGGCGCTGGCGCCCGGCGCCGGGCCGGCGTTCACGGAGGATCCGAGCCTGACCTGGAACCCGCTGGCGGCGCCGCTCGCGCAGCTGCACGGCGAGGGCAAGGTCAGCGTGATGCCGACGATCGGCTACACCGACCCCAACCAGTCGCACTTCACGAGCCGCCACTACTGGGAGGTCGGCGCGACGGCGGCCGATCTGAACACCGGCTGGATGGGCCGCTACCTCGACCTCACCGGCAGCGCCGACAATCCGCTCCAGGGCCTCTGCCTCGACTACTCGCTGCAGCCCTCGCTCGCGACGGCGAAGATGCCGGTCGCGACGATCTCCTCGCCCAGCTCCTACTCGTTCTACGCGCCGGGCGTGTGGGGAACGCAGCAGAGTGAGATGTATGACGCCTTCGACGCGCTCGGCCGCGTCGGCGCGAGCTCCCGCGACGGCGGCCTGATCGCGTCCGGGCAGGCGGCGCTGATGTCGAGCACGCTGCGCCGCCAGCTGCTGCCGTTCCAGCCCGCCGCGAACGCCACAACGGCCCCGGCGCTCCCGACCGGCTATCCCACCACCAGCGACTCGTTCCCGGCGCGGATGGCGGCGATCCCCGCGATGCTCGCCGGCGGCCTGCCGCTGTCGTGCGTGAGCGTCTCCACCGACTCGGTCTTCGACACCCACGAGGCCCAGGCGGCGCCGTTTGACACCTCGCTGGCCGAGGTCGCGCAGACCCTCTACGCGTTCCAGCGCGACCTCGAGGCACGCGGCCTCGACAATCGCGTGCTGACTGTCGTGTGGTCGGAGTTCGGCCGCCGCCCGCTGCAGAACGCCTCCGCCGGCACCGACCACGGCGCCGCCGGCCTTGCGTTCGTGATCGGCACCCACGCCGCCGGGACGATGATCGGCGAATGGATGGGCCTGGCGGCCGGGCTTGACCCGCTCGGCAACCTGAAGGAAACGGCCGACTTCCGAAGCCTCTACTGCTCGCTGCTCGAGCAGTGGCTCGGACACGACGCCGCGCCGATCATCCCCGGTGCCGCCTCGCTGCCGCGAGTGACGGTGGTCAAATAGGACGGACCTGCGCGCTGCTGGCAGCTGTCGTGCTCGCCGCCGGCGCCGTCGTCGCCGCCGCCACGGCCGCCGCGCACCCTGCCACGCCTGCTCACCGCGCGAGCGCAACCGCCACCGGCCTGCAGGTCACCGAGGTCGAGTACCGCCTGATGCTCTCAGAGGCCGTCGTCAAGGCCGGGCCGGTGAGCCTCGAGGCGCTCGACGCCGGCATGGACCCGCACGACCTGCGCCTGCGCCGTGGCGGTCGCGGCACGCCCTTCGCGGTGCAGACGCTCGCGCCGGGCGCGCGCTGGGACGGCGTCGTCGACCTGCGCCCCGGGATCTACCACCTCTGGTGCTCGCTGCCGGGCCACTGGAAGCTCGGCATGCACGCCACGCTGCGCGTCGTTCGCTGAGCGACGCGATCGTTGTGCGTGCGCTCGGCGCGTCGCGGGCCGGCGGCGCGGTCAGCTGACGAGCGTGACCGTTGCCGCAGGGATCGCTGCGATCAGCGCCTCGGTATCGACCGCGAACACGTCGTGCGGCGTGCCGGCGGCGGCCCACACCACGCCGAAGCGCCGCAGCGACTCGTCGATCAGCGTCACAAGCTCCTCGTCGTGGCCGAGCGGGGGCACGCCGCCGATCGAGAAGCCGGTCAGCTGCCGCACGCGGTCGGCCGGCGCCGGTGAGAGGCCCAGCCGCACCGCATCGACGCGGCGATCGCCGGCGCACAGGACGAGCACCGGCTCGTCAGCTTCGTCGCGCACGAACACGAGCGACTTGACGATCTGCCCCACCTCGACGTTCAGAGCCGCCGCCGCGAGGGCGGCGGTGCGAGCTGAGTCGCTGAGCGTCCTGACCTCGATCTCGAGCCCGCGCTGCGCCAGACGCCCGGCCAAACGAGCCGCCGTGGGGTGCATGGTCGCCCAACCTAGCAGCGGCTCGAACGACGACGGCCTGGCATCAGCTAGCCCCTGCTCGCGTTCCTGGGACGCGCACGAGGCAATCTCAGACGCGTCTACCAGACACGCGCGAGCTCGTAGGAGTCGAAGATCGTGTCCGCAGAAACGATCGAGGCACGCTCGCACATCGCCTGGGCCACCAGCAGCCGATCAAACGGGTCGTTGTGGATCGCTGGAAGATCGCGCACCCTCCAGGCGTGATCGGCGGTCACCGGCAGCGGCTCGAATTCGAACTCCTCAAGCCGTGCGAGTAGGTCCTCGGGCACCCGGAGCTTGCCGAGCGCGGTCTTGGTCGCGCACTCCCAGACACACACGGCGCTGAGCAGAACCCGGGTACGCGTGTCCTCGATCGCCGGCCGGGCGCCGGCAATACGCTCGTCGCCGGCGAGCCACCAGAGCATCGCGTGCGTGTCGAGCAGGAGGCTCAGTGGAAATGCTCGGTGAACTCCGCGGGAAGCTCGTCAAAATCGTCGGCCAGTTCAACCTGTCCGCCAAGCAACCCGAAGGCGTCCGCGACAGGACGCCGTCGCGGCAATGCCACCAGCCGCGCCACCGGCCGGCCGGAGCGTTGAATGATTATCTCCTCACCACCCTGCGCCAAAGCGACGAGCCGTGACAGTTGACTCTTTGCTTCGTGCATTCCGACGCGCACCACGGCCTAAACAATACCACGTGGTTAGCTAGAACAGACCCGCGTGCAGTCGAGCCGTGCCGGCCGGCACCCACGCCGGAACTGGATGGCCGGCCCGGCTCGCGTAGGGACCCGCTGCGGCGGAACGCGCGACAATCCGGCGGTGAGCGCCGAGCCCGACACCGCCGATACCACCACCGCCGCCGCCGCGCAGCAGCCCGCCGCGCCGCTACGCCTGCTGCTGCGCGAGCGGATCGCGATCGACGAGGAGGGCCTCGGCAACATGTGGCCCGTCTTCTACGACAGCGAGCTGTTCGCGCGGGTGATCGAGGCGATGGCCGCGCCGCTCGCCGGCCTGGTCGACAAGATCGCCGGGATCGAATCGCGCGGCTTCGTGCTCGGCGCCGCGGTCGCGGCGCAGCTGAGAGTGGGCTTTGTCGCGATCCGCAAGGGCGACGGGCTCTACCCCGGCGAGACGCTCAGCGCGTTCACCTCGGCCGACTACCGCGGCCGCCGGCACACGTTCCGCCTGCAGCGCCTCGCGCTGGGCGCCGGCGAGCGCGTCGGCCTGGTCGACGACTGGTTCGA
The DNA here is from genome assembly GCA_963788385.1 of uncultured Solirubrobacterales bacterium. GTDB lineage: Bacteria > Actinomycetota > Thermoleophilia > Solirubrobacterales > Solirubrobacteraceae > Palsa-513. The sequence goes on from CAWBGR010000009.1 coordinate 10,559, forward strand.
GACGGGCAGCCAGGGGCTGATCGCCAGGCGGCTGGTCGAGCAGGCGGGCGCCAGCTACGCCGGCGCGAGCATCATCGTCGACCAGCTCTCGAGCGAGAGTCGCGGCGCGCTCGAGCCCTGCCACGCGCTCGTGCACGCGCGCGAGCTCAACTTCCCGTCCCAGGCCTGAGGTCGCGGGCGCGCGTCAGTGATGCGGGGCGCGGGCGCCGAAGCGCGCGCCGGCCGCGATCAGTTGAAGACCTTCACCCACTGCACGTACATCGTGGCCGACGCCGGCGGCGTGCAGGGCCCGGGCAGGCACGGCCAGCCGCCGACCGAGAGGTCGAAGATCAGGCGGAACGCGCCGGTCTCGTAGCTGGCCCACGAGCCGGCCGGAACGCTGGCCGGCGTCGCGGTGGCGTAGCCCACGCCGTCGATCGTCCAGGTGATCGAGGTCGGCGTCCAGATCACGCCGTAGGTGTGAAACTGCGTCGGATTCCAGCCGGCCGGTGTGGCGGAGGTCTCGAACTCCTGCGCCCCGGTGGGGCCGTGCAGGTCGAAGTAGCCGGTGGTCGGCAGCGGCCCGAACGACGGCGCCTCGAGCACGTCGATCTCCCCCGGCGTGCTGGCGCCCGCGACGGGGTTGTCGGCGAGCATCCAGAAGGCCGGGCAGAGGCCCTGTCCCGACGGCAGCGCGATCGACGCCTCGATCGTGCCGCCGGCCGGGAACGACTGCGGGTCCGCCTGCGGCCCGATGCTGTCGAGCTGGGCCGAGCTGTAGCTGTAGGGGCCGGTCTGTAGCGCCGTGATCGCGAGGCCGTTGGCGGTCAGGTAGACGTTGCGATCGGCGCCGGGGCTGCCGTTCGGCGTCGGTGTCGACAGCGTCTGCGGCCCGCAGCCGCTCCAGCTGTCAAGGCTCCAGTTCGCCGTGTTGGGCAGCTGGTTGGGCACGCTCCCGCCGGCCACGAAGTCGGCGACGAAGTTGTCCTCCCAGGCCAGGTTCGTGTAGGGGTCCGGCGCCGGTGACGGGACCGCCGGCGGGGCCGGGGGACTCGCCGGCGGAGCCGGAGGAGCGGTCGAGGCCGGCGGCGAAGCGGTCGGCGTGCTCACCGACGGCGACGGGGTCGTTGTGCCTCGCGGCGGCGAGGTGGACACGCTCTGCTTGGGCTTCACGGCGCCGGCGGACGGCGCCGGCGGCGTCTGTTCGAGCGTCATCGTGACCCTGACCGCCACGGCGGGCGGCGCGCTGACCGCGCGCACGATCAGCGCGGGGGTGCTCAGATGCAGGCGGTAGCGAAGATGGGACCCCCACCACGGCAGCGCGACGGCCTTTCGCATCCGCTCCCCGGTCAGGTACACGCGAACTATGCGCTCGTGCTTGCCGCGGGCGCGGACCGACACGACGACCTCGTAGGTGCCGGCGGCGTCGACGCTCTTGCGGACGGCCCGAGACGCGGAGTGCGCGCGCGCAAGGGGCGCCGGGCGCTGCGCCGAGGCGGCCGTGGCGCCGGACGCCGCCGTCACGGCCGCGATGACGATCGCCGCGAAGAGGCCGCGGCGGCGTGCCGCTGGGCGTGGCGCCCGCGGGCGAATGCACATTGAACGGCCGGATTCTGGTGCTGCTTGCAAGGTGTCTCCCTCGGTCTGCTCGGGCTTGCATGCCTAATCGAGCAGGGGAGGCGACTTGCGTAGAGATGCAGCGGTTTGTGCAGCTGCGAGCGTGCGGCCTCGCCGCGCTCCAGCGGCGCGTCGCTCGCCGGGAGCTCGTGGACGCGGCGGGCGGACCCGGCGAACCGGCGAGCGCTACGCGGCTCAGGCCCGCTTGCGCGGCCCGCGCGGGGGCGCGAACATCGACCGGGCGTCGGCGGCCCGCACGATCGCGGTGCCCGGGCCGCTGTAGCGGACGATGTTCGCGCTCATCGAACGCCGCACGCGATCGAGCTCCGCGACGAGCGCGAGGCGCGCCTGCTCGGCCTCGAGCTCCTTCGCCGCAAGCTGCGCGTGCAGCTCGCCCAGCTGCGTCTCGAGCTCGAGGACGCGTTCGACGCCGGCTAGGTTGAGCCCCAGCTCCACCGTCATCTGCTGGATCCGCCGCAGCCGATCGACGTCGGCCTGCGAATACAGGCGCGTGCCCTTCGGCGAACGGCTCGGCTCGATCAGCCCTCGTGCCTCATACATCCGCAGCGTCTGGGGATGCATCTCGGCGAGCTCGGCGGCGACCGAGATCATGAACACGCCGCGGTCGACCGCGACCTCGATCCGCGTCGTGCGCAGCGGCGGGCGAGCGCTCATTTCAGCGCCTCGAACAGCTTGCCGCGCGGGTCGCCGTTCATCGTCTTGGCGAGCGCGTCGACGGCCTTGGCCTGCGCCGCGCTCAGCTCCTTTGGCAGCTCGATCACGAAGCGGTAGTGGATGTCGGTGTTGCCCTTGCCGCCCGGCCGCGGCGGACCCTCGCCGCGCAGCCGCTGGACGGTGCCGTGGCGGGTGCCCGCCGCGACGCGCAGGGTCTTGCGCCCCGACAGGGTCGGGACCTCGACCTCGGCGCCGCGCAGCGCCTCGACGATCGTGAGCGGCACCTCGACCTCGAGGTGGCGGCCCTTCTGGGTGAAGACCGGTGAGGGCGCCACGTGCGTGATCACGTAGAGGTCGCCGGCCGGGCCGCCGCGCAGCCCGGCTTCGCCCTTGCCCGCGAGGCGGATGCGGCTGCCGTCGTGGACACCAGCGGGGATGTTCACGCGCAGGCGCTTCAGCGCGCGCACGGCGCCGGTGCCGTGGCAGGTCGGGCACGGCGACTCGATCACGGTGCCGCTGCCGCCGCAGCGCCCGCAGGGAACGGAGATCGAGAACATGCCCTGCCCCTGGGATTCCACACCGCGACCTTCGCAGCGCGGGCAGACGGTGGGCTTGGTGCCGGGGCGCGCGCCGGTCCCCGAACAGGTTCCGCAGCGCTCGCTCATCGGGATCGTCAGCGGCACCTGCGCGCCGTGCACGGCCTGGTCGAAGCCGATCTGGATCTCGGCTTCGAGGTCGCGCCCGCGCTCGGGAGCGCTGCGCGCGCGGCGCCCGCCGCCACCGGGTGCGCCCGCCGCGGCGCCGCCGGCGCCGCCGAACAGGTTCGAGAGGATGTCGCTGAAGCTGCCGCCGTCGAAGCCGCCCGCGAACGGGCCGCCGGCGCCTGCACCACCGCCGAACGAGCTCTCGCCGCGATCGTAGGCCGCCCGCTTCTCGGGGTCCGAGAGCACGTCGTTGGCCTCGCTGATCTCCTTGAAGCGCGCCTCCGCCTTCGCGTCGTCGGGGTTGCGGTCAGGGTGATGCGCTCGCGCGAGCTTGCGATAGGCCTTCTTGATCTCGGCAGCCGTCGCCTTGCGATCGACGCCGAGGACCGTGTATGGGTCTTTGCGCGCAGCCATCGGTACGCGAGCCTCCTACCCTGCGACGAGCACGCGCGCCGGGCGGATGAGGCCGCCGGCCAGCCGGTAGCCGGCCTGGTAGACCTCGACGATCTCGCCCGGCTCGCGGCCCTCGAACGGCTGCTGCGCGACGGCCTCGTGCACCTCGGGGTCGAACTGCTCCCCGGCCGCGCCATAGGCCTCGATGCCGGCGCGCTCGAGCGCGCCGAGCAGCTCGCGCTGCACGAGCCGAAGGCCCTCGATCAGCAGCGGGTCGGCGTCGGCGTCATCGGCGTGCGCCAGGGCACGGTCGAGGTTGTCGAGCGCGGGCAGCAGCTCGCGCGCCAGTCGAGCCAGGCCGCGGCTCTCGGCCGCAAGCGCCTCGCGGGCGACGCGCTTGCGGTAGTTCTCGAAGTCGGCCTGGGTCCGCTGCGCGAGCGCGAGGTACTCATCGCGCTGCGCCGCCTTGGACTCGAGCTCGGAGAGCTCCGACGCCACGGCGTCGCCCTCGAGCACCTGGGCGGCGACGGCGTCCGCCATGATCTGCGCCTGCTTTTCTGCGGCGGGGCTCGGGCCGGACTGCTCCCTCACCCCGACCGCCGGCTCTTCAGCCATGACTCAGGCGCTCGGCTCTTCGACAACCTCGGCGTCGATGACGTCCTCGTCGCTCGAGGACGCCTCGTCGCCGTTGCTCGACCCGTTGCTCTGCGCGGCGTCGGCCTGCGCCTCCTGGGCGCGCTCGTACATCGCCTCGGAGACCTTGTGGAAGGCCGAGTTCAGGGCGTCGGTGCGATCGCGGATCGGCGCCGGGTCGTCTGACTCGAGCACCTCGCGCAGGGCGGCGATCGCCGCCTCGATCTCCTCGCGCGAACCCGCGTCGACGGCGTCGCCGAGCTCCTTCAGCTGGCGATCCGCCTGGTAGGCCGCGTTCTCGCCGTTGTTGCGCGCCTCCGCGAGCTCGCGCGCGCGGCGGTCGTCGTCGGCGTGCGCCTCGGCGTCGGAGACCATGTTCTTGATCTCTGAGTCCGAGAGGCCCGAGCCGGCGCGGATCTCGATCTTCTGCTCCTTGCCGGTGCCGAGGTCCTTCGCGGACACGCTGAGGATGCCGTTGGCGTCGATGTCGAAGCCGACCTCGATCTGCGGGATTCCGCGCGGCGCCGGCGGGATGCCGGTCAGCTGGAACTTGCCGAGCGACTTGTTGTAGGTCGCCATCTCGCGCTCGCCCTGCAGCACGTGGATCTCGACCGAGGGCTGGTTGTCCTCGGCTGTGGAGAAGATCTCCGCCTTGCGGGTCGGGATCGTCGTGTTGCGCTCGATCAGCTTCGTGAACACGCCGCCCTTGGTCTCGATGCCGAGCGTCAGCGGTGTGACGTCGAGCAGCAGCACGTCCTTGACGTCGCCGGCGAGCACGCCCGCCTGGATCGCCGCGCCGACGGCCACGACCTCATCGGGGTTGACGCCGCGATGGGGATCCTTGCCGGTCAGCTCCTTGACCTTCTCCTGGACCGCGGGCATGCGCGTCATGCCGCCGACCAGCACGACGTGGTCGATCGCCGCCGCGCCCTTGTCCTTGGCGTCGGCCAGCGCCTGGCGCACCGGCGCCACGACGCGGTCGAGCAGCTCGCCCGTCAGCTCGGCGAGCTTGGAGCGGGTCAGGCGCATGTCGAGGTGCTTGGGGCCCGACTGGTCGGCTGTGACGAACGGCAGGTTGATCTGCGTCTCCTGCGTCGTCGAGAGCTCGATCTTGGCCTTCTCGGCGGCCTCATACAGCCGCTGCAGCGCCATCGGGTCGCTCTGGAGGTCGATGCCCTGGGCCTTCTTGAACTCGCTGACGAGCCAGTCGACGATCGCCTTGTCGAAGTTGTCGCCGCCGAGATGGTTGTCGCCGGCGGTCGACTTGACCTCGAAGACGCCGTCGCCGATCTCGAGCACCGACACATCGAAGGTGCCGCCGCCGAGGTCGAAGACGAGGATCGTCTGGTCGGATTCCTTGTCGAGCCCGTAGGCCAGCGAGGCCGCGGTCGGCTCGTTGATGATGCGCTTGACGTCGAGGCCCGCGATCTTGCCCGCGTCCTTGGTCGCCTGGCGCTGGTCGTCGTTGAAGTAGGCGGGGACGGTGATCACCGCGGCGTCGACCGACTCACCGAGATAGGCCTCGGCGTCGGCCTTCAGCTTCTGCAGGATCATCGCGCTGATCTCCGGCGGCGAGAACTCCTGGCCGTTGACCTCGACGCGCGCGTCGCCGTTCTTGCCGGCGATCACCTTGTAGGGGACGATCGACTCCTCTTCGCCGACCTCGCTCTCCTTGCGCCCCATGAAGCGCTTGATCGAGAACACCGTGTTCTGCGGGTTGGTGACCGCCTGGCGCTTGGCGATCGTGCCGACCAGCCGCTCGCCCGATGCCGTGAAGGCCACCACGGACGGCGTCGTACGACCCCCTTCCGCGTTCTCGATGACGGTGGGCTCCCCGCCCTCCAAAACGGCCATGCACGAGTTCGTCGTGCCGAGGTCGATACCGATCGTCTTACCCATGTGCTGTCAGTCTCCTTTATCGCCGCAAAAAATCTAAGTGGGACTGTAGCAGATTTGTGTTCGGTGGTCAAACCGTCCCGCCTGAGGGGGTTGGCGCATGCGCCAACCCCGAGTCGGGTGCATGCACCCGACTCCGCCTGGGCGCATGCGCCCAGGCGCACAGCACCGCAGAAATCTCCCCAGCGCGGCGCCCCCGCGACCACTAGGGTCCGGCTCCGATGTCCGGCTTTGCAACCGCGCGACGCGAAGGGGTGCTGATCGAGCGCCTCGGCGACGAGGTCGTCCTCTACGACCGCGATGCCGATGTCGCCCACTGCCTCCAGTCGGCCGCCGCCGCCGTCTGGGAGCACGCCGACGGGAGCCGCAGCGACGCGCAGATCGCCGCAGCCACCGGGCTCGAAGAGCGCGAGGTGAGCGTCGCCCTCGACGAGCTGCGCGAAGCCGGGCTGCTCGAGGAGCCTGCGCCGGGCCAAACCCGCCGTGAGGCGACCAAGCGGATCCTGCGCGCCGGCGCGCTTGCCGCCGCCGCACCGCTGATCTACACCGTCGCGATCGCACCCGCCGCGGCCATGGCCAGCGAGGGCTACTGCGAGAACCCCGCCACCCTGACGCCGTGCTACGGCACGGGCGGGACCGAGGCAGACGCGCTTGCCGCGGGCAATGCTGCCTGCACCTCGGAGTGTCCGCTGTGCGACGGCGGCAACGCGCTGCAGGTCGCCCCGCCCCTCCAGCCGCAGGAGTGGGTGGTCAGCGGCATCTGCACCAACTGAGGCAGGTACGGCAGAACGGCGCCTGCGCGTGTGGCGTCAGTCCTCGGTGTGCAGCGCGGTCCTGATCAGCGACTCGATCGCGAGGCCGCCAATCGCGGGACGCTCGGCGATCCGTGCGTGCTCGTCGATGTAGACCGCCGAGGGCGTCGCGCGGACCTCGAGCGCCTCGGCCAGCTCGCGGCCCTCGGCGACCAGCAGTCCGCAGACGCCGAACTCCTCGGCGAAGGCGCGGTTGCGGTCGAGGTCGCCGGAGCTGACGGTCAGCACGCGCAGCGAGCCCGCCATCGTGCGCGACCAGCGCGCCAGGTTGGGCATCAGGCCGTGGCAGGCGGGGCAGCGCACGCCGACCTGCACGAGCAGGCTCGGCCGCCCGTCGCCGAGCAGGTCGGCGAGCGCGACGACCGATCCGTCAAGCGCGCGCAGCGCGACGTTGGGCACGACGCTGCCGAGCGCCAGGCCATCGTCGGGGATCGCCGAGGGGCGAGCGCGCAGCGCGCGGTTCTCGCTCCACAGCGCCGACGGCGGCCCCGGCCGCGGCGGCAAAGCCGACGGAGGTCGCGAGCAGCGCCGCGTCCTCGCCGCGACAGCGCGGCGAGCGAGCGTCCCGGACCGCCGGCGGCGATCGCCGCGGCGAGCACGGCGAGCACGGCGTTTCGCGCCAGCGTGCCGGGGCCGACGGGCTCGGAGTGCAGCCGGCCGAAGCAGTGGCAGTCCGCCTCGACGCCGCGGGCGAGCAGGCGCGCGATCGCGGCGACGAACACGACGAGCAGCGCGAGCGCGGCAACCGCGCCGGCGCGCGCGGCGGGCGTGACGAGCAGCGCGACGGCGATCGCGAGCTCGAGCGCCGGCAGCAGCGTGCCGATCGCGCCGGCCAGCGCGCGCGGCGCGCCGAACTCCTCGACCGCGCGACGGCTGCCGGCCAGATCGAGCGCCTTGCCAGCCGCGGCGAGCGCGAACACCGCGGCCAGGCCCACCCTGAGAATCAGCGCCGGCATCGGTGCTGATGATGCTAGACGGCCGGCTCGTTGCGTGGCCGGCGTGTTGGCGGCGGGGAGTGGCTCGGTGAGCGTCGGGCGTGGCTGTTCCTAGAATGCGCGAGTGTCCGCACCCGAGCGCTCAGGCGAGAACCGCGCCGTGATGCGCCTGCAGGCCTACGGGGTGCGCCTCGAGGTCGGCGTGGCGCCGCCGGAGCTGATCGAGCAGGTGCGTGCGGTGCTGCCGCCGGTCTGGGCCGCCTGCGAGGACCGCGAGATCGACGCGCGCTTCGCGCTGTTTCCCCACGGCGGCGGCTACGAGGTCACCCGCGACGGCGACAAGCTCGCCCACGGCGCCTCGCTCGCCGTGAGTCTGGGCGTGCTCGAGGCGCAGCTGCGGATGACGATCGCGACAAGCGCGCCGCGGGGCGCCTTCGTCCACGCCGGCGTCGTGTCGGTGGCGGGCGCCGCGATCGTGCTGCCGGGCTTCAGCTTCGCCGGCAAGACCACGCTCGTGCGGGCGTTGCTCGAACAGGGCGCCGGCTACCTCTCCGACGAGTTCGCGCTGCTCGACGAAGATGGGCACGTGCATCCCTACGCCAAGCCGCTGTCGCTGCGCGCGCCGGGCACCGCGCGGCGCGACCACGCCGACACTCGGGAGACGCACCCCTCCGTGTTCGGTGCGCCGATCGTGGATGAGGCGGTGCCGGTTGGGCTGATCGCCGCGCTCACCTACGAGCCGTCCTGCGACTGGGCGCCCCAGACGCGTACGCCGGCGCAGGGGGCGCTGCTGCTGTTGTCGCACGCGTTGCGGGGCCGTGATGACTCTGAGCGCGTACTGGCAATCGTTGGCGCTGCCGCGCGCGAGGCGCTCGTGCTCGAAGGCCCGCGCGGCGAGGCGCCCGCCGCCGCCGCCCAGCTGATCGCGCTGGCGCGCGAGCGCCCGGGCTGACCGCGGGGGCGCGATCTGCGTCGGGCTGACCGCGGGCGTCAGGAGCGAGGTGTGCGAGCGCGCCGGTAAGCGATCAGCGCCCCCGGCAGCTGTGCCGCGACGCGCGACGCGCGCGCGATTCGCGAGGCGGCGAGACCAGCCGCGCCGCGGCGAGCGAGCGCCGATTCGCGGCGCAGCTGCTCGGCGGGCGGCAGCAGCTTCGCCGTCGCGTAGCGCAGCCGCGCCGCGGCGCCCGTGCGCGCGCGCAGGTTGTCGAGCGAGATCACCGCGCGTGGCGCGCGACCGTCGCTGACGGCGCCGAGCAGTTCGTAGCGGGAGGGCCCACCGCTCTCGATCGCCAGCCGGGCGGCCAGCGCCGCGCCCGCCTCAGTTCGGCACAGGCGCGCGGCGAGTTCGGCCTCGATCCCCAGCTCGCGCGCGATCGCGAGCGCCGTACGCCAGTCCTCCTCGCCGACCCGCTGTAGCGCACGCTCCAGATCGCGCCAGGCGCTGCTCGCGGCCCGATCCTCGGGCTCGGGGTGAAGGGCGACGTTCAGCGTGCGAAGCGCCGCGTCGGGGATGGTGAGCGAGACGCCGGCGAGCACCATCGTCTCGGTGTGTCTGCTCGCCATCGCCCAGACCTTCTCGCGGGCCACCGTTTGCATGCCGTGCAGCGTGTGGTGGAGGTCGACGGCGGCGCCGTCGCGGGGTCGCACGTAGGTCCTGGCGTGATGGCCGTCGCCGCCAATCAGCGGGTGCTCGCGCACCTCGAACCCGCGGCGGCGCAGGAGGTCCCGCGCGCGCTCGACGTCGGCTGGTGAGACGAGCAGGTCGCAGTCGCCGTACAGGCGTTCGGCCGGCTGCTCGGCGTAGAGCCAGCGCGCGATCACCGGTCCCTTCAGCAGGATCGGCTCGATGCCCTCGGCCCGCATCGCCGTCACGGTCTCCGCGGTCAGGCTGTCGATCCGCAGGCGCAGCGCGACCAGCCCGGGGCCTGCCTGCGTTGTCCGCATCGCCCTAAGGTAGCCGCCGCGAAGATGCTGCGGCTGTGATCGCCGCCACTGCCGCAGCATGTCCGTGGCCGTTGGGGTCAGGCGGCGCTGAGCGCCTGGCGCTCGTCGCGGGAGGCCGCCTAACCGGTCGCGCCGGTTGCGCCCGTCGGGCCGGTGGGGCCCGTCGAGCCGCTCGCGAGCACCGCCGTGATGTGCGCGCCCTCGGTCGCCGCGAGGCCCGAGGCGGCCGAGCGGGGCAGGCCGGCGCGCAGCGCGACGACCGTGACGCTGCCGAGCACGTCGCCGATCCGGAAGACGACGAAGTCGGCCGCCACGAACTTGCGCTTCACGTGGATCACGATCCCCTGGTTCAGCGACTGCGCGCCGACGCCGGCGCCTGACTGCTTGGCGAAGTGCACATCCTTCGCGCTGACGCCGGAAACCTTGCCCGAGGACTTCACGATCGCCGCGACGAGGAGCTTGCGGCCGAACGAGGAGGAGTAGACGAGCTTCAGATCGCCGTAGAGGGCGGTCGCGCTGTGGGTCGAGTTCGCGAGCAGCACGCTGGTCGTGAGCACCTCGAGCTTCACGCCCGCCGTCGTCGTCGCGGCGGTGAAGCTGCGCTCATACTCCGCGATCGTGTTGGCTCCCGGCGCGACGTAGCGGCTGACCACGGTGTTGGCGCCGGGCGCGAGGTCGGAGGCCGCGATCACCATCTGCGAGAGGTCGGGCGTGCCCGCCGGGGGCGTCACCGCCTGGGCGATCGCGACCGCGAGGAACCCCGCGGCGATCGTGGCGACGGCGGCGGTGGCAAGCAGGCGTGGGCGGCGATTCATCGCGGACTCCTCCGTTGGCGCTGCGGACTGTCGGCGAGCAGCCTACGCCGTTGGTCGCCCGGCCGGGCCTGTGCGGGCGGCACGGCGCGATGAACGTCGCGATCGGCTCATCGTGGTTGTCTGCGATGGCGCAGCGGCGAGGCGTCGAGCGGGACGGCTAGGTTTCTGCCCGAGCGGGCCACGGTGGGTCGTGCTACAACGGGGCGATGACGACGCCTGTTGTCGCAGCGAGCCACGCCGTCCCGCCGGGCAAGGCTCGCGGGCGCCGCCTCGTGTGGCTGGCCGTCGTGGGCTTGGTGGTGGGTTCGGTGGCCGTTGGCGTGCGGCTGAGCGGCGGCGCGGCTGCGCTCGCGGACTCCTGCGGCGCGCTGGTCAATATTTCCTCCGAGCCGGGGCCCCCGGCGAGCGGGCCTGACGGCGGCATCTGGTTCACGTTCTACGACAACCCCGGGCTGATCGGCCGCTGGGCCGTGCCCGCGGCGTACCCGGACTGCCTCACCACCTACGACCTCGGTGGCATGAAGACCTTGTTCCTGGCGGCGGGTGCGGACGGGAATGTTTGGTTCACCGATCCAGGCATCGGCACCGCGACCGGTGCGATCGGCCGGCTCAACCCCGGCACGGGGCAGGTCAGCTCGTTCTCCTCCGGGTTGATCGATGGCAGCCATCCGTGGCAGATCGCGCTCGGACCCGACGGCAACATGTGGTTCACCGATCAGGGCGCTCAGGCGATAGGCCGGGTAACGCCGACCGGCCAGATCAGCGAGTTCACGGCGGGGATCAACCAGAACACGATCCTCGAAGCGATCACCGCCGGGCCGGACGGAAACGTGTGGTTCACCGCCGACAGTCCCGATGTCGGGGACGGCTCGATCGGGAAGGTCACGCCGAGCGGGACCGTCACGATGTTTCCGATCGGAACCGGCTTCGCGGAGCCCACCGGCATCACGGCCGCCCCCGACGGCAACATCTGGTTCGCGACCGCCTACAGAGCCGACGACAACTCGCCGACAGTCGAGGCGATCGGCCGAATCACTCCGGCCGGGAAGATCACCCTGTTCACCTCGGGTGTTCCCAACGGCATCGGTCTTGGCGGCATCGTCGCGGGTCCCGACGGAAACCTGTATGTGGGACAGGGCGCGACGATGCTGAAGGTCTCGACGAGCGGTCAGGTTCTCGACACCATCATCTACACGGGCGACAACCCCGGGTTCCTCACGGTGGCGGCGGACGGCAACGTGTGGGGACCGGGCGGCCCGTCCGGAATCGGTGGCGGCGAGTACGCGATCGTCGGTCCGGCGGCGTCGGTGACGCCGCCCGCCGTCAGCGGACCGGACGAGCCGGGCCAGCAGGAGACCTGCGGCGGCGCGGTCTGGTCAACCTGGAACGGGAAGCAGCCGTCGTCCGACGTCTACGGCTTCGACGGCTACCAGTGGCAACTCGACGGCACCCCGGTCGCGCAGGGCCAGTCATATACACCGAGCGTCGCCGCCCTCGGCCACCAGCTGGCATGCGTCGAGACCGTGACCTACTCCCTGCCGCTTGTGACGGCCACCGCCACGAGCGCGGCGGTGACCGTCGGCGGCGCGACCGGGCCCACAGGCCCAACCGGAAGCACGGGGCCGACCGGGCAGACCGGCAGCTCGGGCGACTCCGGCGGCTCGTCCGGTGGCTCCCAAACCTCGAACGGCGGTGCCCCAAGCAGCTCGCAGGCGAACTCCACGGCCCCCGGCGGCTCGCCGGGCGCCGGCGCGGCCAGCACCTCCGTGGGCGCCCCCCTCGTGACCGCCGTGCAGAGCCGCGTGCGGGTCGCCACGCGCTCCGCCAGCTTCACCTTCGGACACCGTGGCGACGCGACGGGTTTCCAGTGTGCCCTCGTCCGCATACCGAACGAGCACAAACACGCTGCGGCGCCGGTCTACTCCCGCTGCAGCTCGCCAAAGACCTACCACCACCTCGCGACCGCCAGCAGCTACGAGTTCTACGTGCGCGCGATCGGCCCGGGCGGCATTGAGAAGCCGTCCGCGACTCGGCGCGTCACGCTCGCCTGACCGACTCTGTTGCCGCGATTGCCTCCGCCACCTGCCTCACTCGCCAGGCGAACAGCGGGCTGTGCCAGACCACCCGGCCATCGGAGAAGGTGAGCTTCCCGCGGACGCGTGTGGCGGTGCCAGAACCGAGCGGATACTCACCGAGCCGCTCGCCCGGTCGATGGAACGGCAGGTCCCGGAACACATATACCCGCTGATCGGTCACAAGCACGGTGCGGTGAAAGTGGAAGAACAGGAGGGCGAGTGCGAATCCCACGTAGGGCAACTCCTCCAGCACGCCGGCGACTATCGCGACCGTCAGCGAACTGAACCCGAACGAGATGGTCACGCCCTCTTCACCCGAGACCTTGGCTCGCCGCGCGTACCGCCCCGCCATGCGCCTGCGGTTGTTGCTTCGCATCGTTGCTCTCCGGTGTCCGGTGTGGCGGATCACGCAGACTCGCGCGTGCGTCCAGCATCGTATTTGGTTCGTGGGCCCTCAACCACGGCGCGGTATCGACGCGCTCACAATGCTCGAGCGCAGGCGCGGCGCCTAGGTTCGATTCCGGGAAGCGGCTGGGCAAGCGACCGCATCATCGGATCCCCAGCGAGCAGGCCGCCTCCTTTGTCAGCTGGGTCCGAGGCGACGGAACGGCGGCCGAGGATCCGGCTGAGCCACCCGCGGTGCGCTCACCAGATCCCGACGACGACTATCTGCTTGCTCTGGCCCTCAGCCGACGAGCCTTCCTCGTAACTGGTGACCGACACCTGCTCGGTCTCTCGGCGGCGCTGCCGATCCTCACGCCCGCCGAATTCCTCCTCGAGCTGCGAAGCACACGCTGACGCGGCAGCTGGCCAGCATCCCGGCCGCTCGGTCGCTCGGTCGCGCATCCGGTTTGGCGAAGAACTTCAGCCCGGCCCCGCGCTCGCGCCTCTCGCCCGCAGCGCGAGCTCCAGCTCGAAGCGGGCGTCGGGGTCCTCGAGCGTCTCGCCGAAGCGTTCGCGCAGCCGCGCGAGGCGGTAGCGAACGGTCTGCGGGTGGACGTGGAGCTCCTGCGCCACCTCCGCGACGTTGCCCTGGCGGCGCAGCCAGGCGAGCAGCGTCGCCTCCAGGCGCGTCCGCGCCGCGGGCGTCAGGGCGTCCAGCGGCGCGAGGCGAAGCGCTGCGAGCTCGCCCACGAGCGCGGGGTCGGCGTGCAGCGCGAGGGTGCCGAGCTGCTCGCTGGCGAGGATCAGGCGCCCGGGCACCAGCACGCCGTCGCGAAGGAGGCGCAGGCAGCCCGCCGCGCGCGCCCAGCTCTCGGCCGCCGCCGGCCACGCGGTCGTGGGGCCGAGCGCAGCCGGGCGGCCCTCGATCGCGCGGCGGACCCGCTCGATCCGCCCCGGCGCATCCGGATCGGCGAGCAGCACGCAGACCAGCCCTTCGACGCGGGCGCCGATCGCTCCCTCCCCGACGATCGCCGCGAAGCGCTCGGCGTCGTGGTGATCGGCGGCGATCGCGGCCAGCCGCCGCGGCAGCTCCCAGTCGGCGGCGGCCGCGCGCTCCGGCGCCTCGGCGACGTCCGACTCGCCCGCGACCAGCAGCCGCACGAGCTCCTGGCGCTCCCGCGAGCGCTCGCCGGCGCCGGCCGCCTGGGCGCTGGCGTAGCCCTCGACCGACTCGGCCGAGATCTCGTCGATGTAGGCAAAGATCGACTCCGCGAGCAGCGCCAGCGTCGTCGAATCAAGCCCCGCGGCGATCGCCGCCTCGGAGATCCGCCGCCAGGCGATCCGCGCGCCGACCCGGTAGGCGCCCTGCAGCGCGTCGAGGCCCCGCCCGGCGCGGTACTCGCCGCGCCCGAGCGCGATGTAGACCTCGCGGCCGGGGCGCTCGCCGGCGGCGGGACGCCCGAGCTGCTCGAGGAACTGCCGCAGCGTCTCCTCGATCGCGTCGCGCACGCCGCGGCCGAAGGCGCCGCCCATCGGCTGGCGATACTCGGGGATCGCCTCGGCGATCGCCTCGGTTATCTCGTCGGCGACCGCGCCGAGCACCGGCGAGATCGCCCCGCTGACCGCCGGATCGAGCGCCTGCCAGGGCCGGCCGGGCAGTGAAACTTGTGGATTCATGCTAAGTCTCGCCGGGATACTTTGGGGCCTGACCAAGAAAACTAGCTTCAAGGAGCGTACTCTTTGACATCAATGACGCGCGCCGAGAGAGCAGCCAACGTCGGAGCGGTGCTGATCCCGTTCCTCGCCGCCGTGCTGGGCGCGATCTTCGCCTGGGGCTCGTTCCTGCACGCGCGCGACCTCGTGATCTTCGCGGTCATGTACCTGATCAGCGCCTTCGGGATCACCGTCGGCTTTCACCGCCTGCTGACCCACCGCGCCTTCGAGACCTACCGCGGGGTCCGCTACGCCTTCGCGATCATGGGCTCATACGCGGTCGAGGGACCCGTGCTCGACTGGGTCGCCGACCACCGCAAGCACCACACCTTCTCCGACGAGGAGGGCGATCCGCACTCGCCCCATGTCGGCCAGGCCGCCGGCTTCGGCGGCGTCGTGCGCGGCCTCTGGCACGCCCACATCGGCTGGCTGTTCGAGACCAACGGCCAGGCCGAGAAGCGCCGCTACTGCCCCGACCTCGCCGGCGACCCGGTGATGCGCCGGCTCAACCGCGCCTTCCCGCTGTTCGTGCTCGGAACTCTCGCGATCCCGTTCGTGGCGGGCTTCGCCTGGGGCGGAACGCTCAGCGCGGGCCTCGAGGCGCTGCTCTGGGCGGGACTCGTACGGATCTTCCTCGTCCACCACGTCACCTGGTCGATCAACTCGATCTGCCATTTCTTCGGCGCGACGCGCTTCGACACGGGCGATCATTCGACCAACGTCTTCTGGCTCGCGCTGCCGAGCCTCGGCGAGGCCTGGCACCACAATCACCACGCCTTCCCGCGCTCGGCCTTCCACGGGCTGCGCTGGTATGAGTTCGACCCCTCGGGCTGGCTCATCCTCGCGATGTCGAAGCTCGGGCTGGCCTGGGACGTCGTGCTGATCGACGCCGAACAGCAGCGCGCGAAGTTCGCGCCCACCCCGCGCGCCGCGAGCGTGCGTGGCGCGAACGCCTGAACCGCGCCGGACGCCGGCAGCCGCGGGCCGTTTGAGCGACGGGCCACCACGATCGCGATGAGCAGCGCGCCGATCACCGCCAAGCCGCGGCTGCGCGGCGTCTCGCACCAGTGGGGCTTCGTCGTCTCGCTCGGCGCCGGTGGCGCCCTGATCGCGTTGGCGCCGGCCGGCCGCGCGGTCGTCGCAGCGGCGATCTACGCGGGCGCGGTCTCGGCGCTGCTCGGCACGAGCACCCTGTATCACCGTGTCAACTGGCGGCCGGCGGCGCGCCGCTGGGTGCGCCGGCTGGACCGCTCGATGATCTACGTGCTGATCGCCGCGAGCTACACGCCGTTTGCGCTGCTGGCAATGCACGGCGCGCTGGCAACGATCGTCCTGGCGGTCGTCTGGGCCGGCGCGTTCGGCGGAACGATGCTCCAGCTCGTCTGGGCCGATCATCCAAAGTGGGTCGCGGTCGTGGTCTCGATCGCGATCGGCTGGGTCGCGGTCGCCACGCTGACGCAGCTGCCGGCGAGCATCGGCTGGTGGGCGATCGGCGCCCTGGTGCTCAGCGGCGGCCTCTACACGGCCGGCGCCGTGATCTACGCCCGCGAGCGGCCCAACCCGAAGCCCGGCGTGTTCGGCTACCACGAGGTCTTCCACGCGCTCGTGCTGGCGGCCGCGGCGATCCACTACGCGGTGGTCGCGTTCGTCGTGCTGCCGCTCGGCTGAGCGAGGCGGCGGGCGCGCGTGCCCGCGAACGCGGACTCAGCCGGGAACGACCGTCACCGGGCAGCGCAGACCGGGCGCTCGCGCCAGACGTGCGTCCGCCGTTAGCAGGCTCGCGTCAAGCGCCTCGGCCAGCGCCACGTAGGCGGCGTCGTAGGCGGAAAGCTGCTCGCGCAGCTCCCACACGCGGTCCGCGAGCGAGAAGGCGGGGTGCCTCGTCACGGCGAGGCGGCGCAGCACGTTCAGCGCGGCCCAGCCCTGGCCGGCATCGATCCGGCCGGCTGCGAGTTGCCGGCGCAACGCATTGGCGACCTCGGAGTCGATCAGGTGCGGGGCGTGGAGCGGTTCCCGGGCGAGCGCCCGCCGCGCCGGGCCGGCGTTGAGCAGCGCCGACACCGCCGCCGAAGCATCAACCACGATCACGGCGACGCCCGGCCCGCTTGCACCTCCGACACGATGAGCGTCGCGTCGATGCCGAGGTCCGGCAGGGAGGCGAGCAGCGCGGGGTTGTCGGCCCGGCGCGAGATCGCTGCGAGCTCGCGCACCGCGAGGGCGCTCACCGACATGGCGTCGCGCGCCGCGAGCCGCTCGAGACGATCGACCACGTCGTCGGGCACGTTACGCAGGTAGAGAGTCCTCACGTCGCATAATGCTAGCACTGCGCTAGCGTTCTGTTGCACGAGCCGCGTGGTGCGGGGCTCGATAGCCGCCTCGATGCCCGGGGCCGCATGGCACATCAACCCGGCGCAGGTAATAAGCTGGCCGGCACAGGGCATTTGCCGTGGGGTCGGCTCCGAATCGGGCGGGCAACGTGGCGTGACTTCCGAGGTAGCGGTTTCAGGTAAAGCCACCCGGAGGTCGCGATGCTTCAGGCGCACGCACCGCTGTTACTCAAAGGCGCCAGCTTGGGCGCGTCGGGCTCTTGAGCCCAGGACGCAGCATCGTCGCCGCACCGGTCGTTCTCGACGACGAGCGCCTGCTGGCGGAGACCGTGTCGGGCAGCCGCGAGGCGTTTGAACACCTCTACCAGCGGTTCTACTCCCGCGCCCACAGAGTTGCGTGGACCGTCTGCCGCGACGATGGGCGTGCCGAAGAAGCTGTCCAGGAGGCGTTCATCGCAATCTGGCGCACAGGCGGCAGCTACCGGGCCGAGCTTGGCACGGTGGCTGCCTGGCTGTTGTCTCTGGTGCGCTACCGGGCGATCGATGTCGCTCGCGCGAACACGACGCACGCCGGCAAGCGTGCAGACGAAGAGGAAAGCGTCCTGCAATCGGTGGCGGGTGCACTCGCGGACCAGGTCGTCGATCGCGATGGCGCGACCCACCTGCGGGCTCTCCTGCAGCTGCTGCCGGACGCTCAGCGGGAGGTGGTCACGCTCGCCTTCTATGGTCAGCTCAGCCACGCCGAGATAGCGGCGAAGCTCCAGCTGCCGCCCGGAACCGTCAAGGGGCGCATGCGCCTTGGGCTGCGGCGGCTCCGTGGCAGCATCGACGAGGCGGACGTGTCGGAGCGCTTGCGGACGGCGCTCGCGGCGGCGTTGCGTTACGGGGACCTCGATCGCGCGCGCCGCGTGGTGCGAGAGGCGATCACGCAGATGCCTGCCGTCACAATGCTCGACGATGTCCTCGCGCCCGCAATGCACAGCATCGGCGCGCTGTGGCAAACGCAGGAGATCACGGTTGCCGATGAGCACCTCGCGACCACGATCTGCCACCGGCTGCTCGCCGAGGTCTCCGCCACACTGCAAACCGCGCCGGTGAATTCGCGCGAGACGGTGCTGCTGCTCACCCCGGAGCCGGAGCGCCACGAGCTCGGCCTGCTCATGGCCTCCGCCGTGCTCTACGGCGCCGGCTACGACACGCTCCTGCTCGGCAGCGGGGTGCCCGAGGCGGCCTTGCGGGCTGCGCTTCGCCGACACCAGCCCGCCGTGGTCGCGCTGTCGTCGAGCATGCCGCGCCCCGCTTCCCTGACTGCCACCGCAAACCTGATCCACACGGCTCTCCCCACGGCGCGGCTGATCACGGGCGGCGCCACCGCCCGACAGCTGCCGCCGAGCATCGCCGCCAACTACGTCGAGCGACTCGACGGGCTCCTGGATGCAGTCGACGTGATCATGGCCCGCGGCCGGCTCTGAAGGCCGGCCTCAAGGGCCGCCCGATCGGCCAGGAGTGGCGCTGCGCGCCAAACAGTGCCGGCGCGCGAGCCGGGCGGGTCTGTCGGTCTGGGGCCGGGACGCGAGGACGTGTTCGCCAACCCCGGTTGCGCCCGCGGGAGGGAGTGATCCAATCGGGCGCGTGTCCCGAAGCTCTCATCAGGTCAGCCGGCATGACATGCGGCCGGGGCACTCTGCCCCCCGGGGTGCCCCGGCCGGTCGGCTCCTACGTCGCTGTTGACAAACACTGGCAAGCAGGCGGTCGCGCGCGGCGAAGAGGACGCGGACGCGCCTGCGCTCAGCGGAATGTCGGCTCGTCGGCGCCGCCGGCGTTGCAGCGGCGCCCTCGCCGGCGATCGACTGAACGCGCTGACGCGTGGCCTGCGGGCGTCGCGGCGATCGTCTGGCACTCCACGCGTTGTGCTCCGGCGGTGATCACTGCACCCCGACGCGCGGACAACTGCGCGCCAGCGCACAGACACCACAGGCCGGCACGCGCGCGAAACACGTCCGGCGGCCGTGACGCAGCAGGTTCATGTGCAGCTCGAGCTCCTCGCCGGGACGGGCCAGTGCGAGCATCGTGTCGTGGAGCTCCTCGAACGGGGCGCCGGGACGCAGGAGCCCGAGCCGCGTGCCGACCCGCGCGACGTGCGTGTCAACCGGGACCTCGTGGAGGCCGAAGCTGAAAAGCAGCACGCAGGCCGCGGTCTTTCGGCCCACGCCCGGGAGCGCACAGAGCGCCGCGCGCCCGTCGGCGACCGGCGCGTCGCGCATCCAATCGAGGCTGAGCGGCTCGCCGATCGTCTGCAGGATCGCCTGGATCCGCGCCGATTTGACCTTCGAGATGCCGCCCGGGCGAATCGCCTCCTCAACGTCGGCGAGCGGCGCATCGCGCACCGCCCGCCAGTCGATCGTCCCCGCTCGGGGGTCGCCGAAGCGCCGGCGCAGCGCGATGAAGGCGACGTCGCGATTGCGGTCGTTGGTGCTCTGCGAAAGCACGGTCAGGATCAGCTCGTCGAGCGGCCGTTGGTGCGCCGGCGCGCTCGGCGGGCCGTAGATCTCTCGCAGGCGCTCGCGCAGGCGTACGACGCGGGCACGGGACGGGCGGACGTAGGCGGGATGTCTCACGCCGCTATCCTCGCGCGTCGGGATGGCGGAGGTCACCCACCACACCGGCGAGATCGACGGCGAGCCTGTCAGCTGGCGCTCCGCGCCCGGCGAGGACGAGCCGACCCTGTACGTCCATGGCGTGCCGAACACATCGCTGATGTGGCAGCCGTTCCTCGAGCGCACCGGCGGCTTGGCGGTCGACCTGCCCGGTTTCGGCGACGCCATCAAGGCCGCGACCTTCCCATTCTCGATCGCCGGCTACGACGGCTTCCTCGAACGCTTCCTCGACTGGCGCGGGCTCGACCGCGTCAACCTCGTGATGCACGACTGGGGCGCCGCGGCGCTGGCCTTTGCCCAGCGCGCGCCGGAACGCGTGGGCCGGATCGTGCTGATCGACGCGCTGCCGCTCTTTGACGGATACGAGTGGCACCGCGTGGCACGCATCTGGCGTACACCGGTGCTCGGCGAGCTGGCGATGGGCAGCCTGACGCCGCGCCTGCTGCGCCGAGCGCTGCGCTACGCAAACGCCACACCGCTCCCCGAGCGCGAGCTGCGCGCCATTTACACGGCGCTCGACTACGGCACCCAGCGGGCGGTCCTGCGGCTGTACCGCAGCGTGAAGCCGGGGACCCTCGCGGATGCCGGCGCGAAGCTGGACGAGCTCGAGGGGCCGGCGCTGATCGTGTGGGGGGAGCGCGATCCCTACATCCCCTCGCGGGCCGCCGCACAGTACGCCGTGGCGCTCGGCGGCGAGTGCGAACTGGCGCTGCTCGAAGACGCCGGGCACTGGCCATGGCTCGACCGGCCGGACGTGATCGATACGGTCGCAAGTTTTCTGGCGCGAAGCTGAGCGGCCCGATACGATCAGGCTGGATGACGGCTCGCCTCGCTCTAATGCGGGGACGCGTTTTGCCGAACGGACGCCTTGATCTGCTGCGTCAGTTTGCCCTGTTCGGCTTCGCGTACCTGCTCTACCGCCTCGTCGAGGGGATCGTGGGCGGCAACACCGTCGTCGCCTTCGCCCACGCCCGGGAACTGGTCTCGCTCGAGCGCTCGCTGCACGTCTTCGTCGAGCCTCAGATCCAGGCTTGGGCGACGAGCAGTCATCTGCTCGTGGTCGTCGCGGCCTATGTCTACATCAACGCGCAGACGACGATCCTGGTCGCACTGCTGCTGTATCTCTATGTGGCGCACAACCGCAGCTACTACTTCGCTCGCAACATGCTCTTCGTCGGCATGGCGATCTGCCTGCTCGGTTACGGCCTGTTCCCGACCGCGCCGCCCCGCTTCATGCCCGAGTGGGGCTTTATCGACACGATCAGCCAGGTCACCGGCGTTTCCGGCAACAACACGATCGCGAAGATCTTCTTCAACCCCTACGCGGCCGTGCCGTCGATGCACGTGGCCTACGCGGTGATGCTCGGCTGGACGCTGGCGCGCCTGGTCCGCAGCCGCGTCGCCAAGGTCCTCTGGGTGCTGTGGCCGTTCTTCATCACCTTCCTGACGGTGATCACGGGCAACCACTTCCTGCTCGACGCGGTGCTCGGGCTGGCGGTCGCTGGCATCTCGTTCGTCGCCGCCCGGGCGCTGGCCGCGTTGCGACCGCACGCCTGGACGTTCCGCACCCCGGCGCACGCGCCCGCCGCGACCTCCCAGCACGCGCCCGTCGCAGTGACGTGAGCACGCCGCCCGCGACGGAGCGCCCGCCGCGGCGGGAACGCCGCGTGATCGCGCCACTGGCGTCGGTGCAGGGACGGGCGATGATGCGCAACCGCCTGATCGACTCGCGACTGACGCCGAACGCGATCTCGCTCACCGGACTTGCGCTGAACCTGCTCGCCGCGGTGCTCGTCTGGCGCCAGCTGTTCTTCCTCGGCGGGATTGCCTTCATCGTCGGCTCGATCATGGACACCCTCGACGGGCGCTACTCGCGGATGTCGGGCAAGGGCACCGCCTTCGGAGCGTTCCTCGACTCGACGCTGGACCGCTGCGAGGAGGGGATCGTGCTGACGGCGGTCGCGGTCAGCTTCGCGCGCCAGCACAACGAGCTCGCCGTCGCCGCCGTCGTCGTGGCCGTGCTGGCGTCGCTGATGGTTTCCTACACGCGCGCCCGCGCCGAGGCGCTCGGCGTCGAGTGCAAGGTCGGCATCGCGACCCGCGCGGTCCGCGTGGTGATCCTCTCGATCGGCCTGGTCTTCGCCCGCGGTGCGTCGCTCGGCCACTTCGACCTGCTCGTCGTGGCTGTCTACGTGCTCGCGATCCTGAGCACGTTCACCGTGTTCCAACGTGTCATCCACGTCCACGGCGAGCTGAGCCGAATGTCCGCGTGAGCGCCGCGGCGGCGCGCCGCCGAGCTTCTGCATGCGCCGTGGCGGGAGTAACCGTGCGGGCCCCGGCGAGTAACCTCTGTTTGAGACTTCGAGAAGGGATGAACAAGTGAGCGTCAGCACCACCAACGGCCATGCGGCCCACACCAACGGCGCCGGCGGCCGCCAGCAGGACAAGGTGCGCGTCGCCATCATCGGCGTCGGCAACTGCGCCTCGGCCTTCGTCCAGGGCATCCACTACTACCGCGACGCCGACCCGGCGCAATCGGTTCCGGGCCTGATGCACGTCGATCTCGGCGGCTACCACGTCCGCGACATCGAGTTCACCGCCGCCTTCGACATCGATGCGGAGAAGGTCGGCAAGGATCTCGGCGAGGCGATCTGGTCGGGCCAGAACAACACGATCAAGTTCGCCGACGTGCCGCCGGCGCTCGGTATCGAGGTTCACCGCGGCATGACCCACGACGGTCTCGGCAAGTACCTCTCGCAGAAGATCACCAAGGCGCCGGGCGAGACGGCCGACATCATCGGCATCCTGCGCGACACCCACACCGATGTGGTCGTCTCCTATCTCCCGGTCGGCTCCGAGCAGGCGACCAAGTGGTATGTCGAGCAGATCCTCGAGGCGGGCTGCGGCTTCGTCAACTGCATCCCGGTCTTCATCGCGCGCGAGGACTACTGGAACAAGCGCTTCAAGAAGGCCGGCCTGCCGATCGTCGGCGACGACATCAAGTCGCAGGTTGGCGCGACAATCGTGCACCGCACGCTCGCGCGCCTGTTCTACGACCGCGGCGTCGAGCTGGAGCGCACCTCGCAGCTGAACGTCGGCGGCAACATGGACTTCTTCAACATGCTCGAGCGCGAGCGCCTGGAGTCAAAGAAGATCTCCAAGACCAACGCCGTGACCTCGATCGTCGGCCACGAGATGGCTGCCGACGACGTCCACGTCGGTCCCTCGGATTACGTGCCGTGGCTGACCGACCGCAAGTGGGCGCACATTCGCCTCGAGGGCCAGGCGTTTGGCGACGTGCCGCTGAACCTCGAGCTGAAGCTCGAGGTCTGGGACTCGCCCAACTCGGCCGGCATCGTGATCGACGCGGTCCGCTGCTGCAAGCTGGCGCTCAACAACGGCGTCGCCGGCCAGCTCGACGGCCCGAGCTCCTACCTGATGAAGTCGCCCTACAAGCAGCGCCCCGACGAGATCGCCCGCGCCGACACCGAGCGCTTCATCGAACGCTACTCGCGAGCGGCGGCGAAGCCGCTCGCCGCAAAGGCTCGCTCCAAGAGCAAGACGTAAGGCGGGGCGCCGCCGCGCGGACCTTGGCGCGGCGGCTTCGCTGCGTATGCTGGCGGCTGTGGGGTTCGCGATCGCACAGGTCTCGCCGCACCCGTGGGAGGCTCGCACGGAGCTTGGCGTCTACGTCGAGCGGGTCGCCGCCGAGCTGGCGTCCCGCGGCCACCGCATGCTGGTCATCGCGCCGTCACAGTCAGCCCGAAGCGCTGCGGCTTCGCGGCGCGAGCTGCGCGACGCACGCGAGGATCCGTCGCGCCTGCTCGGGGACGGCGGCACAGCCGGCCTGTTCCTCGCCGGCGAGGTGCTGTCGCCGACGGGGCGCGGCGCCGGCCTGCCCGTCGATGTCGCCCGCACGCTCGAGGAGCTGCTCGCCGTGCTTCCGCTCGACTTCGTCCACGTGCACGAGCCGTTCGCGCCCAGCGCCGCCAGCGCCGCGCTGCGCCACTCGCGCGCGCTGAACGTCGGCAGCTTCCACGCGCCCAGCGAGCGGCTGCTCTCGACCCAGGTCGCCCGCCGCTTCGTCGAGCTGTTCTTCGGCCGCCTCGACGCGCGCGTCGCCAGCTACGCCGCGACCGCGTCGCTGATGGAGTCCCATTTCCCCGCCTCCTACCGCGTGATCACCCCGATGGTGGCGCAGAGCGCCGCGCCGCGCGAGCGCTCGCAGCGGCTGCGGATCGCGTTCGTCGCGGCGGAGGAGCGCGCGGCCCTTCGCACCTTCATGCGGGCGCTTCGGCGCCTGGGCGGCGTCGCCGACTGGGAGGCGACGGTGCTCGCCAGCGCCGGCTCCTCGAGCCAGGTCGCGCTGCGCGCCGATCTGCGCGAGCGCGTCCGCTTCCTCGACGGCGGCGAGTCCGACCGCGCGGCCGTGCTTGCCGACGCCGACGTCGTCGTGCTCGCATCGGCCGGCGCGCTGACGGCGCCCGGACTGGCGCTTGAGGCCATCGGCGCGCGCGTCGTGCCGCTCGCCTCACGTGTGGATGTCTATGAGGAGGTGCTCGCCGGCGGCGAGCGCGGTCTGCTGTTCCTGCCCGGCGACGTCGACACGCTCGCTGCGCAGCTCGCCCGGCTCGCCGGCGACCGCGCGCTCGGTGAGCGCCTCGTCGCCGCCGCCGACGACTTCCGCGCCTCGCTGACCGTGGCGCGTGTCGTCGATGAGCTCGAAGAGGTCTATGAGAGCGTCGCGGAGCGCCGGCGCGAGCCGCGCGCCCGGCGAGCGTCCCGCGCCGGGCGGGCGATGATCGACGTCGACCTGCACATGCACACCGACCACTCCTCCGACTGTGCGACACCGGTCGAGGTGCTGCTCGCGACCGCCAAGGCGGAGGGCCTGGGAGCGATCGCGATCACGGACCACAACGAGATCTCGGGCGCCATCGAGGCGCTCGGCAAGGCCGAGGGGATCAAGGTGATCGTCGGCGAGGAGGTCAAGACCGCGGCGCAGGGCGAGGTGATCGGGCTGTTCTTGAGCGAGCGGATCCCGCGCGGCCTGACTCTCGAGCAGACCGTGGCCGAGATTCACCGCCAGGGCGGATTGGTCTACGTGCCCCATCCCTTCGACCGCATGCACACGGTGCCCGGCTACGAGCACCTGCTGACGATCCTCGAGGAGATCGACGCGATCGAGATCTTCAACCCGCGCGTCGCGATCGGCTCCTTCAACGAGGAGGCGGCCCGCTTCGCCGCCAAATACCGGCTGGTCGCCGCGGCCGGATCGGATTCCCACGTCGCCGCCGGCCTGGGCTCGGTCCGCGTGCGGATGCCCGACTTCGACGGACCGCAGGAGTTCCTCGAGTCGCTGCGCGATGCCGAGATCCACACCAAGCCGTCGAGCCTGCTCTACGTCCAGGCGCTGAAATTCCTCGAAACGAAGGCGACACCGCAGGCCGCCCGCCGCGCCCGCCGCGCCCGCCGCGTGCGCCGCGCGATGCGCAAGTCCTGATGCACCCCCAAGGACAACCCCCCGGGCCGGGGAAGTTGATCCGGCCGATGCCTGCGACCGACGACGAGATACGCGAGAAGTACCTCGAGCGCGCGATCCGCGAACTGAACCTCCTCACACGCGACATCCAGTCGTGCGAGCGCTGCCCGCGCGGCTCGATGATGCCGGTTCTGGGCTCAGGTCATCCCCAGGCCGACATCATGATGGTCAAGTACGCGCCCCGGCCGTCGGAGATCGAAGAGGGAGTCGCTTTCTACGGGCGCTCCGGCAGCGCGCTGATGAAGTCACTGCGACGCCTGCAGATCGATCCGCTCGCCGTGTACGGCACGCTGTTCGTCAAGTGCCCGGTCTCGGACACCTCGCTCGCCGACCCGAGCTGCCTCGCGCGCGTCGCCGAGGAGATCGCGATCGTCTCACCAAAGCTGATCGTCACGATGGGCGAGGATGCCCTCTACGCGCTGGACGAGCTGATGCTCCCCCTCGCGCACCCGCTCACGCCGCGGATCGGCGAGATCCAGCAACTGACACCCCAGATCGCCGTCCTGCACGTGCCGAACATCGATCAGGCACTCGACGACGAGCGCGCCAAGCGCGCGTTCTGGGCGTCTTTTCGCGTGCTCGGCGACTGGTACGCCGAGCTGCCGCCTTACTAGCGCCGTCGCGGCGCCGGGCGCTCTGGCGGGCGCTCGGCACCGCCGGGGCGCTCTGGCGGGCACTCGGCGCGCCGCCCGGGCGGCGTTGCGAGCCACAGCGCGCGCAATGCCCCGCGGATGCGTGTGGCTCCCCCCGCTAGGCTGACCGAGTGGCACGTCTGATCGGCATCAACCATGTGGCGCTCGAGGTGGGCGATGTCGATGCCGCGCTCGCCTGGTACGGGCGCTTCTTCGAAATCGAGTTGCGCGGCCGAGCGGGCGCGCAGATGGCGTTCATCGACATCGGCGACCAGTTCATCGCGCTCTCGGCGGGACGCTCGCAAGCGCCGGATCAGGCGCGCCACTTCGGACTCGTCGTCGACGACAAGGAGGCTGTGCGCGCGGCCTTGCGGCGTGAGGGCATCGACGTGGCGGCGTCCGGCTCGCTCGACTTTCGCGACCCCTGGGGAAACGGGGTGCAGGTCGTCGACTACCGCGAGATCCAGTTCACCAAGGCGCCCGCGGTGCTGGCGGGCATGGATCTCGAGGGGCTCGCCAAGACCGCCGGCGCGCTCGCCGAGCTACGCGCGAAAGGCCTCGCCGGCTGACCGCGGGACGCTGATGGCGCGCCGGCCGAGCGGGGCTCAGCCTGGCTGCGCTGTTTGTACGACCTCGAACGAGAGCAGCTGGGAATGAGCAGCGACCGGCCCACCGGTCCCGGCTGCCGCCTGGGCGTGGCCGCGCGTGAACGCCGGGCTGCGCACCCATGCCTGGTAGTGCTCCTCGCTGCGCCAGCGCGTGTAGACGTAGTAGCGGGTCTCGCCGGCGGTCGGGCGCAGCAACTCGAACCCGAGAAACCCGGGCATCTGCTCGACCTCCGACGCACGATTGGCAAAGCGTTCTTCGAGCGCGGCGCCGCGCCCGGGCTCCACCTCGATCGCGTTGATCTTCACGACCTCCATGGCGATCGACTATATCCGCGTGAATCCGCCAAGGTGGTGGCGCTTGACGGTCAGAGCGGGTCCCGTCCCGGCTCGCGCCGCCAACATGTCGAGCACCGCGTCGTTGGGCATGCCGAACACCTGGATGGCGGTCGTGGCTTCGAGGGTCTCGGCATACGCCCGCTCGGCCTGTTCGCGCACCACGCCCATGTGGAACTGCATCGACTCGGCGTCAGGGTGGACCTGGACCACCGCCACCTCGGTGCCGTCGTCGTCTGCGTACTCGTTGAACGCGAGCACCCGCGGCTCGGCTTTCTCGATGAACTCGCACAGCTGCGGCACGCGCCGGCGCTCCGCTTCGAGCGCGCCCGGCTTGAGGCGGTTGGTTGCGATGAAGATGAACGGCCCGGACATTGCGCCTCCTTTGACGGTCGAGCAGGATGAAGCTCCTGCGCTGCGCATCGTCTCGGATATCGCCGTCACCCCATCAGGAGCACGATCTTGCCGAGCTTGCCGCCGGCGGCGAAGCGGGCGTAGGCGTCGGCCACCTGCGCCAGCGGGAAGGTCGCCGCGACCGGCACGGTGACGGCACCGCAGGCAAGCAGCGGCAGCACGCTGCGCTCCATCCGCCGGGCGCTCAGCGCCTTCTCCTCGAGTGGGCGGGAGCGGAGCGTCGAGCCGGAGATCGTGGCGCGCTTGAACATCAGCACGTGCATGTCCCACTCGACGCGAGAGCCGGCGCCCATCCCGATCGCGACGATCCGGCCACCGTGTGCGAGGGCCTGCAGGTTGTCGGGGAGGTTGGGCGCCCCCACCAGCTCGAGGATCACGTCGAACGGGCCGTGCTCGGCGAAGCCCTCCGGCGCGATCACGGTGGCGCCGAGCGCGGCGACGCGGTCGCGCAGGGCGCCGTCGCGGACCGTCGCGTGCACCCGCGCCCCGGCCGCCGCGGCGAGGCCGATCGCCGCGGTTCCGACACCGCCGGCACCGCCGTGGACAAGCAGTCGCTCGCCGGCCTGCAGCGCCGCCTGGGTGAACAGCGCGTCATGGGCGGTGGTGAAGGCCTCAGGCACGCCGCCCGCGGCAGGCCAGTCGAGCACCGCCGGAACCGCCATCAGGATGCGCTCGTGCACCAGCGCAAACTCGGCCTGGCCGCCGCCGCCGACGATCCCCATCACGCGGTCGCCGATCGCGAAACGAGTCGCGCCGGGCCCGAGCGCCGCCACGACGCCCGCCAGCTCGATGCCGGGAATGTCAGGCGGCGAACCCGGCGGTGCGGGGTAGCGCCCGGCGCGCTGCATCAGGTCCGCGCCGTTGAGCCCGGCGGCGGCGACCTCGACAAGCACCTCGCCCGCCCCCGGCTGCGGCGTCGGATGCTCGCGCGGCGCGACCTCGCCGTTCTCGATCGTGGCGGCGATCACCGGGTGAGCACCGCCACACACTCGATGTGCGGTGTCTGGGGGAACATGTCGACCGGCGTGACGCGCTCCAGCCGCCAGCCGGCCTCGACGAGCTGGGCCGCGTTCGGCGCGAGCGTCGTCGGGTTGCAGGAGACATAGACGATCCGCTTCGGCGCGGCCTCGATCACGCGCCTGACGATCTTCTGCGAGAGCCCGGCGCGTGGCGGATCGACCACCAGTACGTCCGGGCGACCGGCGCGGTTAACCAGCTCGCCGAGCGCGAGGCGAACGTCGCCGGCGTAGAACGACGCGTTCGTGATCTCGTTGCGACGGGCGTTCTCGATCGCGTCGGCGACCGCCTCCTCGATCAGCTCCAGCCCGTGAACGGTTCCGGCCCGCGGCGCCAGCGTGAGCGCGATCGATCCGATCCCGCTGTAGAGGTCGTACACCCGTTCCCAGCCGCGAAGCTGCGCGGCGTCGACGATCAGCCCGTACAGAACCTCGGCCATCTCCGTGTTGGTCTGGAAGAAGGCCTCCGGCGAGATCCGCAGCTCGAGCTCGCCGATTCGCTCCTCGATCGCCGGCGCGCCGGCGAGCAATTCGGTGCGCCCGCCGGCGGTCGTCTCGGCACGGGCGTCGGTGTGGGTCCACAGCAGGCCGTGGCAGTTGACGGCGCCGGCCAGAGCGTCGACGTCCAGCTCACCGCGACTGGTCACAAGGCGGACGAGCAGCTGGCCGCTGCGGCGGCCTTCGCGCACGACGAGGTTGCGCAAAAAGCCCTCGTGCGTGCGGCGGTCGAACGCCGCAAGGCCCTGTGCGCGGCAGAACGCGAGCACCTCGCGCCGTGCCTGGTTGCCGGCCTCCGAGGCGAGCAGGCAGTCCTCGATCGGCTGGATGCGCTCCCACGAGCCCGGCGCGTGGAAGCCGCACTCGAGCGTGCCGTCGTCGGCGGTCCCGAACGAGTATTCGAGCTTGTTGCGGTAGCGCCACTGCTGCTGCGCGGCGACGATCGGCTCGAGCGCAAAGCCGTCCAGCTTGCCGATCCGCCGCAGCGCGTCGTCGACCTGCTCGCTTTTTATCTCGAGCTGGCGGTCGTAGCGCAGCACCTGCCACGGGGCGCCCGGGTGGTCCGCGAGCGGCGCCACCTGGTCGGGGCCCGGCTCGAGCAGCGCGGTGACGCGGGCCTGCGCGTAGGAGCGCTTGCGCTGGTGAACGCGCGCGCGCACCAGGTCGCCCGGAAAGCCGCCCTCGACGAACACGACGTAGCCACCGGGCGCACGCGCCACGCCGGCGCCGCCGAAGGCCAACGACTCGACCCGCAGAGTCAGCTCCTCACCGACGCTCGGGCGGGGGGCGGCAACCGGTGGCTGGCTCACGGGAGCAACCATTCGAGCAGCGCCTTCTGCGCGTGGCGGCGGTTCTCCGCCTGATCCCAGATCCGCTGGCGCGGACCGTAGAGCACCTCCGCGGTGATCTCCTCGCCAACATGGGCGGGAAGGTCGTGCAGCGCGATCGCGTCGGGGCGCGCGAGGTCGAGCAGCGCGTCATCCACCCGGTAGGCCGCGAAGGCGGCGCGGCGAGCGGCGGCGGTCTGCTCGTCGCCCATCGAGACCCACACGTCGGTGTAGACGGCGTGGGCGCCGCGGACCGCCAGCGCCGGATCGCGGACCAGCGTCGCTCCGGCATCCGCTTCGAGCTCGTAGCCCTCGGGCGACGCCACCACCACCTCGAGCCCGGCGCGCGAGCCGATCAGCGCGAGTGAGCGCGCGACGTTGTTGCCGTCGCCGACGTAGGCGACCCGCAGCCCCTCGAGTGTTCCGAACCTCTCGCGCAGCGTGAGCAGGTCGGCGAGCACCTGGCAGGGATGGTGGCGGGCGGTGAGCATGTTGAAGACGGGGATCGAGCCGGCCTGCGCCAATTCCTCGAGCACCGCCTGTGGGCCGGTTCTCACACCCACAGCGTCGAGGTGGCGCGACAGCACGAGCGCGGTGTCGCGCAGCGGCTCACCGCGGGAGAGCTGCAGCTCGTCGGGACGCAGGATCAACGGGTGGCCGCCCAGTTCAACGACGCCGACCTCGAAGGAGACGCGCGTACGAGTCGACGGCTTCTCGAACACGAGCCCGACGCAGCGCTCGTGCAGCGCTCGCGAGCTGCGCGGCGCCGCCTTCAACTCGAGCGCCCGCTCGATCAGCGCACGCAGCTGCGCGCCGTCCAGCTCTGTACCTGTGAGGAAGTGCCGGGGCATGGGCGAACCGGAGAGATTACTTCCGCTCCGCCGCGGGCCCCGGCTTGCGCCACCTCGGCTGGCTGCCGCTGAGGTTTCCGTGCCGGTAGGGGTCGCTAAAAGCGGATCCCGTAGCCCTGCAGCGCGAGCACGGCGCGGTTGCGCAGCGTGCCCGGCCGCGGGATCAGGCCGAGTGAGATCGCGGCGGCGTAGGCGTCATACACGGCCCGCACGCGCCACAGGCGGGTGCGGCCGAGATCCAGCTCGCACCAGAAGACGGCGTGCAGTTCGATCTCGCGGTGGCTGGCCGGCAGGCCGTCGAGGGTGCCGGTGTTGTGTCCGACGGCGCGGATCGGGAGCGCAACGAAGCGCCCGTCGGTGAGGCGCTCCCCGGCGCGCGCCACCGTCACGTTGGGAAACGCGCGCCAAAGACGCTCAGCGTGCGCCGCCAGCGCGGGAACGCCGTGCAACGGGTTGCGGGTCAGCGGGTCCTCGTAGTGCAGGTCCGGCGCGCACAGCGCCATGAATGCGCCGGAGTCGCCGCCCGACCAGGCGGCCTCCCACGCGTCGGCTAGTTGATCGACGCTCACGCCAGGGCCGGCCATCGCGGTTCATGCTGGCACACTTGCGCGGATGGAGAGCAGTGTTGACGGGCCGCGGCGGCGCAAACGGCGTCCCCCCGCCGCAGGTGGCGGCGCGGGGCGCCCGGAGCGCCGCGACCAGGCCGACGCGCAGCAGGCGCAGGCCGGGCGCCCAGAGCGTCCCGACCAGGCCGACGCGGAGCAGGCGGAGCCCAGCCGCTCGGAGCTGCGCAATCAGGCTGCGCGCGAGGCGCTCGCACCGCTTGCGCCGGGAGAGCGCCCGGTGGCACTGCTTGTCGCGATCGCCGTGGCCGGACTGCTCGGGGGGGGCAACGCGATCGCCTATGCGGCGGGCGCGAAGATCGCGAGCCGCCACCCCAGCGCCGGCGTGCTCGCGTTCACCGCCGTGATGGCCCTGCTGGCCGGTGGGATGTTCGCGCGGCGCTACCTGGCCGTCCTGGCGTTCGAGGCGCTGCTCGCGGTGACGGTGACGTTCTTCACGCTGTTCCTGGTCGAGGCCTCGAACGTCGAGGGAGTGCTGGTGTGCCTCGCCGTGATCGGCGGCGGTGGCTGGCTGTTCTGGAAGCTCGTGCGCGTGATGGGACGCCTGTCGGCTCCGCGTCAGTCCTCATCCTGAGGCGGCCGGCGTGTCTGCTTGCGCTGCGAGTCGACGCGCTTGGCCGACAGGCGCCGCTCGCGCGCCGCGGCGGTCGGCCTGGTCGCACGCCGCGGGCGGCGCACACGCAGTGCCTGCTCGAGCTTTTCGCGCAGCCGCTCGAGCGCCAGCTCGCGGTTGCGCAACTGGCTGCGAGCGTCCTGCGCGACGGCGGTCACGCGCGGGCCGAGTGCCGCGAGCACCCGCTCGCGTTGGGCCTCGCTGAGCGCCTGGGAGGCGGCGACGTCAAAGATCGCCTCGACGCGCGAGTCGGTCACGTTCGCGTGCTGGCCGCCGGGGCCCGATGAGCGGCTCGTGCGCAGCTCGACCTCCGCGAGCGGGATCGTCAGGCCGTGGCCGACGCGGAGTCCATCCTTGGGATCCATCGGCCAAGCATCCCGGATCGCCCCGTCGTATAGATTCCGTACCCGATGGCCGCACGCACCTTTGACTGCGTCGTGATCGGCGCCGGCCCCGGGGGCTATGTGGCGGCGATCAGGGCAGCCCAGCTCGGAATGTCGACCGCCGTGGTCGAACGAGGAGCGGTCGGCGGGCGCTGCCTGAACGTTGCCTGCATCCCGGCGAAGGCTGTGCTGCGCGCCGCCGACATCCTCAGCGAGGTCCGCGAGGCGGGCGACTTCGGGATCGTCGTCGCCGAGCCGAGTGTCGACTTCGCAGCGGTGATGGCGCGGCGCGAAAAGGTCGTCTCCACGCTCACCGGCGGCGTGTCGGGCCTCTTCAAGAAGAACAAGATCGAGCTGATCACCGGTGAGGCGACACTGACGGCGGACGGGACGGTGCTGGTCGGCGACGACGAGCTGAGCGCCAAGGCGATCGTCCTCGCAACCGGGTCGGTCCCGCGCGCGGTGCCGGGCATCGAGTTCGGGGAACGCGTCGTCGGGACGGAGGAGGCGTGGGCGTTCACCGAGCTGCCGGGCAGTCTCGCCGTGCTCGGTGCCGGGCCCTCGGGCAGCGAGATCGCCTCGGCCTACGCGCGCCTTGGTTCGAAGACTCATCTGTTCGAGGTTCTCGATCGGGTTCTGCCGACCGAGGATGAGGACATCTCGAAGATCGTCGCGCGCGGCCTCTCCCGCCAGGGGGTGGCCGTCCACACCGCCACGGCGATCGAGAACGTCAAGAGCACCGCGAGCTCGGTGAGCTTCACAGCCGCGGGCGAGCAGATCGAGGTGGACTGGCTGGTGCTCGCCGTGGGCCGGGGCCCCGACGTCGCCGGGCTGGGACTCGAGGCGGCCGGGATAGCGCTCGGCGAGCGCGGGCTGATCGCAGTCGACGGCGCCCAGCGCACCTCGCGCGAAGGCGTCTACGCGATCGGCGACCTGGTCTCGGGTCCCGCGCTTGCCCACAAGGCGTCTGACGAGGGGATCATCGCGGTCGAGGCGGCCGCCGGTCTCGCGACGCACCCGCTCGTCCACATCGACATCCCCCGCGCCACATTCTGCGCTCCGAACGTCGCGAGCTTCGGCCTGACCGAGGCGCAGGCGCGAGAGGCCGGCCACGAGGTCGTCGTCGGCAAGGTTCCATATGGCGCCGTTGGCGCCGGGACGATCTATGGCGATCGCAGCGGAATCGTCAAGATCATCGGCGAGTCACGCTACGGCGAGCTGCTCGGAGCGCACATCGTCGGCACGAGGGCCACCGAGCTGATCCAGGAGCTCGTCAACGCGCGCGCGCTGGAAGGCGGCTACGCCGAGGTCGCGCGGATCGTCCACGGTCACCCGACGCTGTCAGAAGCCGTACTCGAAGCCGCTCGCGACGCCGACGGCTGGCTGATCCACGGGTAGCCGCACATGACTGTGCAGGCGGCGTTCTACTTCGATCTGCGCAGCCCCATGTCCTACCTCGCGGCCGAGCGTGCTCTGAGCGTGCTGCCGGCGCCTTGCGAATGGCAGCCGATCCTCGCCTCGGCGCTGCCGCACGCGGAGACCTTCGAGGCCTATCGCTGCGAGCGCGAGGCGCAGATCATGCGCGAGAACGTCGAACGGCGGGCGGCCGAGCTCGAGCTGCTGCCGTTTCGCTGGCCGACGCCGTTCCCTTTCGACAGCCGCTTTGCGATGCTCGCCGCCACCTACGCCAAGCGTCTGGGCAAGACCGTGGCGTTTGCGCTCGCGGCCTTTCGCCAGGCCTATGCCGGCGGCAACGCGCTCAGCGAAGAGGACAACGTGCTGATCGCCGCCGCCGCGTGCGAGATCCACCCGAGGGCCCTGCTGGCGGCGACGCAGACGCGCGGAGTGGCGAGCGAACTCGAGCGCGCGAGCGCGCAGGCGCTCGCGCTTGGCGTCTGCGACGTGCCGGCAGTGCGCGTCGGCGACCGCGTGCTGGTCGGGGAGAGCGCGCTCGAGCAGGCGGGCGCGCTGCTGGCGGGAGTATGAGAGCGGGACTCGCCTACCGCCTGATGGTGCGCCGCGGCAGCGCCACGCCGGCGCTGCTCGCGTCGCCCGACCGCCTCGACCACGTCGAGATCGTCGATGTCTCCTCCGGCGAGGTGATCCTGTTCTGGGACTGCAGCCCGCGCGAAGCTTCGCGCCTCGCACGCCGGCTGCGCACCGACCTCGCGGGGCGCGAGGCCGACGCCTTCATTGCCCGCTGGTCAGCGGTGGCGGACGGCTGAGCGCGCGAGCGGCGGACGACGTGGCCGCTGACGGAGCCGCCACCACGCCCGCCGCCCGCAACAGCGCAGGTAGCATGCGCCTGGCATCGCGACATGTAGCGTGCGTGTCGCGTCCCACGCAGGCGCCGGTGTCGAGTACGGGAGATTGTTGTTGTGGCCACCAACGAGCTTGAGCGCCGGCGCTGGAACGATGAACGGTGGACGGCCGCTTGGCCCAAGCGGGAGGCGATGACCGACGCCGTGACCACGTTCGTGCTCGACGCGGCGGCGCCCCAGCCCGGTGAACGCGTGCTCGACGTGGGCTGTGGCGGTGGCAATCTGACGCTCGCGGCAGCGGCGGCCGTGGGCGTCCAGGGAGCCGTCGTCGGCGCCGACCTCTCGGAGTCGCTGAGCGCGCTGGCCAGGCGGCGGGCCGGCGAAGCGCAGGCCTCCAACGTCACGATCTGCTTGGCCGACATGCAAGCCGAGATGGTGGACGGCGGGCCGTTCGACGTCGCGGTGAGCCAGTTCGGCGTGATGTTCTTCGACGCGCCGGCCGCGGCGTTCGCAAACATTCGCGCCCACCTTCGGCCCGGGGGTCGCATCGCGTTCGCGTGCTGGCAGTCGATGGAGCGCAATCCGTGGTTCGTCGCCCCGGCCATCGCGGAGTTCGTGCCGCCGCCGCCGGCGCCTGCGCCCGGGAAGAGCCCGACCGGCCCGTTCACGCTCTCCGACGTCGAGCGAACCACAGCGATCCTGGACGCGGCGGGCTTCGTCGAGATCCGCCAGGCCGCTCACGAGGTGGAGGTCGAGGTGCCGAGAGATGCCCTCGTCGACGAGGCACAGCTGGTGTTCATGGGTGTGAGCGACGAGAGGCTCGCTGACGCGCAGGCGGCGGTCGATGACTACATGCAGCGGTTCGCGCTGAGCCCGGCGCTGTTGCGGCTGCCGCTCGCGTTTGCGGTGTTCGCGGCCGCAAACCCCTGATCGGCGAGCGACGTCCCCCACGACGCGACAGCGCCGGCGGCATGTTCCGGCGCGTAGCGGGGACGGCCGCTCGCGAGCGCGGCGGCGTCATCGGCGACGGCGGCGAGGGCGATCACGCGTCCCAGAAGCCCTCCACGAGTTCCCCGTCGCCGGCCACTCGTGCTCCGAACGCGAGCACCTCCATGCCATCCGGTCCGCCGCGAAACGAGCGCGTCACGGCAGGTGCGATCCGCACGATGTCCTGCGCCCGCAGTTCGTGGATCCCATCGTCGAGCTTGATCGCGCCCGAGCCGGAGATCACGAAGTAGACCTCCTCCGCCTCCTTGTGGCGATGCCCGAATGACTGCTGGCGGCCCGGCAGCAGCGTGATGTGGGCAAAGCCCGTGCGCTCAGCGCCGACCGCCTCGCGTGGAAAGCGGGCGGAGCCGAAGTCCAGGCCGCGCGCTGCCGCGCTGTCGTCGACCTCGGCGAGGTTGGTGATCGTGTAGTCGCTCATTGCTGGTGGGGCAAGCAGTGCCGTGGCCCGTCGCCCCGTTCCCCTTTCAATCCGTGCGTGCGGTCCTCCCGCACGCGGCTCGGCGATGGTCGTCCTGTGACGGCGTTGGCGGATCCTAGAGCCCGCGAGCGCAACCGCCCCGGCGTTTCCCGACCAGCCCGGCACACCGGCGCCGTCTGTCATCCTGAAAGCCGATGGCGGAGCTATGGGTTTGCGACCTCGGGCTCGTCCCCTACGCAGAGGCGCTCGCGCTGCAGCTGCGCCTGCGCGAAGCGCGCCAGGCCGACGAGATCCCCGACACCCTGCTGCTGCTGGAGCACCCTGCGGTGTACACCCGCGGCCGGCGCTCCACGCCGGCGGAGCTGCCGCTCGGTGAGGCCTTCTACGCCGCGCAGGGGATCGAGATCGTCGACGTCGACCGCGGCGGCAGGGTCACATACCACGGGCCCGGCCAGCTGGTTGGCTACCCGATCATGCGAATTGGCGACATCATCGGCTACCTGCGCACGCTGGAGCATGCGATCGTCGCCGCCCTGGCGCGGGAGGGCATCGAGGCGCAGGGCGCGTGCGAGCGCCCGACCGGGGTGTGGACGGCCGGCGCGAAGATCGCCTCGATCGGCGTGCACGTGTCGCGCCGGGTCACCACCCATGGCTTCGCCGTCAACGCCGAGAACGACCTCGAGCCATTCGAGTGGATCGTGCCGTGCGGCCTGGAGGGTGTGCAGATCACCTCGATCCAGCGCGAGAGCGGCCGCGCCGACAACCTCACCGGCTTCCGGGCTGTGATGGCGCAGGAGTTCGCGGTCGCCTTCGAACACAGCCCTGTGCCAGTGGACCCCGAGCAGCTGGTGGGCGCGCTGAGCGCGGCGGTAGCCGGATAGGCTGGCTGGCATGGCGACCACCGCGACACGCACGCGCTCGAATCCGGGCGGGATGGACGTCACAACCGTGCTCGGCAGCGGCACGGTTTCGCTGCGCGAGCGAAAGCCGCCGTGGTTCAAGGTGCCGGCGCCGGGCGGTCCGCGCTACCGCGAGCTGACCGCGCTGATCAAGGACGCGAACCTGCACACCGTCTGCCAGGAGGCGGCATGCCCCAACGTCGGCGAGTGCTGGGAGCGCGGCACGGCGACGTTCATGATCCTCGGCGACACCTGCACCCGCCGCTGCGGCTTCTGCAACGTGAAAACCGGGCGCCCGACGTGGAACGACCCGCTCGAGCCGGCCCGCGTCGCGCGCTCGGTGGCGCGGATGGGACTGCGGCACGCCGTCATCACCTCGGTCGACCGTGACGACCTGCCCGACCTCGGCTCCACGGCCTTCGTCGGCGTGATCCGCGAGATCCGCCGCCAGGCGCCGGAATGCCAGATCGAGGTGCTCACGCCCGACTTTCAGGGTCAGGAGATGCCGCTGGCGCGGGTGATCGCCGCGCGGCCCGACGTCTTCAACCACAACGTCGAGGTCGTCCCGAGGCTCTACCCGCTGGCGCGGCGTGGCTCGCTGTTCCTGCGCTCTGCGCGGGTGCTGCGCAACGCCAAGGAACTGGGCGGCGAGGAGGTGACGACCAAGTCGGGCCTGATGGTCGGCCTCGGCGAAACGCACGAGGAGATGGTCGAGACCTTCGGCGTGCTGCGCGAACACCACGTGCAGGTGCTGACGATCGGGCAGTACCTGCGGCCCAGCGAGCATCATCTGCCGATCGTGCGCTACTGGCACCCCGAAGAGTTCGCGGCCCTCGAACGCGCTGCCTACGAGCTGGGGTTCGAGCACGTCGCCGCCGGCCCGCTCGTTCGCTCCTCCTACCACGCAGACCAGCACGTGCCGCAGCCCCGCCCGGGCGTCGGGCCGCTCGCGGCGGCTCACGCCGACCACGGCTGACGCGTTGTTCCCGCTGCGCGACAGCGTGAGGCTGACGCGCAGGCCGCTCGTCACGCTCGCTCTGGTCGCCGCGAACGTGATCGCCTACCTCTTGGCGATCCGCCACGGGGGCTCGCTCGTCGACGGCCCGTCGAGTGAGACGGTCGTGGCCTACGGCGCGATCCCCTACGAGTTCGCGCACCTCGGAAGCCACTGCGCACTCGGCGCCGCGGGCTTCTCGCAGAGCGTGCTGTGCAGCGGCCAGGCCGGCGTGACCGGCACGGTCGCGCCGCAGCCCGCGACCTGGCAGACCGCGTTCAGCTCGATGTTCCTGAACAAGAACGCGCTCGCGATCCTCCTTGCGATGGCGTTCCTCGCCGTCTTCGGAGCGACGCTCGAGGACAACATCGGCCGGCTGCGCTTCCTCGCGCTCTACCTCCTCGGCGGCCTTGCGGCGCTCGCGGTGGCGATCGCGGCGAACCCGGGCTCGGTGACGCCGGCGCTCGGCGCCGCGGGGGCGGTCGCGGCCGTGCTCGGCGGCTACGTCGTGCTCCAGCCGCGGGCCGGCGTGCTGATGACGTCGGCGCCGCTGCTGCGCAGACGCGAGCTGCCCGCGTGGGGGGCGCTCCTGCTGTGGCTGGCGCTCGAGCTCGTGCTTGGAGTCGCGCACGTGATCACCCCGGCGGGCAGCCCCGCCGGCGCCGTGTATTCCATGCAACTCGGCGGGCTCGCGTTTGGGCTGCTGACGGTGCGCGCGTTCGCGCGCGGGCAGGCGCTCGGCCCGCCGCGAGCGGCCCACAGCGGCGTTCCCTAGCCAGGCCGACTGCGCGGCGCGTTAGGTTGCCCGGCCCGCCGCTAGCTTGTCGATGCGCGCACGGCGTAGGCGACCGCGGGCAGGCCGTCGGAGGTTGTCTGCCAGGCCACGACCGCGCGGTCGCTGTCGGGGTCGATCGCGACCGACGGGTCGCTGTTGGCCCCTGGTGGCGCAAGCTGGGTCGGGGTCTCGAACGCGACTCCGCCCGGCCCGCCGGGGATGCTGCGCGTCGCGAGGATCGCCTGCTGGGAGGCGTCGAAGCCGCCGGTGTCGCGGGGCGCGCTCTCCAGCACCGCGACGAAGTCGTTGTCGGGCCCCGTGGCTAGCGCGGCGAGCCGCAGATCGGCGCCGGGCTGGGCGATCGTCGTCGCCGGCAGGACCTGCGAGCTGGTCAGCCCAGCCGCCTGGACGACGTAGCTGCCGTCCTGGAGGAGCGTCCAAGCAGCCAGCACACCCTCCGAGGGGGTGACGCGCACCAGTGCGATCGCGCCTGCTGTGAGCCGCTGGCGCGCGGGTTCGGTGAACGCGGCGAGCGGCCGGGGAGCGGACCCGAATGCGACGTTGTTGCCCGAATGCTCGATGTAGATCCGCGCCTCGCCCGCGGCGCCGGGCGGCGGCTCGTCGGTCCACATCACGAAGGCGTGGTTGTTGTCGCTCAATACCGCGGCGAGCTGCGGCGCGTAGCCGGCCGCTCCGAGCACCTGCGGCGGGAATACGCCACCGGCGTTTGTCACCCGCTGCGCGTGGATCTCACCGCCCTGCGCCCACAGCACGAGCGAATCGCCGCGGAAGTCCATGCCGACCGCGAGGGCGGTGATCGGCGCGAACCCCTCGGTGAGGGTCACGGGCGCGGCGAATCTCGCGTTGAAG
This sequence comes from uncultured Solirubrobacterales bacterium, assembly GCA_963788385.1. Taxonomy (GTDB): domain Bacteria; phylum Actinomycetota; class Thermoleophilia; order Solirubrobacterales; family Solirubrobacteraceae; genus Palsa-513. The sequence goes on from CAWBGR010000009.1 coordinate 49,683, forward strand.
TGGCGCTGCTCGCGCAGTTCGATCAGCTGGGCGCCGCCGAGCGCCGTCGCGGTCGTGACGATGTCCGCGTCGCCGATGTAGCCGTCTGCCGTCGCGACCGGCGCGTCCGGACCGCCGAGCGGTTCCTTGAGGGGCAGGACGCCGCCGGCGTGGCCCTCCGCGAGCAGCGCCCCGGGATGACCGCCGTCCGCCAGCCCGCCGTCACCGGCGACGGCGACGAGCTGCCCGTCGCTGGTGGTCGCGGTCTCGAGCGGCCCGATCAACCGGCGGCCGGAGATCACCGCACGCGGGACGCTCGGCTGATCGTCGGTGTGCAGCGTCGCCGAGTCGAGCGTGCTCGGTGCACCGCCGCCACCGCCGCAGCTCGGCGCGCCGCCGAGCCAGAGGATCGCTCCGCGCCCGCTGCGCGTCGACGGCCAGGAGAATGGGAAGACGACCTTCGGGTCGCTCGCGGGGGCGCAGGTCTGAAGCGTCGCCGGGGCGCTCCAGGTCGCCGCGTGAGCGCCCGCGGCGGCGAGCAGTGTGAGCGCGACGGCGATCGCCGCGAGGTGTGCCACCCGCATCGCGGGGAAACGTAGCGGGCCGCTCGAAGCGATGCGCCGTGCGTCCCGCGGCGAACGCGATCCGGCGCCCCTCTATTCGGAAGCCTGATATGAAAGACTGCGGCGGCCGGCGCCGTGAAAGAATGGAGGCCAGGATGGGAGGAGCAGAACAGCCGACCGGGCAGGACACGGTCACCGACCTGGCCGGTCTTGGGGCGCTCGTCGGCGCGTCGCTCGGGCACTCCGAGTGGACCGAGATGACGCAGGATCGGGTGGACGGCTTCGCCGAGGTCACCGGCGACCACAACTTCATCCATGTCGACGCCCGGCGCGCCCGCGAGACCCGGTTCGGGGGAACGATTGCGCACGGGTTCCTGACGCTCTCGCTGCTCGCGCCGTTCACCCAGCGCCTGGAGGTGACCGACGCCCCGCTGCGGATCAACTACGGCCTGGACCGTGTCCGCTTCCCGGCGCCACTCCCAGTCGGCACGCGCTTTCGCCTCACCGCCACGATCGTCGAGGTGACGCCGCTCGACGGCGGCGCTCAGGTCAAGCTGGCGGCGAGCGTCGAGGTGGAAGGGCAGGCCAAGCCGGCGCTCGCGGCCGAGTGCCTGCTGCGGTACTACGCGTGAACGCGGCGCTCGACCTCGGCGGCCGCGTGGCCGTCGTGACCGGCAGCGGCCGCGGCCTCGGGCGCGCCTACGCGATCGCGCTCGCCGCGGCCGGCGCGGCGGTGGTCGTCAACGACCTCGAAGAGGACGGCGCCCGCGAGACGGTGGCGATGATCGCCGACGCCGGCGGGCGGGCGGTCGCGGAGATCGCCGCGGTCGGCGAGAGCGATGTCGCCGAGGCGCTGGTCGCCCTGGCACGCTCGGAGTTCGGGCGCCTCGACGTGATGTGCACGAACGCGGGGGTACTGCGCGACCGGGTGCTGTGGAAGATGACCGACGAGGACTTCGACCTGGTGATCAAGACGCATTTGCGCGGCACGTTCAACTGTGCGCGCGCAGCGGCGATCGCGATGCGCGAGCAGGGCGAGGGCGGGCGGATCATCGTCGTGGGCTCGCCGGCCGGGCAGCGCGGCAACTTCGGTCAGACCAACTACGCCGCCGCGAAGGCCGGGATCGCGGCATTCGCGCGCACCTGGGCGATGGAGCTCGCGCGCGACGCGATCACGGTCAACGCGATCATCCCGACCGCGTGGACGGCGATGACCGCGAGCATCCCCGCTTACGCACCGCTGGTTGAGCGCGTGGCGCAAGGCGAAGACCTGCCGCGGGCGGTGCGCCAGGAGCACGGCGTCGGTCTGCCACAGGACTGCGCCGGGCTCGTCGTGTTCCTGGCCTCGGCGGCCGGCGCCCAGATCACCGGCCAGTGCGTCGGGATCGGCGGCGACCGCCTCAGCCTCTGGTCACACCCGCAGGAGATCGTCGTCGAGCTGCGCGAGGGCGGCTGGAGCCCCGGGCAGATCGCGGAGCGCTGGCCGGCGGCGTTCGCAGCGGATCACCAGAACTACGGGATCGACTTTGCCGACGTCGACCTCGGGCAGTCGTGAGCTACGACCTCGACGGCGTCGTCGCGATCGACGTGCACACGCACGCCGAGCGCTCGGCGCACGCGCCGCAGGATCCCGTCACGGGCGAGCTGCTCGCCGCGGCAGCCAGCTACTTCGGCGGCTCGCCGGCGCAGCCGACAACGCAGGAGGTGGCCGACTACTACCGGGAGCGCTCGATGCTCGCCGTCGTCTTCACCGTCGACGACGAGGCCGGGATGGGTCGCGCGCGGATCTCCAACGACGAGGTCCTCGAGGTCGCAACCGCCAACCCCGACGTGCTGATCCCGTTTGCCAGCATCGATCCGCACAAGGGCAAGCTGGGCGTGCGCGAGGCCAAGCGGCTGATCGCCGAGTATCCGGCGCTGCGGGGCTTCAAGTTCCATCCCAACACGCAGGCCTTCTGGCCCAACGACCGCACCTATTACCCGCTCTATGAGGTGATCGCGCAGGCCGGCAAGATCGCGCTCTTCCACACCGGGCAGACCGGCATCGGCGCCGGCATGCCGGGCGGCGGCGGCGTGCGCCTGAAGTACTCGAACCCGATGGCGATCGACGATCTCGCCGCCGACTTCCCGGCCCTGAACATCATCCTCGCCCATCCGTCGTTTCCCTGGCAGGAGGAGGCGCTCGCGGTCGCGACGCACAAGCCGAACGTGTACATCGACCTGTCGGGCTGGTCGCCGAAGTACTTCCCCGAGATCCTGGTCCGCTACACCAACACGCTGCTGCGCGAGAAGATGCTTTTCGGCTCGGACTTCCCGCTGATCACCCCGGACCGCTGGCTCGCCGACTTCGAAGCGCTGGCGATACGTGACGAGGTGCGTCCGCTCGTGCTCAAGCAGAACGCCGCCCGGCTGCTCGCGCTCTGAGGAGCGCGGAGAGCTCGCCCATCGCGCGCAGCAGGGCGCCCCGCGTCTGCTCTCGCTGCTCGGGCGCGACGGCGGCCAGCAGCTCGTCCTCGAGCGTCGCGATCACGGCGTCGGCCCGGGCCAGCACGCGGCGACCCGGCGCCGTCAGCTCGGCGCGCATGATCCGCGCGTTCGCGGCGTCCGGGCGCCGGGCGAGGAGGCCGCGCTGCTCGAGCGACCCCAGCACCTCGAGCATCGACTGCGGGGTGATCAGCGCGCGACGCGCCAGCTGGGCGTTCGACAGGCCGCTTCGCTCGCGCAGCACCGACAGCGTCGTGACGTCGGGGACGCTCAGCGCCAGCGGCGCAAGACGCGCGCGCAACTCGCGCCGCACCCCCTGGTCGACGCGTCCGATGACGTAGATCAGCGACGGCTGGCGCTCAGGGACGCTCACGCCAGCTGACGCTAGCCGTTGTCGGCCCGGCGTGGCGTGGCGCCGGCCGGCGGCCCGCCGTGCGGGGCCATCGTGCTGCGCGAGGCTGGAAGCGGCTCCTCGCGCGCCGCTACAGCGCCGGCGGGATCGACTGGGCGAAGCTGAAGACGTTGTCGGGGTCGTAGGCGCGCTTGACCGCCTCAAGGCGCGGCAGGTTCGAGCCGTAGTAGGCCTGCTGCCAGTCGGCGAGCGTCGGGTCGATGTAGTTCTGGTAGGACTCGCCGTTGGTGTAGGGGGCGAGCGCGGCGGCGGTCTCGGCAAGCCAGTCCGCGACGGCGGAGGTGGTTTCACTCGAAGCCCCGGGGCCCCAGGAACCGCTCAGCTGCAACTGGCAGAGCGAGTCGCGGTGCACGAAGGCGGTGGCGTCCGACGCGACGGCATTGATCGCGCCGCCGTAGGCGTCGAAGGCGAGCCCGCCGCCCAGTCCCGGCAGCTCGCTCTGGAAGCTCGCCACGGCGGCGGTGATCGCGGCGAGCGCGCGGGGAGACGGTGGTGCCGAGAAGTAGGCCGACTTGGCCGCGAAGGCCGCGCGCGGCAGCGTGCCGGGCGAGCCGGGAGCGCTGAGGTGGCACTGGGCGAGGGTTATCTCGGCGCAGCCGGCCTGCGCGAGCATCGCGTTCAGGTAGGTGTCGGCGCCGATGAAGTCGGTGCTCGGCTCGGCGGCGACCGCGGAGCGCAGGGCCGCCACGAGGCTCGACAGCGGCCCGACCTCGCCGGCGTAGACGCCGGTCGCGCGAGCGATCAGCCCGCTCGAGCCGGCGCTCAGCAGCAGGCAGTTGGACCACAGCTCGTCCGGGGCGCCGGCGATCCACTGCGCCCAGGAACCCAGCAGGTCCGAGGCCGCCGCCCAGGGATATTCGAGCGTGAACAGCGCCAGCGGGGGAATCGGCGCCGTGTTGAAGCGCAGCGTGGTGGCGATCCCGAAGTTGCGCCCGCCGCCGCCGCGGCTCCCCCAGTAGAGATCGGGCTCCGTCACCGCATCGGCGTGCAGCAGCCGGGCGTCCGCGGTGACGATCTCGAGCGACTCGAGCACGTCGGCCGTGAGCCCGTAGCGGCGACCGAGCACGCCGACGCCGCCGCCAAGCGCGAGCCCGGCGATCCCCACGGTCGGGCAGCTGCCGCCGGGCACGAGCACGCCGGCGCCGGCCAGCGCGCTGTAGAGGTCGACGAGGCGGGTGCCGGCGCCGACCGTGGCGGTGGAGCCGGCGACGCCGACGGCGTTCATCGCCCCGACGTCGATGACGAGCCCCGAACCGGTCGAGTAGCCCGCGTAGCTGTGTCCGCCGCAGCGGGGGATCGGTGCCAGCGCATGCATTCGGGCGAAGTCGACGAGGCGCTGGACATCGTCCGCCGAGGCGGCGTAGGCAATCGCCGCGGGCTCCGCGTCCTCGAAGCGCAGGTCATAGACGAGCTTGGACTGGGCGTAGGAGGCCTGCGTTGGCAGGACCAGCGCTCCTGAGAGCGACTCGCGCAGCGCCGCCCATTGCGCCGGCGTCGGCGGGCCCGCGGACGTGGTGGTGCTCGTCGTGAGGCTCGTCGCCGTGGTGCTCGTCGAGCTGCTCGACGACGTCGCCGTGTCGGTGGGCGAGCCGCTGCCGCAGGCGGCGAGGGCGCTCGCCCCGAGCGCCCCGAGCGCACCTCGCGCTACAAACGTGCGGCGGCTGAACCTCGAGGCCTCCACGGCGCACACCGTAGTGCTTCTCGCCCGCGTGAGGACCAGGAGGCGGTGGGAAGGCCCGGGAGCGGGCCGGCGGCGCGGGTTCGCACCCGCACCGCCGCCGCCCCTTCCCGAGCCTCAGCGCGTCAGTTGACGGCGGGCGCCAGGACGATCTGTGTGAACACGACGCCAGCAGGCGTGATCTCCACCTGCGCGGCGGCGATCCCGGCACCGCTCACGAGCAGCGAGCTGTCGCACGGCGGCGGCGCGGTGTAGCCGCTCGACCCGGTCGAGCCGGTCCGCCCGCCCCAGCCGTGGTCGCCGCTAGAGCCGGTCGAGCCGGTGGAGCCAGTCGATCCGGGCCCCGGATAGTGGCGACCGTCGTTGTAGCGTCCGCCGCGCCCAAAGCCGTGCCCGAAGCCGCGGCCGCCGCCCCAACCCTGCCCGACGCAGACGAAGCGTGTGCCCTCGGTCACCGAGCCGCTGAGCGAGTCGCCGTCGGCGAGTGCGAGCACCAGGGTGCCGCCCGAGTAGGAGGTCACGCTGTTTGATCCACTCGAGCCGCTCGAGCCTGTCGCGCCGTGGCGGACCAGGTAGTGGCTGCGCCCGTGGTGGCTCACGCTGGCGGTCTGGCCGTGGGTGGCGAGAGCCGCTGCCGGGACTGCCAGAGCGACGATGGCGACGCCGAGCGCCGCAGGAATCGATCTCTTCATGTGTTCCCCCTCGGGCATGAGGCACCCGTAGAACATGGATTACGCAATTCGTACGTAGTCGGCGGCCCGGGGGCGCGCCGCAAGCAAATGGCCCGAAGTTCAACGAACGGCCCGCTGACGGGGCGCGAACGGACGAACGTCGCATCGCCTGGACGGCTGCGCGACGTGGCACCGGCGGTTCGCGCCGGCGCGTCAGTGCGGCGCCGCGAGCGTGCGCGACGTCGCGAGCACCGCCCCGGCGCCGTCGAGCGCCTGCACCGCGACGAACCGCGCGGCGGCAGGCGCGTCCAGCACGGTCTGGAAGCCCACGCTGGGGGCGACCCCGCCAGGGGCAAGGCTCCGGCCGGTGGTTGCGCTCAGAAGTCGCCAGCGGGCGACCCCCGTGGCTCCGTTCCAGCTCACGTACACGCGCAGCGCTCCCCCGGGCGCGCGCGTCAGCGCGACCGCGGGGCGCGTCGCCGGACGCCCGCTCCAGGCGAAGCGCAGCGAGCGGTAGCTCTCCGAGCCGGCCGGGGTGCTCGCCTCAAGCAGGAGGTCTCCCGCGGCACTCACCTCGGAGGACTGGTTGACGCCGCCCCAGCCAATCCACCAGTTGCCGTCGGGCAGGCGCTCCAGATCGCCCTGGGTCTCGGTGTAGATCGGCCAGTCCGGAATCGTGATCGTGGCGAGCAGGCTTGCCGTGTTGGTCTGCGGATCGATCCGCACGACCTCGCCGCGGGAGTGGCGCAGGCGGGTCGGCGGCCCGGCGTTGTCGAACACGCTGTAGGTGTCGGGTCCGAGCGGCTCCGCGTCGTGCTGCCAGGCAGTCGCCGCGCCGGGGCCCATCGTGAAGGTCGGCTGGCGGCCGCCGGAGCGCCACTCGATCGTGCCGGTCGAGGCGTCGAGGTCATAGACGGTCCAGGTGGAGCGGGCGGAGATCAGCAGGCTGCCGTCGCCCTCCAGCGCGATCGAGTTCATGTGGAACCAGTCGTAGGGCGAGGCGACGCTCGCGGCAGCGGCCGCCATGTAGGAGTCGCTCAACGGGACGTGCTCGAGCGAGTCCCACTCGTACATCACGAGGCCGGTCTTGATGTCGATCTCCTGGAAGACCGAGTCAAATACAGCGTCGACCGCGGCGCCGCCCACGCCTTCAAGGTCGCAGTACAGCGGCTTCCAGGCGGTGATCAGCGCCACCCCGCCCGGGCTGAGCGTGAGCTCGTGCAGATCCTCGGCGAGACCATCGCCGGCGTGGATGGTTGCGAGGCGCTGATACCTCGTCGAGTAGATCTCGCCGACGCCCACGCCAAACCCGTGGTGGCTGAGCGTGCCCTGCCACCAGGTCAGCACCGGCCGCCCCTCGTAGCGCTGCACCCGCACATTCGTGGCGACGGTGTTACGGCTCAGCGGTTTGAACCACACCAACTGGCCGTCGGGTGCGTAGATTGCCGGGCCCATCGATCCGGGACCGGGGTAGGTGGCGAGGAAGATGTCGCCGTCGCGCCTGGCCAGCGCCGACGTCTTGGTCACGGTCAGTACCGCCGGTGTCAGTGCCGGCGCGGAGCGGAAGTGCCAGATCGTCCCGGGCGCCCCGGCAGGCGCGGCCAAGGTCGGCGCCAGCCCGATCGGATCCGGGTCGCCGATCGTGAAGCTGTAGGAGAAGCGCTGGGCGGCGGCGCCTGAGGTCCAGACGCCGCTGACGCTGACGGTCTCCCCGACCGTGAACGGCGCCTGCGGCAGGAAGCTCGCACCGTTCCCCTGGGAATAGTCCTCGAGGCGCCCGGCGTGAACGCCGCTCACGCTGCCGCTGACGAGCAGCGACGAGATCTGCGAGGCCGGCGCGCCGAGGAAGCTGAGCTGGTCCCCGGGCATCGCGTCGAGGGCGCCCGGAGCCGGCGTGACCTCAAGCGGCGTCCCCGGCAGCTGGTCGGAGGCGTCGAGGGTCGCGGGGGCGCACGCCGGCGAGGCGACCGAGTCGGCGCCCACGGCGCTGACGCCGCTCGCCGCAAACGCGAGCGCGCAAACCACGCCCAGCACCGCAACTCCGCGCAGCGCGTGGCGCATCGAAACGCTCAGGATCTGGCGGCCGGGGCGACGATCGCGCCACGATAGCGCGCCGTCTCGAGGCTGCGAACCCGGATCTCCTCGGGCTCGAGCGTGACTTGCGATCTGGCGCGCTGCGCCGTCGAGCTGCTGCGCTGAGCGTGCGCCCGGGCGCACGCCTCCCCCCGCAGGCGGGCGCTCCCTACGCTCTGGCGCTCGTTGCCGGGTCGAGCCGCGTCATCACGACGTGCGCCGAGAGCTCGGCCGGGCCGCCGCGGTAGACGCCCTTGATCGGCGGCACATCGTCGTAGAGGCGGCCGTGGCCGATCTTCACGTACTGCTCGCCCGCGCGCGAGCGGTTGGTCGGATCGAAGCCGACCCAGACCGGCTCGCCGCGGTCGCCGCCGTCGGGCAGCAGAGCCTCGAGCCAGGCGTGGGTCTCGACCTCAACCGAGTCGGAGCCGCCGTCGGCAGGCGCGGCGAAGAGATAGCCGGAGACGTAGCGGGCGGCGATCCCGTGGCGGCGCAGCAGGATCAGCGCGAGATGGACGAAGTCCTGGCAGACGCCGCCCCCCGCCGCCAGCAGGTCGGCGACGGTCGAGCCGACGTAGGTGATGCCTGTGTTGTATTCAAAGCGGTCGGGGATCAGCTCGCACAGCCCCTCGACGGCCTCGAGCGGGCTCGCCAGATCGCTCAGTGCGAACAGCTCGTCGAGCGCCCCGTTCGGCGGCTCGACGATGCTCGCCAGCACGAACTCGCCGGCCGCCTCGAGGTAGGCCGGTGCCTGTAGCGCCTCCCAGGCGGGCGCCGGCGGCTCGGCCGGCTCGGAGGTCACGACCCGCGCGCGCACGTCGATCGTCAGCGAACTGTGCGGTCGGGAGATGCCGAACTCGATCACCTCGGTGCCGAAATAGTCGGCGTGGCGGCCCAGCCGCGACTCGGGGTTGGTGCGCACGTGGAACTCGTCGCAGCGCTGTGTGGCCGTCGTCGCCGGGCGTACGCGCAGCGCGTTGAGGTTGTCGGTGACCGGCTCGCCGTAGTCGTACTCGGTCGTGTAGTGGATCGCGAACAGCATCGGCTCAGCTGACGTGGGTCGGCGACATGACCCCACCAAAGTAGCGCTCGGTGATGTCGCCGTCCGCGAGGGCCAGCTCCCGCCCGACGATTTCGCAGACCTCGAGCAGGCCGCCGTCGTCGTTTCGCCCGACGCGCCCGCGGAAGTCGAGGTCCGCCAGCACGCGCGAGAGGCGCAGCACCGGCTCGGAAGCGCGGGGGTTGGCGTCGGCGAGCTCGAGCGATGAGCGCACGGCGTCGATCGACGCCGCAACCGAGTCGGGGTAGGTCCGCGTGTAGAGCAGGAAGTTCGCGACCGCCGTCGCTGTCGGCGACGCCGCGCCCGCGCGGCGGAAGGCCTGCAGGCCCCCCACCGCCCCCAGCAGCGCGAGCGCCTGCCCGTCGCGCGGGGAGGAGGCGGGACGCTCACCGGGCGAGGGCAGCGCGACGCGCAGCATCCGCAGCACCATGTCGGCGGACTCAAAGCGCCCGCCGGCATCGAGGAAGGCGTAGGCGTCGTCGCGCAGCATCGTGCGCGAGGCGACGCCCCAGAACAGGGCGGTGCGGCTCTTCACGTAGCTGACGAACGAGTAGGGGCCGCCGTAGCCGGTCACGCCGATCGAGGCGTCGGCGAGACCGAGGTGGACGGCGTTGATCGCCTCCCACATCTCGGCGCTGATGACGTCGCGCACCGTGTGCGCTCCTTCGCGCGCGCGCTCGAGGCTGGCGACGACCGAGTTGGCGTTGGTCGCGTCGGTGCTGAGCAGCGCGACTGTTTCCGCGCGCGAGGGCCGCTCGACTTCCTCCCGGCGCTTGCCCGAGGTGGCCGTCGAGCCCATGATCGCGAGCACCGCGTCCCAGGAGAGCGTCACGCCGGCCGGGTCGTCGGGACGCCCCTGCAGGTCGGCCTGGAACACCCCGTCGATCATCCGCGCCGTCAGCTCGGCCCGGGAGACGTTGCGGCCAAGCCAGAACAGCTCGTGAGCGATCCGCGAGAGCATCAGAACGGCGGCAGCAGCTGTTGCTGCTGCTGCTGCTGTGCCTGCCCGGTCCAGGACCGCAGGCGGAGCTTCGGCAGCGACGGGGGCGTGAAGGCCGCCGCGGCCACGGGCTCCTGCTCCGGCTCCTCGGAGTCCTGCAGCACCCAGGTGTCCTTCGAACCGCCGCCGCGTGAGGAGTTGACGATCAGCGAGCCCGGCTCGAGCGCAACGCGGGTCAGGCCGCCCGGGACGATGCGGATCTCGTCGCCGAAGATCGCGAAGGGGCGCAGGTCGACGTGGCGGGAGGCGAGCGTCCCGTCGGGCGACACGGTCGGGACGGTCGAGAGCTGGACCACCTCCTGGGCGATCCACTGCGTCGGGTCGCGGCGCACCGTCTCGGCGAGCTCGACGAGGCGGCGCTCGTCCGCTGCGGGGCCGATCACGACGCCCTTGCCGCCGGACTCGCCGGTCGGCTTGAGGACCAGCTCGCCGATCCGCTCGAGCGCCACCTCCAGCTGCTCGGGATCGTCGAGCAGGTAGGTCGTGACGTTCTCGAGCAGCGGCTCCTCGCCAAGGTAGAAGCGGATCATCGCCGGCACGTAGCAGTAGATCGCCTTGTCGTCGGCGACGCCGGTGCCGATCGCGTTGGCGATCGCGACGGTGCCGGCGCGGTAGGCGCGGATCAGCCCCGGCACGCCGAGCAGCGAATCGGGGCGGAACTCGAGCGGATCGATGAAGGCGTCGTCGAGACGGCGGTAGATCGCGCTGACGCGCGCCAGGCCGCTCGTCGTTCGCATGTAGCAGACGTCGTCGCGCACGACGAGATCGGAGGCCTCAACCAGCTCGACGCCCATCTGGCGAGCGAGGAAGGTGTGCTCGAAGTAGGCGCTGTTGGCGGGCCCCGGCGTCCAGACGACGATCCGCGCGTCGCCGTCGGCGACCGGCGCGACGGAGCGCAGCGCGGCGTGCAGGAGCGCCGGGTACTGGTCGATCGGGCGAACCCGGAAGTGCGCGAAGAGCGACGGGATCAGCCGCGTCATCGCGAGGCGGTTCTCGAGCATGTAGGAGATCCCCGACGGCGTGCGCACGTTGTCCTCGAGCACCTTCCAGGCGCCGTGGGCGTCGCGCACCAGATCGCAGCCCGCGATGTGGGTGTAGACGCCGCGCGGCGGGCGGATGCCGTGGGCGGCGCGCGCGAAGTGCGAGCGGCTCGCGATCAGCCTCCAGGGGACGATCCCGGCCTTGACGATCTCGCGCTCGTGGTAGACGTCGTCGACGAACTGGTTGAGCGCGCGAATGCGCTGCGCGAGTCCGCGCTTGATCGTGCGCCACTCCGCCGCCGGGATGATCCGCGGGATCAGGTCAAGCGGGAACGGCCGGTCCGCGACCGCGCCCTCGGGGCTGGTCAGGTCGAAGGTGATCCCCTGGCGCATGAAGATCGCGTCGCGCAGCGCGCCGGCGGCGACGAGGCTCTCCGCGCCGAGGCGCTCCAGCTCGGCGACCAGCGGCTCCGCGTACGCGCGCGGCACGCCGTCGGCGGCGAACACCTCATCGAAGCACGTGGCGGACCAGGTTGCGCTCATCGCCACATTCTCCGCGAAGGCGCCGCGCCCGTGTCGAGCCATCGTGGACAAGATGCGAGGCGCCGGGTTGTCCGCCAGGGCCAGCGAACGCCTCCCGGGCGCACCTAGCGGCCCGGTTTCCGGCCGGCCATCCCGAGAGCCCGCATCTCAGCCGAGCAGTTCGTAGGCGGGGAGGGTGAGGAACTCGACGAACTCATCGCCCGTCGCGACCTGGTCGAAGAGCTCGCGGGCGGCCCGGTAGCCGGCGGCGTCGGCATCGGGGAGCGCGAGCAGCTTGGCGAGCTCCTCGTCGGTGACCTCGCGGACCTGCTCCGGGGTGAAGCGGCCGTCGCGCAGCCATTGCCACACCTGGGCGCGGGAGATCTCCGAGGTCGCGGCGTCCTCCATCAGGTTGAAGATCGCCACCGCGCCGCTGCCGTTCAGCCACGCCGCGAGGTACTGGATGCCGACGGAGACGTTGTTGCGCAGACCTTCGAGGGTGACCTCGCCGGGGGTCGCCGAGACGTTCAGCAGCGCCGCGGCGTCGGGCACGATGTCCTCGCGCAACACCTCGAGCTGGTTGGGGCGATCGCCGAGCACGCGGTCGAAGACCTCGAGCGCGACGGGGACGAGATCGGGGTGCGCGACCCAGGTGCCGTCGTAGCCCTGCGAGGCTTCCCGCTCCTTGTCCTCGCGCACCTTCGCCAGAGCGACGGCGTTGACCTCCGCGTCGCGGCGCGACGGGATGAAGGCCGCCATGCCGCCGATCGCGTGGGCGCCGCGGCGGTGACACGTGGCGACCAGAAGCTCGGCGTAGGCGCGCATGAATGGCACGCCCATCCCGACCGACGCGCGATCGGGCAACACGAACTCGGGGCGGTGCCCAAGTTTCTTGATCACGCTGAAGAGGTAATCCCAGCGCCCCGCGTTGAGGCCGGTCGCGTGCGGCCCGAGCTCATAGAGGATCTCGTCCATCTCGAAGGCGGCAAGGATCGTCTCGATCAGCACCGTCGCGCGGATCGTGCCCACGGGGATCCCGAGCAGCTCCTGCGCGCGGACGAAGACCCGGTTCCACAGGCGCGCCTCCAGATGCGACTCGAGCTTCGGCAGGTAGAAGTACGGGCCGCTGCCGGCCGCCGCAAGGGCCTCGTGGTTGCGCAGCAGGTACAGCCCGAAATCGAACAGCGACCCGGGGATCGCCACGCCGTCAACCTCGAAGTGGCGCTCCAGCAGATGCCAGCCGCGCGGGCGCACCAGGAGCGTCGCGACCGACTCGTTCAGCGCGTAGCTCTTCTCGCCGGTGTCGAGCGTGATCGTCCGCGCGATCGCGTCCGTCAGGTTGCGCTGCCCGTCGAGCATGTTCGCCCAGGTCGGCGAGTTGGAGTCCTCGAAATCAGCCATGAACACCCGCGCGCCGGAGTTCAGCGCGTTGATCACCATCTTGCGCTCCGTGGGGCCCGTGATCTCGACGCGGCGATCCACCAGGTCCGCCGGTGCCGGCGGCACCCGCCAATCGCCGTCACGCACCGACGCCGTCCCGGCGAGGAACGCCGGCAGCTCGCCCAGGCGCAACGCCTCCGCGCGCGCGTGACGCGCTTCGAGCAACTCCTCGCGCTCGCCGCCGAACTCCCGCGCGAGCACGCCAAGAAACTCCACGGCCTCCCCGGTCAACACATCGTCGGTCTTCATTGGCGTGCCTCCTTGAGCAGCTCGCGAGCATCGACGCCGCGGATCGAGGCGTCGAGAAGCTCGATTGGATGAAAGGCTGGCAGCGGCCGGCCGGCTCGCCGCAGCGCGGCACTCACCTGCACCAGGCAGCCGGGGTTCGCGCTCGCGTAGGCGTCGGCGCCGGTGGCGAGCACGTGGGCTGCCTTGCGGTCGCCGAGCTCCACCGCAGCCGCCGGCGCCACGATGTTGTAGATGCCGGCGCTGCCGCAGCAGATGTCGGGCTCGGCCGGCTCCCGCAGCGCAAGGCCGGGGATCTGGCGAAGCATCGCGCGGGGCTCGGAGACGATCCCCTGGGCGTGGCGCAGGTGGCAGGAGTCCTGAAAGGCGACGGAGATCTCGAGCGGGTGGCGCGGAGCGCGCGGCTCCATGAGCAGTTCGCTGACGTCCACGGCGTTCTCGATGCCGTGATCCTTCAGGTGCGAGCCGCAGCCCGCGGCGTTGGTGACGATGTGGTCGTAGCCGTGCAGGTCCCGGGCGAGGCGCGCCACGCGCTCGAGTCCCTGCGCCAGACGCCCGGCGTGGGCGTGAAGGGCGCCGCAGCATCCCTGGGCGCGGGGAACGTGCACGTCGTAGCCCTCCGCGGCGAGGACCCGGGCGGTCGCGGCGTTGACGTCGCCGAACACGACGCTCTGCACGCAGCCGGCCAGCAGCGCCACGCGCGCGCGCTCGCCCGGCAGGTGCACCGGCGGCCAGGCCGGCGACGACCACGGCGGCGCGAGCGTCTTGAGCGCGCCGAACGGCCCCGGCGCCGGCAGCGCGCGCAGCGCGAGCGCCGCTCGCAGCCGCCGGCGGTGGGGCGCCACGGCGAAGATCGCGCCACGCAGCAGCCGCTGCGAGAGCGGGCGGCGATGGCGCGCCTCCACCTCGACGCGCGCGGACTCGATCAGGCGGTCGTACTGGACCCCGGACGGGCAGGCCGTGACACACGCCATGCAGCCCAGGCAGCGGTCGAAGTGCTCGGCGACGTCGTCGGTCAGCTCGATGCTGCCGTCTTCGAGCGCCGCCATCAGGTGAATCCGCCCGCGCGGCGAGTCCATCTCCTCGTGCCAGAGCGCGTAGGTCGGGCAGGTCGGCAGGCAGAACCCGCAGTGGACGCAGTCGGCGATCAGCTCCGGGTCCACATCGCCTCCTCGACCCGCGTTGCGAGCGGGCTCCACTGCTCGTCGCCGGCGCTCGCCGCCGCGGTGTAGGCGACGCGCGGGCCGGGTCGAACGAGGGGCGCCGGGACGCCCGGATCGTCGTCGCCGTCCCAGCGCCGGCGGCCGGGCAGGCTCGCCTGCAGCGCCCGGATCTCGTCCCAGCAGTCGGCCTCCTCGCCGCCGAGCTCGAGCAACTGGGCGTCGACCGCCGCCGGCGAGCCCTCGAACAGCACGTGCAGCCGCTCGCCGACCAGGTCGACGGCGCTCGGCACGAGCTGCGAGCGCTGCAGGGCCGCCCAGCCGGCGCGCGGAGCGACGGCGCTGCGGGCGGCGCGCGGCAGCGGGTGCAGCCGCAGCGCGAGCCGCTCGACCGAACCGAGCCGCCCGCGCGAGCCGCAGAACAGCTTGCCGAGGTCGTAGCCGGCGACGTTCTTGACGACCTTCCCGCCGGCGCTGGCGCGCAGCCCGTCACGCAGCACGACTGTCACGCCGAGCACCAGGTCGCGCATCGTGCCGTAGCGGTGGCGCAGCGGCCCGGAGAGATCCTCGAGCAGGCAGTCGCCGAGCGTCGGGTCCCCGGGCGGATCGAGCGACAGCCGCTGGTCGCGCTGCGCGAGGACCTGCGCGAGCGCACCGATCCGCGTGCCCGCCGCGACGACGACCGTCAGATCGCCCGGCTCGTACTCGACGATCCCGGCGGCCTCAGAGTCCATCCGAGCACCCCCCGCTCTCAGAAGCGCTCAACGAGACCCGCCAGCTCCAGGGGATGGGCACGGTAGGGGCCGGGGACCTCGCCGCACAGCCGCGGCGTCGGCAGGACCTTGCCCGGATTGCACAGGCCGAGCGGATCGAACGCGCCGCGCAGGCGCGCCATCGCCTCGAGGTCGTCCGGGCCGAACATCAGCGGCATCGAGCAGGCCTTGTCGGTGCCGACCCCGTGCTCGCCGGTGATCGAGCCGCCGGCGTCGATGCAGGCGGAGAGGATCGCGTCCGCAAGCGCCTTCGCCCGCTCCGCCTCACCCGGCACGCGCGCGTCGTAGAGCACCAGCGGGTGCAGATTTCCGTCACCGGCGTGGAACACGTTGCCGACCCGCAGGCCGGCGCCGGCGGACAGCTCGGCGATGCGGCGCAGCACCCATGGCAGGCGGGTCCGTGGAACGACGCCGTCCTGGACGTAGTAGTTGGGGCTGATCCGCCCCATCGCGGCGAACGCCGCCTTGCGCCCGCGCCAGATCCGCGCCCGCTCCTGCGCGTCGGCCGCGATCCGCAGCTCGCGGACGTGGCGCTCCGCACAGACGCGCTCGACGACTTCGAGGTCGTGCTCGACCTGATCCGGCCAGCCGTCCAGCTCGACGATCAGGATCGCCTCGCAACCCGGCGGGTACTGCGGCCCGAGCGCCGCCACGGCCGCCTCGATCGCGACGGCGTCCATCATCTCGATCGCCGCCGGCGTGATGCCCGAGGCGATGATCGCCGAAACCGCCTCGGCCGCGTCGTCGGTGTGGGCAAAGCCGGCGAGCAGCGTGCGAACCGCGGCGGGGGCGCGCAGGATCCGCAGCGTCAGCTCCGTCGCGATCCCGAGCGTGCCCTCCGAGCCGATGAAGGCGCCAAGCAGATCGGGGCCGGCGTCCCAGACCGAGCAATCGAGGATCTCGCCGTCGGGCGCGACGATCCGCGCGGCGAGCACGTGATTGACGGTGAAGCCGTACTTCAGGCAGTGCGCGCCGCCGGAGTTCTCCGCGACGTTGCCGCCGATCGTGCAGACCTGCTGCGAGGAGGGATCCGGCGCGTAGTAGAAGCCGTGCGCGGCGACCGCGGCGCTCACCTCGAGATTGGTGACCCCCGGCTGCACGACGATCTCGCCGCGATCGACGGCAACGTCGAGCACCGCCGTCATCGCCGCCAGCGAGATCACGATCCCGTCGGCCACCGGCAGCGCGCCGCCGGAAAGCCCCGAACCGGCGCCGCGCGCGACGTACGGGACCCCGTGCGCGGCGCAGAGGGCCACCACCGCCGCCACCTGCTCGGTGCTCGCCGGCAGCGCCACGAGCGACGGGACGACGCGGTGGTTGGTCAGTCCGTCGCACTCGTAGGTGCGCAGCTGCTCGGGTCCGGTGATCAGCCCGCCGGGCCCGAGAATCGCCTCGAACTCGCGGACGAGAGCCGGGGCGAGGGGCGTGGATGGCATCGCGCCCCAGTCTATCCGCAGGCGCTCGAGCGCCCGCTACGTAGCCGCCCGCAGCTTTTATGGACGCGCGCCAGCCTGGCCTGTACGCTTGCCAAGGCGCCCGAGCGGGCGTCGCCGTTCTGGCCGGCCTGCGCCAGCTTGCGAAAGGGGCCAATGGTCCTAGCGACGACCGCGCCCGCCGGGATCGACGATCACGACGGCCGGGAGCCCGGAGACGCAGCGCAGGAGGCCCGCGAACGGGGCGCCTACTGGACAGCCGAGCTGGCACCCTTCGCGCGGGCGAGTGTGCCGCGCAGCATCGCCGGCCTGATCACCTCCGTGCTGCCCTACTTCGGCCTGCTCGTCGCCGAGTACTACTCGCTGCGCGTCTCCTACCTGCTGACGCTCGCGATCGGCGTGCTCGCCGCCGGCTTCCTGCTGCGCACCTACATCGTCTTCCACGACTGCTCGCACGGCTCCTACCTGCCGGGCAAGCGCGGCAACCAGTGGCTCGGCAGCGCGCTCGGAGTGCTCGTCTTCGCGCCGTTCGCGAACTGGCGCCACAACCACGCCGTCCACCACGCGACGGCGGCCGACCTCGACCGCCGCGGCCAGGGCGATGTGCCGACGCTGACGGTGGCGGAGTACAACGCGCGCGAATGGCGCGGGCGGCTCGGGTACCGGCTGTTTCGCAACCCGCTCGTGATGTTCGGCGTCGGGCCGCTGTTCGCGATGATCCTCGGCCCGCGGCTGGTGCCCCGCTCGGCGCGGCCGCGGATCCGCCGCAGCGTGCATCTGACCAACCTCGCGCTCGCGGCACTGATCGCCGGCGCCTGCCTGCTCGTCGGCTGGGAGAACTTCCTGCTGATCCAGGCCCCGCCCGCGCTGCTGGCCGG
Source organism: uncultured Solirubrobacterales bacterium (assembly GCA_963788385.1). Lineage (GTDB taxonomy): Bacteria > Actinomycetota > Thermoleophilia > Solirubrobacterales > Solirubrobacteraceae > Palsa-513. The sequence continues at coordinate 67,035 of CAWBGR010000009.1, forward strand.
CTCGGCCGGGATCTGGCTGTTCTACGTCCAGCACCAGTTCGAGGACACCTACTGGGAGCGCAACACCGGCTGGACCTACGCCGACGCGGCGCTGCGCGGCAGCTCCTACCTGCGGCTGAACAAGGTGCTGCAGTTCTTCAGCGGCAACATCGGCCTGCACCACGTCCACCACCTCAACTCGCGCATCCCCAACTACAACCTGCAGGCGGCGCACGACTCCAACCCGGTCTTCGCGAGCGTGCCGACGCTGACGGTCTGGGACGGCCTGCGCGCCACGCGGCTGAAGCTGTGGGACGAGGACGCGCGCCGGCTCGTGACGTTCCCGCAGGCGCGGGCCGCCACCGCCGCGCGGGCGGTCAGCTCCCGCCCGTCCTCGGCGCAAGCCTGAGGGTTTACCGGTCGGCGCATGCGCCGACCGGCGGGAGGGCGCATGCGCCCTCCCGCGCCTGGGTGCATGCACCCAGGCGTCAGCGAATACGGATATACCTCCCTTCATGCCCAGCGCGCCGCCAGAGCAACCGCCCGCGGGCGACGGCGGCGAGGATGAGGGGGAGCGCTACGGGCCGCTGATCGTGCGGCGCATGGTCAAGGAGGACGGCCGCGCCCTGATCCGCTTCGACCGCGCGGACGGCAAGCGCTTCGACCGTGCGGACGGCAAGCGCTTTGACCGCGCGGACGGCGAGCGCGAGTGAGCAGCCGGCGCTTCAACGAGCTGCGCGGCGAGGAGGTCGCCTACGCGGTCGCGCGCCAGGACCGCACGTTCCTGCCGCCGGAGGACCACTGCCCGCTTGACCCGACGCGTCCGGGCGCGCCGGCGACCGAGATCCCCTTCCCGGCGTTTGAGATCGTCGTCTTCGACAACCTGTTCCCGAGCTTCGAGGCGCCCGAGGGCGCGGCCGAGGTCGTCGTCTACACCGACGACCATCACGGCTCCTTCGCCGCGCTTGAGCCGGCGCGCGCGCAGGCGCTGATGTGGGTCTGGCGCCAGCGCTACGAGGAGCTCGGCGCGCGGCCCGACGTGGAGTACGTGCTGATCTTCGAGAACCGCGGCGTCGAGGTCGGCACGACCCTGCACCACCCGCACGGGCAGATCTACGCCTTCCCGCTGCTACCGCCCGTCGCGGCGCTCGAGCTGGCCGCCGACGCGCGCCTGGGCGGCTGCGCGCCGTGCGTGCTGCTCGAGCGCGAGCTGGCCGGCGGCGAGCGGGTGGTGTGGGCCGACGAGCACGTCGCGGCCTACGTGCCGTTCGCGGCGCGCTGGCCGTATGAGACGCACGTCGTGATGCGCGAGCATCGCCCGAGCCTCGTGGAGTGCACGCCCGGCGAGCTCGATTCGCTGGCGGCGGCGCTGCAGGCCGTCACGCGCGGCTTCGATCGCCTGTTCGAGCGGGAGTTCCCCTACGTGATGGTCGTGCACCAGGCGCCAACCGCCGGCGCGCGCGGCGGGCACCTGCACGTCGAGTTCTACCCGCCGCTTCGAACCGCCACGAAGCTCAAGTACCTCGCCGGCTGCGAGCAGGGCGCCGGCACCTTCATCATGGACGTGCTGCCGGAGGACTCGGCGGCGGCGCTTGCGGAAGCGATCGGTCGTGGCGGCTAGCGGGCGGGCGCGGGCGGTGCCCGCGGGGAAACGTGTCGGTTCCTGAGCACACGGTCGCGTTCGCCCCCGGGCGGGTCAACCTGATCGGCGAGCACACCGACTACAACGACGGGCTCGCGCTGCCGTTCGCGATCGACGCCGGCGTGCTCGTTCGCGCGACGGCGACCGGCGATCAGTCGATCCGCGCGCACGCGGTCGACCTGGGCTCAAGCGACACCTACATGCTCGGCGCCGAGGCGCCGTCGCCCGGCGGCTGGCGGGCGTTCGTGCGCGGCGCGACCGCGGAGCTGGCGGCCGCCGGCCTGCCGCTGCGCGGTGCGACGCTCGAGATCGAGGGCACGATCGCCCGCGGTGCGGGCCTCTCCTCATCGGCGGCGCTCGAGGTCGCGCTGTGCCTGGCGCTGCTGGCGCTCGCCGACTCCGACGTCGTGCCACCGTGGCCGCTCGCGCGAATCTGCTCGCGCGTCGAGAACGAGTGGGTCGGCGCGAACACCGGGCTGCTCGACCAGCTCGCGTCGCTGTGCGGGCGCGAGAACGCGGCGATCCGGATCGACTTTCGCTCCGGCGTGATCGAGCCGGTGCCCCTGGCGCTCGGCGACTGGCGGCTGGTGACGCTCGACTCGGGGGTCGTGCACTCGCACGACGAGTCCGGCTACAACGACCGCCGCCGCGAGTGCGCGCAGGCCTGCGAGGCGCTGGGGATCGCGAGCCTGCGCGAACTGCGGCCCGAGATGCTGGGGCGCCTGGCGCCGCCGCTTGATGCCCGGGCACGCCACGTGTTCGAGGAGAACGCGCGCGTCGACGCCACGGTCGCGGCGCTCTCGCGCGGCGACCTCGAGGCGGTGGGGGCGCTGCTCGACGCCTCCCACGCCAGCCTGCGCGACCTCTACGAGATCTCGACGCCCGAGCTCGAGGCGGCGGTGGAGCGCCTGCGCGCAGGCGGCGCGGCCGGCGCGCGGCTGATGGGCGGCGGCTTCGGCGGCAGCGTGCTCGGATTGCTGCCGCCGGACGCCGTGGCACCCGCGGAGGCGATCGAGGTGCGCCCCGGTCCGGGTGCGCGCGTGCTCGAGCGCTAGCGGGTCGCCGCCGGCGCCTCGCCGGACGTTGGCGGGCGGGTGCGCGATGATGGGGCTGTGACCCGCGCCGCGCCCGACGCCCTGATCTTCGACTTCGACGGCGTGATCGTCGACTCCTACGCGGCCGTGACCGACTCGATCAACGCGGCGCTCGCCGAGCACGGGATGGCGACGCGCCCGGCGGCCGAGCTTCGCCATTACATCGGGCCGCCCACCTTCACGGCGTTCACCGAGCTGGCCGGTGAGAGCGCCGGCCCAGGCGAGGTGGATGCGCTCATCGCCAGCTACCGGCGCCACTACGCGGCGGTGTATCTGACGCAGACGTCGCTGATCGACGGGATGGCGGGGGTGCTCGAGGCCGCGTCGGCGCGCGTCCCGCTCGCGCTCGCGACGTCGAAGTCGGTGACCTTCACGCAGCCCCTGCTCGAGACGCTCGGGCTCGAGCGTTTCTTCGCCTACGTGTCGGCCGCCGCCCCCAACGATGCGAGCGACGACAAGGCTGCGATCGTCGCCCGCGCGCTCGCGGCGCTCGCGGCGCTCGGCTGCCACGCCGCGGCGATGGTCGGCGACCGCTCCTTCGACGTCGAGGCGGCGCGAGCGCACGGTCTGCTGGCGATCGGCGTCACCTGGGGCATCGGCAGCGCGGCGGAGCTCGAGCAGGCCGGAGCGGAGCTGCTGATCGGCGCGCCCGGCGAGCTGCTCGCCCTGCTCGGGACCTAGGATGCACCCCGCTGCGGGCCAGGCGAGCGGCCGCTGAAACGGTATACCTCCATGCGCACGGCGGCCCGGTGGCGGCGCCGCCGCCAGACCCAAGCTCGCCCTCGAAATCAAAGGACCCGTGATGGCCGACCCTTACGCAGCTACACCCGATGACCGCTTCAGCTTCGGCCTGTGGACCGTCGGCCACCGCGGCAGCGACCCGTTCGGCGTGGCGACCCGGCCGCCGATCGAACCGCAGGAGATCGTCGCCCGCCTCGGCGAGGTCGGCGCCTGGGGCGTCTGCTTCCACGACGACGACCTCGTCCCGTTCGGCTCCTCGGCGGCCGACCGCGACCGGATCGTCGGCGGCTTCGGCAAGGCTGTCGCCGACGCCGGGCTGTGCGTCTCGATGGCGACGGTGAACCTGTTCACGCAGCCCGTCTTCAAGGACGGCGCGATGACCGCCGCGGACCCGGCGGTGCGCCGCTTCGCGCTGCGCAAGACGTGCGCCGCGATCGACATCGGCGCCGAGCTGGGGGCGCCGATCTTCGTGCTCTGGGGCGGGCGCGAGGGCGTCGAGACCGCGGCCGCGCGCGACCCGCGCGTGGCACTCGAGCGCTACCGCGAGGGCGTCAACTTCCTCTGCGAGTACGTGATCGATCAGGGCTACAACATCCGCTTCGCGCTCGAGGCCAAGCCGAACGAGCCGCGCGGCCACCTCTACCTGCCGACGACCGGCCACATGCTGCACTTCATCGAGTGGCTCGAGCACCCGGAGATGATCGGCGTGAACCCCGAGATGGCGCACGAGTCGATGGCCGGCCTGTCCTTCTCGGCCGCCGTCGGGCAGGCGCTGTGGGCCGGCAAGCTCTTCCACATCGATCTCAACGCCCAGAACGGGCCGCGCTACGACCAGGACTTCCGCTTCGGCGCCGAGGACATCAAGGAGGCGTTCCTGACCGTGCGGCTGCTCGAGCGCTCGGGCTACGACGGCCCGCGGGCGTTCGACGCGCGCGCGTACCGCAGCGAGGACGACATCGACGTCTACGGCGCCTTCGCCCGCGGCTGCATCCGCAACTACAAGATCCTGGCCGCCAAGGCGGCCGCTTTCGACGCCAGCGAGACGATCCGCGCGGCCTGTGCCGCCGCCGGCTCCGAGCAGCTCGCGCAGCCGAGCCCCGCGTACTCGCGCGAGGTGCTCGAGGCGATCCGCGGCGAGGACTTCGCGGAACTGCTGTCGAGCCGCGAGGGCCGCCACCACGAGGCCGCCGATCAGCTGCTGCTGGAGCTGCTGCTGGGCGCCTGAAGGGGGCGGGTCGCGGTTTTGCGCCGCCGCGCGTGGCGGTTTCGCGCCGGCGCGCGTGGTGGTTTCGGCGGCGGGGGGACCCCTGGCTGTCGTTGTGATCCTGCGACCGCGACAGCGGTGCGGTCGATGGCCGTCGGCGCTGCGGCGATAGTGTGCGGCCGCGATGGCTGATCTCTCGCGGCACGTGATCGGGGTGGACTTCGGGACCCTCTCAGGCCGCGCGCTGGTCGTGCGCGCCGCGGACGGCGAGGAGCTCGGCGACGCCGTGCACCCCTACCCCCACGCGGTGATGAGCGCGGAGCTCGCGGCCACCGGCGAGCCGCTCGCGCCGAGCTGGGCGCTGCAGGATCCCGACGATTACATCGAGGTGCTGCGCGAGGCCGTGCCCGCGGCCGTCGCGGCGGCGGGGATCGACCCCGCCTCGGTTGTCGGGATCGCCACCGACTTCACCGCCTGCACGGTGCTGCCGGTGACGGCCGACGGCACCCCGCTGTGCCGGCTGGAAGCCTGGCGCTCGCACCCGCATGCCTGGGTCAAGCTGTGGCGCCACCACGCCGCCCAGCCGCAGGCCGATCGCATCACCGACGTCGCGGCGGCTCGCGGCGAGTACTGGCTCGCGCGCTACGGCGGGCGGATCTCCTCGGAGTGGGAGTTCGCCAAGGCGCTCCAGATCCTCGAGGAGGACCCGGGGGTCTACGAGGCGATGGACCGCTTCGTCGAGGCGGCCGATTGGATCGTCTGGCAGCTGTGCGGGGTCGAGCTGCGCAATGCCTGCACCGCCGGCTACAAGGGGATCTACCAGGACGGCCGCTACCCCGGCGCCGAGTACCTCGCGGCGCTGAACCCGGCCTTCGCGCGCTTCGCGGCGGAGAAGCTCAGCCCGGCGATCGCGCAGCTGGGTGCGCGCGCCGGTTCGCTGAGCGCGCAGGCGGCGGCCTGGACCGGTTTGCCGGCGGGCATCGCGGTGGCGGTGGGCAACGTCGACGCCCACGTGACCGCGCCGGCAGCGGGCGCGACGGCGGCCGGGCGGATGGTCGCGATCATGGGCACCTCGACCTGCCACGTGATGGTGGGCGACACCCTCGCCGAGGTGCCCGGCATGTGCGGCGTCGTCGAGGGCGGCATCGTGGCCGGCCACTGGGGTTACGAGGCCGGGCAGAGCGGGGTCGGCGACATCTTCGCCTGGTTCGTCGAGAACTCCGTGCCGCCCGCCTACCACGAGCAGGCGCGAGCGCTCGGGATCGACGTGCACGAGCACCTCAGCGCGCTCGGCGCCGCGCAGGCCGTCGGCGAGCACGGCCTGGTCGCGCTCGACTGGTGGAGCGGCAACCGCTCCGTGCTGGTCGACCACGATCTCAGCGGCGTGCTCGTCGGCATGACCCTGGCCACGCGCCCGCACGAGATCTATCGCGCGCTGATCGAGTCGACCGCGTTCGGGGCGCGCAAGATCATCGACGCGTTCAACGGCTCCGGCGTCCCGGTGCGCGAGTTCATCGCCGCCGGCGGGCTGTTGAAGAACGCCCCCCTCATGCAGTGCTACGCAGACGTGATCGGTCAGCCGATCAGCGTGATCGGCTCAGACCAGGGGCCCGCGCTCGGCTCGGCGCTGCACGCGGCGGTGGCCGCCGGCGTGCACACGGACGTCTACGCCGCGGCGGCGGCGATGGGCCGGCTGGGCGCCGAGGTCTACGAGCCCGACGCGGCGCGCCACAACGCCTACGATGAGCTGTATGCGCTCTACGGCAGCCTGCACGACCACTTCGGCCGCGACCAGCGCTCGCTGATGCGCACGCTGCAGTCGATCCGCGAGCGCAGCGCGCCGGCGGGCGGGCGTTGAGCGCGCTCGCCGATCTGCGCGCCACGGTGGCGGGGCTGCACCGCGAGCTGACGCGCAACGGGCTGGTCGCCTGGACGAGCGGCAACATCTCCGCCCGGGTGCCGGGGCGCGAGCTGATCGTGATCAAGCCGAGCGGCGTCGGCTATGACGAGCTGACGGCGGATTCGATGGTCGTCGTCGACCTGCACGGCAACGTGGTCGAGGGCGAGCTCTCGCCCTCGAGCGACACCGCCACGCACGCCTACATCTACCGCGCTCTGAGCGCCGTCGGCGGCGTCGTGCACACCCACAGCCCCTACGCGACCGCGTGGGCCGTGCACGGACGGGCAATCCCCTGCGTGCTGACGGCGATGGCTGACGAGTTCGGCGGCGACATCCCGGTCGGCCCCTTCGCGCGGATCGGCGGCGAGGAGATCGGCGTCGGCGTCGTCGAGGCGCTCCAGGGCAGCCGCTCGCCGGCGGTGCTGATGCGCAACCACGGCGTGTTCAGCGTCGGCGCGAGCGCCCGCGACGCCGTCAAGGCCGCGGTGATGTGCGAGGACGTCGCGCGCACGGTGATGCTTGCGGGCGCGCTGGGGGCGCCCGCCCGCCTCGAAGACGACGACATCGACGCGCTTTATGACCGCTACCAGAACGTCTACGGGCAGCGCCGCGCGGCGGTCGGGAATGCGCAGGAGGGCCAATGAGCGCCAAGCCGCTCGGCCAGTACAAACTGTGGTTCGTCGCCGGCAGCCAGGAGCTCTACGGCCAGGAGGTGCTCGCCACGGTCGCCGCCGACGCGCGAGAGATCGCCGCCGCGCTCGATCAGTCCGCGGCGCTGCCGGTGGCGGTCGTGCTGCGAGACGTGCCCACCGGCGCGGAGGCGATCCGCCGGCTGTGCCTGGAGGCCAACGCCGATGACGACTGCGTCGGCCTGATCCTGTGGATGCACACCTTCTCCCCGGCGAAGATGTGGATCGCCGGCCTGAGCGTGCTGGACAAGCCGCTGCTTCACCTGCACACCCAGTTTCACCGGGCGCTGCCGTGGGCGCAGATCGACATGACCTACATGAACACCCACCAGTCCGCGCACGGCGACCGCGAATTCGGGTTTCTGGAGACCCGCATGCGCCTGGCGCGAAAGACCGTCGCGGGACACTGGCGCGACGAGCGGACACTGACGCGGATCGGCGACTGGGCGCGCGCGGCGTGCGGCTGGCACGAGGCCGGGCGGCTGACCGTCGCGCGCTTCGGCGACAACATGCGCGACGTTGCGGTGACCGAGGGCGACAAGGTCGAGGCCCAGCTGCGGTTGCGCTTCAGCGTCGACGGCTACGGCGTGGGCGACCTCGTGGAGGTGATCGAAGCGGTCGCGCCGGCGGAGGTCGCAGCGCTGCTTGAGGAGTACGAGGACAGCTACGAGATGGCGCCCGAGCTGCTCGCCGGCGGCGAGCGCCGGGAGTCGCTGGAGGTCGCGGCGCGGATCGAGGCCGGCCTGCGCGAGTTCCTCACCGCCGGCCGGTTCGGCGCCTTCACCGACACCTTCGAGGATCTCCACGGCCTGCGCCAGCTGCCCGGGATCGCCGTGCAACGGCTGATGGCCGACGGCTTCGGGTTCGCCGGCGAGGGCGACTGGAAGACGGCGGCGCTCGTGCGGATCGTCAAGCTGATGGCGAGCGGGCTTGACGGGGGGACCTCGTTCATGGAGGACTACACCTACGACCTCGACGGCGAGGTGCCGCTGGTGCTGGGGTCGCACATGCTCGAGGTCTGCCCTTCGATCGCGGCCGCACGCCCGCGCTGCGAGATCCACCCGCTCTCGATCGGCGCCCGCGAGGACCCGGTCCGCCTGGTGTTCGACGCTGCGCCCGGGCCGGCGTTCATGTTCTCGATGCTCGACATGGGTGAGCGCTTCCGCCTGCTCGCCGCCGAGGTCGACGTCATCTCACCGCCGCACGAGCTGCCGAAGCTGCCGGTGGCGAGAGCGGTCTGGAAGCCGAAGCCCGATTTCGCCACCGCAACGGAGGCCTGGCTTCTGGCGGGCGGGCCACACCACAGCGTCTTCAGCGCGGCGCTTGCAACCGAGGTGCTCACCGACTTCGCCCGGATCGCCTCACTCGAGCTGCTGCTGATCGACGAGCACACGCGAATGCGCGACTTCGCCAACGAGGTCCGCTGGAACCAGGCCTACCACCGCCTCGCCGGCGGACTCTGAGCGGCCGTCTGCCCGCGGTGGGCGGCCGGGCTCCTAGTAGAGCTCGCGCCAGCTGAACGCCGGCGCGTAGCCGATCGCGGCGCGCGCGCCTTCGATGTCAAGCAGGGTTCCGTGCTCGGCGACGCGGTCGGCGACCGCCACGCCAGGGTAGACCTCGGCCATCAGCTCGCGGCTGGGGCGGCGCATCACGGTGTCGGGCGCGGCGATGATGAAGGCGTGGGCGCCCTGCAGGTCGGCGCCCAGCGCGCCGAGCACGCTCTGGCCGGCGTGGCTCTCATCGACGTAGCTCCACAGGTTCCAGCTGCGGATCCGCGGGTCGTCCCACCAGGACGGGAACTCCTCGTAGTCGGCGCGCTCCATCACGTTGGAGAAGCGAAGGCCGATGAAGGGGACCCCGCTCCAGCGAGAGAACTGTCTCGCCATCTCCTCGCCGAGCACCTTCGAGAGCGCGTAGGAGGACTCCGGGCGCAACGGGTGGTGCTCATCCACAGGCGTGTAGTCGGGCGGCTGGCGGAACGGCGTGCCGAGCGTTGTCTCACTCGATGCCCACACGACGCGCCGCAGGCCCAGCCGGACGGCGGCGGAGAACACCGTGTGCGTGCTGCGAATGTTGGTCGAGAACACGACGTCCGGGGTCGCGTGGGTCGGCGAGGGGATCGCGGCGAGATGCACGACGGCCTCGACGCCGGACATCAGCTCGGCGCCGCTGAGCGCTTCGAGCGTCTGGCCGTAATCGGTCAGATCGGCGGGCAGGAAGGGCGCCTGCGGAGCGGACGCCGCGGGCGGGGTGCGATCGACGTTGAGCACCTCGTGATCGTGTTCGAGCAGCTCGCGCAGGACCGCTCGCCCGACCTTGCCGCTCCCGCCCGTGACGACGATCTTCATCTCCGGGGCACTCTAACGCGCCGGCGTCGCGGCCCCGCCGCCGGCGTCGCGGCCCCGCCGCCGGCGGGCGAGCCGGAGCCGGCGCGGAAACCCCGAACCGCTCCTGCCCGATCCTACGGATGCCCGCGACCGGCGCTGGGGCGATCCTCAGACGCGACCGTCCCCTGAGACCACGCACGGCGAATGCGGTGAGAACGACGCCCACACGAGTTGGCGATTTCGCGAGTTTTGTGCGATTGTGCGCGAGTGTGTACGTGCGGCGATCGGAAATGCCGCGCTTGGGCTGGCGCATCGCTCGCCGTTGGGCGCCTAGAATCACAGCTGACGCACTGAAAACCGTGAGCGGCCCGCACGGAGCAGGGGGAGCAGGGCCGAAGTTGCAGGGGAATAACCACACCGGGCTGTCCCGGTTAGCGACGCTCAGGCGTTGAGGAGGAGAAGTCAAGTTATGTCCGAGCAAGATGTAGCGAACGAGGTAATTGAGCGCCTCGAATGGATGGACTCCAAGCGGCCGCAGACGCCGCACACCAAGGCTCGCGCGGTCACGCGCCGGGCTGCTCTGACCGGTGGTGCGGGCGCGCTTGCCGCGTTCATGCTGAGTGAGCCGGCGCAGAGCCTCGCGGCAGGTGCCCGCAGCTCGAGCGTGTCGTCGATCTTCGGATCGCAGAAGGCGTACCACTTCGTGTTCGTCAACCACGTCACGACGAACCCGTTCTTCACGCCGACGCAGTACGGCCTCGCGGATGCCGCGTCGCTGCTGGGCTGCACCACGCAGTGGACCGGCTCGGCGTCGAGCAACGTGCCGCAGATGGTGACCGCGTTCAACAGCGCGATCACGGCCGGCGCGGACGGCATCGCCTGCGCGATGATCGACCCGAAGGCCTTCACCGGCCCGACGGCGGCCGCGGCGGCGAAGGGCATTCCGGTGCTCTCCTACAACGCGGATGAGCCCAACGGGCGTCTGGCCTACATCGGCCAGGACCTGTACGCATCCGGCCAGGCGATGGGCGCGAAGATCCGCGCACTCGTCCCGTCCGGCAAGGTCGCGCTGTTCATCGCGACGCCGGGCTCGGCCAACATCCAGCCGCGCATCGACGGTGCGATCAGCGTCCTCAAGGGCACCTCGACGCAGTACAAGGTCGTGACGACCGGCGCCGCGGTTCCGCAGGAGCTGACGACGATCGAGGCGTTCTGGACCGGCAACACGAGCTACAAGGGCCTGTTCGCCGTCGACGGCGGCAGCACCCAGAGCGTGTTCCAGACGATCCAGAAGTACAAGCTGCGCGCCAAGGGCATCAAGGGCGGCGGCTACGACCTCACACCGATCACGCAGACGCTGCTGGCCGCCGGCCAGGGCGACTTCACGATCGACCAGCAGCCGTACCTGCAGGGCTTCCTGCCGGTCCTCGAGCTGTTCCTGTATCAGGCCTCCAAGCACCTGAGCGGGATCGCCGAGGTTGATACCGGCCTGAAGTTCCTCAACAAGACGACGGTCGCGCCCTACAACAACACGAAGAGCCGTTACGAGGGCACGAAGTCCACAGCCGGCGTCTCCTAAAGACCGCAACCGCATTGGTTCGTAGCACCGATGTCCGCCACGACCGATAGCGGCGCAGCATCCGCTCCGACGGGGGGCCCCGCGCATAGGCGCGAGGTCCCCCGCGCTGCGGTCGCGCCGCTGGCGCTGATCAAGCGCTTCCTGATCGCGCGCGAGGGAAGCATCGTCATCGTCACGGTGCTGCTGGCGGTCTACTTCTCGCTGTCGGTTTCGACGTTCTTCACCAGCTCGAACTTCCAGAACCTGCTGCAGTACTTCACCTGGCTGGCGATTCTCGCCGCCGGTGAGGTCTTCCTGATGATCAACGGGGAGATCGACCTCTCGATCGGCGGCGTCTACCTGTTCTCGCCGCTGATCTTCTACGAGATCCACAACGGCGGCATCCCGCTGCTCCCGAGCCTGATCGTCGCGCTGATCGTCTGCATGGGGATCGGGCTGGTCAACGGGATCGTCACCGCCGTCTTCAACGTCAACTCGTTCATCACGACGCTGGGCACCCTGTTCACGCTGCAGGGACTGACGCTGATCATCTCCCACGCCGAACAGCTCAACATGCCCGGTTCGCCGACGACCAACCCCAACACCGGGGCAACCGTCAGCAGCACCTTCTCGAGCGTGTTCGGCGCCGGCACCTACTCCGAGCTGATCTGGGCGATCATCGTGATCGTGGTCATGCAGTTAGCGCTGACGCGAACGCGGTGGGGCCTGCATACGGTGTCGGTCGGCTCGAACAAGATCGCCGCGGCCGAGGCCGGCGTGCGCGTGCGCACGGTGCTGATCCGCAACTTCATCGTCTGCAGCACCTTCGCGGGATTCGTGGGAATCCTCGAGGCGGTCCGCTCCAGCACGATCACGCCGGATCCCTCGGCGTCCAACTCGATCCTGCTCGATGCGATCGCCGCCGCCGTGATCGGAGGCACGCTGCTGGCCGGCGGGTCGGGCACGATCGTCGGCGCCTTCTTCGGCGCGCTGTTCCTCGGCATCCTGCAGGACGGTCTGGCGCTCAAGGGCGTCAACGCCAACTACCTGGACTTCTATCTCGGCGTGGCGATCCTGCTCGCAATGGGGATCAACGTCTACGTCGGACGCACACGCAGGCGGTCCGGCGTTGGCTGACCGCCCCCTACCCGCCGAGCACATCGTCGCACCGGTCGCCGCCGACGACGACGTGCTGCGCGTCGAGCACATCGCCAAGAGCTTCGGGCCTGTCACGGCGCTGCGTGACGTCAGCCTGCACCTGAAGAAGGGCGAGGTCCTCGGCCTGCTCGGCGACAACGGCGCCGGCAAGTCGACGCTGATCAAGATCCTCTGCGGCTTCCAGAAGCAGGACTCCGGCAGCATGTGGCTCAAGGGCGAGCCCTACGAACCCAAGAGCGTCGACAACGCGCGCGCGCTTGGGATCGACGTTGTCTACCAGGACCTGGCCCTGATCGACGAGCTGAGCGTCTACCAGAACATGTTCCTCTGCCGCGAGGAGCGCCATTCGCGCACGCCGTTCCTGGACTCGCGCAAGATGAAGCGCGAGGCCCGCAAGTCGCTCAACGACATCGGGATCAACCTGCCGCGACTCGATGTGCCGGTCGCGCGCCTCTCAGGCGGGCAGCGCCAGTCGATCGCCGTCGCCCGCGGCGTGTACTCGCAGGCCGACATTCTGCTGCTCGATGAGCCGCTCGCCGCGATGGGCGCCAAGGAGGGCGCGATGATCCTCGAGCTGATCGCCCGCCTCAAGGACGAGGGCAAGCTCTCGATCATCATGATTCTCCACAACTACGTGCACGTGCTCGAGAGCTGCGACCGCGTGAACATGATCACCGACGGGATCATCGCGCTCGACAAGCCGACCGCAGAGACCTCGGTCGAGGAACTGACCGAGATCGTGGTCGACGAGTACCGCCGCGCGCGGGTGCTTGCGAAGGCGGAGGAAGCCGCCGCCCGCGCCAGCGCACCCGTCGTCGACTGACGCGGCCGCCGCCTGAGCGCTCAGCCCGTCTCGGCTTCGGGCGAGGCGGAGCGGTGGCGCAGGCGGTACTGGCGCGCCTTGGCCCGGTTGCCGCAGACGGCCATGTTGCACCAGCTGCGCGAGCGGTTCTTGGATTGGTCGTAGAAGGCCCACCGGCAGCCATGATCGGCGCAGACCTTCAGCCGCGACCAACTGCCGTCGGCAGCGGCGAGCTCGACGATCGCGAACAGCTCGCCGAGCGCGCGGCTCAGGCCGGTCGCCGCCGGCTCGAGCGCGGGCGCTCCGTCGTGGTCGAAGGCGACACGCAGTAGCGCGCCCGAGCCGGCCGCGTTCAGCGAGCGGATCGCCCGGGCGTCCACGCCCGCTCCCCGGTCACGGTCCTCAAGCACCGTTCGCAGGGACTCCCGGGCGCCCAGCGCAAGCTCGAGATCGCCGGCGCCCAGGCGCTCGCGTGCGCCGATCAGCTCACGTTTTCGCAGCCAGGCGCGCAGGGCATCGAGGTCGCCCCATTTGTCCTCCCCGTGCTCGATGTCGGCCGTGTTGATGAACTCGCGGACAAGCTCCAGCCGCCCGGGCGCGCTGCGCCGCTGCTCGGCGGGGACGGGAGCCTGTGAGACGAGCGCGCCTGACGCGGGGACTTGCGAGGCGGGCTCTTCCATGCCCCGATTGTATCGCGCCAGGAAACCGGCATTCGTAGTTGACCGGTGATGCTAACCGGTCTAGACTGTTGAGCAGTTAGTCCATACCGCATCGAACAGGATCGAACAGGAGGCCGGCGATGCACCCGCAACTGAGCTTGGCGATCGTTGAAGCAAAACAGCAGGAGTTCCTGGAGCGGGCGAGCCGTAGGCGCGCGCGCTTTGTCCGCGCCAAGCCCGGTCCCGCTCCGGCGGCGTTCTTCGAGGGCCTGACGCTGCGGCTGGCAACGCACGCCGACCGCCAGGCGCTGGCGCGCCTGGCCGAGCTCGACCAGGCGCCGCGGCCGGCCGAGCCGGTACTGCTCGGTCTCGTCATGCAGCGGCCGATCGTCGCGCTCTCGCTGAGCGACGGCCGCGTGATCGCCGATCCGTTCCTTCACACCGCCGAGCTGACAGAGCTACTGCGCGTGCGGGCGCGCCAGCTTACGCAGCGCTGACGCCTGCGCCGGCCGCCTACGCGGCGGCCGGCAGCCCGCCGGCTGACCAGTCGAGCTCGGCGACCGCCCCTCCGGTGACCGTCACGCCGCGGGCGCGCGCGACCCCGTCCGTCCAGAGCGTGTAGGCGCCCTGCGGCAGACGGTCGAAGACCGCGGTGAAGGCGGCCCGGCCGCCCTCACCGCGCTCCAGCACATCCTTGTGACTTCGGTTTGAGTCCTCGCCGGCAGGGCTGATCTCCACCTCGGTGCCGTGCAGCGCGGGGTCGGTGTAGACGATCAGAGCGCCGAACTGCTCACCGATGTCGAGCACGACATATTCGGGGTGGGGCCTGGCTGCGTAATTCTCGTGCATGGCTTTGACCGCTCCTCGGCGCTAGCTCGACGGCGTGTCGTAGCCGTCGTAGGGATCGCCGACGTAGGGGAAGGCGGCCTGGTAGCGACTGGCCGACGGGGTGATTCCCTGGGTGATCAGCGCTGCCGCGGGATCCGGCGTGTAGCTCTTGTCCACCAGCGGGTAGGTGACGCCGGCGATCGCGCGCAGCTCGATCGTGACGACGTCGTCGGTCACGCGGCGCCCGTTCGGGAAGCCGGCGGCGTCGCCGCCGATCAGGCCGAGGGGGTTTGGATCGGTGCTCGGCGGGACCGCGACGTTCAGGCGCAGCATGTCCGCGAGCACCTTCCCGGTGTTGTTCTGAAAGCCCGGCACGATTCCCGCCGGCAGGCCGGTCAGGAGGATCGCCTCCAGATCGGCTCGCGGCGAGCTGAGCGCGGCCAGGTTCGGGAAGACCTTCGGGTAGAGCACGGGCAGCAGCTTGCCGAGCTCCGGATGCGTGACACCGGCAGCGTAGTCCTTGTCGTCGACCGGTTGGCTCGCGTTCCAGCGATCCTTCTTGCCGAGCGGCACAAGCACCTCGTTGAACAGCGGGTTGCCCAGGCGCGACACCTGAATCCACGGCCCGGACTCCGACTTCTCGTCGTTGGCGGCGTCGGCCACCCGCATCTTGCGCCGGCTCGCGGCGCCCCAGATCCCGAGCACGGAGGAGGAGCTCATCACGTCGGTCGGCACCGTCCCGCCGGCCGTCAGATCGCCGATCGGGATCTGGATCGCGATCGAGTGGATGTTCAGCGTCTTGGTCGCATCGACGCCGGGCGCCGCTGCGGTCGGGATCAGATGCAGGTTCTGGAACGGCCGCAGATCGCCGAGATCGAAGATCGATCCGAGGTCGACGAAGAACGGGTCGTTGCGCTGCCCGGCGAAAACCTTGACGCCACCGCCGAGGGCGTGGACGGCTGCCGCGCCGAGCGCCTGGTAGTCAGGCGTGGAGCGTGGTCCGATGTTGCACGGCGGGCACGCCAGCCCGCTGCCGAGCACCCGCCTCTGATTCCCCTTGACCCGCGTCACCGTGTAGAACTGGCGCTTGTTCCAGTTGGGGTCGTCGAGCCTCGCGATCGGGCCCGTGTTGTACAGGAACGTGTCGGGGTCGCGCAGGGTCGTCTCGAAGCGGAACTCGTATGTGATCTCCGCCAGCGCGTCGCCGTTGTTGTCGATGTGGATCGAGTACAGGACGTCATCGCCGAACTCGAAGAAGTTCGGCCCGCCCGGGGGTGCCTGCAACGGCACGTAGTTGGTGATGATCGTGACGGTGGAGGGGTTGTCGGGGCTGACGAACGCGTAGGTGTCGGCGTTATCGGCAACCGGGTCCTTGCTGATCTCTGGGGCTTCGCGATGCGACGACATTTGCTTCTCCTTGTCAGTTGGGCCGGTCGCCTCAGCGACCCGCGTCGATCAGGCGCTTGACGAGCTCGGGGTCGCGGTAGGTGGTCTCGCGCATGCCCGAGAGCACCGTCACCTCACCTCGCGCAGCGTCGCGGACGTAGGCCATGACCGTCTCTGGGGGCGGCGGACCCGATGGCTTGGTGATCGCGCCCAGCGGGACGGTGTTGCTTGGACCGTGCAGGGCGGCGGCGGCGAGCTTTGGGCCGGTGGTCACGACGGCAACGCCGGCCGCGGCACCGGCCGAGGCTTGCAGAAACGCGCGCCGGCTCTGTGCCAGGGTGGGATGCTCGGCGACCGCCGGTCCGGCTGGCACGACGCGCTGGGCCTTGAACAACGAGCTGCGGGGGGTGCTCGACATATTCAACTCCTGTCCACATCCGTTTCGGGGTTTCGACCGTAACAACGAGCAGCAGCGCAAAACGCAAGTGCGAGCCACTCGCAGTTGCGGGAGCTGAGTTGTCGCGTGACCACTGCCGAGGAGGAGAAGCACCCGCCATGACGATCGCGCCACACGCACCCGGACTGGCGTTCGACGGCATCGACGACGCCGTCGAAGCGCTCCGCCGGCGCGGCCTGCGACTTTCGATGACGCGGCAGCTGGTGCTCGAGGCGCTGTTCGAAGCGCCCGGTCCGGTTTCGGCGGAGACCATCGCCCAGCGCCTTGCGCTCGTCCCCGCTTCGGTCTACCGCAACCTCGAGACGCTCGAGCGCCACGGCGTGGTGCGCCACGTCCACCTCGGTCACGGGCCGGGTCTGTACGCGCTCGTGGGACACGGCGAGCAGGAGTACATCTGCTGTCCTGGCTGTGGCAGCGCCCGGACGGTTCGCCCAGAGCTGCTCGATCCCGTGCGCAACCACATCCGTCGCCGCTTCGGCTACGAGGTGCGCTTCACCCATTTCGCCCTGATGGGGCTTTGCGCGCGATGCGCGCCTGCCTCCCCGGCCTGACCGAGACGTCCGGGCGCGCGGCGCGCCGCGCCACAGGCTCCTAAGATCGATGCCGCCGTGAGCAACGACGAACGCGAGATGCGCAACGCGCCGCCGCCCGGGCGTCCGCTGTCGCGGGAGCGCGGTGCGTCTCGATCCTGACCGGCTGCTGCCGAGCGATCCCGCCACGCGCGCGGTTGCGCGCCGGCTCTACGAGCGGGTCGCCGGCCTGGCGATCATCTCGCCGCACGGTCATGTCGATGCGGCGCTGCTCGCGGACAACGAACCGTTCAGCGACCCCGCCGAGCTGCTGATCCGCCGCGACCACTACGTGACCCGGCTGATCCACGCGGCCGGCGTGCCGCTCGAGCGGCTCGGCGTGCCGGAGCGCACGGGTGACGCGATCACCGTCTCGCCGCGCGAGGTGTGGCGCACCTTCTGCGAACACTGGCACCTGTTCGCCGGGACAGCCTCGGGATACTGGCTCGCGAGCGGCCTCGTTGAGCTCTTCGGGATCGAGCTCGATCCGTGTGCCGAGAACTCCGATCAGCTCTTCGACGCGATCCAGGAGGCCCTGGCCAGCCCGGAGTTTCGCCCGCGGGCGCTGTTTGAGCGCTTTGCGATCGAGGTTCTGGCGACCACCGACGACCCGCTGGACGACCTCGCGGCGCACGCCGCGCTGGCCGCCGATCCGAGCTTCGCCGGCCGCGTGATTCCGACCTTCCGGCCCGACGCCTACCTGCACCCGCTGGCACCGGGATGGGCCGATCGCGTTGCCCGCCTCGCGCAGCGCTGCGGCTCGGGCGCCTCAAGCTACCGTGGATACCTTGACGCGCTCGCTGAGCGCCGGCGCTACTTCGTGGCGCACGGCGCTGTCTGCGCGGACCACGCGATGGTCCAGCCGCTCAGCGTGGAGCTGGCCGAGCCGGATGCGGCGGCGCTGTTCGCGCGAGGCCTCGCCGGCGAGCTGAGCGCCGCCGAAGCCGCCGTCTTCTCCGGGCACATGCTGATCGAGATGGCGCGCATGAGCGTGCAGGACGGCCTCGTGATGACGCTCCACCCGGGGGTGTACCGCAATCACTCAAGCGACACGTTCGCTCGCTTCGGCCCCGACACCGGGCACGACATCCCGCTGGCAACGAGCTTCGTCGAGGGGCTTCGCCCGCTGCTCGAGCGCTACGGCGAGAACCCCGACTTCCATCTGGTCCTGTTCACGGTGGACGAGACGACCTTCTCGCGCGAGATCGCGCCGCTCGCCGGCTTCTACCCGAGCGTGTACATCGGAGCACCCTGGTGGTTCCTCGACGCCCCCGACGCGATACTGCGCTTTCGCGCGGCGGTGACCGAGACCGCCGGCTTCTACCGCGGCGCCGGCTTCGTCGACGACACGCGCGCGTTCCTTTCGATCCCAGCCCGCCACGACACCTCCCGCCGCCTGGACAGCGCGTTTCTCGCCCGGCTGGTGTGCGAGGGCCGCCTGGAACTCGAGGCGGCCGAACGGATCGCGGTCGACCTCGTCGATACCCTGCCGCGGAAGGTCTTCAAACTTTGAGCGGCGCGCCTCGCCCGCGGCCGGGGAGCACCCTGACCCGGGCGGCGCTCGCCGCGGTCGACAGCGCCCGGGCGCAGGCCCCGCCGGTCCGGATCGTGCACATCGGCCTGGGGGTCTTCCACCGCGCCCACCAGGCCTGCTACACCGACCGCGCCGCCGACGCCCCGCAGTGGGGAATCGCAGCATTCACCGGCCGCCGGCCGCAGGCGGCGCTCGAGCTCGCCCGCCAGGACGGCCTCTACACCCTGATCGAACGCGGCGGAGACCACGACGAGGCAGCGGTGGTTTCAAGCATCGTTGCGGCGCTCGACGGTGGCGAGCTGGCGCGCCTGCTGGAGTTCCTCTCGTCACCCGCGACGGCGATCGTCACCACCACGGTGACGGAGGCCGGCTACCGCCTCGATCCGACTGGGCAGCCCAACGCCGGCGACCCCGTGCTCGCCGCCGACATGCGCTACATCGCCGCCGCGGCCGCTCGCGCGGACCTGCTCGGGCAGGCCGGCGGCGAACCGGGCTCCGCGCTCGGCAGGCTGGTGCTCGGTCTCGAGGCGCGCCGGCGCGCCGGCGGCGGTCCGATCGCGATCGTTCCGTGCGACAACATCCCGTCCAACGGGGCCTTTATCGCCGCGGGGCTGGTCGCCATCGCCTCGCGCATCGGCGCCGAGCTCGCGGGCTGGATCGACGCAAACGTGTCCTTCGTGTCCACGTCGGTCGACCGGATCACACCGAAGACCACACCCGCCGACCTGCGGAGCGCGACGGCGCTGACCGGCTGGCAGGACCGCGCGGCGGTCGTCACCGAGCCGTTCAAAGACTGGGTTCTCAGCGGCGAGTTTCCGGCTGGCAGACCGGCTTGGGAGAGCGCCGGCGCCCGCTTCGTGAGCGACGTCGAGCCGTTCGAGCGGCGCAAGCTATGGCTGCTGAACGGAGCGCACAGCCTGCTCGCCTACGCGGGGCTGCGCCGCGGGCACGAGACGGTCGCCCAGGCGATGGCCGACCCGCGGTGCCTGGAGCGCCTGCAGGATTTCTGGGACGAGGCAGAGCGGCAGCTGCCGGCGGAGCAGCTGAACCTCCGGGCCTACCGCGCTGCCCTCCTGGAGCGCTTCGAGAACCCGCGGATCGAGTACCCGCTGCGCCAGATCGCCACCGACGGGGTGGCGAAGCTGCGTGTGCGCATCGCCCCCGTCGTGCTCGCCGAGCGCTCGCAGGGACGCGACGGCGCGGCGAGCCTTGTGGCCCTCGGCAGCTGGCTGGCGCTGATCCTCGGCGGCGCCGACCTGCCCGACACCGAAGCGGCGGCGATCGCCGCCGCGTCGAGCAAGCCGCGGCGCGCGGCGATCGACGCGCTCGTCTCACTCGTGGACCCTCGCCTGGTCGAAGAGCGCTCCGTGATGGCGGCGCTCGTGCGGATCGCCGCGCAAGCCGGCCCCCAATGACGCCTCGCGCCCTCTATCCGGGCCCCAGCAGCTCGGTGCGGTACTGCGGCGCAAGAGCAACAGCTTTGGCGATGAAGGCCGCCGTGGCGGCTTCGTCGAGTGCGGGCGGGCGCTCGGTGCGGCCCGCGACGGGGACGCCGAGCGCCCTGAAGAACTCCTCCTGACCGGCCGGTGAGCAGAGGCAGAGCATTCGCGCGGGGCGCTCGGCGTTGTTGCGGAAGACGTGCGGCGCGTTCGCCGGCACGTTCACCGTGTCGCCGGCCCGCGCGGTGGCCGTGACGCCGCGGAATGTGAGCTCGACCTCGCCGTCGAGGATGGTGAACATCTCTTCGAAGTCGTGGCGGTGCGGCGGCGGCCCGCCGCCCGGCGGGACGTGCATGTCGATCAGGGTGTAGCGCCCAGCGGTGTCCTCGCCGCTGACGAGAATCGTGTAGGTGTCGCCAACGACGCCGAGGTGAGGAAGCGACTCGTCGGTGTCGGGGCTCACATGCGTGAGGTGCCGGCCGGGGTCGTCAGGCGGGACCGGCGCGGGGGGCTCGGACGCGGCGGGCGAGGTGTCGTTCATCGGTGTCCCTCCGTTGCGGGTTAGCGGTCGAAATCGTCCGCTTACTGGTAGCGTAGCCAAAGTCGCTGGCACGCGCCGCTGCGTGACACGATGCCTGCGCCATGCCCAGAGCACCGACCGACGCACGCCGTGGCCCTCGCCGGCTGCGAAGCGATGCCGCAGCCAACCGCGAACGCGTGCTCGCCGCGGCTGCGGTCGCCGTCAAGCGCGAGGGCGAAGGAGTGCCGATGGCCACGATCGCCAGCGACGCCGGCGTCGGAATCGGCACGGTGTACCGCCACTTCCCGGCACGCGCGGCACTGCTTGCCGCGCTCGCGCTGCGCTCCTACCGCATCGTTGCGGGGCACGCGCACGCCGCCGCCGCCAGCTTGCAGCCAGCCCCCGCGGCGCTCGCGCATTTCTTCGAGCAGACGATCTCTGCCCGCGACGATCTCATACTTCCCCTGCACGGCGGCCCCGTCAGCATCGACGAGAACACCGTCGCGCTGCGGACCGAGATCCGCGAGCTGCTCGAACAGGTCCTCGCTCGCGGTCGCCGCGACGGGACGATCCGCCCCGACGTCACCGCCGTCGACATCATCATCACCGGCGCGATGCTCGCCCAGCCACTCCCGCACACCGCCGACTGGGGCCACCTCGCCCGCCGCCAGGCCCAGATCTACGTCGCAGGACTCGCACCCACCACCGACAAGCCCCTACCCGGCCGCCGGCCCACCCGAGCCCAGCTCGAAGCAGGCTTCCCCGCGCCGGCGAGGAATCGATCGACGCCCCGGTAGTTCCTTAGTCTTGCGGGATGCGTCGCGGCCCCCTGCGCGAAACCGCGTTCGCGCTGCTGTTCGCGGGGCGTGCGATCTCCGCCCTGGGCGACCGGCTCGTGCCGGTCGCGCTCGCCTTCGCGGTGCTCGAGCTGACCCGTGGATCGGTCACCGACCTCGGCATCGTGTTCACCGCGCAGACGGTGCCGCTGGTCGTATTCGTCCTGCTCGGCGGGGTTTGGGCCGACCGCCTGCCGCGCCAGTTCGTGATGCTCGCCTCCGACGGCGTCCGCGCGGTCGCCCAGGGCCTGACCGCGGCGCTGTTGCTCGCCGGCGTCGCGCATGTCTGGGAGATCGCCGCCCTGCAGGCGGTGTACGGGACCGCTGAGGCGTTTTTCGGGCCGGCCTCCACGGCAGTCGTGCCCCAGACCGTCGATGAGTCGAGCCTGCAGCAGGCCAACGCGCTGCTCGGCCTCAGCGGGAACGTCGCCGCGGTGCTCGGCCCGGCGCTGGCCGGGGTGCTGGTCGCCACGGCGGGACCCGGCTGGGGACTCGCGGTCGATGCGGCGACGTTCGTGGCGAGCGCGGCGTGCCTCGCTTTCATGCGCCTCGCGCCCGTCGCGCTCGCCGCGCACTCGACCACGCTGGCGCAGCTGCGACGCGGCTGGCGCGCCTTCCGCTCGCGCACGTGGCTGTGGGTGACAGTCGCCTACTTCACGCTGTTTCTCGCCTTCGTGTACGGGCCGCTGTACGTGCTCGGACCGCAGGTCGCGCGGCTGTCACTCGGCGGAACCGCGGCCTGGGCAGCGATCAGCACGGCGCTCGGCATCGGCTCGCTGCTCGGCGGCCTGCTCGGGATGCGCTGGCATCCCCGCCATCCGCTGCGCGCGGCCTTCCTTGGCTTCGGCGTCGCGGGACCGGCGCTCCTTGCCCTGATCGCAGCCCACGCGCCGCTCGAGCTGATCCTCGCCGCGGCGCTCGTCGACGGCGCTTCAGGGACGGTGTTCAACACCTTCTGGTTCACCGCCCTGCAGCGCGAGGTTCCCGCGGCGGAGCTCTCGCGCGTCAGTTCGTGGGACTACGTCGGTTCGCTCGCGCTCTATCCGGTCGGCCTCGCGCTGAGCGGGCCGGTGGCCGGCGCGATCGGAGTCTCGACGACGCTCTACGGCGCCGCTGTCCTGTTCGCGCTGCTGCTGTGCGCCGTTCTCGCCGTCCCGGCGGTGCGCAACTTCGCACCGCGACCCGGCCCTTCGCCCGGCGGGCGCGGCGGGATCCGCTAGCGGCGGCGCGCGCTGGCGTGCAGGAAGTCCCCGTCGCCGTGGAGGCGATCGAGGACGAACGCCGCCGGCCAGAGCGCCGCGCTCACCGCGTAGCCGGCCCACAGGCGGATCCCCCGCTCGCTCCAAAGCCGCCCGTGCAGCCTGTACTGGAGGCTCCAGCAGAGGCAGATGAAGGAGCTGCTGGTTGCGAGCCGCGACTGTCTGAAACCGGCCTGCTCGAGCGCGGCGCGCAACCCCCGGCGCGTGAAGTGGGTGCGATGGCGGGGGAGCTCGAGCGGGAACCAAGAGTCGCGAAAGCGCCGCCGCTGCCACGATCCCCAGTTCGGCGCCGTCACGATCACGCGCCCGCCGGGACGCAGCAGGCCGTGCGCGCGCGCCAGGTCGGCGCGCGGATCGACGACGTGCTCGAGCGAGTGGCGAAAGATCACCGCGTCGTAGCTCCCCGCCGGCAGATCGACCGTTTCGAGCAAACCCTGGCGGGCGTCGATTCCACGCCGGCGGGCCACGGCGCAGGCCTGCGCCGACGGATCGACGCCGTCGACGCTCCAGCCTCTGGCGCGCAACCGCGCACCGAGGTCGCCGCGCCCGCAGCCCACGTCCAGCGCCCGGCCCGGGGCTGAGAGCTCCGACAACGGCCAGCTGCGCATCCGCACCCGCTGCACGAGCGCCATCACCGCCGCCAGCGGCCCGGCCGGCGGAGCGTGCGGCTGATACTCGCGCGGATAGAACGCCGCGAGCTGCGCGGTGCCGGCCGGCGGCAGGGTCGTGGCGCTCCCGCAGGCGCCGCAGACGTGGACCGCGTGCGTGCCCGCCACGCCGTGGAGGCGGTCGCGGCCGACGATCGCCGGCTCGGCGGCCAGCTCTCCCCCGCACGCCAGGCAGCGCGGTTCACCCACGAGCGCCAGATTCCCGAAACCTTTGCCGGCAAGGTCTCGGCGCGGGGACGGCGCGAGCGCGCCAGGCGCCCGGCGCACCGCCGCGCACCACGGTATAAGCGAGCGTTGCGAGCAGCCACCCGACGCGAAACCCCACAGGAGGAAGCATGACGCAGGACGCAGGATCAGACCATGACGGCGGCGAACATTCGCTGCTGGCGATTACGCTTCGCCCCGGTGTCGAGGAGGAGTACCAGCGCCGACATGACGAGATCTGGCCCGAGATGGTCGAGGCGCTGCACGCGGCCGGGTTCGCCGAGATGCGCCTGTTCCGCCACGAGCAGACCGTCAGCATCTACTCGGTCTGCCACCCCGACGCGCAGACCGCGTGGGCGCGCCTGCGCGCGACCGAAGTGAACACGCGCTGGGACGAAGCGGGCAAGCACCTGCTCGCCCAGCCGGTGTCGCTGATCACCTCGCAGGAGATCTGGGTGATGCCGTGAAGCGGGCGTCGCGCTTACGGAGTCCGGCCGCGCAAGACCGATTGGCTCGAGTGAAGCGCCGTGCCGTCGAGCGGCTGCAGTGAGACGTCGAGGTAGCGGAAGTGGCTCGGCGCCGCAGGCAGGGGCGCGGTGATCTGCGCATCGCCTGAAGCGCTGACCCGGAAGGTGGCGACCGAGATCAGGTCGCGCGTCGAGTCCATCAGCCACAGCTCGTAGACGTGGCTTGAGTCCGTCGGCTGCAGGCCCCTGACCTCCAGGCGCCCGATCCGCCCGGATGCGAGCCGGAAGACGCCGCTCGCAGACGGCTTCGTGCCGTCGATCGGCAGCAGGTCGGCGGTGGCGACGATCGCGGGACCCGCCGGCCCGCTCCCGGCGACCCCGACGCCGATCAGGACGCCGATCGCAAGCGCCGCGATCCCGAGCGCCGCCGGCAGCGGCGCAAGCAGCCGCCGGACGGCAGGCGCCAGGCGACGCCGCGGCGGCCGCCGCACGCGGGCCGGCGCACCCACGATGCCTGCTGACACGGGCGCGCCCAGCGGCGGCGGCTCTTCGCGATCCCACGCCTGCGCCGGCAGCTCCGCGAGCGCGCCGACGGTGGCGGTCAGCTCGGCGAGCCGGGCGCGCAGGGCGCGATCGCCTTCCAGTCGTCGCTCCAGCCGCTCGCGCACGTCCGGGTCGAGTTCGTCGAGCACGTAGGCGACGAGCTCCGGGTCGAGCGCATCCTGGCGCTGGCGGCCGCTGGTCATTGATGCTCCTCGTCGGCCAGCAGCCCGCGCAGCCTCGAGAGGCCGTCCACCATGCGATGCTTGACCGTCCCGAGCGCCACGCCGGTGCGCTCGGCGATCTCGCGCTGGGAAAGGCCGTCGTGAAAGCGCAGACGCAGCATCTCGGCCTGCTCGTGGGGCAACCGCCGCAGCGCGTCGGCGAGCCGCCAGCGCTCGAGCATCTCCTCGGTTGCGCTTTCAGACGTGCCGTCGAGCAGGTCCAGATCGCTTTGCGGATCACGAGGCTCGGGCCGGCGCCGGCGCTGGTGATCGATCGCGCGACTTCGCGTGATCAGCATGGCCCAGGTCAGAAAGGACGCCAGCGCCGGGTCAAATGACGACCGCCGCTCCCACACCTCGAGCCACACCTGCTGCTGCACGTCCTCGGCGGCGGTGCGGTCGCGCAGCTGGCTGCGCAGATAGGCGAAGGTCGTCGCGCCGTGGCGGCGATAGAGCTGCTCGAAGGCCGAGCGGTCGCCGCGGGAAAGCTTCGCGGCGAGGCGATCGGAGGCCCCCGGCACGGGTTCGGCGCCGGGACCGGTGAGCGTCAAGCCGGACCCGCGCCGTTTCAACGTTGGCGGCACGAGCGAGGGCGAGTAGAAGACCGACATGGCGACATGGTTGCGCAGCTCGTCCCCGCGTCCGCTGCCGGCTTGCGCGGGGGGCGCGGGCCGGCGGCATGGTTCACCCACACCCTACGCGACGCGGAGCCGCGGGGAGTCGGCTACCGCGTCGCGCTGTGATCGGGTGTGAGAGTGCGGGCTACATGCTGGGCGGGAGCAGCACCCCATTGATCACGTGGATGATTCCGTTGGTTGCGCGGATGTTCGTCTGGATGACCTTGGCCTGGTTGACGAAGACCGAGCCGCCGGAAACGCGAATCGTGAGCGAGGCGCCCTCCACGGTGGTGACGCTCTTCAGCGTTACCACCTTGGCCGCCGGTACCGCGCCGGCGACGACGTGGTAGAGCAGCACCGACTTCAGCTTCGCCTTGTTGGCGGCAAGCGCCTTCAGGGTCGCGGCCGGCACCTTTGCGAACGCGGCGTTCGTCGGCGCGAAAACGGTGTAGTCGGTCTTACCCGACAGGACGCTGACCAGCCCGGCCTCTTTGAGCAGCTTCACGAGGGTCGAGAAGTGCGGGTCGGCCGCGGCGATCTGGACGATCGTCTTGGTCGGCGCACTCGCCGTGCGGGCGCCGGCCGCACCGGCGACCGCCGGGACGGCGGCCACGACGACGGCGCAGCTGATGAGGGCAATGAGTCGCTTCAACAGGGGATCCTTTCGCGGGGGAGGTGATCAACTCCCTATACGCGGGGGCCGGCTGTAGCGGTTGGAAACTTTTGCGCCGCCGCCGGCGTCGGCGCCACGCGCGCGAGACCGGGCCCGGTGCGGCGGCCGCTACTTCGGCGGCAGCTTCGACACGTAGCTGACGCTGCGCGCCACCCACGTGCGAAGGTCGGCCATGCTCGCCACGCCTTCGGGCGCGACGACGATCCACCCCTCCATCACGCGCCCGCCCATGTTCATCAGCGCGGCGTGCGGGAGCGCCAGGGCGTCGTCGGTGTCGGCCGGGTCGATCCTGGCCAGCAGTCCGCCTGTGCGCGACGCGCTGACGGACATGTTGCCGTTCAGGAGGAACGCGAGACCGCCGAACATCTTCTTCTCGGTGACCGCGTCCGTCGGCGCGAGCAGTTCACGCAGCCGGTTCGCGAGATCCTCGTCGTAGGGCATCTTCGTGCACGAGCGTAGCGGGCGATCGCGCGCGGCGCACTGACATCGCAGGCGCGACGCCGGCCAGGCAACCCGCGAGCGTATAGTCGCTCTCAGCATGTCGGACTTCCCAAAGACCACCGTCGAGCAGACGGTCGAGATCGAGTCGCTCGTATCCGAGGCGCTCGAAACGCTCGATCAGATCCGCTACTCGCTGAAGACGCTCGAGGATCGCTTGAAGGCGGCCGCGGCCCAGTCGCGACCGCCCGCGCCGCCGGCCGACGGCGTCGCCTGAGCCCCGCACGCGAAGCGCCCGGGCCCGTTCAGTCCAGGCGGAAGATCTCCTCGAGCGACGGCGGGCCGGCGTCCCCCACACGCTCCTGGAGCAGTTCGGCCATCGTGTCCTGCCAGCGGGCGCTGACCTCCTGCGCGGCCATGTAGCGGCCCGAGGCCTCGAGGTCGTCGGCCTCGAAGTAGCCGAAAACGCTGTCGCCGGAGCGGAAGATCGTGTAGTTGCGCACGCCGGCGGAGCGCAGCGCGTCGAGCATCTCCGGCCAGACGTCGCGGTGCGCGGCGAGATAGTCGTCCATCCGCTCGGGACGGACATGCAGGACAAAACCGCAGCGCTGTGTCATGGAAGCTCCTTGTTGACGACGAGGACGATCAGCCGGCGCGGGCCGTGGACGCCCTCGACGCGGCTCAGTTCGATGTCGGAGGTCGCCGAGGGACCGGAGATGAAGGTGATCGGCCGCCGCTGCGCCCGCACCAGAGCGGCCAGCGGCGCCATCGCCTCGGGAACCGTCTCGACGACCTGCTCCTCGCCGACGACGCAGACGTGCAGGTCGGGGACGAGCGTGATCGCGCGCCGGCCCTCGGCGGGCGCTCCGCTCAGCACGATCGTGCCCGTCTCGGCGATCGCGAGCGTGCAACCGGTCAGCACGCCGTCGAGATGGTCGAGTTGCGCAAGCGTGAGCGGTGCGTCGGTGACGAACTCGAACCCCTCCGCGAGCCAGGCCCGTGGGATCCCGGCGGGAACGCACACGCGCGCGGCGCCGGCGCCGGCGAGCGCCGCGCCGATCGCGGCGGCGAGAGCGCCCGCGCCGACTCGGTGGACCTGCGCCTGGTAGTCGCCGATCCGCTCGCACAACAGCTCGATTCGCGCCGCCGGCTCGAGCGTTCCCTGCCGGCGGTAGGCGCGCGGCACCGCCACGTCAGCCGAGCCGGCGTCGCCGAGCGCGTCGCGAACACGCGTCAGGATCAGCTCGCGGGCGGTACTCATCGCCGCCGCGCCCACCAGTCGCGGAAGCTCTCGCCCGACAGCGGGCGCAGATCCCGCGAGCGCGTCCAGGAGGAAAGCGGCGGTGGCAGGCGCACGATCCGCCCGCGGCGGATCAGTGGGCGCTGCCCGAGGCGCCCGAGGCGTGCCGCGGCGGCGAAGCGCCGGCGGCCGTTGAAGATCCAGCCCGCGGCATTCATCGCAAAGCGCTCGCTGGGCTTCGCGGCGGACTCCACAGCCTTTGCGCGCAGGTGCAGGAGCACCTCCGGAATGTTGATCATCACCGGGCAGACCTCGTAGCAGGCGCCGCACAGGCTGGAGGCGAATGGCAGCGTCGGCGCGTTCTCGATCCCGATCAGCTGCGGCACCAGGATCGCGCCGATCGGGCCGGGATAGACCGACCCGTAGGCGTGTCCGCCGGTGCGCGAATACACGGGGCAGACGTTCAGGCAGGCGCTGCAGCGAATGCAGTGCAGCGCCTGGCGGCCAACCTCGTCGGCGAGCACGCGGGTGCGGCCGGCGTCCAGGAGGACCACGTGAAACTCCTGCGGGCCGTCGCCGGGCGTGACGCCGGTCCAGAGCGAGGTGTAGGGGTTCATCCGCTCGCCGGTCGAGGAGCGCGGCAGAAGCTGCAGGAACACCTCGAGGTCACTGAAGGTGGGGACGAGCTTCTCGATCCCGAGGATCGTGACCAGTACCGGCGGCAGCGTCGTGCACATGCGGCCGTTGCCTTCGGATTCGACCACGCAGACGGTGCCGCTGTCGGCGACAGCGAAGTTCGCGCCGCTGACCGCCATCCGCGCGGTCAGGAACCGCTCGCGCAGGTAGCGCCGCGAAGCCTCGGCGAGCTCGCGCGGGTCGTCGCTGACGGCGGGATCGGCGATCGTGCGCCGGAAGAGGTCGCGGATCTCGGTGCGGTTGCGGTGGATCGCCGGGACGAGGATGTGAGACGACCAATCGCCATCCAGTTGCAGGATCAGCTCAGCGAGGTCGGTTTCGACCGCGTGCACGCCGCCGGCTTCAAGCGCCGCGTTCAGGCCGATCTCATCAGTCGTCAGCGACTTGACCTTGACGAGCTCATCGACCTGGTGGGCGCGGGCGACGTCGAGCACCACCTGGTTGGCCGCCGCCGCGTCGGGCGCCCAGTGGACGTGCCCGCCGGCGGCGGTGACCGCCTGCTCGAACTGGACGAGGTAGGTGTCGAGGTGCGCCAGAACGTCCGCCTTGATCGCGCGGCCCGCCTCGCGCAGTGCCTGCCAGTCGGGAACCTCGCCGACGACGCGGTTGCGCTTGTCGCGGATCGTGTTTGTGGCACCCGCGAGGTTGGCGCGCAGCTGGGCGTCGGTGAGGGCCTCGCGGGCGGCCGCCGGAAACGGCGCCATCGCCTCACTCATGGCCGCCATCCCGCGATCCCGCGACCCCCTCGCCCGCGCCGGCGCTCATGCGCCAGCCGTCTGGGCGAGGATCTCGGCCAGGTGCATCGTGCGCACGCCCGCGCCCTCGCGCGACAGGCGCCCGCCGATCTGCAAAAGGCACGAGCTGTCGACCGCCGTCACGACGCTCGCCCCACTCGCGACGATCGCCGCACACTTGTCGATCACCATCGCGGTCGAGGTCTCGGCATTCTTGAGCGCGAACGTGCCGCCGAAGCCGCAGCACTCCCGCTCCGCCTCAAGCTCGACCAGCTCGAGGCCGCCGACGGCGCGCAGCAGCGCGTAGGGCGCGTCGCCGACGTTCGTGACGCGCAGCGAGTGGCAGGTCGGGTGATAGACCACACGGTGAGGAAACGACGCGCCGACATCCGTCACACCCAGCTCCCCGACGAGCAGCTCGGAGAGCTCGAACAGGCGGCCGCGGAGCTGTGGGTGAAGCTCGCGCATCGTGCCGACACACGACGAGGACGGAGACACGATCACCTCGTAGCCGTCGAAAACCTCGAGGAACCGCTCGCCGAGGCGGTCAGCCTCGGCGCGGTAGCCGCTGTTGATGTGCATCTGCCCGCAGCACGTCTGCCCGGCCGGGAAGTCCACCTCGTGGCCGAGCCGCTCGAGCACGGCGACCGTGGAGCGGCCCACCTCGGGGGTCACGGTGTCACCGATGCAGGTGATGAAGAGAGCGACGCGCACGCGGCGTCAGCGAGGATACGCGAGCGCGACGCCGCCGTCGACGTTGAGGATGTTGCCGGTGCTCTTGCCGGCGAGCCGTGGCGAGCAGAAGAACATGATCGCGGCGACGATGTCGGCGGGCAGCACGTTGACCTTGAGCGTCGTGCGCTCGCGGTAATGGGCCTCGAGCTCGTCGGCGTCGATGCCGTATGCGCGGGCGCGCTCCTCGCGCCACGCCGAGTCCCAGATCCGCGACCCCTCGAGGACCGCGTCGGGGTTGACGGTGTTCACACGGATGCCGTAAGCGCCGAGCTCCTCGGCCAGGCAGCGCGCAAGATGAAGCTCGGCGGCCTTTGCCGCGGAATAGGCGGCCGCACCCTTGCCGGGGGCGAGTGCGTTCTTTGAGCCGATGAAGATGATGCTGCCGCCGCTGCCCTGATCGATCAGCGTCCTCGCGGCCTCTCTGGCGACGATGAAGTAGCCGCGCGCGAGGATGTCGTGGTTGCGATCCCACATTGCGAGCGTCGTCTCGGTGATCGGCGCGCTCGAGGCGATGCCGGCGTTGGAAACCACGATGTCGACGCCACCGAAGGCCAGTACCGCCTCGCGGAACGCCGCGACGATCGACGCCTCGTCGGTCACATCGGCGGTCACCGCGACGGCCACATCGCCGATCGCGGCGGCATCCTTGATCGCGCCCTCGGCGTCGATGTCGGTAACGACCACGCACCCGCCCTCGGCAGCGAAAGCGTGCGCGGTGGCGCTGCCGATGCCACCGGCGCTGCCTGTGATCAAAGCCACGACACCCTGGAACTCGCGCGGCGCCGGGGCCAGCGAGAGCTTGTAGAGCTCGAGCGGCCAGTACTCGATCGCGAAGGACTCCTCGTCGCTGAGCGAGACGAAGCCGCCGAGCGCCGACGCGCCGCGCATCACGGCGACCGCGCGGTGGTAGAGGTCGCGGGCGAGCCTTGCCGCCTTCAGCGTGCGCCCCACGCTGACGAGCCCGACACCCTCGATCAGCACGACCCGGGCGCTTGGGTCCGCCAGGCGGTCGCCGTCGGCGCGGTAGCGATCGAAGTGCGCCTGCTCGCGCTCCTGGAACGCGCGCACCTCCTCGACGGCGCGATCGCGCAGGGTTGCGGCGTCGTCACGGTCGGGGTCGAACGCCACCCAGACCGGGCAGCGCTTGGTGTGCACGAGGTGGTCGGGGCAGGCCGCGCCGACCTGCGAGAGCTCGTGGGAGTCGCGTCCGGCCACGAACTCGGCGACCGCCGGCGAGAGGTCGACCTGAAGGATGCGGGGACCGTCGACGCCGAGCGCGCCGCGCAGCGCGGGCAGCACCTCTGCCAGCAGGTCCAGCCGCCGGCGCTCATCGAGCGCGGCGCGCGCGGGCCCGCCGAAGGGCTCCGCGGGGCTGTGATCGGCGACGAACGCGGCGGCGCGGTTGATCGCGTCAAGCGTGGCGTCGTAGGACTCGGCGGCGGTGGCTCCCCAGGTCACCAGGCCGTGCTTTGCCAGCAGCACGAGCTTGGCCGATGGGTGCTCGGCGAGCGCATCGGCGACGAGCTTGGACAGCGCGAAGCCGGGGCGGATGTAGGGGATCCAGAGCGCGTCGGCGCCGAAGCACTCCTCGGCGAGGCGCTCGCCATCCACGGCGCCGACGATCGCGCCGATCGCATCGGGATGGGTGTGGTCGACGTGCGGCGCCGGCGTGAAGGCGTGCAGCAGCGTCTCGATCGACGGACGCGGCATCGCGGGGTCGAGCTGGCAGCGCGCGAGATAGGCGACCATCTCCTCGTCGCTCATCTCGCCGCGCTCGCGCAGCGGCAGGATCTCATCGAGCCGCAGGCCGGCGAACCCGCTGGCGTCGATCGTTGCGAGGTCGCTGCCCGAGCCCTTGACCCACAGCACCGTCACCTCGCGGCCGGCGTGGTCGAGCTGGCGGACCTTGACCGACGTGTTGCCGCCGCCGAAGTTGACGACCGAGCGGTCCGAGGCGAGCAGGTTGGAGCGGTACACGAGCGCGTCGAGCTCGCTGGCGCCGGCGAC
Organism: uncultured Solirubrobacterales bacterium; assembly: GCA_963788385.1. Taxonomy (GTDB): domain Bacteria; phylum Actinomycetota; class Thermoleophilia; order Solirubrobacterales; family Solirubrobacteraceae; genus Palsa-513. The sequence continues at coordinate 98,859 of CAWBGR010000009.1, forward strand.
GCGCGTGCCATCCCATCGGTTCGGGGTCGAGTTCGGGGCGGTCAAGGCCATCGGCGGGTAGCTCCAGTTCGAACGCGGACGATCTGTGTGCGTGAGCGATCGGGTCCGCTAAATGGACAGATTGAGTGCGAAATTGAGCGCTCAGTGGTCACTTTCGGGGTGATGCAATCAGAATAGATCACGTGACGATGCCCTGCGTGGGGGGTTGGCCGCTCGCGCCGGCGTCATCGGTGGCAAACGAAGTCGCGCGCGCCGCCCGGCGGCGCATCAGCTCGCGCCCGCGCTGCACAAACGACGGCAGGTTCGGGATCAGCACGCTGAGGATGAGCAGCGCCCCCGAGACGACCTGGAAGTCGTTGTCGTTGAAGGAGTTACTCAGCAGAAGGACGCTGTGCAGGCCGGCGTAGACGAACGCCGCGAGCGCCACGCCGAGCACCGTTCCCCGGCCGCCGAAGATCGACACGCCGCCGAGCAGCACGATCGTGATCACCTTCAGCTCGAAGCCGATGCCGATGCTCTCACCCGCCGAGGAGAGCTCGAAGGTGTAGAGCATGCCGACCAGCGCGCAGACGACCCCCGACAGGACGAACAGCATCATCTTGACTCGCTGCACGCGAATGCCGGCGTGCAGCGCTGCCTCCTTGTTGAGCCCGATCGCGTACAGCGAGCGCCCGAACGGGGTTCGGTGCAAAACCACGCCGGTGACGATCGCCAGCACGATGAAGAACGCGACGGAGTACGACAGGAACGGGATCCCGGGCACGTTCTGGACACCGGCGTTGGTGTAGAACGACGGGAAGTTCGACACCGTCAGCGGCCCGAGCACAACATTCGCGAGCCCGCGGTAGAGGGTCAGCGTGCCGATCGTCACGGCCAGCGAGGGCAGGCCCACCTTCGTGACGAGAAATCCGTTGATCGCTCCGAGTACCACACCGAGCGCGATCACGACGACGAAGATCGCGGCCATCGGCCAGTGGTGGCTCCACAGGTAGCCGAGCGTCTCGCCGGAAAGAGCGAGCGTCGAGGCGACCGAGAGGTCGATCTCGCCGACCATGATGATCAGCGTCATCGGCAGCGCCATCAGCGCCAGATCGCCGATGTTTGTGCACAGCGTGAAGAGGTTGTAGCTCGAGGTGAAGTAACTCGAGGAGTCGACTCCGAGCGCGAACACGAGCACCAGCGCGACGACGAGCGCGGCCTCCCAACTCGCGAAGCGCCCCATCCGGGCGCTGAGCGCCGAGAGCGAGCCGGCGCGACCGGCCTCCGGCGGCGGCGCGCCCGGCGGCTCGCCGGCGACCGACCAGTCGTTCACCGGCTGCGAGGACTCGTCCGGCTCGGCCGGCGGCGGGGTGAGCGGATCCTCAGGCGCCAAGGCGGACCCTCCGTTTGCGCAGGGCGGCGGCGAGCCGCAACTGGATGCCGCGGTCGAGCGTGATCGCGGTGATCAGCAGGAGGCCCGAGATCGCCTCGGTCCAGATCGAGGAGATGCCGATCACGTTCAGCGCCGAGTTGATCGTCTGCAGGAGCAGCGCGCCGAGCGCGGCGCCGACCACGCTGCCGCTGCCGCCGAAGATCGCGACCCCGCCGACGACCACGGCGGCGATGATCTGCAACTCCAGGCCGTTCGCGGCGGTCGATTCGATCGTCGCGTACTGGGCCGCCCACACGACGCCCGCCACCCCGGACAGCGCGCCGCTGATCACGAACGCGGTGAACACGCGCCTGGCGATCGGGATCCCCGCCCGCCGCGCCGCATCGGGATCGGAGCCGATCGCGTACAGGTCGCGCCCGGAGCGGAACGTGTTCAGGTAGTAGGCGGCGATGCCGACAACGACGGCCACCGCGAGCGCGAGGTCCGGGATGCCCAGCAGGGTGTCCTGCGGGATGTTCAGGAACGAGTTCGGCTCGGTGCTCGCGAGGACCACGCCGGAACCGACGATGATCGTGTCGATGCCGCGAATGATGTAGAGCATCGCTAGCGTGACCACCAGGCTCGGCACGCGCCCGACCGCGGTGATCGCACCGGTCACGATGCCGCAGGCAAGACCGACCCCCAGTCCGACGAGGAAGACCAGGACGATCGAGATCCCGTGGTGGGTTCCGAACATGTTCGCCGACACGTAGGCCGAGAGCCCGACCACCGAGCCCACCGACAGATCGACGTTGCGGGTGAGGATGACCATCGCCTCGCCGACCGCGACGAGCGCGTAGAGCGACGTCTGCGACAGGATGAAGCGGATCTCCCCGCCACCGACGAAGCGCGACTGGATCAGCCCGGCGACCAGCACGAGCACCGCGAGCACCGCGATGATCCCGAACGTTCGCGCCCGCAGGACGACGTCGACCAGCCGCCGCGGGCTCTCAAGGTCGCTGTCGGGCGGCGGCCCGGAGTGCGTGCTCATGCCGGGCCCGCCGCCACCGGCGCGGGCACGTCGGCCTGCCCGGTCGCCGCGGCCATGATCTTCTCCTCCGAGGCATCCTCGTGCGAGAGCTCGGCGACCAGGCGGCCCTCCCGCATGACGAGGATCCGGTCGGCGACCGCGAGCACCTCGGGCAGCTCGGAGGAGATCATCAGCACCGCCACGCCGCTGCGCGAGAGCTCGACCAGCAGCCGGTGCACCTCGGCCTTGGTTGCGATATCGATGCCGCGGGTGGGCTCATCGACGATGATCACCGACGGCTCGCGGCTGAGCCACTTGGCCAGCACCACCTTTTGCTGGTTGCCGCCCGAGAGCGAGGTCGCCGCGTTGGTGATGGCGCTGTATTTGACCTGCAGCCGGCCGGCCCAGTCGGTCGCGAATTTCCGCTCCACCGAGGAGACCAGCAGGCCGTGCCTGGTGAGCGCTCGCAGCGACGCCAGGGCGATGTTGTCCTCGATCGACATATCCATCACGAGACCCTGCTGGCGGCGGTCTTCCGGCACCATTGCGACGCCGGCTCGCATCGCATCGATCGGCACGCCCTTCGCGAGCTGCCGTTCACCCACATGCACGCTGCCCGAGTCGTACTCGTCGATGCCGAAGGCCGCGCGCGCGACCTCGCTGCGACCAGCGCCAACGAGACCGGCGAGCGCCACGACCTCCCCGGCATGCACGTCGAAGGTGATGTTCTCGAAGATCCCGGCGCGCGAGAGCTCCGCAACGCGCAGGACCGCGGCGCCCGGCTCATGCTGCTCGTGTACACGCGCGGCGATGTCGCGACCGACCATCGCGCGGACCAGATCGCCGGCGGTCAAACCTTTGACCGGCTGCGAAAGCACGCGGCGGCCGTCGCGCAGCACGGTCACCCGCTGGCAGATCGCGAAGACCTCCTCGAGCCGATGCGAGATGAAGACGACCGCGACACCGCTCTCGCGCAGGCTGGCGACGACGCCGAACAGCCGGGCGACCTCGGTCGCGGAAAGCGCGGCCGTCGGCTCGTCCATGACCACGACCTTCGCGTCGAACGAGAGCGCCTTGCCGATCTCCACGATCTGCTGTTCGGCGATTGAGAGGCCGCGGGCAACGCGGTCGGGGTCGAGCGGCACCCCCAGGCGCTCGAACAGGGCGCGCGTCTGGCGCTGCATCGAGCGGTGGTCGATGCGCCGGCCGCGTCGCTGCGGCTGGCGGGCGATGAAGACGTTCTCGGCGACCGAGATGTCGGGGAACAGCGTGGGCTCCTGAAAGATGATCGCGATCCCGGCGTCGCGCGCGGAAGCCGGGCCGGTCAGTACGAGCGGGTGCCCGTCGGCGTCGACGAGCGTGCCGCTGTCGGGCGGGTGAACGCCCCCGAAGATCTTGACGAGGGTTGACTTGCCGGCTCCGTTCTCGCCGACGACGCCGTGCACCTCACCGCCGTAGAGGTCAATCGAGACCCCCTGCAGCGCGTGGACCGCACCGAACGCCTTCGTGGCATCGCGGACGCTGAGCACGGGACGGCCGCTTGGCGCCTGCACGGAGGACGGCTGCTCCCCCCCGGCCTGCTCGGCGCGCAAGGCCGCTTGGCGCTCGCTGCTGTTGGAAGCCTCGCCGACCCTGTCGTTGGGGTTTCCCTGGTCGCTCACTCCTGGCACGAGGCTCGCAGTCTGGTCGTTGGCACGGCGCGGGCGGACCTTCCGCTGCGCCCTGGCGCACCGCGACCCGGCCGTCGCCGCCTTGATGGACCGGCGGGTCGCCGGCGTTGCGCCGGCGACCCGTGGCCCGTTACTGGTTGGAGCTTAGAAGCTGAACTGACCGACGTTGGCCTTGGTGAAGACGGTCGTCGGCCCGAGCAGGATCGTGTGGTCCGCTCCGACGGTGAACTTGCCGAGCTTGCCGGCGGTGAACGACTGGCCCGTGGCGTTCGTGATCGTCTTGGATGCCAGGTTGACAGCCGCGTACGCCGCGAGGTAGCCGAGGTTCGCCGGGTTCCACAGAATGACCTCGGGAGAGGTGCCGTTGAGGATGTACTTCTTCATCTCAAGCGGCGTACCGAGCCCGGTCACGAACACCTTGCCGATGTCATGAGCAGCATCGACGACCTGTGCGGCCGCGAGGATGCCCACCGTGGTCGGCGAGATGATTCCCTTCAGCTTCGGGTACTTCTGCAGCAGACCCTGGCTGACCTGGGTCGCCGTCGTCGGGTCGTCGTTGCCGTAGACCGTGGCGACGAGCTGGAGCTTCGGATACTTCTTCAGCTCGGTGTGCATGTAGCTGATCCATGCGTTCTGGTTGGTCGCGGACGCCGCGGCCGAGACGATCGCGATCTGGCCGGAGCCACCGATCTCCTTGGCCATCGCGTCGACCTCGCTCTCGCCGATGTTCGCGGTCGAGGCTTGGTTGATGAACAGCGTGCGGCAGGTCGGGGCGTCGGAGTCGTAGGTCACGACGGTGATGCCCTTGGCAATCGCCTGCTTCAACGTCGGGCACAACGCGGTCGGATCGGTCGCCGACACGAGCAGGATCTTCGCGCCCTTGGCGATCGCCGCCTGGATGGCCGGCAGCTGTGAGGCTGCCGTCGCGGCGGAGCCGCTGGTCTCGGTTCCGTTCTCGCCGAGCGCCTGGAACGCTGCGAGAGCGCCGCCGGTCTTCACGCTGTCAGCGGTGGTGAAGTAGGAGTTGCCGAGGTTCTTCGGGATGACAAAGGCCTTCAGGCCCTTCTGCAACGAGGCCGCATAGGCCACGCCACCGATGATTCCGAGCCCGCACAGGGCGGCCACGGCCAACGCCAGTGTGCGCTTGCTCAAGCGAGACGTCATGACATCTGATCCTTTCGAAGGATTTATTGATTCCCTGGCTGAACTCAGCGCAGGTCGCCCGGACGCCGCGAGCCTTCGGCGACCGGTTGGCTGCAACGACATGCTGAGTTGGGGGCTGTCACATGGGGACGACGACCGTCGGCGCTCACTGTGCTCATGGTGAGACGACCTCGACCATGGCGAGACACCGGCGCCCCAACGCGCCGTGAACTCGCCAGCGCGCCGCGTCGCGCACGCCGAAGCGCACGCCGGCGACTGCCGACTGGATGAGGACCACACGCCGGTCGCCGCGCAAGGACAGCCGCGACGCCATCGCCGGCACCGCCGCGAGTCGCGACCGCGCTGCTCCTCGCAGCACGCCCGCTCCCACCGCGATGCCATTGCGCTGCCAGGACCTCCCCGGGTCCCGCCAGCTCCCTCTCCTCATCAACGAACAACTCCGCCTCGAAATACGGCCGAGCGCTGCCCCAGGGCGTAGCCCGACAGATTCGACCGGTCATTTGTGGTGGAGTGCAGTGAGCAAACACGCGGCGCGATCATATCCGAACGTCACTCGGTTGTGCGAATTCCCATCTGATCACCCGCGAAGCCGCTCCAAACCCAGTGACGGCGGGCTAAAACGCACAACAGGCGGGGTCGCGCCCAATGTTTGCAGCGTGCCACTACACTGTGCGCGAACACCGACTGCGGCTCACGCTAATCTGATCGCAAGCTCGCCCTAACAGCGCTCCGCCGAAGCCAAACACGATGACCCAGCCGACGATCGAGCAAGGCCTTGCGCAACCCGGCCCGGAGGCGGCCGAGCCGGGGGCGATCCCGGAGGACCGCCGGCGCTCGATCGCCGATCTGCTGCTCGCGACGGGCGCGGTGACGGTCTCGCAGGTCGAAGCGCGCTTCGGCGTCTCGGCCATGACCGCCCGTCGCGATCTCGGCGAGCTCGAACGCCGCGGGCTCGCCCGCCGCACCCACGGCGGCGCCGTGCTGCCGAACACCGCCGGGCACGAGGACTCCTTCGACCGCCGCCTGAATGTCGCCGCCGCGCCCAAGCGCCTGCTGGCCCGTGCCGCCGTCGAACTGATGAACCCCCACGAAACGGTGTTCCTTGACTCCTCGACCACCAGCTACTTCGTGGCGCGTGAGATCGTCGCCATCGGCATCGCCGCGACCGTGCTGACGAACAGCCTGCCGATCATGACGCTGCTCGCCAGCGACGCCGGCCCGAACGTGGAGCTGATCGGGGTGGGCGGCACACTGCGAACCCTGACGCGCTCATTTGTCGGCGCCGGCGCGACGCGGACCGTCAACGAGCACTACGCCGACCGCCTGTTCCTGAGCGTCAAGGGCGTGGTCGACGGCGACACGATGACCGACGCGGACTCACTGGAGGCCGACGTAAAGCGCTCGATGATCGCCCACGCGCGCGAGGCGGTGCTGCTGATCGACGGCTCCAAGCTCACCGAACGAGGGCTGATCGCGATCGCGCCGCTGTCATCCGTCGCGATCGCACTGGCCACCGACATCGACTCCCAGCAGGCCGTGACGCTCGGCCGCGCCGGCACCAACGTGCGGATCGTGCGCCCCGCCGAACACGCATAGGCAACCCCGCCGTCGGCGGGCGCCGCGGCCGCGCCGGCAGAGCCGCTCGAGTCCCCGGCTGCGGCCTTTGGCGCAACCAGGACGCCGGGTCATAACGAGTTGCGTTCAGATCCTCAGCTCTTGGAGAGTTCGAGCGCCACCTCGATGGCCACGTCCCAATCGGCGCCCGCGTAGATCTCCAGCCCGTAGTCACGGCGATCCACGGTGGTGGTCAGGGTGATTCCGAGCCGCTCCCCGGTGCTGCCGTCTGCCAGCTCGACCTCCTGCGGGCCACGCACGCTGCCCTCGACGGCGATCGGCAACGTGGTCCCCTTGATCGTCAGCTCGCCGCTGCCGTGAACATTGCCGCCGCCATGCGCGTGGATGTCCTGCGAGCGAAAGCTGAGGTTGGGGTGCGAGGCAGCGTCGAAGAAGCCCTCGCCAAGGAGGTGCTCCCTGAACGCCGCCGGGCCGCCCAGATCGAGGTTCTCGACCGCGACCGACCCAGACAGAACGCCGTCCTCGAGGCTGCCGCTGATCCCGTGAAAGCCCGCCCGGAAGGTCGCCACCACGTTGTGGGTCAGCGTGAACGTCGCCGTCGAGTGGGTGGCGTCAATTCGCCAGCTGCCGGTGGCTGGAAGCGAGGCGGGGGTCGTAGCGCTCATAAATTCTCCTGGTGGCGGATCGGGATGCCTGCTCATTAAACGCGAACGCCGCCGCGCTCCTGCGCGGTGCGCGCCACATAGCCGGAGGCGCGGAACGCGGCGACCGGATCGCCGGCGCCGCCCTGGCGCTCGCGCACCGCCCCGCACAGCGGCCGAACGTCTGTCTGATAGGCCCGCAGCAGCACCTCGTGGCCGCCGAGCACGTCGCCGGCCAGCTGCGCCTCGGTCAGCGCGCCGTGATCGACGATCAGCGCCTTCGCATAGGCCTCCTGCAGATTGGCGACGCTGAGAATCATCGCCTCGACCTTCTCCTCGACGTTGTGGGACTGATCGATCGTCAGGCGCGGCAGCGGCCGGCCGCTGCCCACCAGCTCGCAGAACACGAGAAACAGGGCGAACGGGTTGACCGAGCCGACCAGCAGATCGTCATCGGCGTACTTGCGGTCGTTGAAATGAAAGCCGCCGAGCCGCCCCTGGGCGGAGATCAGCGCCACGATCATCTCGACGTTGGTGCCCTGGGCGTGATGGCCCATGTCGACGAGCACCCGCGCCCGCTCGCCGAGCCGCTGGCAGATCAACATCGCCGTGCCCCAGTCGGGGATGTCGGTGGCGTAGAACGCGGGCTCGAAGAACTTGTATTCGACCAGCAGCTCCTGCTCCGCCGGCAGCGCCGCGTAGAGCTCACCGAGGCAGTCCACCATCCGCTCATGGCGCGCGGCGAGGTCGTCCTGGCCGGGATAGTTGGTGCCGTCGCCGAGCCACAGCGACTGCGCGGTCGACCGAAGCTCGGTCGCGATCCCGACGCACTCGAGCAGGTGCTCGACCGCCTTCGCCCGGATCGCGGCGTCGGGGTTGGTGATCGAGCCGAGCCGGTAGTCGGGATCCTGGAACAGGTTGGGGTTCACGGCGCCGAAGCTGAGGCCAAGCTCCTGCGCGTGAGCGCGCAGCGCGCCGAGGTCGTCAACCGCGTCCCACGGAAAGTGCAGCGCGACCGCCGAGGCGGCGGCGGTCAGCCGATGCACCTCCGCCGCGTCGTCCAGACGCTCGAACACGTCACGCGGGCGCCCGGCCTGCGGGAAGGTAGCGAAACGCGTACCGGAGTCGCCGTAGCCCCAGGACGGCGTCTCGATGACCAGCGCGGCCAGCGCCGCCGCCACGGCCTCGACATCGCAGCCGTCGTCGCTCAGCCGGTTCGCCAGGTGGTCGTAATCGTGACTTGAATCCGTCATGGCAGTGCCTTTCAATTCTTTCAGGAGCCGACTGCCGTCGGCCTGGATGACTTCGCGGCGTCGAGGCCGCTGACGGCGATGAAACGGGCGAATGTGTCGGCCGCGCGCCGGTCGCCGGCGGGCTCATAGGTCACCGTCCTGGCCGAGGATGCGGCGACTTCGCGCAGCTGCGCGAGCGAGCCGCTCAGCGCGCCGGCCGCGCGGGCCTGGATCAGCACGTTGCCGAGCGCCGTCGCCTCGTCGGGACCGGCCAGCAGCGGGCGGCCGCAGAGATCGGCGGTCAGCTGGCACAGCGGCTCGTTGCGGGCGCCGCCGCCGACCACGTGCACACGCTCGATGCTCGTCTGCGTGACGCGCTCCAGGCGCTCGAGCACGAGGCGGTACTTGCAGGCCAGCGAGACCAGGATCGAGCGCACCGTGTCGCCGGGCGTGGCCGGCGGGTCCTGGCCGCCGCTTCGGCACAGCGCCGCGATTCGGGCCGGCATGTCACCCGGCGTGAGCAGGCTGTCGTCGTCAGGATCGAACAGCGCGACGTTCTCGGGCGCCGACGAGGCGAGCACGTGCAGCTCGTCGTAGTCCCAGGGCGTCCCGGCTGCGGCCCAGTGCCGGCGGCACTCCTGCAGCAGCCACAGCCCCATGACGTTGCGCAGCAGGCGGATCGTGCCGTCCAGACCGCGTTCGTTGGTGAGGTTCAACGCGGCCGCCTCGGCGCCGAGGAACGGCTCGGAAACCTCGACGCCGAGCAGCGACCAGGTGCCCGAGGAGAGCACAGCGTCACGCGGACCGAGCAGGGGCGTCGCCACGAACGCCGCCGCGGTGTCGTGCCCGGCGACAGCCCAGACCGGCGCCCCGCCGCCGGCGCCGGCGAGCGCCGAGTGCAGCGGCAGGACCCGGCCTAGTGGGGTGCCCGGCTCGACCAGCTCGCCGGCGAAGGGAGCCGGCGGGAAGCCCAGGCGCTCGATCAGCCCCCGCGCCCAGCCTCCGCTGCGCGCATCGAGCAGGCCGGTGGTGGAAGCCGCCGTGACCTCGTTCGCGAGCACGCCCGTCAGCCACAGCGCGAACAGGTCCGGCACCAGCGCGATGCGCTGCGCCTGCGCGAGCGCGGCGCCGGCTGACTCGGCCATCAGCTGGAAGACCGTGTTGATCGCCATCGTCTGGATGCCCGTCACCGAGTACAGCTCCTCGCGGCCCACGCGTTCGTGGACACGCTCGACCATGCCGCGCGTGCGCTCGTCGCGGTAATGGAACGGCAGGCCGAGCAGCTGTGAGGATTCGCCGAGCAGGGCGTAGTCGCAGCCCCAGGAGTCGATCCCGACGCCGCTCAGCGGCGCCCTCGCCGCGGCGCGGGCGAGGCCCTCGAGCGTGTCGGCGAACAGGCCCAGGAGGTTCCAGTGCAGGCCGTCGGGAAGTGAGACGGGGCGGTTCGGGAAGCGATGGACGACCTCGAGCGAGACCGCGCCGTCCTCGAGCCGCCCGAGCACGACCCGCCCGCTGTCGGCTCCGAGGTCCACGGCCGCGAAGGCCCGCGAGGGCGTCAAGACCGGTTTCCGTCCGGGGTTCGCCGGCGGTCCGCAGAAGTTTGGTTTCGTTCGAAACGGAGCCGGTTCCTCACCAAACAACCGTAGTCGAGCAGTATCGGCCGCGTCAAGTCACGCGGCCGGGCGCTGGTTCGGGCGTGGCGTAGGATCCCGCGATGGAAGCCGATCAGTTCGCCGGCGCCGGCTACCTCGACTGCCATTGCCACGCGTGGAGTCGCTGGCCCTACCTCCCGCCGGTGCCAGACCCCGACACGCGAGGCGCGGTCGAGCTGCTGGCGTTTGAGATGGATCGCCACGGAGTCGAGCAGGCCGCGGTCGTCTGTGCGGCGATCGAGCACAACCCTGACAACGTCGGCTACGTTACACGCGCGCGCGAGGAATATTTGGGCCGCCTGCACGTCATCGCGGACCTCGACTGCACCTGGAGCGACACCTACCACACGCCGGGGGCAGCCGAGCGGCTGCGCGCGCTCGCCAACTCCCACGAGCTCGTTGGCTTCACCCACTACGCGGCGCAGGAAAACGACGGCTGGCTCGCGAGCGACGAGGCGGAGGCGCTGTTCACAGCGGCCGAGCAGCTGCGCCTGATCGTCAGCCTGGGCGCGGGACCGGCCTGGCAGGCCGACCTTCGCCAACTCGCGGCGCGCCATCCGAGCGTGCCGGTCCTCTGCCACGCCCTCGGTGTCGTCAAGGCGGCCGAGGGCCCGGGGTCTCCGGGCCTCGCGCAGGTGCTCGCCTCCGCCGCGGTCCCCAACATCTACATCAAGGTGTCGGGCTTCCACTACAGCTCGGCGCGGCCATGGGACTACCCGTGGCCCGACGCGGTCGCGGTGCTCGAGCGGATCTTCGACGCCTACGGCCCGCACCGGCTCTGCTGGGGCTCGGACTTCCCCGCGAGCACGCGCTACACCACCTACCGCCAAACGCTAGAGGTCGTCCGCTCGCACTGCCCGTTCTTCAGCGAGGCGGACCGCAGCCTCGTGCTCGGGGAGACGCTGCGCGGCCTGCTCGCGACGGGTCAGGCAAACGGCTGAGCGCTCAGGGTCGATCCGGGAACTCGCATGAGCGCTCAGCCGGCGACGGGGCTTTGGCGGACGTTCTCCGGCGTCAGCGCCGCCCACGGCTCGAGGCCCGCGAAGTGGCGCAGGCACTCGTCGACCATCAGCGTGAAGAAGCGCCGCCTGCTCTCCTCGGTGTAGCCGGCGATGTGCGGGGTGAGAAAGACGTTGGGCATGTCGCGGATCGCGCTGTCAACCGGCACGGGCTCGGGGTCGAAGACGTCGAGTGAGGCGATCACGTCGCCGCGGCCCAGCCGCTCGAGCAGCGCCGGGCTGTCGATCACCTTCCCGCGCGAAACGTTGACCAGCACCGCGCCCGGGCGCAGCCGCTCGAGCTCCGCGGCGCCGATCATGCCCGCGGTCGCGGGGGTCAGCGGCACGAGCACGAACACGACGTCGCAGGCGAGGACGGCGTCAAGCGGCCCGAAGTCGACGCCGTAGGCCGCCGCCAGCTCGCGCGGAGCGTGGGGATCGAAGGCGCGGACCGCGACGCCGAACGGGCGCAGCAACTCGACGAGGTGGCGCGCGAGATGCCCGAAGCCGACCATGCCGACGAGCTTGCCGCTCAGCTCTGCGCCGTCGTAGCCGGGGCCGGAGCGCTGCACGTGCGGGATGCTCGGCTCGTGCGCGATCATCCGGCGAAAATCGGCGCCGGCGTTGCGAAGCCCGATCAGCGCGAGGCCGAGCGCCCACTCGGCCGTCGGCCACGACGATCCGTGCGTGGTGTCGACCACCGTCACGCCCCGGCGGTGGGCGGCGACGACGTCGAGGCGATAGCCGAAGCGGTCGCCGTCGAGCTCGCCGAGCAGCGTCAGCGCCGGCGCGGCCGCGAGGACCTCGGCGCTGACGAACGGCGCACCGTGACAGACGATCAGGACGTCCAGGGTCGCGGCGAATTGCGCGAGCTCGGCTTCGGCCGCAGGGTCGCGCGGCGCCGGCCCACTCAGATCGGACGCGACCGAGAACGCGTGAAAGGAGAAGTCCGCGAACGGCTTCAGGCGGGCGAGATCGGCGTCGTCGACATTGCGCGCGCGTATGTCGTCGCTGCAAGCGAGGCCGACCTGCCGGCGCCGCGCATCCCGGGATCCGTCGCTCACCGGATCGCCACCGACCCGTCTTCGCGCAGCGGCGGGTCCGAGAGGTCGACCGACACCGGCGGGTGCCTGGCGAGGCCGGCGTCGTCGAGTTCGATCCCGATGCCCGGCCGCTCGGGCGCGATCAGGTAGCCGTCGCGCACCTCGATCACGTGGTCCACGAGGTCGGTCCATTTCGGGGCGTCCTGCGGGACGTGCTCCTGCAGCTCCCAATTCGGCACGCACATCCCGAGCTGGACGTGCGCTGCGACGGCGACCGGTCCTGATGGCACCGAGTGAGAAATGATGCCGGCGTGGAAGGCCTCGGCGAGGGCGCAGATCTTCTTGACGTGCGTGAAGCCGCCCGCCGTGCCGACGTCGGGGCGGATGAAGTTGACGCCGGGGCGCTCGAGGTACTCCGCGAACTCCCAGATCGTCGTATTGCGCTCGCCCGCCGCGACCGGGACCGACACCTTGTCAGCGAACGCCCGCATCGCCGCGACGCTGTCGGGCGGGATCGGGTCCTCTACAAATAGCGGCCGCAGCGGCGCGATCTCCTCGCACAGCATCACGGCATCGCCGGCGCTCATGTTGCGATGGAGCTCGACGCCGAGATCGATCTCCCAGCCGACCGTCTCGCGGATCGCGGCTAACCGCGCGACCAGATCGGCGATCCGCGCCGCCTGGCGGGCACCATGGTGGTCGTGCTGGAAGAGGATGACCTTCAGCGCCGTGTAGCCGTCCTCGTGCACGGCTGCGCGCGCGGCCTCCACGACCTGCTCGAGCGTGCCGGTGTCGAGCACGCGCATCGCACGCACCGCACGCCGCGCGCGACCTCCGAGCAGCTGCCAAACCGGCACTTCGAAGTGCTTGCCCTTCAGATCCCAAAGCGCCTGGTCGATCGCGCTGAGCGCCCCCGTCACGGCCATGCCGCGGAAGCTGAAGGCCCGGTACAGAGCCAGCCAGTGATGCTCGACATCGAACGCGTCGCGGCCCTGCAGGTAGTCGCCGAACGACCGCACGATCTCGCCGACCGCGGTCGGCCAGCCGAAGAACGTCGACTCCCCGACGCCCGTGGCCCCATTGTCCGCGGTCACTCGCACGTAGCAGGCGCTGCCTGCGGGGATGGCCTCGACGGTTTCGATCTTCATCGCTTGGCGCTCCTACCCCGGCGGCCGCGCTCGCGCGCGCTCAGCCAGTGCTTGGAGGGTAGACGAACTCCGGCTCGATCCGGACGCGGGGCGCTTCGATCAGCTCCACGATCAGCGCAACGTCAGGGTGCTTGAAGTAGGCGAAGGCCCCGTCGCCCTCGGCCCCGAAGCCGCGTGCGCTCTGCAGCGCCACGAAGCCGGCGGCGCTCGCCTCCGCCACGGCCGCCGGATGATCGGCGACGTAGCGCCCGACGTGGTGCAGGCCCTCGCCGTGCGCCTTGAGGTGATCGGCGAAGATGCTCGGCCCGGCGAGCGGCTGCACGAGCTCGAACTGCATCTCCCCCTGCCACGCCAGGGCGTGGCGCAGCGAGAACTCGACGTTCTCGCCGTGGTAGCGCATCTCCTGTAGCCGCGGCGGTGCAAGCCGGTAGGCGGTCCACGGCCCGATCGCAAGCTGCTCGCTCCACCGCGCCACGGCCTCGTCGAGGTCGTGCACGACGATCGCGCACTGCTTGATCGGCGCCGCCAGAAACGCAGACTCCACGGCGCTCATGCCAGCAGCCCGATCGCAGCGTCAACGGGATCCTGCGACTGCGAGAGCGTCCCGTCGGCAACGTCCGCGATGCGAACCGAGGACCCAAGGTCGCGTGACTCGCAGATCGCCCAGACACCAGCGACCGCCGCCAGCCCGCCGCGGCCGTCGACCTCTGGCGGGCGGCCGGTCGCGACGGCGTCTATGAAGTCGTCGAGCTCGATCGCGATCGTCGCCGCGTCGACCTCTTCGAACGGCAGGTCGTACTCGGTGCCCGCCGCTCCGAAGAACTCGGCCGCGACGCCCTCTAGCCCGAAGCCGCCAAGCTCGTCGCGCAGTTGAGCACCGCTCAAACGGCGCGATCCGAGCTCGACGACTACGGACTGTCCCGTGCGGTCGCGGGGGACACTCATCGAACCGTGGCGACCGTGAACGCTGCGCTGCGTCCACTGGTGCCCCGGTCCCGAGGGGATGTAGCTGAGCTGGATCGCCACGCCGGCGGCGGTCTCGAAGAGCGCCACGAGGGAGTCCTCGCCCGTGGCGGCCATCACCCCCGGCGCGGGCTGATCGATTCCGGCGCCGAGCGCCATCCCGGGCTCAAGGACGCGCAGCGGCTCAGCGATGAAGGCGGTCCCCGAGACGGACTCGAGCTCGCCAAGGTAGTAGACGAAGATGTCGGTGTAGTGCGCTCCCATGTCGAGCGCGATCGAACCAGATTCGCGGATGTGCCGCCACGGGCTGATCACGACTCGCTCGTCGCCGCCGATGTTGGTCTCCATCATCAGATGGATCTCGCCGAGCAGGCCGCGCTCGAGGACCGCGCGCGCAAGCCGGTTGGGGCCGTCGCGGCGATAGTTCTCGGCGGTGGCCAGAACCGCGCCGGAGCGCTCGGCGGCGTCGACCATCAGCCGGCACGCACGCACCGTGACCCCGAGCGGCTTCTCGCAGATCACGTGCAGGCCGGCCTCGAGCGCCGGGACGGCGATCAGGTGGTGCGTGGGCGGGTCTGTCACGACGTCGATCGCCTCCACGGCGGCACTCGAGATCAGCTCGCGGTGGTCGGCAAAGACCGCCGGGCGCGAGCCGAGCAGCTCGGCCGCGAGATCCGCCACCTCCTGCGCGGCGGCAACCCGCGGGTCGCAGACGGCGGCGAGCTCGAAGCTGCCCGGGCGCACCCGCGCAAGCGCAGCGTAGGCGCGCAGGTGGCGGCGACCCATGCCGCCGGCGCCGACGAGCCCGATCGACAGGCTCACCGCCAGGCCTCCACGGTGCTCGAGCGCGCGGGCGCCCGCACTAGTACATCACCGCGCCGGCCGACACGTTTATGTCCTGGCCGGTGAGGTTGTCCGCTGCCGAGGAGCACAGGAAGAGCGTGGTCGCCACGACGTCGGCCTCGGTGACCGTGCGCTTGAACGCGGTGCCGGCCGTCATCTCGGCGCGCAGCTCCTGCGGCGTGAGCCCACGCTGGGCCGACATCGAGCTGACGACGTCCTCCAGCCGTGCGCCCTCCACGAGCCATGGGGAGATGACGTTGACGCTGATCCCGCTCGGGCCCAGCTCGTGCGCGAGCGTGCGCGTCAGCCCGACGACGCCGAGCTTGGCGGCGGCGTACGGCGTACGGTTCGGCAGCGGCTGCTTGCCGGTGACCGAGCCGATCGTGACGATCTTGCCGTGCTCGGCGCGCTCCAGGTAGGGCAGCGCGGCCTTGCAGGCGAGGAAGACACCTGTGAGGTTGACGGCGATCGTCTCGTTCCACTCCTCCAGGCTGACCTGCCCGAGCGGCGCCGTGGGGCCGGCGATTCCGGCGTTGTTGACCAGGATCTCGAACGTCCCGCGCTCCCCGGCCGCCCTGGCCATCAGCGCCTCGAGGTGGGCGGGATCGGTGACGTCGCCGGCAAAGCAGTCGGCTGTGCCGCCGGCCTCGCGAATCTCAGCGCAGACGAGCTCCAGCGTCTCCGCCCGGCGCCCCGTCAGCACGACGTGCGTGCCGTAGGCCGAAAGGCCCTTGGCGATCGCCGCCCCGATCCCCTGGCCGGCGCCGGTGACGACGGCGGTCGTGCCCGCGAAATCGTGACCGTAGCCGTTCCTCACGATCCCACTCCAGTTCTGCCCGGCGCCCGGCGCGGCGGTTGCACGGCGTTCGTTGCGGCCATCCGTGCGAACGGCGTCGCCGGCGCTCCGGCGAGCCGCCCCCGGGCGAGCACTGCTTCAGGTTGCCGGGGCATCGTCACTCCACGCCCGATCCCGTGAGCCCGCGCACGAACGCCGGCTGCACCAGCAGGAAGGCGATGACCATCGGGACCACGGTTATCACCGTTGCCGCAAACTGAGCCGGCACCGAGACGTTGTAGCCGAAATTGTCGCCCTGCCCGATCGCAGCAACGATCTCGCTGAGCGTCTCCACATGCGGAGCATTCGCGGCCAGCAGCGGCCACAGGTACATGTTCCATGCGGTGATCACGGAAATCGCGAGGTAGGCCGCCGTCGCGGGCTTCGCGAGCGGCACGACGAGGCGGCGCAGCAGCAGCCACCAGCCGGCGCCGTCCATCCGCGCGGCGTCGAAGAGCTCCTGTGGCATCGTGACGATGTACTGGCGGAATAGCAGCGTGCCGAAGCCGGTCTGCGCCGCGATCGGGATGATCAGGCCCGGATAGGTGTTGATCAGGCCGAACTGGTTGGTGACGACGAACACCGGTATCACGGTCGTGACGACCGGGATGAACAGCGACACCGCGAACATCGCCGTGATCGCGGTGCGCCCGCGGAAGCGCATCTTCGTGATCGCCAGGCCGCCGCTGATGCACAGCGCCCACTGGATGCCGACAGCGAAGACGACGAAGATGACGGAATTGAGGAAGGTTCTCGCCTGCAGAACCTGGTTCCAGCCCTGGACGTAGTCGTCGAAGTGAAACGAGCTCGGGATGAACTGGGGCGTGGCGGCGTCGACCTGGGCCGAGCTCATCAGCGAGCCGGCGATCAGATAGATCAGCGGGCCGGCGAGCACGATTCCCACGGCCGTGGCGAAGAAGATCCGGACCGCCTTGAGCGTCCGTCGCGACAGTCTCATGGCCGGCGCACCAGGAAACGCCGGGCGCTGGCCAGCAGGCCGAGAATCCCGACGATGATCACGAACTGGAGGACCGAGAGGGCCGCCGCGTAACCCCACTCGGAGTTGTTGACGGCGGAGAAGTAGATGTAATAGATCAGCGTCTCGGTTCCAAAGATCGGCTGCCCTTTGGTGAGGATGTTCACGAGGTCGAATCCGCTCGCGGTGAAGGTGACCAGCGAGATGATCGCGACCAGCAGCGTCATGTTGCTCACGCCCGGCCAGATCACGTAACGCACGCGCCGAAACCAGCCTGCGCCGTCGAGCGTCGCCGCTTCGATCACCGACTCGGGAATTCGCTGCAGCGCCGCGAGGTACAGCAGGATGCCGATCGGCAGCGCTGTCCAGATACACACCACGTCAAGACTGGGCAGCGCCCAGCCGGGGGTGAAGAGAAAGCCGTCGAGCGGCGGCGTGATTCCCACCTGGTTGAAGAGGTAGCTGAGCAGGCCCAGCTTTGGCGCGTAGATGTACTGCCAGATGACGGCCGAGGCAGCCAGCGAGACGGCGGCCGGGACCAGATAGAGCGAGCGGACGATCGTGATGCCACGGAAGTTGAAGTTGATCAGCATCGCCAGCCCGAGCGAGATGAACACGGTGGGCAGAACGCCCATCGCCACGAAGTAGAGAGTGTTCTTGACCGAAATCGCTACGAGCGGATCCTTGAACATGGCCGTGTAGTTCGCGAGCCCGACCCAGGTCGGGCTGCCACTGAGCGTCCAGGCAAACAGGCTGAGCGCGAAGGCGCCAAGGATCGGGATCCCGACGAAGATCGTGAACAGGATCACGTTCGGCCCGATCATCAAGAGCGCGGAGCGCCCGTCACTGCGGCGCCGCCGGCGGCCGGCCCCGGGCAGGGCGACGCCTCCTTCGACGAGCGGTTCTGGCATCAGCGTCGCCACGGTGTGTCTAAGGATCCCTTCCCGGAAGTTGAGGTGCAAGGCCAGACAACTGAACTGCGCAGGTAACGGGAACGGCCGACTCAGCTTCGAGCCGGCCGTTCCCTTGCGCTACCTACTCACTCACTGACGCATACTTGGAGCTAGTTCTGCTTGGGGATCAACGCCCCCGCGTAGTCCGCTTGGGTCTGCGTCTGCAGTGCCGCCATCGCCGTGCTGATCGGCGTGCCCCCGAGCACTGCCTCGATCGCGTTCGGGATGTTGGTCTGCGAGTCCGAGTACACGGTACCCGGGGTCTGCGGCGCGATCGCCTGGACGCGTGTTGGCGGCGATCGTGTACGCGGCGTTGTTTGCCGGGTCGTTCGGCAGCGTGGCCCAAACGGCCTTCGGGTCTGCTGCGATGCTGGTCACGGCAGGCACGATCCCGTACGTCTTCTCCGCTGCGCCGTAACCGGCGGGCGAGTAGAAGTAGTGCAGGAAGTCCAGCGCCGCGGAGATGTGCTTCGCCCCGGTGCTGATGCCCCAGCCGACGCTACCGCCGCCGGTCGGACGCACCGAGCCCTTGGCTCCCGTGATCGTCGGGATCGGCAGGACGGTGAGGTCGGACGCGCCGAGCGCGGCCTGCAGCGACGGCAGGTCGCCGCGGACGCCGATCGAGAACACGGCCTGGCCGGCCGTGAAGGACGGATCGCACTGGTCGCCGTTCTTCTGCAGCGTCGCGAACGGAATGCCACTGCCGTTCTGCTCCGGCGCGATCAGCAGCGCCCACGCCGCGAGGGCGCCGGCACCGTTGAGGTCGGCCTTCGTCGCGCCCATCGCGGTCTCACCTTCGGCCGTGATGAACGGGTTCCACTGCGCCTGCCAGTCAGGACGCTCGCAGACACCGTAGACGCTGCCCTTCGTCAGGGCGGACCAGACCGTCTCGGCCTGCTGCCAGGTCCAATCGTCGCCGATTGTCCCGCCTGCCGAGGTGACGTTGGTGGTCGCGCTGCCGTTGATCGTGAAGTTGCCGAGGAGCTTGTTGTTGACGTAGAAGACCGTCGCGTCAGCCTCGATCGGGACGAAGAACTGCTTGCCCACGAACGAGGAGGGCTGTGCGCCCTTCGGCGGGATGTAGGACTGCGACATACCCTTGAGCCAGTAGCTCGCGGGGTAGAACGACTTGGCGTTGAGGTACTTGTTCAGCGGCGCCACCACTCCGTCGACCTCGAGGGTCGGCGAGAGCGAGTCGTAGGTCTCGATGATGTCGGTCAGCTGACCCGAGAGCTTCTGCGTCTGCAGAGTCGTCTGATAGGTCGGAGCGGTCGTCTGGATCGCATAGGTGACCTTCACGCTCGGGCAGTACTTCTCGAATCCTGCGAGCGCCCCCTTGAAGGGAATCTCGGAGAAGTTGAACACCGTCACCGTCAGCTTGCTGCTCGTGCAGAACGGCTTGCTCGCCGCCGCCGCGGAACCCGTGCCGATACCGGCGGCAATGCCGGTAACGAGCGCCGCGGTGCCCGCGAGCGCTACGACCTTCCTGCCGAGCCGCGAGGTGCGGCTCTTCTTGGCCTCAAAACGAGGCACGTGAACTGTCATTCGGATCTCCTCTCCCAACAAAGTCGGGCGCCGGCGGGTCTCACTCGCCAGCGTCTGTGATGGACAAACGTTGGTCCTGCGTGCTGCCGCAACGACCGCTTTCCTAGCCTCAGCGTCTGCGTTCGTCGTCCTGTTGTAATGTTTCAACGTGAAGCGTGCGGCGAAGCTACACCAACCCCGGTGCAGCTGTCAAGCGGCAACTGTCGTGGGCGACGAGGAGGCCGGGGCCTCCAGTCAACCGCACCGTGGCGCTTGGAATCGCCGTTGAAAGCGGAGTTCCGGGAGAACCGGGGAGCGTGAGGGAGGAGCAGTTGTTGCACCTGAAGACCGTCGCAGGAGCGCGATCGATGCAAGGCGTCTTGCGATCGAGGGTCTCCGTGCGAGCCGCCGGAGTCCGCCGCACGCCGCGGCGATCACAGCGGCGGGGAACAGACCGCAGCGCGCTGCTGCGCGCGCCACGAAGTCAAGGCCCGTCGCCGTGGTAGCCGCGGGCTCGACACGCTGGCGCATCGGGTCGCCCGGCCCGCTACCGTCTGTCCCCGGTTCGGAGATGGGAGGGCAGATGAAGATCGCGACGGTCGAGGTTCTGGCGGTCGGCAACGAGCTGACCGGGCAGCACACGTTCGTGCGGCTCGAGACCGACAGCGGCATCAGCGGCCTCGGGCAGTCCGCGTGCTGGGGCTACCCGAAGGGCGTGGCCGGCGTGCTCGGCGAGCTGACGCCGCTGTTGATCGATGCGGACCCGTTCCGGATCGAGCACATCTGGCATCTCGTGTACCGGGCGCGTCCTTTCCGCAGCAACCTGCTCGCCGCCGCGGTCTCGGCGATCGACCTGGCACTGTGGGACATCAAGGGCAAGGCGCTCGGGCTGCCGGTCTGGGAGCTGCTCGGCGGGCGGACCCGAGACCGTGTCCGCCTGCACGTGCTGGTCGGCGGAGGAACGCCGGACGAGATCAGCTCGTCGGTCAACTGGGCGGCCGAGGAGGGCTTCACGGCCGTCAAGTTCGACCCGCTCGTGCACGGCTACGAAGATCTGGCGATCGGCAAACTCGTCAGCTCGGCCTGCGCGATGGCCGCCGCGGCGCGAGAAGCGGGCGGGGACGAGGTTGACCTGATCTTCGAGCTGCACCGCAAGCTCGACCCCACCAAGGCGATCGTCGTCTGCAACGCGCTTGCGCAGTTTCACCCGCTGTTCATCGAGGACCCGATCCAGCTCGACTCGATCGAGACGCAGGCCGAGATCGCCAAGCGAATCGACGCGCCGATCGCGATGGGCGAGCGGCTCAGCTCGATCTGGGAGTTCGAGGAGTTGCTCTCGCGCAACGTGGCGATCCTCGTGCGCCCCGACGTCGGCCTCGCCGGCGGCCTGTCGGGATGTCGCAAGATCGCGGCGATCGCCGAGGCCCACCACTGCGGTGTTTCGCCGCACAACTTCCTCGGCCCCGGGCTCACCGCCCCGACGCTGCATCTGTGCGCAACGATCCCGAACCTGGTGACGATGGAGTTCCTCCCCAGCGACGAGGATTCCGCCACCTCCTCCGCGGCTTTCGTCACCGATGTGGTCCGAAACGGCGGCTACTGCGACGTGCCAGACGGGCCCGGGCTCGGCGTCAGCCTCGTGGACGACTACGCGAAGATCGCCCCGGTCGTCGAGCGCCCATTGTCAAGCGAGAGGTTGCTGCGGTCAGATGGCTCGGTCGCGACGGCCAACTGAGCGCTCAGCCGGCCGCGGGGTCGGCGCCGAGCGCAGCGGGCAGACCGCGGCACGCGGCCCCGACCGGATGCCTCGCGAGCGGCGTGACGGCCACGTCCATGTAGGGCCACAGCGGCAGGCTGACGAGCGCTTCGTGCAGCGCGGTGGCGTCGGCCGCGGACCAGATCGCGCGGTTCGCGAGGCGCCCGGGAACGCGCCAGATGGCCCGCAGGACACCGGCTCGCGCCAGCGCGCTGCCGCGTTCAAGCTCCGCGGCCACCAGCGCCGAGCGGCGGTCCTCGTCGAGATCGGCCGGCAGGGCGACCTCGATTTCGACCAGAAAGTCCACGCGCAAAAACTTACACGGCAGCGGCCCGCGCCGCACTACGATTGCGCCCGCCGGACAGGCGAGCAGCGACGAAGCGCCGATTCCACCAAACCGTTCGAGCATGCGGACGCACGTGACGCGCCCGCTCGTGAGCACCAGAAAGGATCCAGATGGCCACTGTGACGTTTAGGGGCGCGACGCGGATTTATCCGAAGACGAAGCGCAAGGCAGTTGACCAGTTGAATCTGGAGATCAGGGATGGTGAGTTTCTGGTGCTGGTCGGGCCGTCTGGTTGTGGCAAGACGACGAGTTTGCGGATGCTCGCGGGGCTTGAGGAGGTCGATGAGGGCGAGATCCTGATCGACGATAAGGATGTCGTGAATTTGCCGCCGCGTAGTCGCGATATCGCGATGGTGTTTCAGAACTATGCGCTGTACCCGCACATGAACGTGGCGGAGAACATGGGCTTCGCTTTGAAGATCGCGAGGCTCCCGAAGGCCGAGATCGCGTCGCGCGTGCAGGAGGCCGCGAAAATCCTTGACCTCGAGGAGTACTTGAAGCGCAAGCCGGGGCAGCTCTCCGGCGGGCAGCGCCAGCGCGTCGCGATGGGCCGCGCGATCGTGCGCCAGCCGCGCGTGTTCCTGATGGACGAGCCGCTCTCGAACCTCGACGCGAAACTGCGCGTCGCGACACGCAGCGAGATCGCGTCGCTGCAACGCCGCCTCGGCGTCACAACCGTCTACGTCACCCACGACCAGGTCGAAGCAATGACAATGGGCGACCGCGTCGCGGTGATGAAAGACGGCGTCCTGCAACAGTGCGACACCCCCCGCGTGCTCTACGACTCGCCCGTCAACGCCTTCGTCGCCGGTTTCATCGGCTCACCCGCGATGAACCTCATCGAGGGACGCACCGACACCGCCGGAATCATCCTCGGCGACACCGTGATCCCAACCCCCGACACGCTCAGGCAAAGCGCCGGCCCGGTCGGCACGACCGTCACCGTCGGCCTGCGCCCCGAAGCAATCGAACTCGTCGCCGAAGGACACGGCATCCCCGCGATCGTCAACCTCGTCGAAGAACTCGGCGCCGAAGCCTACGTCTACGCCCAACTCGCAGCCCACGTCAACAAATCAGTCACCGCCGTCAACGACGTCATCGCCCGCGTCGAACCCCGCAGCGCACCACGCAACGGCGACAAAATCCACCTCCGCGTACGCGAAGAATCAATCCTCCTCTTCAACATCGAAACAGGACTACGAATCGGCGTGGAGGCCGCGCCGCCAGTGGCCGCGGCAAACGTTGCGTGACACTGATCGGGCTTGACGTCGGCACAACCGCCGTCAAGGGCGTCGCGATCTCGCCCGAGGGCGAGCTGCTCGCGAGCGCAAGCGAGGAATATGGCCTGTCGACGCCGCACCCGGGCTGGTCCGAGCAGGATCCGCAGGATTGGTGGCGCGCGGCGCAGGCCTGTCTGGCGGCGCTGCCGGAGGGCGAGGTCGGGTTCTCGGGCCAGATGCATGGCCTGGTCGTACTCGGCGGGAGCGGCGAGGTGCTGCGGCCGGCGATTCTCTGGAACGACCAGCGAACGGCGGCGCAGTGTGCGCAGATCGAGCAGCTGGTCGGCCTCGAGCGGCTGATCGCGCTGACCGGAAACCGAGCGCTCACGGGCTTCACGGCGCCGAAGCTGCTCTGGCTGCGCGAGCACGAGCCCGACGTGTACGCACAGATCCGCCATGTCCTGCTGCCGAAGGACTACGTGCGTTTCCGCCTCACCGGCGAGCGGGCGATCGACGTCGCGGACGCTTCGGGGACGCTGCTGTTCGACGTCGCCGGGCGCCGCTGGTCGCAGGAGGTCTGCGACGCGCTCGAGATCCCGCTCGAGTGGCTGCCACCCGTGTTCGAGTCGACC
>CAWBGR010000010.1:0-178871 GCA_963788385.1 uncultured Solirubrobacterales bacterium
CGGGGAGACAGGATTTGAACCTGCGACCGCCCGGCCCCCAGCCGGGTGCGCTACCAGACTGCGCCACTCCCCGTGGCTTCCTGCAAGCGGGCGACGGGAATCGAACCCGCCCTAGAAGCTTGGAAGGCTTCTGTGCAACCACAACACTTCGCCCGCAAGCCGTTGGCACAGGATAGTGCGAAGCGGGCATGCCCCGGGGCCGAGGCCCGGCGGGCGTGACTGCGGGGAGCCCGCGCGACCGATTCCGCGGCCGCAGCACGGATCGTCGGGGCGTGGCGCTAGGCTTCGCGCGATGCCGCTGGGACCGCTTGCCGTGACGGCCGTTCTCGTTGCGCTCGACTGGGGAGCGTGGGACTGGGCTACCAGCAGCAACCGGACGACGGCTGGACTGATCGCGGGCCTGCTGATGGCGCCGATTGCCGTCGCGTTCGCGTGGTCGCTGGCACGCGTCCTCGTCTCGCTCGCACGCCGGGCGCTCGCGCGGGTCGCCCCGGGGCCCCTGGTCGTGCGGGCTTCGACCGCAGCGCGCACGCCTGACGCTCCGTTTGACATCGAGGCGCAGAGCGACCGGTTGGCGGCCTGAGGCCTGAGTTTGGGGCCGAGCGGTGCTAGCCTCGCTCGCGTGCACCGGAGGCTGCGCATCATCGGCGTCCTGGCGGTTGCGATCCTCGCGACCACGATCCCGACGCTGGCGAACGGGGCAAGCAAAGGCGCGCCGGCGGACGGCGCCCGCTCCGCGATCGCGTGTCCCAACCCGACGACCGGTAGCACGGGCACGCCGGCAGCGACGCCGCTTGCCGCCTCCAGCAAAGACTCCAAGTCGCCCCGTCGCCGCCACAAGCGTCGAGCCAAGCACCGTGGCACCACGTTGAGTAACCGCAGAGCGACGCTGCTCTGCCCGTCTCCCTGCCCGGAGACGGCCGCGGAGGCTTGCACGCCGCGACCTCCGTGCATCGCCGCCGCCCGCGGTGCAACGGGCGCGGCGGGCGAGGTGACGCTTGCCTGTCCGCCCTTCCCGTGCGTTGCCCCCATGCCGGGCGGTTCCGGCGAGACGGCCGCTGCGACGCCGGCCTGTGGGCCGATCGGCTGCCCAGCGCCCTACGTCGCTACGTCGGGCGGGCCGTCCGGGCCCACGGGCGCTACGAGCCCGTGCGAGCCGCCCCCGTGCACATATGGCGCCACAACCGGGGCGAGTGCAGCGGCGCCCGAGTGCTTGCCAGGTCCGTGCCCGCTCACGGCGACCGCCGGCACGGCCGTGCCGGGCACGACCGCCGGTGCGGTGGCGGGCACGTCCGCCTGTCCACCACTGCCCGAGTGTCCGCTGCCCGGGCCGGGCGCACCCACGGCGCCGTCGGGCACCTACGCCTGTCCCGAGATCGCCGCGGGAACAGCCGGCGGCTGAGGGCCGGCGAGCCGCTCGCGCACGATCGGCCGGGCCGACGTGCGTCCGTCAATGCGAACAGCGGGCCGCCAATGCCGACTCTTATCAGTCGCTTCAGGCGATATGGGAGAGTGACGCAGGGCCCGGCATCCCCCGGCCGGGCCCGCCCTCGCCTGCGAAATCGCACACTGGGATAACGTGAATACGCAATGAGCGAGCGGCCGAAGATCCTGGTCGTCGACGATGAGCCGGCCGTGCGGCAGGCGCTCTCACGCGCCTTCGCGCTCGAGCTTTACGTGGTGGCTGTAGCGAGCGACGGGGGCGAGGCACTCGAGGCGCTCGCGTCCGAGCGCTTCGACGCGATAGTGCTCGACGTGATGATGCCCGGCGTGTCGGGTCTCGAGGTCTGCCGCCGCCTGCGTGCCAGCGGCGACCGCAGCCCGGTGCTGATGCTGACCGCTCGCGACGCGATCGACGACCGCGTCGCCGGCCTCGACGCGGGCGCCGACGACTATCTGGTCAAGCCCTTCGCGCTGCGCGAACTGATGGCCCGCATGCGCGCGCTGCTCCGACGCCGCGATGACGACGGAACCGACAACGCTCCCGCTCTCGCGTTCGAGGACCTGGCGCTCGACTCGATCGCGCACGAGGTGCATCGTGGCGAGCGCCGCCTTGAGCTCACCCGCACCGAGTTCGCGCTGCTCGAGCTCTTCATGCGCCATCCGCGGCATGTGCTCAGCCGATCGACGATCTTCGAGCACGTTTGGGGCTATGACTTCGGCGCCGCTTCGAACACGCTCGGTGTCTACATGGGTTATCTGCGGCGCAAGACCGAAGAGGGCGGCGCCCCGCGTCTGCTGCATACCGTCCGCGGCGTCGGCTACATCCTGCGGGCGCCATGAGCTTCCAGCGTCGCGTCACGCTCGCCTCGGCTGCTGCCGTAGCGGTTGCGGTGGCGATCGCGTCGCTGGCCACCTACGTGCTGGTGCGCAACGAGCTCCATCGTCACATCAACCGCTCGCTGAGCTCGCTGTCGCAGGCGGTCGTTGCGGCCGAGCGGGCGATGCCGGCCAAGGCCCGCTCCAACAGCCCCTCCCCCGGCGTCGCACCCTACCCCTACGGAGAGCTGTTGCGCCGCTTCCCTGACCGCCCCGGCGATGTGACCAACGTTGTGCAGCTCGTCACGAGTGCGGGGACGAGCTATCCGGACTTTCGCGGAACCGTGCTGCGCCTGCCGGCAGCCACGCGTGCTGCGGTCGCGGCGATCGCGCGGGCTGGGAGCGGCTCGTTGACTTTCGACGCGAGCTCCAACGGCGCCGACTTCCGGGCGCTCGCGACAGGCGTGGGCCCCGGCTACGCGGTGGTGGTCTCGCACTCGCTTACAGACGTCAACTCGACACTCAGCGAGCTGAGCCTGATCCTCGCGATCCTGACCCTGGGTGGCATCGCGCTCGCGGCGCTCCTGGGCTGGTTCGTCGCCCGCACAGCGCTCGCGCCGGTGCGGCGGCTGACGGCCACCGTGCTCCACGTGACCGAGACGCGCGACCTCGGCGAGCGGATCGACGAGCGCCGCCGCGATGAGCTCGGCAGCCTGGCTCGCAGCTTCAACTCGATGCTCACCGTGCTCGATGAGACGATCAGCAAACTCGACGAGTCCGCGCGTATGCAGCGGCGCCTCGTCGCCGACGCCTCGCACGAGCTGCGCACCCCGGTGACGAGCGTGCGGACCAACATCGAGATCCTCGAGCGTGCGGACGAGCTGCCCGCCGACGAGCGAACTCGCCTGATCGCCGACGTCGTCGAGCAACTCGAGGAGCTCTCGGCCCTGATCAACGACCTGATCGAACTGGCCCGCGAGGACGAGCACGTCGACTCCCGCGAAGAGGTCCGCCTGGACGTCCTCGTCAGCGAGGCGGTCGATCGGGCCCGCCGGCGTGCTCCGCAGGTGAGCTTCGAGGTCAGCCTCGATCCGACGCTTGTGAACGGCGTGCCGTCGCGGCTGGATCGCGCGGTCAACAACCTGCTTGACAACGCCGTCAAGTTCGCCGGCACGGAGCACCCGATCGAGGTGCGCCTGCACGACGGCGAGCTCGAGATCCGCGACCACGGGCCGGGCATCGACGCGGAGGACCTGCCGCACGTGTTCGATCGCTTCTTCCGTGGGGCGCGCTCGCGCGCGCGTCCCGGCAGCGGCCTCGGGCTGGCGATCGTGCGCCAGGTCGCCGAGCTGCACGCCGGCAGCGTCAGCGTGGACGCCGCCCCGGGGGGCGGCACCGTGGTTCGCCTGCGTGTGCCGGTCTCCTCCTGGGCTGGCTAGTCGCAGGGCTCGACGGCGACGTCGGCTGTCGGTTCGTCGCGTCGAACCGCTCCGACGACAGGGGGCCGGTGGCGGCGGCCCTCCCCCGCCCCGCTCGGCGGCGCGCATCAGCCGGGGCGCGCGGCACCCGCCTGTCTGCGGCGCGAATCGCGGCGGCGTGGCGCCAGCTCCTCGATTGCGATGGCGCGGAGGCGCCGCAAGGCTCCGATGCAGCGACCGTCAATGCCGGCGCAGGCCCGGGAGGGCCGGAGCCCCTAAAACTCGACCACCTGCGGGCTGCCGTGGTAGGGGGCGAGCATCAGCGGGCTTGAGAGCATGAAGTCCGCCGACGCGCGGTTGCACGCGATCGGGATGTCGTAGAGCACCGCAATCCGCAGCAGCGCCTTGACGTCGACGTCGTGCGGATGGGCGGCCAGCGGGTCGGAGAAGAAGATCACGAGATCGATGCGCCCCTCGGCGATGGCCGCCCCGACCTGCTGGTCGCCGCCGAGCGGCCCGCTGAGGTAGAGGTTCACCGGCAGCTCGAGCTCGTCGGCGAGCAGCTGGCCGGTTGTCCCCGTCGCGAAGAGCTCGTGCTGCGAGAGCGTCGTGCGGTTGTAGGTCGCCCATTCGAGCAGATCCGCCTTGCGGTGGTCGTGCGCGATCAGCGCGATGTGCTTGTTGGTCCCCATCGAAGTCGTTTCAGGCATCGCGTCCGATTGTCGCAGCCTGGCCGCTGCGGCTCTTTCGACAGCTGGCCAAAGGTGCGCCGGGCGAGTGCGACAGCACGCCGGCGAGCACCGCTAGGGGTCGACGTGCACCGACCGGGCGGGACTCACGGTCGGCTGATAGGGATAGCCCGGAACACCGCTCGCCGGGATCGCCATGCGGAAGGTGTAGGTGATCGACTGCGTCGTGCGCTCGAAGGTGTAGCGGTAGCTGAACCGCCCGTCGCCGGTGGCGGCCGCCACCTCGGTGTAGATCATCCACCGGCTCCCTTCGCGGTACTCGAGCGCGAGCGGCAGGCCGCCGCGCGGCTCATCGCCACCGGCCACGCGCCCGCTGAAGGTGATTGTGTGGCCGTTTGAGGTGCGTGCCGGCGAGATGCGCAGCGTGATCGCCGGCGTGACCAGCACGTCCAGGTGAGCGCTCGCCGACGCGCTCGCTTCGCCTGCGAACTCGCGGTAGCTGACGGTGACATCACGCGAGGTGCCCGGCGCGAGGAGGTAGACGAAGGATCCGTCGGCGGCCGTGCGGACGACGGCGAACCGCGCCGCAGTCGCGCCCGCGGCTCGCGCTATCTCGACCTGGACGGCTGCGTCCTTGACCGCCGCGCCTGCGCAGTGCAGTGAGCCGCGCAGCGTGGCCGGGCGCCCCAGCGCAACCGTCACGCTTGGGCGCCCGTCGATAGTTGCGCGCAGCCGTGCGTGAGCGCACGCTCCGCTCCCGTTGGCGACCCGCTCGGTCGTCGTTGCGCCAGGCGGGGTCGCCGCCGCGACCGAGCCGCCCGGTGGCGAGGTCGAACCGGTTGTGTCGGCGATCAGGCGCGAGGGCTCGCTCGCGGCTTCGCTTGCTCCGCCGGGGCCGGCGGCGCTGACGAGTACGCGCACGCGAAGGTAGTCCTCGGCGGCCGCGAGCTTGAGACTCGCGCCGGACGCCCCGGCGATCGGGTCGCAGCCGAGCCCGTCGGCATCGCAGAGCTCCCACTGAAAGGTGTAGCTAAGCGGGCCTCCCGACCATTCGCCGGACTGGGCGGTCAGCGTCTCGCCGTCCCGCGCCGAGCCGGATATCGACGGCAGGCTGCCTGTCTCGAGTGCCGGGCCCGTGGGCTGGCTGGTGTATCCGTTGGCGTCCAGCACAACGCCTGAGAGTGTCGAGAGCGCGCTCGTGGAGCCGTCTGCGTCGGTTGCGGTGACGGACACCGCGAGTTGGCGGTAGTCGTCCGCCGCCGTGACGGTGTAGGCCGGCGCCGTCGCACCCGCAATCGCTGTGCAGCCGCTGCCCTGGGCGCTGCAGCGCTCCCACTGGTAGGCGTAGGCGGTCGCGGCGGGCGACCAGCTGCCGGTGCCGGCGACCAGGGACTGGCCCTGCTGAGCGTCGCCGAAGACCTGCGGGATCCCGCCCTGGGGAGCGTTGTCGGTCTCGATCGTTCCGCTCCACACCGTCGCGGTGTTGCCGGCGGCGTCGGACACGCTCGCTACCACGCTGTGCGCCCCGTCGGCCAGCGAGCTCGTGTCGAGATCGAGCGCGCCACTGCCCGCGAGCAGGCAGGGAACCGCCCAGTCGAAGCGGAGCACCCCGGCCTGATTCCCACCCGAGCCAGGGCCGTCGATCGGAATGCAGCGCCCGCCGTCGGCCTCGATCGGCTGGCTGGCGACCGTCACGCCATCAACGGCGAGGGCCTCCGAATAGAGCCCCGAGCCGCTGTCGGCGGCGTCGAAGGTGATCTCCGCGCCGCCGGCGAGAACGCCGGGCGCGACGAGGCTGCCGCTGACGTTGGCAACGGTCGGGGCGCTGTCATCGGCGAGCGTCACGACCATCGCGTACAGGTGGTTGCTCGCGATGCAGGGATCGCCGCCAAGCTCCGGGCAGACCGCCCCGCCGCCGGCTGCGCACGTCTCGCCGCCGCCGCAGGACGCCATGCCCTCGATCGCGGACACGTTCGTCAGGCCGGCGAAGCTCCGCAGGTTGGCCGCCGCGAACTCACTGAGCGGCCCGGTTCCGCTCGACGCGCAGCCGAACGGCTGGGTGCAGTAGTCCAGGACGCTCAACGCTCCGTTGGGGGACACCGCGTCCACCTCGTCGATCGGCGCCTTGAACGAGGCGAACGGCCCGGCGGAGAGCGCGCGGTACACCTGCGCGGCGGTGATCGTCGTTCCCGCCGGGGCCTGAAAGAGCCAGGCGGCCTGATCGCTGGCCGGGTGGGGCGCGACGCCGTCGAGGGTGGCGTAGAGGTACCCCGATGGGCCGCAGCCCTGGTAGACGCCTGCCAGCGCGAACGAGCCTTCGGCCGGGAACGAGACAGCGTCGGTCGGTGCGGTCCAGCCGCTCGCCGGGTCGTGGCAGATCGCGACCTCGTAGGTGCCGGCGCGAGCGCCCGCCACATTCAGCGCGCACGTGAACGCGAGCACCAGACCCATCCTTGAGATCACGCGTCCAGCCTTGAACATCGCCTGCTCCGTCCTTGACCATCGCCACCACCGTTCACCAGCCTGATCCGACAGGCGGGCCTCCGGCGGGACGGCGGGGGCGACAGTATCTGGCATGCGCACCGCGGCTGAGCGGGCGTCGGCGCAATTGCTCGCAAATTGCGGTCGTTCGGCGAGGTCTCGCGGCGGCGGGGCGCTCCGGCAGAGCGGAACGCGCGCTGGTTTTGAAAGCCCCTACGGCTTGCTGCCGAGCTCCAGGACCGCCAGGAAGGCCTCCTGCGGTACCTCGATGCGCCCGACGCGCTTCATCCGCTTCTTCCCCTCCTTCTGCTTCTCGAGCAGCTTGCGCTTGCGCGTGATGTCGCCGCCGTAGCACTTCGCGATCACGTCCTTGCGGAACGCCTTGACCGTCTCGCGTGCGATCACGTGCGAGCCGATCGCTGCCTGGATCGGCACGTCGTACTGCTGGCGCGGGATCTTCGTGCGCAGCCGCTCGGTCAGCATCTTCCCGAGCTCGTAGGCCTTGTCGCGGTGCACGATCATCGAGAGCGCGTCGACCGTGTCGCCGCCGAGCAGCACGTCGAGCTTGACGAGGTTCGACGGCACCATCCCCGTCACCTCGTAGTCCAGCGAGGCGTAGCCGCGCGTGCGCGACTTCAGCTGGTCGAAGAAGTCGATCACGATCTCCGCCAGCGGCAGGTCGTAGGTCAGCTGCACCCGCTCGGGCGAGAGGTAGTGCATTCCGGCATGCGTGCCGCGCCGCTCGCGACACAGCTCCATCACCACGCCGATGAACTCCTTCGGCGCGATGATCGTGGCGCGGATCATCGGCTCACGGATCTCGGCGATGGCGGCCGGGTCGGGCATGTCCGAGGGGTTGTGCACGACGACCTCCCCACCGCCGCTCAGCGTGACCTCGAAGCCGACCGACGGCATCGTCGCCAGCAGCTCGAGGTCGTACTCGCGCTCGAGGCGCTCGCGCACGATGTCCATGTGCAGCAGGCCGAGAAAGCCGGCGCGGAAGCCGAAGCCGAGCGCGTCGGAGCTCTCCGGCTCCCAGGAGAGCGCCGCGTCGTTGAGCGTCAGCTTCTCGAGCGCGTCACGCAGCTCGGGGAAGCGCTCGGAGTCGATCGGAAACAGCCCGCAGAAGACCATCGGCTTGACATCGCGGTACCCGGGCAGCGGCTCGAGCGCAGGATTGGCCCTCGTCGTCAGCGTGTCGCCCACGCGCAGCTGGGTGACGTCCTTGATGCCGGTGATCAGGTAGCCGACCTCGCCCGCCGCCAGCTCCTGGACGGGCCGCATCTGCGGCGAGAAGAAGCCGATCTCGTCGATCTCGGCGCTGCTCGCGCCCACCATCGTGCGGATCGCCTCGCCCTTGCGGAACACGCCGTCGACGACCCGGACGTAGGCCACGACGCCGCGGTACTGGTCGAACTCGGAGTCGAAGATCAGCGCGCGGGCCGGCGCGTCGGGGTCGCCCGCGGGCGGCGGAATCCGCTCGACGATCCGCTCGAGCACGTCGGTCACCCCCGCCCCGGTCTTGCCCGAGATCAGCAGGATGTCGTCGACCGGCTCGCCGATCAGGTCGGCGATCTCGTCGGCGACGCGCTCGGGCTCGGCTCCGGGCAGGTCGATCTTGTTGAGCGTCGGGATCAGCTCCAGCCCCGCCTCGACCGCCATGTAGGTGTTGGCGAGGGTCTGCGCCTCGACTCCCTGCGAGGCGTCGACGACGAGCACGGCGCCTTCGCAGGCGGCCAGCGAGCGCGACACCTCGTAGCTGAAGTCGACGTGTCCCGGCGTGTCGATGAGGTGCAGCTGGTAGGTCTCGCCGTTGCGCGCCGCATACTGGACCCGCACCGCCTGGGCCTTGATCGTGATGCCGCGCTCGCGCTCGAGGTCCATCGAGTCGAGCACCTGCGCGCGCATCGCCCGCGCGTCGACGGTGTGGGTCAGCTCGAGGATGCGGTCGGCGAGCGTCGACTTGCCGTGGTCGATGTGGGCGATGATGCAGAAGTTGCGGATGTGGGCTTGGTCAGCCATCTCGCAAGTAGATTACGGGGCGCATCCCAGTCCGCCGCCCCTGCGGCCGCCAGCGCAATGTCCAGACCGATCCCCCGAGACGAAGCCGTCGCCCTGCTGGCGGAGTGGGTGAGCTCCGCGCCCCTGCGCCGCCACTGCCTGGCGGTCGAGGCGGCGATGCGCGCCTACGCGCTTCGCGACCCCCCGCTGCGGGGGGCCGACAGCGCCGACGTCGAGCTGTGGGGCGTCACGGGCCTGCTGCACGACGCCGACTATGAGCGCCACCCGGACATGAGCGTCGGGCACCCGCGGATGATCATGGCCGAGCTCGAGCGCCTCGACGCGCCACCCGAAATGGTTCGCGCGATCGCTTCGCACGCCGATTATCTCGGCGTGGCGCGCGAGTCGCCGCTCGAGCTGACACTGCACGCGGTCGATGAGCTGAGCGGATTTCTCGTCGCCTGCGCGATGGTGCGTCCCGAGGGCATCGCCGGACTGACGCCCAAGTCGGTGCGCAAGAAGCTGAAGCAGCCGTCGTTCGCTGCCGCCGTCAACCGTGAGGAGCTGCAGAGCTCCGCCGATTCGCTCGGCGTCGGGTTCGACGACCATGTCGCCTTCGTGATCGCCGCGCTCGAGGGGCAGGCCCAGGAGCTCGGCCTCACAGGCCAAGCGCCTGCGTGATCTCCGGCGCGGCGAGCGAGGGCACAACGAGGCTCGCGCCGCTCAGATCGACGCCGGGGACCGACGGGACGGCGATCGTGTAGCACCCCGCCGCGATGCCCGCAGCGATTCCGGTCGGGGAGTCCTCGAGCACGAGCGTCCGGGCCGGCTGCGTACGCAGCGCCGCGCAGGCAGTCAGGTAGATCTCCGGCGCGGGCTTGGGGTGCGTCACGACATCGGCTGTGAGGATCGTCGCGAACGTGCTCTGCTCGATCCCGGCGGTCTCGAGCGCTCGGTCCACCAGCATGCGCGGGGAGTTCGAGGCGAGGGCCAGCGGTATCCCGCCTTCGCGCAGCCGCGCGATCAGCCCAAGCGCCCCGGGGCGTGGCGGAGCCTCGCGGCCGAGCTCTTCGAGCACGATCATCGCGAGCTCCATGATCAGCGCCATCCCCTCCCCCGGCGCGTCGAGGATCAGCTCGAGCGCCGCTGCGGCCGCCTGCGGCGAAGAGCCCAGCATGTCGCGCTTGTGCTGGGCGGTGAACCGCCGGCCGTGACGCTCGAAGAGGGCTTCCTGGGCCCGCGTCCAGGACTGCTCGGTGTCCAGCAACAGGCCGTCGTTGTCGAAGATCACGGCGTCGCAGCGACGCTGGGCGCTCGGTTCGGGCACGACCCGGAGCCTAGCTTGTGGCTAGCCGCGCCCGAAGCGCGAGAGCACGAGCCGGTGAACCTGGCGGGCCTCCGGGATGTCCATCCGCAGGACCGCGCGCAGATAGATGAAGCCGCCGGCGCCGGCGGCGGCGCCGACGGAGACCAGCTGCGCCGGCAGCGTCCGCCCGAGCGCACGGTCCAGCGCGTACCAGACGATCCACGAAGCTGCGGCCAGCAGGATCGACGCGATCACGATCCGCGCTGTGATCATCGTGGTCTGGCGTCCTTCGAGGCGGCCGTTGAAGCCGGTTCGCAGGCGGCGCAGCTGCAGTGCGGTCATCAGGGCGTTGGCGACGAAGGTGCCGATCACGAGCCCGGCGATGCCGAACGGCTTGTACAACGCGACCGACACCACGATGTCCACGGCGATGTTCATCGCCGCCAGCCCGGTCGGGATCCACGGGCGCTTGAGCGCGAAGAACGTGCGCGTCAGCAGCAGGTTGAGACCGCCGAAGGGGAGGCTGAAGGCGAACCAGAACAGCGCGATCGACGTCAGGTGCGTCGACGTCGGCCCGAACTGCCCGCGCTGGTAGAGCAGGCGCACGACCGGCGTCGCGAGCACCATCAGGAACGCCGACGCGGGGATCAGCAGGAGGTTGATCTGGCGTATGCCGATCGCCAGCGCCCGGCGCATGCCGCCGGCGTCGCGACGGGATGCCTGCCGGCTCAGCGTCGGAAAGAGCACGGTCGCCACGGCGACGCTGAACATGCCCTGAGGAAGCATGTAGACGCGGAAGGCGTAGTTGATCGCGCTCGGGGCCTGCTTGTTGACGAGCGTTCCAAAGACCGAGTTGATCAGGCCGTCGAGATTGGTGATCCCCAGACCGATCGTCACCGGCACCATCAGCAGGAAGACCTGGCGCACGCGCGGGTCGTGCCAGTCGATCTGGAAGCCGAGTCGGAAGTCGATCTGTTGCAGCGCCGCGGCGGCCATCAGCATCTGCACGACCGTCGCCGCGAGGATCGCGATCGCGTAGGCGTAGATCCCGTGATCGCCACTGTTGCCGGGCCCGAAATGCGGGCGCAACACGACGACCAGCACGATGATCACGATGTTCCAGACCAGCGGCGAGATCGCCGCGATCGAAAACCGGTCGTAGGACTGCAGTATCCCGACGAGCAGGCCGTTCAGCCCGAGCAGCAGGACGACGGGGAACAGCACCTGCGCGAGGCCGGCGGTCAGCGAGCCCGACACGCCACCCGAGAAGATGAAGATCGGCATGATCACGTGCGCCGCGAGGATGAAGAAGGCGGTGATCGCGCCGAGGGCGATCAGCATGATCCAGAAGACGGTCGACGCGAGCCGGAAGGCCTCCTTCCGCCGGCCCTCCTGAAGCAACTCCGTGAACACCGGCACGAATGCCGCCGAGAGCGCGGCATTCGCGAACAGGTTGCTCACCAGGTTGGGCACCTGGAAGGCGATCGTGAACGCCGAATACCATGAGCCGGTGCCGAAAAAGCGCGCGGCGATGATCTCTCGCGCCAGCCCCGCGACTCGCGAGATGCCCGTGGCGATCGAGAAGATCGCGGTGTTGCGCGCGACGTGACCTGCCGGGGGCGTCGCCCGCCCCCGCTCTGCGACGGGAGTCGAAGCGGGCAAGGCCGCTATAGTACGGCGCCCGCGGTCTTCGCCGCGGATCAGCTATGGCCAACATCGCCTCACAGAAGAAGCGCATCCTCCGTGCCGAGCGCGAGCGGCTCGAGAACCGCCGTCACACCTCGGCGATCAAGACCTACTTTCGCCGGCTCGAGGCCGCGGTCACCGAGGGCGAGGCTGAGAAGGTCGCCAGCGAGCACCGCACCCTGGTCTCCGCGATCGACAAGGCGATCAAGACCGGGGCGCTGCACCGCAACACCGGCGCACGCAAGAAGTCACGCGCCGCGCGTATCGTGCGCCCTCCCGCCGAGGGCTAGGAGTTCATCCGAGAACTCCGCTTGTGCGGCGCGGCTGGCGAGCGCCGGATCGAGCGGGGCCAGGACGTACCCCTAGGGCACAGGCAGGGAGCCGGGAATGGCAGAGCCATTGCCGCGACCGAGGACGCAGCATCCGCGCTGATCCGCCGCCGCCAGACGTGCGCGGGGGGCTCTCGGATGGACTCTTAGACGGTTATCGCGCTCAGCGCGCGCACGGCGAGCGTATCGGCGTCCAGCGCCGAGCCGCCGCGGCTGTCGAGTTCGAGGTCGGCGAGCACCGCTATGGCGCGCCGCAGCGAGTCCAAGTCGGTGCGCGCCACGTCGGCGATGAACGCGGCCGCCGCCTTCGGCGGCATGCGCAGTTCGCCGCGCAAGGCGCTAGGCGGCGCTCCCGCCTCGAGCCGCGCGGCGACGCCGAGCGCTTCCCGCAGGCGCCTCGTCAGCCAGTAGGTGAGCGACTCGACGCGCTCGCCTTGCGACCTCAGCGCCAGATAGATGCGGGTCGCGGCAGCGGAGTCGCGGGCAACGACGGCGTCTGCCAGCGTCCACGCCTTACGCTCCGCGCTGCGCCCCACCCGCTCGGCCACGCCGTCCGCGTCGAGGTGCGCCCCGGGCCCGCATTCGAGCGCGAGCTTCTCGATCTCCCGGGCGAGACGCGCCTGGCGGCTGCCGACGATCGCCACGAGCGTTCGCGCGCCCTGCTGATCGAGCGACAGGCCGGCGGCAGTCGCCTGAGAGCGAACCCAGGCCGGCAGGTCCCACTCCTTGACCGCCACCTCGGCGGCCACGTCGCCACCGGCCGCCACGACCGCCCGGTGCAGCGCCGCCGGCGCCTTGGCCCGGCCCTCCTCGCGCGCGAAGAAGGCGATCGTCGTGTCGTTGGGCATCGATGCGAGCAGTGGCGCGAGCTCCCTCGCGACCTCGTCCTCCTTCCAGCGTTCGGCGCCGTCGACGATGATGAAGCGCCGGCCGATCGACAGCGTCAGCGCGCCGAGCAGCGCGGCAGCTGCGGCAGCCGTGGCATCAGCACCCTCGAGCACCTCGAGGCACCCAGCTCCGCCGTCGCGCTCCGCCAGTGACCGCAGCCGCGCACGCCGCTCGCCGATCCGGCCGTGGTCGTCCCCGTGGATCAGATATGCGGGTTTGAAGCTCGCCATGCCCTGAGGCTAGCGCCCGCGGCGGTCGCGGCGGCCACCGCCGCGCGTCCCACTTACTGCGAACGCGCCCTGCCGATCGGCGTGGAGGTGCCCTGGGCGTTCAGCCAGGCGCCGGCCACCACGATGATCGTCAGCACCACGTCGAGCACGAACCCGAAGCCAAAGTTGCCGACGTGGGCGAAGAACTTGATGACTAGCACGAGTGCCACCACGCCGGCAGCTGCGGTACGTGTCATGTCGCGCCCGAGATTGGTCGTCGGGATCACCGTCGCCGGGCTGAACCGCGCGAGCGATAGGTCCACGACCACCGCGATCGTGACGATCAGGGCCAGGATTCCCCAGATCGCATACGGCGCCGAGGTGGCTGCAATGGAGCCGCCACCGAGCGTGGTGCCGTCGACCGTGACGCTCGGGTAGCTGTACCAGCCGAAGATGAGGAGGCTCAGGATGAGCAGGATCCCGCCGCCGCCCACCATCCAGTCCTCACGGCTCAGTTTCGAGAAATCCACGTCCCCTCCTTAGTTGTACGCCCAGCGTCGGCTGAGCATACGGGGCGCCGTGGACGTTGGCATCGACCGTTTGTGCGCCCGGTCCCCCCTATTTCACGACGATGTTCACGAGTTTTCCGGCCACCACGACGACCCTGACGATCTCCTTACCGGCGATGTGCGCAACCACGTTGGGCGCCGCGAGGGCGAGCTCCTTCAGCTCCTCCTCGCTCGCGTTGCTGCTCGCGCTGACGCGGTCGCGGACCTTGCCGTTGACCTGGCAGACCAGCTCGAACTGGTCTCGTAGGAGCAGCGCCGGATCGGCCGACGGCCACGGCACCTGCCACACGCGCTCGCCTGTCAGCAGCTGGTAGGCGTCGGCGCCGGCATGGGGAGCGAAGGGAAACAGCAGGGAAGCCGCGGTCGCGACCGCGAAGCGCAGCACGCCCGGGCCAACCTCGCTGCGCAGCTTGTAGCACTCGTTTGTCAGCTCCATCACCGCCGCGATCGCCGTGTTGAACGCGAAGCGCCCTTCGAGCTCCCCGGTCACCTTCTCGATCGCCCAATGCGCTTTGCGCATCAGGTCCAGCTCGTCACCGGCCGGTTGTGCCGGCGGCTCGGCGGGTTCGGTGCTTGCCGCGGTCTCGGCGGCCAGCCGCCAGAGCCGCGCGATGAAGCGATGCATGCCCTCGACGCCGGCGTCTGACCAGTCGGCGTCCTGGTCCGGCGGGCCGACGAAGAGGATGTAGCAGCGCGCCGTGTCGGCGCCGAGGCGA
Source organism: uncultured Solirubrobacterales bacterium (assembly GCA_963788385.1). Classification (GTDB taxonomy): domain Bacteria; phylum Actinomycetota; class Thermoleophilia; order Solirubrobacterales; family Solirubrobacteraceae; genus Palsa-513. Next base: position 14,552 of record CAWBGR010000010.1, read on the forward strand.
CCTACGATCGTGCGAGGCGAGACGACGTTGCCGCGCGACTTGGACATCTTCGCGCCGTCGCGGGTGATCATCCCCTGCGTGAACAGAGCCGCGAACGGTTCCTGGAACGAGAGATGGCCGAGGTCCGCGAGCGCCTTGATGAAGAAGCGCGAGTAGAGCAGATGCAGGATCGCGTGCTCGACGCCGCCGATGTACTGGTCGACAGGCATCCAGCGCTGCAGTGCCGCCGGATCCCAGGCCGCCTCGTCGTTGGCGGCGTCGCAGTAGCGCAGGTAGTACCAGGAGGAGTCGACGAAGGTATCCATCGTGTCGGTCTCGCGGCGCGCCGGCCCGCCGCATATCGGGCAGCTCGTCGTCACCCACTCCTCGGCCGCGGCCAGCGGCGAGCGGCCCTTCGGCGCGTAGTCCTTGACCTCGGGCAAAAGGACCGGCAGCTGGTCTTCCGGCACCGCCACGATGCCGTGCTCGGGGCAGTAGACGACGGGGATCGGGCAGCCCCAGTAGCGCTGGCGTGACACCAGCCAGTCGCGCAGGCGAAAGCTGACAACGCCGCGCCCGCGGTCATCCTGGGCGAGCCAGGCGATGATCTGCTCCTTGGCCTCGGCGCCCGTGAGTCCGTCGAAGCGCGCGCCGGAGTTCACAAGCGGTCCGGGGCCGCTGTAGGGCAACTCGCCGCCTGCCGGGTCGCCGATCACGCGCCGCACGGGCAGCCCGAACGCGGTCGCGAACTCGAAGTCGCGCTCGTCGTGCGCGGGGACCGCCATGATCGCCCCGGTGCCGTACTCCATCAGCACGTAGTCCGCGACGAACATCGGGATCTCCTCGCCGTTGACCGGGTTGCGGACGCTGCGCCCGAGCGCCACACCGGTCTTCTGCTTGCCTGCGGCGCCGCGGTCCTGCCCGGGTGAGGCGAGCGCCTGCGAGATGTACTCGTGCACCGCCGCTTCGTGTTCGGTGCCGGCGGCGAGCACCGCGATGTCGGGGTGCTCGGGCGCCATCACGAAGAACGTCGCGCCGAACAGCGTGTCCGGCCGTGTGGTGAAAACGGGGTAGTCGATGCCCAGCTCGTCGCAGCGGAACATCACCTCGGCGCCCTCCGAGCGGCCAATCCAGTTGCGCTGCATGGTCTTGACGTGCTCGGGCCACTCGATCGTCTCGAGGTCGTCGAGCAGCCGCTGCGCGTAGTCGGTGATCCGCAGGAACCACTGCTCGAGCTGGCGCAGCTCGACCTGAGCGCCGCAGCGCTCGCAGTGACCGTCGATCACCTGTTCGTTGGCCAGCACCGTCGCGTCGTGGGGGCACCAGTTGACCGCCGCCTCCTTGCGGTAGGCGAGACCAGACTTGAGCAGCTGCAGGAAGATCCACTGCGTCCAGCGGTAGTAGCGGGGCTCGTGGGTGCCGAACTCGCGCGACCAGTCGATCGAGATGCCCCACTCGCGGAACTGCTCCTGGAACGACGCGATCGACTCGGCGGTCGAGTGCCTGGGATGCACGCCGGTGTTGATCGCGTGGTTCTCGGCGGGCAGCCCGAAGGCGTCGTAGCCCATCGGGTGCAGCACCTGGCGGCCCTGACGGCGGCGGAAATGGGCGATCGCGTCGCCGACCGAATAGCACTTCAGGTGCCCGATGTGCGGCTCGCCGCTCGGATAGGGGAGCATCTCCAGCACATAGGTGGTGGGGGCGCCGCCGCTGTTGGGCACCTCCCAGGTCTTCTCGGACTCCCAGACGGCCTGCCAGCGGGGCTCGATCTCGGCGTGGTCGTAGACGTGCTCGCTCATCCGAGGTCCAGAGTATTTGCTCGCGCAGTCGCAACGTGCCGCGGTCGCGGCGGATGCCCGCTGCGGCGCCGCCAGCGTCCGCCTTGCATATCCTCCGCGCCGGATGAGTACCGCCTTCGAGCTCGCGAGCCGCCGCCGCGCGAAGTGGGCGATCGCCGCGATCTGGTTGATCGTGGCAGTGGCGGCCGGATCGGTTGCGGGGCGCTTTCAGAGCGCCCAGAAGAACGACACGACGTCCTATCTACCGGGCGACGCGGAGTCCGTGCGCGCGCTGGATGCGATCAACCGCGCGAGCGGCGGCGCGGAGATCACGGGCACGGTCGTGGTGTTCGCCCGCACTGGACGGCTGAGGCCCGCTGACCTGACCGCAATCGAGTCTGACAAGCGGACGCTCGACAGACGTCTCCCACCGGACACGATCCCCGCTGTGGGGCCGATTCGCTCCCGCGACGGCGAAGCCGCGTTGCTCGACATCTACCTGCGTCTGCACGGCTCGACCAAGCTGCTGGACAGCGACGTCACGCTGATCAAACGGGTCGTGCACACGAGCGCACCGCCGGGTCTCGAGGCGAGAGTCACCGGCCCGGGCGGTGTCTCCTACGACGCGAGCCAGGTCTTCAAGTCGATCAACGGGAAGCTGCTGCTGGTCACCGTGCTGCTGGTGTTCGTGCTGCTGATCCTGATCTACCGCAGCCCGATCTTCTGGGCGATTCCGCTGCTGTCGGTCGGCCTCGCCGAGGCGATCGCCGAGGGCGTCGGCTACCTCCTGACGCAGCTCGGCGTGACGATCAACTCGCAGTCGGCGGGCATTCTCACCGTTCTGGTCTTCGGCACAGGGACCGACTACGCGCTCCTTCTGGTCGCGCGCTATCGCGAGGAGCTCCGCCACCACGCGAGTGAACGCGACGCGATGCGCGTCGCGCTGCGGCGCGCCGGACCGGTGATCTTCGCGAGCGCCTCGACGGTGATCCTCGCGCTGCTCTGCGTGCTCGCCGCTGAGGTCAACAGCACGCGAGGCCTGGGGCCGATCTCGGCGATCGGTGTCGCGCTGGCGATGGTGTCCACACTCACCCTGCTGCCGTCGCTGCTTTTGATCTTCGGCCGCCGCGCGTTCTGGCCCTTCGTGCCGCTGCACGGCTCGAGCGGCGCCGACGCCACGCACGGCCCGTGGCGGCGTGTCGCCGAGGTCGTAGGCCGGCGCCACCGCCTGATCGGGGCCGGGACAATCGCGCTCCTCGCGGTGTTGTGCATCGGCCTGACGAGCCTCGACACCAACCTCAGCGGCAACGACGCCTTCACGGGCGTGGTCGAGTCCGAACAGGGCCAGACCGTTCTCGACCGCCACTTCCCGCCCGGCGCCAGCTCGCCGCTGCAGATCGTCGTGCCCTCGGCGGCGCGCGTCGCCGCAGTTCGAACGGCGATCGCCGCGGCTGCGGGAGTGAGCCGGGCACCGGGGGCCCTCAGCGCGACGCTCGTGAGCCCGGTCACGGGTGTCGCCGTGTTTACCGCGGCGCTCAGCGTGGACCCGACGAGCCAGCGGGCGATGGCGCTGATCGCTCCGATCCGAAGGCTGGCCAAGGCCGCCGGCGGGACCGGCACGCTGATCGGCGGCGCGACCGCACAACAGCGCGACCTGCATGTCGCGGCGGCCCGCGATGACCGCGTGATCGTGCCGTTGATCCTGCTCGTCGTCATGCTGGTGCTCGGCCTGCTGCTGCGCTCGCTCGTCGCCCCGGTCCTGCTGGTCGCAACTGTGATCTTCTCCTACGCCGCGGCGCTCGGCGCCGGCGCGTTTGCCTTCAGCCACATCCTCGGCTACGCCGGCGAGGATCCGTCGCTGATCCTCTTCAGCTTCCTATTCCTCGTCGCGCTCGGCTGCGACTACAACATCTTCCTCATGGCTCGCGCCCGCGAGGAGTCTGCCTCGGGCGACACGCGCGGCGGCATGCTGCGCGCGCTTTCGGTCACCGGAGCAGTGATCACCTCGGCGGGCATCGTGCTCGCGGGAACCTTCTCGGCGCTCGCCTCTCTCCCCCTCGTCGCGTTCGCCGAAGTCGGTCTGGTGATCGCCTTCGGGGTGCTGCTCGACACCTTCCTCGTGCGAACCGTGCTCGTGCCCGCCCTCGTGATGGACCTCGACAAGCGCGTGTGGTGGCCGTCGGCGCTGTCACGCGAGCGCGAGGGTTGATGCCGGCGCCCCCAGACCACGCGTTTGCCGACGGGCAGCTTTCTCGCCGCTAAGATGCGTCTCGCACCGCCCGGGGCTATAGCTCAGCTGGGAGAGCGCTTGCATGGCATGCAAGAGGTCGTCGGTTCGAGCCCGACTAGCTCCACTTCGGAAGTGCCGGGAGTTATCGGGTGGGCGAGAGGCGCGTTTCAAAATCCACTTCGAAGACCCACTTCCCAACTGACCATCAACCACCGCCTACACAGTTAGACGGACACCCTCGGGGCGCGCGGTAGAAGACACTCCCGGCTGTTCCTGTCAGGCGCGAGCAGTGGCAAGTTTGCCTTCGGTGTGCTTCGGTGAGACGGCTCGCGCTCGCCCCTTGTGTGCGCTGTTTAGGAGGCTGGGGATTGCGCGTCTCTTTCCGTCTGGTCGGGCGCTGGGGGGTTGTCGCCGAGTCGTTTGCGGTAGGCGCTGAGGAGGTGGCGGTGTGTGAGCCATCCGACGACGCGTTCGCCGTCTGTGTCGAGGACCGGGAGGCCGTCGTCGTTGGTGGCGCCGAGTCGCCAGACGGCTTCCTCAAGCGACTGATCGACGCGAAGCGCGGCGGCCTCGTGTACGAGTGCGCGCGCGTCTTTCGCGCTTGGGGCGTTGGCGAGTGCTTGTTCGACGTCGCCTGCCGAGACGACGCCGAGGAGCGACCCGTCGTCGCTGATCACTGGGAGCGCGTTGGTGCGCTCGGCGGCGAAGCGGTCGAGGACGTTCTGAAGGGACTGGTCGGGGTCCAGTGGTTGCGGCAGCGTGCCGGCCGCCTCGGCGACCGTGATCTGTGCCATCAGGCTGGACCGGGCGGGTGTGTCGATGTCGATGCCGCGACGGCGGAGTTTGAGCGTGTAGATCGTCTCGCTCGTCACGGCGTTGGATACCGCTGTCGCGATGACGACGGCGATCATCAGTGGCAGGATCACTCGGTAGTCGCCGGTGAGTTCGAAGATGATCAGGACTGCGGTGATCGGCGCTCGGGCAGCGGCGGCGAACACGGCGCCCATCCCGACGAGCCCATACGCGCCGGCGGACAGTGCTAGATGGGGGAGCGCGTTGTGGGCGATCGCGCCGTAGGCGCTGCCGAGCATCGCGCCCATGAACAGCGACGGTGCGAACACGCCGCCCGATCCGCCGATCCACATCGTGAGGCTGGTCGCGAGGATCTTTGCCGCCAGTAGTCCGAGTAGTGCGAGGATCACGTAGTGCCCCGCGACGGCGTGTTCGAGGACGGGGTAGCCAACGCCGTACATCTGCGGCACGACGAGCAGGAACAGGCCGAGCAGCACGCCCCCGGCGGCAGGGCGCAGCCATTCCGGCCCGCGCCACAGCCGGTCGGCGACGTCCTCGCCGCTGTAGAGCACGCGTGTGAAGCCGATTCCGACGCCGCTCGCGAGGACCCCGAGGCCGGCGTAGAGGACGAGTTCGAGGGGTGAGCTGAAGCTGAACCCTGGCAGTGTGAGGAAGGGGTGGCTGCCGAACGCGGCGCGCCCGACGGCATCCGCGGTGACCGAGCTGAGCACGACGAGCCCGAACGATCTGGTCTCGAAGTTGCGCAGGATCAACTCCAGCGCGAAGAAGACTCCGGCGATCGGCGCGTTGAACGTCGCCGCGATCCCGCCCGCGGCACCACAGGCAACGAGCAGGCGAAGCTGGGACTCCGAGACCTTCACGAGTTGGCCCAGCACCGATCCCAGTGCGGAGCCGATCTGAACGATCGGGCCTTCACGTCCAACCGAGCCGCCCGAGCCGATGCACAACGCCGAGGCGAGCGATTTCACGATCGGCACCTGCGGGCGCATCCGGCCGCCGAGCCGGTTGACCGCGTACATCACCTCCGGCACGCCGTGGCCGCGCGCCTCGGGCGCGAAGCGACTCACCAGCGGCCCGTAGATCAGCCCGCCCACAACCGGGGTCGCGACGACGAACCAGCCGCCCAAGCCGAGCAGCGGATTGCCGGCGCGACCGACGAGGCTGTAGTCGTCATGCCCGGTGAACAGGTAAGTGACGCCCTCGATCATGTATCGAAATGCGATCGCACCAGCACCCGCGCCCGCACCCGTCAGCAACGCCAAAACCATCAAAGCACCGCCGCCACCAGCGACCGACCGCTCAAACCGGGCCCGCCAAGCCTGCGCAACAGCCATGTGCGACCCGCGCCCACGAGGCCCGATCGCCGCCTCGCCGCCAGCGGAGCGCTCGGGCGGGGCGCTGCCCTCGCGCGCCAACGCCGCGGCGGCAGCCCTACGGCGCCCGAGCGCGTCCTCAGCTGGCCGTTTGGGCAAGCCGCTCACGCGGCAACTCTACGGCTGGCAAGCGCGGCGCATCAGGCCGGGCAGCAGCGACCGGAATGCGGCGACGCCGCCGCGGGACGCCCGCGAACCTCAACACACTCCAGTCTCTTCCGACCGCGCTGAGCCTGCCATCGCAATGGCGGGCGACCGGGCATCGACGCTGACACGACAATGACCAGGGGGAATCTCGGCTTGGCCTGTCGGTTTGAGCCGTCGGCTACGCTGGCCGGGTGGCCTATCGCGTAGTCATTACGGAGACGAACATCGATGCGACGACCCACCCTACGGTTGTTCGCTACACACTCGAACCCGACACGCCGGCCGACGCCATCACCAAAAGACGCGAACGGTTCACCGAGCATCACGGGCGCGAACCCGCACCGCGCGCAATCATCGACGTTGAACCCTTGGACTAGGCCCCTCACCGCGTGGGCTAACCAGTCGGCGCTGGTCTCCCAGCCCCGCGACGCGCTCGCGCTGAACGTGCTGCCGGATGGTCGGCGATCGCATCTGCGTCGGGCTCCGTGCCCGCCGTCGTGAGTCAGCTGACGGTGTTACGCAGTTCGCCGGGTGGCGAGCCGTAGAGAGTCCAGCCAGTGCTCGTGCGGGCGAGAATGCCGTCGCGCTCGAGTGCGACAAGGGCTGTCGTGACGGTCGGGCGCCGTGCAGCGACGAGCGCCGCAAGCACGGCGTGCGGGAGCATCACCGGGATTGCGACCTCACCGCGGCGGACAGTGCCCCAGCGGTCAGCGATGTGCCACAGCAACATGTGCAGGCGCGTCTCGACTTTGGGCTGTTGGACGATCGCCAGGTTGACCGCGAACCAACGCGAACGGCGAAGTGCTCGACCGGCGAGCTGTCCGGCGATCTCCGGAAACCCGCTGATGCGCCGCGCGAACTCGAGGTCCAGCACTGCAACGCGAGCGGCACGCAGCACGGTCCACTGAGGCTCGCGCGCTACAGAGGCGACAGCATCGTCTCCCTCCCAAGGTCGCAACAGATCGCCGTTTGAAAGGAGCTCGACGCCGAACCGGTCACCCAAACGCACGCGACGAACCAGAAGTCCTTCGAGGACGAGCAAGCCAAAACCGTTGATGATGCTCGCGCTCCCAGTGCTCGGCTCCCAATCCCCGAGAGCCAGTTCTACGACGTCGACATGCGAGGCCTCCAGCGCGGCAGCCGAGCGCACAGCATCGAGCTCCGCGCCGAGCTCGCGATCCGCCTCGAGGAGGAGCAACCGAACTGCGGCCGGGCTTGCGGGCACCTGCGGCGCTCCGACTGGGACCACACGACCCACTGTGAGTACGTTAGCCGGCGCGTCGGGCGGGTTATCTGGGCATTGGGCACGCTACGACGCGTCAGAGTTCTGACGCTCCGAGCTCTAACGCGCCACGCCGGGCACGCCGATAAATGTGCCCATGACGAACCGTAACACCCCGCAAACAAATCCCCTACAAAGCGAGGACGGCTTCACGCTAATCGAACTGCTCGTCGTGATCCTGATCATCGGCATTCTCGCCGCGATCGCCATCCCTTCGTTCCTCAACCAGAAGTCGAAGGCCTCCGACGCCGCGGCAAAGGAACTCGCCCACACCGCCCAGATCGCGATCGAGACCTGCGCGACCGACAACAGCGGCCTGTACGCGACCTGCAACACCACCACGGCGTTGGCCGCCTACGAGACCACGATCCAAACAACGCTCGGCAACGGCAACGCCTACCTCTACTCCGTCTCGGTCCCGGGCGTCAGCCAGACGGGCAACAGCTACACGGTGACGACAGCCTCGACCACCGGCGACACCTACAGCATCACGCGCACCGCCTCGGGTCAGCTGCTGCGCACATGCGCCAACGCCGCCGGCAAGACCGCCTGCGTCGGCGGCACCTGGTAGCGGCCACGACCAACGCTCGTCCTAAGCATGCGTCCCTTCTCGCGCCGGCGAAACGACTCCTTTTCGCGCGCGCCGCTCCTCAAGCACAAGGGCGATCACGTCCTTGAGAATCACGCGCGCCTCCTCGAGGTCCGAGCCCTGCGTGTGGACCTCCGGGGGCTCCGGGACGTGCGCGTAGACCCAGCCCTCGCCAGCGTCTTCGTAGACCACCAAACCCGCCACGGACGCTACGGGCGAGTACCGCAAAGCGCGGGGAGGAACACATGCGCGCGATCCGCCGTGGATGGTCGGGCCCTAGCAGACGCTTTACCGTCTTGCTAGAATGGTAAAGGAATGAGTCGAGTCTCCAGCAAGCACCAGGTGACGATCCCAGTGCGCGTGCTTCGCGAAGCCGGTCTCGCCGCAGGCGACGATGTTGTGATCCGGTCTTCTGGTCACGGCCGCATCGAGCTTGAGCGAGCGGACGACCTGATCAGCCGCTACGCCGGCAGCCTTCCCGCCGGCACCTACCCGGCCGGTCACCTCGACCAGCTCCGCGACGAGTGGCGCGAGTAGCGCTCGACGCCGACGTCGTGATCGCCTTTCTCGACGCCGCCGACGACCAGCACGAACGAGCGGTCGACACACTCCGTTCCCGCATGAGTGCCGGCGAGGAGATCGTGTTGAGCGCGAGCGTCTACGCCGAGATCATGGTCCGCCCGATCGCACGACGAACGGACGCCAAGGTCGACGGGTTCCTCGACGCGATCAACGCGACCGTGATCGCCATCGACCGCCCCACCGCCCGCCTCGCAGCCGAGCTCCGCGGACGCCACCGATCGCTACGGCTCCCCGACGCACTCTCGCTCGCCGCCGCCATCGCCGCCAACGCTGAGCTACTCACCCTCGACACCCGACTCATCCGCATCCAGGCGCACGAGAAGCGGACCCCGTAGTCGCCCTACGGTGAGTGCCCCTTCGCCCGACAAGCAGCCGCCGGGGGACCGGTGGTTACTGCCTGATGGCGAGGCGCAGTACGTTCACGCGTGCGGGGAGCACTTCTGGGCGAGTTTCCGAAACTGGCCGCCTATGTGGCCCGCGGCGAGGCCCGGCCCGCATACGAACGGGCTTTCGCCGCCCAATCGGCGATCAACGCCGGTCAGTCGCAAGCCGGCTGACGAAGTTCTGCATTGGGTCGCCGTCGCGCGCCTGCTTCGTGTCGAGGGAGCAGCGTCAGCCCGTTGGACTCAGCCTGGGGCTCTGCGCGATGAGGGACAGCGACGACTGCACGCCGATCCAAGTGCCGGCGAACGAGTGCGCCGGCGAGCCCGCCTTGATCCGCGGCAGCGGCGGGGGTTAGGCGTCGGCGTCCCGACGCGCGGGTGCTCGTTCACTTCCGGGTGTGTCAGTCGAGGTGCGCGGCGATGAACTCGAGTGAGGCTGGTTCCTGCGAGGCGAAGAACGTTTCGTCGTGACACCCCGGGCCGAAGTAATGCGCGGCTTTCGCGTCGAGTGCCTCGAGCAGTGCGACCTGCCCCGGGTGGAAGGGGTCGCTTGTACCGCCGGCGACGCGGACGGGAATTCCCGCTAGCCGGGCGGCGTGGGTGATGACGTCGTTGCCTGCGAAGTCGGCGGGCGAGGTGAACGCCTCCGGGTTTCCTGCATTGGCTTGTGCGTCTGTGGTCCAGATGGCGGGGCTGATTGCGGAGACGACGCGAACCATGTCGGGGTGGCGTTCGGCGAGCAGGAGCGCGCCGTAGCCGCCCATTGAGATGCCGGTCGCGGCGAGCGGTCCGTCGAGTCCACGCCGGCGACACATCGGGATCACTTCGTGGACCAGCATTGCCATTGGATCGTCGCGTCCGTGGCGGTGCCAGTAGAGGTTGCCGCCGTCGACGGTGACGATCGCGATCGGTCGCAGCGGGTTGCCGTCGTGGGCCCTGAGTGCAAGCCACTGGGCCGGGTTGCCGGCCATCGCGTTCGTGTGATCGGCGTCATAGCCATGTAGCGCGACGATCAGTGGCAGGCCACGGCTGCCTGGGCCGTGACCGGGCGGGTAGGCGATCGTGTACCCGACCGTCGCGCCCCGCGCACGCGAGTAGAACGAGCCGTTCAACAACGGTCCCGGCTCGCCGTAGCTCACCGGCGGCGTGGATGCCGCGCACGCTCCGTCGATGTCGGCGAGCCAGGCCTTGCCGGGCAAAACGCCGTGCTGGATCAGCTCGAAGCCGACCGCGCCTCCACCGGCGAGTAACCCGAGCCCGCCGATGCCGAAGCGAAGGGCGCCGCGACGAGTCATGAGCGTCGACACAACCGTCACTATATCGGAACACGATACATCGTGTGCCGATCAATCGGACACCGGTATACTAAGGGCGATGGCGGATCGGGAAGTCACTGATTTGGCGAAGCTCGGTCGCTACACGGGGCCGGCAACTCTGATCCTCGCGAGTCTCGCCGACGGCCCAAAGCACGGGTACGCGCTGACGAAGGACATCGAGCTGTTCGCCGCCATCCGGTTGCCACCGGGCACGTTGTATGAGGCGCTCGCGCGGCTCGAGCGTCAAGGCTTGATCGCGGCGATTGCGAGCGATGACCGCCGCCGGCCCTACGAGCTGACCGCCACCGGCGCCAATGCGCTGCAGTCGCAGCTGGCCGACCAGCAGCGCGTCGCCGACGTCGCCCTGCGCCGCCTTTCTGAACGCACGATGGCAGCATGACCGACCCGGAGGCTCGCGCAAATCGCCTGCTGCGGTGGTACCCGCCGAGCTGGCGGGAGCGCTACGGCGAAGAATTCGAAGCGCTGCTAGTCGCCGACATCAGCGAGCGGCGACAGTCGAGGCGGCGCACGGTCAACGTCGCGCTCAGCGGCCTGCTCGCCCGCCTCGCCGCCGCGGGCATCGCCGGAGAAAGCGAGCAGCGCACCAAGCTCGGCGCGATTGCCTGCCTTGGCGGCGTCTTTGCCGTTCTCGGTGTCGGCCTCTCGGCGCAGCTGATGATCGGCTGGCAGTGGGCGCCACCAACCGACCCGGCAACCACGGTCGGACTCGCCGCGATCCTCACGGGCCTGGCCGCGCTCGCGGCCATCGTCGCGCTAGCCGCCGCCCCGATCCTCTGGAGCGCACTGCGCACTCGCGCGAAAGGTGTGCGACTACCGCTGCTGGCGCTCGCTGGCGGCCTCGCCGTCCTCGTTCTCGCCGGCATCCACTTCGCGCCGCATTGGCCAGGCGCAGGTGGCCACGCGTGGAACGGGAAGCAGCTCGCTCCCGGCGGGCTAGCCGCGTTCGCCTGGGCCACAACGCTCTCGCTCACCAGCTACTGGGCGCACCCCACAAAACTCGCCACATTCCCCGCAGGCCAGCTCGCGTGGATGATCAGCGCACCATTCGCACTAACAGCAATCCTCGGCGCAGCCGGCACAATCGTGCGCCGCACCCACCTGTCGGCACGGGCAGTGCGCTACGAGCTTCGCCTCGCACGCACCGCGGCGCTCGCGATGCTCGCCATCCTCGGCGGCGCGATCTGCTGGCTCCTCACCGGCAACAGCGCGCCCGACAACCTCTACGCCACCGGCACGATCGACCTAGCCGAAGCCGCAGCCATGGCATTCATACTCACCTGGCTCATCCGCGCGACCGGCCACGCTTCTCCGCCAGCTCGTCCCGCGACCGATTAGCCGCGCTCTCACTGAGCGTTGCGACACACGCGTGCGGCGCTTACGGCCAGGAAGCGAGGCTCTGGCGGGCCATCCGCGTTGCCGCCGCGCCTTGTGGCGGGACACCCGACTTACCGGCGGCGGTCGAGCAGCGGCCGTAGATCATCGATGCGGTCGAACGTCCACCAGATGTAGTGCAGCGTTCCCTTCTCCCGCAGCGGGTGCAGATCGGCCAGGTCGGGGTCACCCAAGAATCCGTCGAACGCGTCACGGCTGGACCATTCGACGAGCACCAGAGCCTGGCGCGGGGTCTCACCGCCAACCTCAGCAGGGTGGTTGGCGTGCTTGCCCAGCGCGACGACACGACCTCCGTGTCTTGTCACCGCGTCCACCGATCGACGCGAATAGGCGCGATAGTCGTCGTTCTCGGCAAGATCAAAGAGGTTCAACGCGTAGAAACCCATCAGCGGATTATGGCCCGAGGCGCGCGATCGCGGGCCAGCACGACGACCGCGCCCGCTTCACGTCCTGATTCACGCCGCCAGCTCAGCAATAGCCGGTCTGACGACGTTCTCTCCCCCGGGCTGGATCCGACCTCGCCGGCCCGTGACGCTCCACCGCGAGCGGCTAAGCCGGCTGTCCTGGCTGGGCAAAGCAACACAAGCATCGGTAACGGCTTGGGTCAAGGTTCGCGTCGGCTGACGTTGGGGATGCGGTCGATCGAGCGGTCGAAGGAGACGATCTCGGCGACGCCGGTGGTTTCAGCGTGCGCGACGAGGCGACTAGCTCCACTGCCCGATTCGTGAGTGAGGGTGGGCAAATCCGCCAGCCGCGCCGCGCGGCGACCGTCAGCCATCAGCCACGGCACGGAAGCAGCGCACAGGGATATCCGACAGCGGAAATCTACGGATGCAAGGCCGCCGGGTCGCGATCACGATTGAGAAGACAACCACCGCGCCCGAAGGAGGTAGCCTCGTAATGCCCGTTCTCCCGAAGACCCCCACCGACATCGGACTAGCGCCGGTGGCCGTGGGCCTCGATCGAAACCTCGAGTTCTTCCGCGACTCCTCAGCCGCCGAGATCGGCTTCCACCTTGACCTTGAGCTCGATCGGCCGGAACGTTCAGCTACCGCGCAAGAACGCAGCGAACGCGTGGCCGCCGTCGCTGTGCGCAATGTCGAACTCCACGGCTGGAGCGCTGCTGTGACTGAAGATCACTGCCGGCTGCGGTTGACCGGCGGGTCGGTCACGCTGGACCTCGGCTTGAGCGCCAACATCATGCGCTACATCGAGGATGGCACGCGGGCGTAGCAGCGAGTTGGAGCGCCACAGCACCTGGCGCCGCCCCGTTCCGCGGCGTTTGCATTGCAGCCAATAGTGGCGAGAGGCTCGATAAGACGCCGCCGCCAGCGCAGCGGCGGCGCCCACCACCCGGTGTCGGTCCGACGTGTGTCACGTCCGCGTGCGCAGACTCGTGGCGGTTCCCATCACAAATGCGAGGGCACCTACGACGGTGAGGGCGAGCAGTACGTTGGCCGCGATGATGAGCGTGAGGGTCATGGCTGACTTCCTTTCAATGGAGTAGGAAAGTCAGTGTCGGGGGCCACGGTGAAGCCCGCCTGAGGCAACCCTGAGCGGCGGCTGAGAGTCGTTGCCGCGCCCGCCGCGGTGGGCTTCGAGAGTCGATCCCGCCAAACGCGCCGACGATCCATGAGCACGCGCGCTGCCGCGGCGGACTCCGCCGCCCGCGACGGTTCAGACCGCAGCGACCGACGCAGCGCTCGACGCCGCCGGCGTGAGCGCGGAGCGCACCATGGGCGCAACCTCGGTGCCGAACAGCTCCATCGAGCGCAGCACATCGGCGTGAGCGACGGCCCCTACGCTCATCTGAGCGACGTAGCGCTGGTGCCCGAACAACCGCTGCTCAGCCAAAATCTTCTCAGCCACCTGCTCAGGCGAGCCGACGGCGAGCGCGCCACCTGGCGATCGCAGCGCCTCATACTCGCGCCGGCCGGACGGCGGCCAGCCACGCTCACGCCCGATGCTGTTCATCATCGCCAGATATGACGCCGCGAAAGCGCCGTCGGCCTGCGCCGACGTTTGGCCGACGAAGGCGTGGGTGTTGATCGCAACCTTCGCATCCGCCGGATCGTGCCCGGCGGCAACAAAGGCCTGCCGGTAGAGCACGACGAGCGGCGCGAAGCGCTCATACGGACCGCCGATGATGGCGATCGTCAGCGGCAGGCCCAGCGTGCCGGCGCGCACAACGGACTGCGGCGATCCGCCAACCGCGACCCAGATGGGCAGCGAGGCCTGGACCGGTCTGGGCCACACGCCAGCGTCAACCAGCGCGGCACGATGGCGGCCAGACCAGGTGACCAGCTCGTTGTCGCGGATCTTCAGCAGCAGGTCGAGCTTCTCGGCGTAGAGCTCGTCGTAATCGTCGAGGTCATAGCCGAACAGCGGAAACGATTCGATGAAGGAACCACGCCCCGCCATGATCTCCGCACGCCCACCGGACAGCAGATCGACGTGAGCGAACTGCTGAAACACCCGCACGGGGTCGTCGGAGCTGAGCACGGTGACGGCGCTGGAGAGACGGATGCGCTCTGTCCGCACGGCGGCTGCGGCAAGAACGGTGGCCGGGGACGAGATCAGGAAGTCCGGCCGGTGATGCTCACCGATCGCGAAGACGTCGAGTCCGAGCTGGTCGGCGAGCTCGACCTCCTCCATCAGCTCGCGCATGCGCTGGCGCGGGCTGACGCCGGAGGCGAGGTCTGCGAAGGTCGCGACACCGAGTTCCATCGCTTCAGCCTAGCAAAGTACTTGCGTGCGCAAGTACCTCTCGGCAGGCCGCTGCAAACGCAGCCGAGATGCCCCGGGCGGCTCAGGGATGCGGTCGTTCGGACCGCTTACCGTGCCACTCCAACCGGCGTCGAGTTGCCCCTTTTGCCGACGTCGGCAGCGGCTACACTCGGCCGTCGTCGAGCGATCAATTTCAGGGGGTCCAAGATGAATCGCGGGACCGGTTCGCTAGTCCTGGCAATAGCCGCAAGCGCCGCTCTCATCGCGGGCTGCGGTGGGGGCGGGAGCAGCAGCAGCACGTCAACGAACACGAGCGCCAGCCGAAGCAGTAGCACGAGCGCCACGACGACGAAGGCAGCAACCACTTCCAGCGGTACGTCCGACGCGACAGGCGCAATACCGCCAGCCGGGAGCGCTGGCGCGGCCGTGGCCGCCTATTGCAAGAGCGCGCTCGCAGCCGCCGAGACCCATCTCACCGCAAGCCAGGCCGCTCAGTTCAAGTCCTACTGCGCGTCGTTCGCGCACGACAACCCGGCGCAGATCAAGGCGTCAGAAAAGTCGCTGTGCAACGAGATCATCAAGGACACGGTTCCGGCCGCCGACCGGACGCTCGCCGGCTCCGTCTGCGCCAAGCTCTAGACGGCATCGCCCGCTCGAATGGGACGTGCCCCCGGGCGGCGCGTGGTTACTGCGCTGCGCGCCACTGCCGACACGCCTCCCCCGATCACCGTCATCCGAGCCGACCCGCCCGCTCCCGCCGGCGTAGGCTCCACGCGTGCCGATGCCGTGGTCTCGCAAGCTCCGTGTCGCAAAAAGCCCGCCCGTATCGGTCGCGGACCCGCGCTTTGAGGACTGGGAGACCGTCAGCACTTTTGAGGACCAGACCACCGCGCTCGCGTGGCGCGATGAGCTGCGCAACATGGGCATCGAGGCGAACTGCACCGCCGATCAGCCGCTCGACCGCTTCGGCCACGGCGACATCTACCTGGTCGTTCCGCCGGAGCAGTGGTCGCGGGCGAACGAGATACTCGACAATCTCGACCTCTAGCGGCGCCTGCGCGCGGCCGGGCTCCGTGTGGCCCTCCCTCGGCTAGGTGCTCGGCGCCGTCGCCGGCTTCACTGGCGGCTGGGTAGCACGCGACGGCGCAGCGACGCCCGGCGGCGCGGAGCCGTTCGATTGGGTGGCCGCGGGCTGCCGCGACGATGCCTGTGCCGCGGCGGCGGCCTCGCGCTCGGTGCGCTCGATTCTCGCCCGCCTCAGCTGAGTGCGATTGGCGGCAATCCATTCGCGATCCTTGTGCAACGTCCAACGCCATCCATACACAGCCTGGTCGCAGAGCGGATCGTCGCGACGAGCCCAGGAGCTGCTCATCATCGGGATTGACTCGCTGTCCGGCAGGCCGAGCGTGTGTCCGTATTCATGGGCGATCAGGATGCAGAACATCTCGCTCGTGCCGGAGTCACCTGAAGCGCCAAGCGCCCACGCGACCGGCGCGACGTCGATCGAACACGACCCAAGCGCCGTCTCCGCCCACACATCGGCCGCCGGGACGAGCGCTCCGCCGTCGCCGGTACCGTCCGCCATCGCCGTCACGAACACCCGATCGGATGCGCACGGCGACACGAGCGCCGGTTGCTCGACCGTCCAGAACGCGGCGGCGAGCGCGAGGTCGCGTTGCACGCGCGCAACCGAGGTCACATCCGACGCGCTTGCGCTCGCTGGAACCGCCAGCCCCACCAGTAGCGCGACGAGAAGGGTCGAGCGCGTCATTGGGCCTTTCTTCGGATCGGTCGATTCGCCCTGCTTGTGTTCTTTTCGTCCTCCGGACGGCTCGGCTTTAGGTGCGCCGGCTCACCGCAACGCTGGTCTGCCGCGAATCTCGCCGGCCGCGAGCCGCTCGATGGCCGTCTCCGCAACGCCGTGCACGCGCGCAGCGCGGCTGGCTGGCGCGCCCGGCCCAGCGATTCGCGTGCAAACCGCCAGCAGGCGGGCCGTCAGGGTGCGGCGGTGTGCGCGGCCAGCCGGGCGCTCACGAGCGATGCCTCGTAGCGCACCTCAAAGGAGCCGCCGAGTCCATCGATCGCCTCACCGACTGCCGCCAGGAGGCGCTCGCGTCTTTGCGGCTCGAGCGCCTGGTGGTCGCTGTGCGTGCTGACGAAGTCGAGCCAATCCCGCGTCCGATACGCCTGGCGCCACGAGAACGTGCTCACCTCCGCCTGGCCGAACGCGCCCGATGCGTTCATGTCGCTCAGCGTCCGGGCCGCCCTGCCGCCGCGGTTTCCGAGCACCACCGAGTAATTCTCGAGCCCTGGCTCGAGCCGCGCATAGATCGGGGCGAGCACCGCGCGCACGTGAGCAGGCGGGTCGCCGATGTTCCAGAACACGCCGATCCTGCCCCGATCGACGAGGGCGGCTGCAGCTTTCGCGGCCCCGAGCTGAGGATCGATCCAATGCCAGGCCTGCGCGCAGATCACGAGGTCAAAGCGCCGCTCGGCAGGCTCCCACAGCTCAAACCGCGAGACCTCCACTTCGAGGCCGCTCGCCCGGGCGATCTGCGCCATGCGCGGGTCGACCTCGACACCCAGCACCTCGCAGCCGCGCCCTGCGAACAGCGAGCCTGCCTTTCCCGTCCCACAGCCGACGTCGAGCACACGCCGCGATCCGTCCCGCAGCAGCTCATCGACGAGCGCCGGCGGGTATGACGGCCTCGCGCGCTCGTATAGCTCCGCCACCTCGCCGAAGGACTCGGCGCGCCCGCGGTCCTCGAACATCCCGCCCGGGCTCACGCTGCTCACCACCGAAACATCGATCCGCGCAGGCCCCCGGTCGCTGCGCCATGCCAGCCGTCGACCGCCGGACCGGGTCGCTCGGTGCCGGCTCGCTGCGCGTGCATCGGGCTATTCAACCATCCCCACAGGCACTGTCGAGGCGAGACCGGGGCGGCCGCGGCCCCCTGTGTCAGTCGCGCTCGATCAGCAGCGCGAGCGTCGGGCAGGCGTCGGCGGCGCGCTTCGCGTGGCGCTCGAGGTCTGGCGGGATCGAGTCGCGGCCGACAATCGGATAGCCCCAGTCATCGAGCTCGACCAACTCGGGCAGGATCTCGGCGCACAGGCCGTGGCCGACACAGCCAACCGGGTTGACTCGGATTCGTGTCATCTGGGCATCGGATCCGGTTGCGGGAAGGTCAGTATCGGTGCGGCGGCGCAGCCGTCGCACGGGCCGTGGCGGGCGTGATCGGCGAACTGCGACTTGAATGTGCGCAGCGCCGTCGAGACGAAATGGGCGAGGCCGTTCGGGTGATGGCAGGCGCCGCGGCCGGGCAGCTCCGCGACCCAGCGCTCAAGGTCGGCGAACGCGGTCGGCGTGGCCTTGCCCTCGGCGATGCCGTGGAGCGTTCGGGCGATCGCCGCCGTCCCATGGACGCACGGCCCGCACTGACCGGCGGTCTCCGTAGCAAGGTAGATCGCGACGCGAACCGTCTCCGCCACCGGACACGAGCGAGCGGGCAGTGCGACGATCGCCCCACAGCCGAGCGCGGCGCCGTGGCGGTTGAGCGCCTCGTTTGAGAGCTCGAGCGCACCCGCCCCGGACGCCGGCAGCCACGAACCGAAGTAGCCTCCGACGAGCACGCCGGCAAGCTCGCCGCTGACTCCCCCGGCGGCCGCGAACAGCGCCCCGAGCGCCGTCCCGGATTCGATCTCGTACACGCCTGGCTGCTCGACCGCTCCTGCCAGCGTGACCAGTCTCGATCCGGTCTCGGCATCGGTTCCGAGCTCGCGGAACCACTCGGCGCCATAGCGTGCGATCAGGGCCAGGTTCGCGAGCGTCTCGACGTTCGAAATCAGCGTCGGCCGGCGGCCCACACCCCGGTCGGTTGGCCGCGGCGGGACGAAAGTTGGCTTCGGCGGCCCGCCATTGATCTGCGAGACGAGCGCCGTCTCCTGACCGCTGAGGAACCGCTCCTGCGCGGCGAACAACGAGAAGCGCGTCGAGTCGACATGTTCGGTGCGCCGCTCGCTCAACGCGATCTCCAGGCTTTCGCGCGCTGCGCTGTTGGGCTCTTCGAAGGCGATGATCGCCTCGGCCGCACCGACCGCGCGCGCGGCGAGCTCGACGCCGTCGAGCACCAGATGTGGAAGCTCGTGCAGCAGCAGCGCATCCTTGGCACTGATCGGCTCGCTCTCGCAGCCGTTTGCCACCACGATCGCCGGACCGCGGGCCCCGCGCACGGCGCGAAGCTTTGTGGCCGTCGGGAACGCGGCGCCGCCGCGTCCACGCAGGCCGCAGCGTTCGACCAGCTCGACCAGCGAGCCGGCGTCGAGCCGGCCGGATGAGGGCAGCACGCCGTGGCTGTCGAGGTGGCTGTCGAGGTCGACCATCTCCCCGCCCGCGAGCCCGCTCAGCAGGCGAGGCAAACCAACCTGGGTCGCGAGTGTTGCCATCAGACCGGGACCACCTGCACGGTGCCGCTTGCCGCGCCGGAGGCTCCGTCGACCCGGAGCGAGAGCCCGACCGCGAGCGCGTGACCATCGGCCGTTGCAACCCGCGCCGCGATCCGGGTGCCGTCGAGCGATGTGACCGCTCCCTGGAAGAGGGTCGGACTCGACGACGTGCCGACCGACACCGAGCTCGCGGTCATCCGCACGCCGCCGCCGGGCACCGCGCTACCGTCGATTCGGACGTTTACGGTGCCGAGTGCCGCGTTCTCGACGGCCAGCGACACGGTCACCTCCACCCCACCGCCTGAGGTCTGCCGCTGACTCACGCTGCCGTTTACGCGCGCGGAGAACGCCGCGATCTGGACCCGGGCCGCCGCGGCCGCGGCCGCCGTGGCGCCGGCCCCGGCGGTCGCGGTGGGCGTGCCCGCGCGGCTGGCCCAGTTGGACGCCAGCGGGCCGCCCGGGAGCCAGACCACGAGCGCCACCGGGAGCGCGATCGACGCGGCGACCGCGCTGGCGCGCATGCCGCGCCGCGCCGGCGAGCCAAAGCCCGAGCGCGCCCACACGGCAACGACCACGGCAACCATGCAGCCGCCGAGCAGTGCCTGCATCCAGAGTTGCTTGATGTCGCTGCCGGTGCCCACCGCGTGCAGGAGCGCGATCGGCCAGCACGCATAGGCGAACCAGTGAGTCAGGCGCCAAGCGCGGTGGCCAAGGCGCCGGCGAATCATGCTCGTCAGCGCGATGGCGATCAACAGATCAGACGCAAACGCTCCCAGCCCGAGCCAGAACGGCCGGTAGCTCGAGATGAACGGGATGACCGCGTCGAGCAAATGGATCGAGGCGAACGGGTCGAGCAGCGTCGTGCAGATGTGTACCGCGAGGACCGCGATCGCGAGCAGCGAGACATTGCGGTGCAATCCCTCGACGACGAACCGCGGCCAGCGGGTGCTCGCCAGACGCCCCACGTTCGCCACCCCGAGCGCGACGCTTGCGGTCAGCAGGACGAGCGTGACGGCGCCGGTCGCGCGCGTGAGGTACCACAGGGCGCTCGGCCCGGCGGTCGCGAGCACCATCACGATCCCCCCGACACGGCAACCGGCGCAGCGGGCGTTTGAACCGGTGCCTGGCTCGGCTGTGCGAGGTTTGCTGAGGAGCCCGCGCTCGTCGTCGTCTGGGTCTGGGTCTGGGTCTGGGTTGGGTTGGGTCTGGGTCTGCGTGGTCGCGGCCGTCGAAGCCTGTGCCGTCGTCTGCGATGCCGTCGTCTGCGTCGACGCGCTCGTGGAGGACCGGGCTGGCGCTTCCGCTGGGGTCGAGCGGCGGGCCGACGATCCTCGGCGCGATCGGCTGCGCGCGAGCGCGGTGGCCGATGCCGGCCGGGCGCTGGGCGGCTGTTGTGTTGTACGGCTCACGAGCGTGTGACCGTGAAAGCCGCTGGCAGCGAGCACCGCCAGCGCGCCGGACAACGCCACGACGACCGCGACGATCCCGCGCGTCACCGCCGAGATTCGGCGCAGTCCGGCATCACGAGTTCGGATCGCACGGCGGGTCGCAAGCTCCGCGGCGCTCCATTCGCGTCCGCCTGGCACGCGCCGGCTCACCGGCGCGGCCCTCTCGCGTGAGCGACGGCGTGGAGGTAGATGAATCTCATCGCTTCCGATTGTGTGCTCGCACTCCCAACTCCTGCTAAGCCGGACGTGAGAAGCCGCTCATACGCGGGCCGTCGTGGGGAGAAAGTGCTCGTGCGCCGCGCGAGAGCGCCAGACGCCCGGGTCGCCGACGCTTCGATTCAGTGCAGGTGGCTGTGGTATTGCGCCCACGCGCCGAACTGCGACTCCACGAGCAGCGCCAGCACGAGGCCGCCGACCAGTGCGCCGGCGAGGGAGAAGGCCCTCGCTCCGCGGCCCGCACCGGCGTCGTCCCATGGGCGCTGCGAGCCGCTGGTGCGTTGCAGCGCGCCCGGCAGCTCGACGATGTGGCCGAGCACGTGAAGAGCGGTGAAAGCGATCCAGACGATGAAAGTGATCTTGTGCAGCGGGCCCAAGGTGCCGCGGGATCCGGGCCCGGCGAACAGCAGCGCAACGCCGGTCGCAAAGACGGCGATCGTCGAGACCACGACGATCGGCGCGATCAACCGCATCACTGTCGGTGGCGGCCCCTTGGCCCGGTAGCGCGGGTTCGCCGTGTAGTAGCGGGCGAAGCGGTAGCCGGTGCTTGCCATTTTCAGCAGCACGGGACCGATCAGCAGCATGCCGAGAAACATGTGCTCCTTGAGCAGGCCGCCGATCCGCACGATGGTCACACCGAGCGCCGCAAGCAGCACGAGCAGCACCACCGCGGTTGCGGCGGTCAGCCGTTCGTTACCGGCCGTCCCCCCCGCAAAGATCCGCGCGGGCAGTCCGCGAAGACCGCCGCGCGCCGGCCCGGCGCCAGCGCTAGGAGCAGCGCTAGGAGAGTTGGCACGCGACGCCATACACCGAGTTTGCGCGCCGCGACTAAGCGACCCGTTAGCTCACGGTGAGAATCCCCACACCTGAACGTCGAGCGCCCGTCAGCGCCGTCCCGCCGTGGCTCCACCGCGCAAGTTCTCGCGCCGGGGAGGCCCGCCGAACCCTCCGCTACCCGGCCGCTCGCCAGGCCGCGGGCTCGGGCCGGCCTGAGAGCCAATCGGGCGGACGCGTCCGCGCGGCCGCCAGGTCGAGCGCGGCTTCCATCAGCCTACCCGAGGAGAGCACGTGCTCGCGCGCGAGCGTCCGGGCGCCCTCGGCGCTGCCGGCGCCGAGGGCTTCGCGAATTGCGCGGTGCTGCAGGTCGTTGCGCGCGAACAGCTCATCGAGCTCGCCGCGAGCACTCCAGACGTGCTCGCCGATAAAGCTGCGCCGTGCGCTCTTGGCGAGCTGCTCCACGCGCGGCATCGCGGCGACGTCGTAGATCACATCGTGGAACGCGTGGTTGGCGGCCATCCAGACGACCACCAGGGACGAATTGCGCAGGTCGCCGCTGCGCATCTGCTCGCGCAGTTCGAGCGTCAGCTCGGCGAAGCGCGTTTCCGCAGCGTCCAGGCGCGCGAGATCATCCGGCGTCATCCGCGGCGCCGCGTGTGCCGTCGCCAGCCCCTCCAGCTCGGCACGGATGAGGAAGGCCTCCCGCAGCTCGGCGGATGAAATCGAGCGCACCCGCGCGCCGCGATTCGGCAGAGCCGTGACCAGGCCTAGCGCCTCGAGGCGCTGGAGTGCTTCGCGAACGGGCGTGCGGCTGACTCCGAACCGCTCGCACACGTGCTCCTGACGCAGCACCTGGCCGGGCGGGATGGCACCGGAGACGATCTCATCCTCGAGCGTTTGGGCGACCTCGTCAGCCTTCGTCGAAAGGACTGGCACGCGACAAAGATAGCACCCGTCGCTTGCCTCTCTGGGATCCAGTATCACAGTCTTTTGGCCAAGGCCTCCTGGCGGATCCCCATCTGCAGGCGTTTGACAGGCGACCTCCTCATAACCTAGGATCCAATCTAGCTATTTCTGGATCCAAAAGGAGAATAAGGACATGACCGCCGAGCTCACCATCCAGCGCCCCTACTCGGACGAGGACGTCGAGCGTCTGCGCGGGTCGGTGAGCATCGAGCACACCCTGGCCCGGCGTGGCGCCGAGCGCTTGCGTGAACAACTCGCGCAGGAGCCGTGGGTGGCCGCGCTGGGGGCACTCACCGGCGGGCAGGCGGTGCAGATGGTCAAGGCCGGCCTGAAGGCGATCTACCTGTCGGGCTGGCAGGTCGCCGCCGACGCGAATCTCGCGGGCCAGACCTACCCCGACCAGAGCCTCTACCCCGCGACGAGCGCACCGGCGCTGGTCAAGCGGCTCAACAACGCGCTTCTTCGCGCTGACCAGATCGCTCACGCCGAGGGCGATGACTCGGTCGACTGGCTCGCCCCGATAATCGCCGACGCCGAGGCCGGCTTCGGCGGACCGCTGAACGCGTTCGAGCTGATGAAGTCGTTCATCGAAGCGGGGGCCGCGGCCGTCCACTTCGAGGACCAGCTGTCCTCGGAGAAGAAGTGCGGTCACCTCGGCGGCAAGGTGCTCGTGCCGAGCTCGCAGTTCGTGCGTACGCTGATCGCCGCGCGTCTCGCGGCCGATGTTCTGGACGTGCCGACGCTGCTGATCGCGCGGACCGATGCACTCTCGGCGACGCTGCTCACCAGCGACATCGACGAGAGCGACCGTGCGTTCACCACCGGTGAACGCACTCCCGAGGGGTACTTCCGCGTGCGTGAGGGGATCGAGGCGGCAATCGCGCGCGGCCTTGCCTACGCGCCCTACGCCGACCTGCTGTGGTTCGAGACCTCCACCCCCGATCTCGAGCAGGCGACCGCATTCGCCGCCGCGATCCACGAACGATTCCCCGGCAAGCTGCTCGCCTACAACTGCTCGCCGTCGTTCAACTGGAGCCGCCACCTCAGCGAAGCTCAGATCGCCAGCTTCCAGAGCGACCTGGCCGAACTCGGCTACCGCTTCCAGTTCGTCACGCTCGCCGGATTCCACGCGCTCAATGCCTCGATGTTCGAGCTCGCGCGCGGCTACGCGACGCGCGCGATGACCGCATACGTCGAACTGCAGGAGAGCGAGTTCGCGCTCGAGCGCGACGGCTACACCGCCACGCGCCACCAGCGTGAGGTCGGCTCCGGCTATTTCGACCAGGTGCTCGAGACGGTCACCGGCGGAACGGCCTCCACGATGGCGCTGCGCGGATCGACGGAGGAGGAGCAGTTCGAGGCGCAGGGGGCGAGCGCATGACGCGCGGCGCCGCGCGGCGCGCTCGCAGCTAGCTGGAAGCTCCCGCACCCCGGCGCCCGCCACCTTCAGGTGCG
Organism: uncultured Solirubrobacterales bacterium; assembly: GCA_963788385.1. Lineage (GTDB taxonomy): Bacteria > Actinomycetota > Thermoleophilia > Solirubrobacterales > Solirubrobacteraceae > Palsa-513. Next base: position 38,469 of record CAWBGR010000010.1, read on the forward strand.
TTCGCGAGCCACCGGCGTCGTCCCGGTTGGCGGCCCGGCGGGTCGCGAGCGCATCGGCCAGAATGCCCGGATGAGCGCAGCCACCCCCGGGCCAAGCCGCCGTTGATGGAGCCGCGCGATGTTCGTCTTCCTGCGCAGCTGGCCAAGCGGCTGGCGGGCCGGGCCGCAGCCCTGGCACCGCTCGGTTCGCTCGCAACGGAGGCGACGGCGCCGGCGCCGGCGGAGCTTGAGGCACTCGAGCTGCTCGCCGAACGCCTCGCCAACAACTACCCCTATGGCGATGCGCACTACGTCGGACAGATGCTCAAACCGCCCCATCCGCTGGCCTGGGCGGCGTACGCAACGACGATGCTGCTCAACCCCAACAACCACGCGCTCGACGGCGGGCCCGCCACCGCCGCGATGGAGGAGGAGGCGGTCGCCGCCATCGCCACGATGTTCGGCTACGGCGAGCACATCGGCCATCTCACCTCGTCCGGGACGATCGCCAACCTCGAGGCGCTGTGGGTGGCGCGCGAGCTGCGCCCGCAAGCCGCGATCGTATTCGGCGAGAACGCGCATTACACGCACGCCCGCATGTGCCGGCTGCTCGGCGTCAACGCCGAGCAGGTGGCGCAGGATGGCGCCGGCCGGATCGACGCGGACGCGCTCGAGCACCGCCTGGCGGACGGCGGCGTGGGCACGGTCGTCGCGACGCTCGGAACCACCAGCCTCGGCGCGATCGACCGGATCGAGCAGATCGCAATGCTCTGCTCGCGCCACGGCGTGCGCCTGCACGTCGATGCGGCCTACGGCGGCTTCTTCACGCTGCTCGCCGACGGCTGTAGCCCGGGCGTGGATCCGGCGCCGTTCGCCGCGCTGCGGCTTGCCGACTCGATCGTCGTCGACCCGCATAAGCACGGGCTTCAGCCCTACGGCTGCGGCTGTGTGCTGTTCGCCGATCCGTCGCTCGCGCGCCTGTACGCCCACGACTCCCCCTACACCTACTTCACCTCGCGCGAGCGCCACCTGGGCGAGATCAGCCTCGAGTGCAGCCGCGCCGGCGCCGCGGCCGCCGCGCTGTGGACGACGCTGCTGGCGATGCCGCTGACGCGCCCGGGCCTCGGTTCGCAGCTCGCAGCCTCGCGCGCCGCGGCGCAGCGCCTCGCGGCCGCGCTCGCCAATTACGAGCTGGCCACAGTCGCCACGCCTGAACTGGACATCGTCTGCCCGTTCCCGCGCCTTTCGCGTGCCTCGCAGATCAGCGCCCGCTGCGAGCGGGCTTTTGACTCCCTCGCGAGCGCGGGCTGGCATGCCGCGAAGATCCGCCTGCAGACCGCATGGCTGCGACGAGCCCACCCCGGGATCGAGCACGACGCCGACGAAGTCACGGCGCTGCGACTGGTCTTGATGAAGCCCGCTCACGCGGGCATCGTCGATCAGCTCGCCGAAGTCCTGCGCGAGCACCTCGCGTGAGCCTCAGCCGCGCAGGGTGCTTGGCCGGGAGGCGGCTCAGATGTCCGGCTGCTCGACCGTGCAGCTGTCGAACGTGGCGCCGCCGGGATTTGCGAGCGCCTGGGCGCCGCCCGCGGAGGCCAGCGTGTTGAAGCTCTCAAGCGCCGTCGCGACTCCGGCGAAGCCCGAGCCGTTCACGTATCCCTGGATGCCGAAGGTGCTGCCCGCGTCGGGCTCCTCGACCTCCATGGCGTTCCCCGAGCCCTTCGCCGTCGCCGTGTTGTTGGACGGGTCGACGCACACGGTGCCGACGTCGCTGCCGCTCGTGCCGGCGCTGATCGTGACGGCGTTGCCCTGGCTCGTCGCGTCGGTGTCGACGTAGTTGGCGGTCAGAGGAAGCTGAAGCGTGGCGCCGCCGGAGGCGTCGGCGTCGATCCCGGATCCCGCCGCGATCCCGTAGACGGCGTTGTTGAAAACGTCGGCGTAGAGCCAGGCGTTGCTGCCGTCGCCGGTGAGATCGATGCCGTCACCTGTCGCCGAACCGGAACCTGCCGTCAGCGTTCCGCCCGACGTGCTTCCAGCGCCTATGACATTGCCGTCGATGTTACCGTTGGCGCTGCCGGAGGTGGCGAGCGAGATCGCCGCGCCGTGCGTACCGGTGATCGTATTGCCGACAAGGTTGAAGTCCTGAAACACGACACCGGCGCCGTCCACGATCTGAATCCCGTCGGCGGCGCTCGCGGTGATGGTCGAGTCCGTGATCGTCACGCTCGTGTTACCGGTGCCGCTGATCGCGTCCGCACCGGCGTCGGCAATCCCCACGTTCTCGATTACAAAGGTCCCATTCGCCATGTTCACTCCGTCGCCGCCCGTGTGCTCGATGTCGACGTCGTCCAGCTCGTCACCCCCGGTCAGCGTCAGGCCCACGCCGCTGCCTGTAATCTGCGGCGCGGCGGCACTCGAGGCCCCGATCAGGTTTTCGTAGTTCACTGTGAGTCCGGCCGGCTGCCCGACCAGCGTCTCGTTGGCGGCGAGGGTCTCGCCGCCGGTGTACGGGGTGGCGCCGGTGTAGAGAAAGATGATGTCGTTGGGAGCGGCGGCCGTGGTGGCGGCGGCGAGTGAGTCAAAAGGCGAGACAGAGCTGCCGTCGCCCGCTCCCGCCGAGTCGTCGACGTACCACACTCGGGCTGCGCCGAAGTAGATCGTGGCGGTGGCCAGCGCGCTGGTTGCCTCGCTGGTGTCGACCTGGTAGATGAAGGTGTCGCTCGAGCCGGAGAAGCCGGTCGCAGGCTGGTAGGTGAACGTGCCGTCGGCGGCCATGTGGACGGTCCCCCCCTCGGTCGTCGCGATCGTCGCGGGCGTCGTGCTCAGCGTGCCGCCGTTGGGGTCACTGTCACCGCTCAGCGCGTTCGCGCTTGCGTCGTAGACCTCTGGCCCGCTGCCACGAGCGCCACCGACCTGCAGCTCGGTGTTGCCGACCGCGCCGGGGAAGCCGGCGGCGAGAACCGACGGCGGCCGCACGCCGATCTCGATCGTGACCGTCTCGACCCCCGAAAGCTGCCCGGAGGAGTCCACAGCCTCAAAGGTGAAGCTGTCGGAGCCGGTGAAGCTCGGTGTCGGCGTGTAGGAGAACGAGCCGTCGGCGTTCAGCGAGAGCGAGCCGCCGCTCGCGCCGGAAACGAGTTTGGCCTTCAGGCCGCTGCCCGTGTCGCCCGCGAGCACGCCGGGTGCGGCGACGCTCAGGGTGCCGGAGACCGGCAGGTAGTAGGCGCCGACCGCCACCGCCACCGGCGTTACATGGATCGTCACCGTGGCGGGCGTCGAGCTCTCGCCGGCGGAGGTTTCGGTCTTGAACGTGAACGAGTCGACGCCCGAGAACGAGGCGGCCGGCACGTAGCGGAACGTCCCATCGCGGTTCAGCGTGAGCGCCCCGTGCGTCGTCGTGGAGACCACCAGAGCGCTCAGGCCACTCTGGCTGGCGCCCGTCAGCACGCCGGCGCCCGCGACCGACAGCACCTGACCGGCCGCGATGGTGTAGCTCGCGTCGCCGGCCGCGGGAATGACCGTGACCGTGATCGCGGCGGTCGGCAGGTTCGTCGGGAAGTTCACGGTGGCGCCGCTCGCTCCCTTGCTGCCGTTGTAGACGCAGCGCGTCTGGCGGATGCGCACGGTGTGGCGGTGCTTTCGAACCTTGATCGTGATCTTGACCCTGGTGTAGTGGGCGCGGCACTTCTGCTTCTTGCCCTTCAGCGTGTAGTAGGGCGGCGTGGCGACCGGCTGCTTCGGCTTCTTCTTCGCGGCCGCGCCGGCCACGCCAGGGGTGGCGGCCAGCACGAGGACCACGCCCACCAATCCGGCACTCCGCCACCAATTAGAAGCCCTCGGCCGAGACATTTCCGCAGGCATCGTCCACTTCGCGGGCGATCCTGGACAAAACTGGACATCTAGACCAATGTGCGACGCACGCGGGTGGACACTGCGCGGATGCCCGCTGCCCGCCCGTGACGCTCCCCGACCGCCAGCCGAGCGCCACGCGACCACGCACGCAGCGACCGCGCCGCGCCCGCGCCGAGCCAACAGCGGCGGGCGAATTCGGCGTTACTCGGTCGCGCCTGCAGCGGCCAGCTCGTCCCCTCCGGCGACCGTGGCGGCGCCGAGCTCGCGGGCCGGGACCTCGCCCCACAGCCGCTCGAGCGCGTAGAACTCGCGCAGCTCACGCACGAAAACGTGCACGACGACGTCGAGGTAGTCCATCAGCACCCACTGGGAGCCGGGGAGGCCCTCGACCCGCCGCGGCAGGATCCCCAGTTCGGCCTTGCAGCCAACATGGATGCCGTCCACGATCGCCTTGACCTGACGGTCGGTGCCGCCCGAGCAGATCACGAAATAGTCCGTGTAGTCGATGACGCCGCGCAGATCCAGCTCGACGATCGACTGCGCCTTCTTGTCGTCCGCAAACCCCGCGATCACCTCTGCCAGACGTTTCGAGTTCACAGGTAGAGCCTCCGCTGCTCGATGTAGTCGGCGACCGGATCGGGGACCAGATAGTCGAGCGGCCGCCCCTCGCGCACGCGCCGGCGCAGTGCCGACGATGAGATGTCCAGCCTCGGCACGTCGATGTAGGTGATCCGGGCTGCGCCCGCCATCGCGTCCAGCCGTGTGCGCACCTCTTCGCGCCGCGCCCCCGCCCGCTCCGCCACGGCCACGGATGCCAGGCCCAGGATCGCCTCCGGCTCGCGCCAGCTGGGCAGCGACCAAGCCATGTCGCCTCCGACGATGAACGTCAGCTCGTCACCTGGCTGGCTCGCATGGATCTCTCGAAGCGTATCGGCCGTGTACGACGGGCCGCCGCGGTCGACCTCGATCGAGCTCACCGTCAGCCAGTCGCGGTGTCCACCGGCTGCCAGCCGGCACATCTCGAGCCGGTGCGCGGCGCCGGGCTCCTGCTCCATCGGCTTGTGTGGCGGCACACCCGTCGGGATAAGCACGACCCGCTCGAGTGCGAGCTGCGCGCGCGCCTCGCTGGCGCACACCAGGTGCGCGAGATGGGGCGGGTTGAAGGTCCCGCCGAGGATTCCGACGGCCGTCAACTACGAACGTGCCCGTCGCCCTCGACGAGGTACTTGAAGGTGCACAACTCCCGCACGCCGATCGGCCCGCGCGCGTGCAGCTTCTGTGTCGAGTTGCCGATCTCGGCCCCCATCCCGAACTCGGCGCCGTCGGTGAACCGCGTGGAGGCGTTCACGTAGACGCAGGCCGCGTCCACGTCGAGCTCGAAGCGCCGCGCCGCGGAGCCGTCGCGCGTGACGATCGCCTCACTGTGGCCGCTGCCGTGCGCCGCGATGTGCTCGATCGCCGCCTCCAGCGAGTCGACGACGGCGACCGCGAGCGTCAGGGCGAGATATTCGGTGTCCCAGTCGGCCGTGCTTGCGGGCGTGACCGGGACGGCGGCGGCGTGCTCCATCGCGCGCTCATCCCCGCGCAGCTCGACCCCGGCTTCGCTCAGCGCCGCCAGTGCGCCCGGCAGGAAGGCCTCGGCCACGTCGCGGTGCACGAGCAGCGTCTCCGCCGCATTGCACACGCCGGGGCGCTGCACCTTCGCGTTCAGCACGATCGCGCGCGCCTGCTCGAGATCGGCCGCCGCGTCCACGTACACGTGGCAGTTGCCGGAGGCCGCGTAGATGACGGGCACGGTCGCATGGGTGGCCAGTGCCGCCTTCAGGCCCTCGCCTCCGCGGGGGATGATCAGATCGACGTTGCGCGACTGCGTCGCGAGCTCCACGAGCTCGTCGCGGTGCCCACCGGACAGGATCGTGATCGCGCCGCGGGGCACACCTGCGGATTCCGCAGCGCGGGCGGCGATCGCGGCCAGGACCGAGTTGGAGCGCGCGGCGCTCGAGGACCCGCGCAGCACGATCGCGTTGCCCGACTTCAGACACAGCGCGGCGGCGTCGATCGTCACGTTCGGCCGCGCCTCATACACGACCGCGACCACGCCGAGCGGCACGCGGACCTTGCGAATCGTCAGCCCGTCGGGCCGCCGAAGCTCCTCGAGCAGCTCACCGACTGGGTCCGCCAGCGCCGCGACCTCGCGCACCCCGGCCGCCATCGCCTCGATCCGGCGGCGGTCGAGCGTCAGACGGTCGATCAGCGCTGCGGAGATCCCCGCGTCGCGCGCAGCCGCCACATCCGCAGCGTTGGCGTCGAGGATCTCATCGACGCTCCCCTCGAGCGCGCGGGCCACCGCTTCGAGCGCCGCGTTCTTGACGGAAGCATCGAGCGTCGCAAGCGGCCGGGAGGCCCGCTTGGCGCCCGCACACAACTCGCCTACGGTTTCCGTGGCAATCGCCATAGGCCAAGGTTACGCGAGCGCGAAATAGTCGCGATGCACGGCCTCTGCCGCGGCGCGCGGCAGCAGCTTGCGCACAGCCGCCGAATTGCGCCCGGCCACGGCGCGCAGCTCGCCGGCCGAGTAGTTGCAGATCCCCTTGCCGATCAGCAGCTCGCCGGCCACCGCCTCGACGGCGTCGCTGCGACCGGGCTTCCCGCTCCCCGCCACGACCTCGACGGCGTCGCCCTGATCAAACTCGCCACGAACCTCCACTATGCCGACCGGCAGCAGGCTCGTCCCGTCCTCGCGCAGCGCTCGCGCCGCGCCGGCGTCGACGACGATCGTGCCGCGGCTGGGCTTGGCGTAGCGCAGCCACAGCTTGAAGCTCGAGTGGCGCTGCTCGCGGGCGCGAAACAGCGTCCCCTCTCGCTCCCCCGCAAGCACGCGTGCGAGCACCCCCTCGCGCTCGCCGTTGCAGATCACGGTCTCGATTCCGGCCGCGGTCGCCATGTCCGCTGCGACGACCTTGGAGCGCATCCCGCCCGAGCCGTGGGCGGAGGTGGTCTGGGTGATCGAGAGCGTGTCGAGTGAGGCAAAGTCATCGACCTGCTCGACGAGCGTCGCGGCGGGATCGGCGCGCGGGTCGGCTGTGTAGAGGCCGTCGGTGCCGGTCAGGATGATGAGCCGGTCGGCACCGATGAGGATCGCCACCTGGGCGGCGAGGAAGTCGTTGTCGCCGAAGCTGATCTCGTCGGTCGCGGTCGTGTCGTTCTCGTTGATCACCGGGACCGCGCCCCACTCGAGCAGCTTGCCGAGCGTCTGGCGCGCGTTCAGGTAACTGCTTCGCGCGCTGACGTCGAAGAACGTGAGCAGCACCTGCGCGGCGACCGTGGCGTGTGCGCCGAGCAACTCGTCGTAGACCCTGTAGAGCCGGCCTTGGCCGACCGCGCTCGCCGCCTGCAGCTCCTCGATCGCGGTCGGACGTGCCGCCAGGCCGAGTACCCGGGTGCCGCGGGCGATCGCGCCGCTCGTCACGATCACGACGTCGTCGCCGCCCTTGCGGGCAGCCGCGACCGCCGCGCAGATCTGCGCGAGCAGCTCGGCGCGAAGCTCGCCCTCGTCAGTCGCGACGATCGCCGAGCCGAGCTTGATAACGGTGCGGGCCATGTGCCGCCGGAGGTTAGTGCAGCGACAGGCTGCTCTCAGCCTCCTCTCGGGTGCGCTTGAGCCGCGGCCGAGCCGTGGGACCGACACTCGGAGCATCCACGTGTCCATGAAGGGAGCAACGATGAGGTTAGACAGGCTTCGCAAAGGCAGAACGGTGGCGGTGATCGGCTCGATCGCGGTCCTCGGGGGCGGCGCGAGTGCGGTCGCGGCAACGCGGGGCACCGGGGGCAGCCACGTCGAGCGAACGGGGGCCGGGGCGTTGACCCAGCCCGGCCGCAGCGCCGCCAAGCCGCTCGCCTCGCTGACCAAGGACGAACTGGCGGCTCTGGCGAAGGCGCGCACGGCGATAGCCGCGGCGTCGGGGTCGATCGCTGAGCCGGTTCTCGAGCAGGCGGTCGCCGCCGGCACGATCACGGCCGCGCAGAAGGAGGCGTTCCTCGCCTCACTGACCGAGGCACCCGGGCCCGGGTCAGGTCCCGACGGCACCTGGACCGGCGCGACCGGCGCGACCGGCGCGACCGGCGCGACCGGCGCGACCGGCAACGGCTCGCACGCTGCGCCGAGCGCCGCGGTCCAGGCGGTCTTCGCGAGTGCCCGCAAGGCGATCCAGGCGCAGGTCGCCGCGATCGCGACACCGGTGCTCGACGCGGCCGTGACGGCCGCCACGATCACCGCGGCCCAGGAGACGACGCTGCTCGCGCTGCTCGAGAGCGGCCCGAGCCTGCACGGCGGCCCAGGCGGTCCGCACGGCGGTATGCCGGGCCCCGGCCCTGGCGGTGGCGGCCCGGCCGGCGCCCCGGCGGCCGGCTGAACGGTTCAGAGCAACCGCGCACGCCGGGCTAGCAGACGACCCCTCGCTTGCCGGCCTTGGTGTGCCCGGCGGGATGCGGGCCGACCCAGCGCTCATCGACTGGGTCGGCCGCCAGCTGGTAGCGGGAGTCCGACGACAGGCGGATGCGATCGGTTCGGTTGTCCAGTGCGCCGTGCGCCGTGAACATTCCGAACACGAGCAGGTCGCCGGCGCTGTAGTCGGCGGTCAGCCAGCGGCCTCCGAGCCTGCGCCGAAGGGCGGCCGCGTCCTCGTCGAGGATCGGGCTGGCGTTGGGCCACTCGTAGTCATCCGGTGGCTCCTGGCCCAGGTTCTCACAGTAGCTGTCGACGTCCTGGCGTCCGTAGACATCTCGAATCAGCTCGTGGGTGTGGGAGCGCTCGAGGATCGCCAGGCCGCCCATCTGTGGCGGGATATCGCCGTAGGGAACCCAGGAGGTGAACAGATTCGGCGTGCCGCGGCCCATGAAGACGATGTCGGTGTGGACCCAGGTGCCGCCGCCGGGCGCGATGATGCGCAGCCAGGTGAAGTCGAGGTGGCGAACCGGCCCGCCGAGCAGAGACTCGTAGAAGCCGAGCATCCGGCCGCCGTAGAGCAGTTCGTGCAGCGGCTCGTTGGCGGCCACGAGGTCGGCGCCGTCGCGACCGAACTCGAGCGCGGCGCCCGGGCGCACCACGGCATCCATCACCGGCGCGCCGGGTTCGAGCACTCCTGCGGCTGCGAGCCGGCCGACCAGCTCGCGCCGTACGGCGAGCACGCTCTCGCGCTCGAAGAAGCCGGGAAGGTAGAGGTAGCCGTCCTCGGCCAGGCGGTCGCGCAGCGCCGCCGAGTCGACGCCTTCCTCGGTCCGCCGCAGCTCCCCGAGCGCTTCCGGTCCGCGCTCGAGCTGGTGTCCGAGGATCGAGACGGCGCCGTCCGCGTGCGGGCTCATGCGCCAAGCGTAGCCGTGCGGGGCGACCAGCCGGCCCCCGGCTCGCGCCGCAACCCATGTGCTCGCCCGCTAAGTTGCGATCCATCGGAGCGCTCCTGTGAAAATCGACGCGGGCGGCTACTGGTCGTCTGCCGATCAGGCCGCCAACTGCGCGCGCGCCGCCGAAGCAGGCGGATACGACGGCTGGTGGGCGACCGAGACGCAGTTCGACCCATTCATCGCCTGCGCCGTCGCCGCGCAGCGAACCCGGCGGATCGAGCTCGGCACGGCGATCGCCGTCGCCTTCGCCCGCAACCCGATGAGCGTCGCGCTCAGCGCAAACGACCTGCAGGCACTGTCGGCAGGGCGGTTCGTCCTCGGCCTGGGCTCGCAGATCAAGCCCCACGTCACGCGCCGCTACTCGATGGCGTGGTCGCATCCGGCAGCGCGGATGCGCGAGTTCGTGCTGGCCGTGCGCGCCATCTGGGAGGCCTGGGCCGCCGGCTCGCCGCTTGACTTCCGCGGCGACTTCTACACCCACACGCTGATGACGCCGTTCTTCGACCCCGGCCCCAACCCGCACGGCAACCCGAGGATCGTGCTCGCCGCGGTCGGTCCGCTGATGACGCAGGCAGCCGGCGAGGTCGCCGACGGGCTGCTCTGCCACCCCTTCTCGACCGAGCGCTACCTGCGCGAGGTGACGGTGCCGGCGCTTGCGCGCGGGCGCGCCAAGGTGGGCCGGACGCTCGAGGGATTCGAGCTCAGCGCCTCCGCGCTGATCGTGGCCGCGGACTCGCAGGCGGAGATCGCGACGGGCACGCGCCTCGTCAGGGAGCAGATCGCCTTCTACGGCTCGACGCCCGCCTACCTGCCGGTGCTCGAGCTGCACGGCTGGGGCCGGATCCACGACGAACTCAAGTCGCGCACACAGCGCGGTGAATGGGCGTCGCTACACGAGCTGATCGACGACGAGGTGCTGCACACCTTCGCCATCGTCGGCTCGCCGGAGCACGCCGCGAGCGAGATCCGCCGCCGCTACGGCGACCTGGTCACACGCATCACGATGGTCGCGCCGGCGGACGAGCACGACGGCGACAAGGGCCGCGAGCGGCTGCTCGCGTCGCTGCGGGCCGGATGAGCCGTCGCAGGCGCTACCGGCCCGATGCGCGGTAGCGCAGGCCGTCGAGCGCGACTTCGAGGATGTGGTCGATCTCCTCCGGCGCGGTGGCCGGGATCTTCGCGATCCCGCCGACCATCTGGGTGATCTCCCGCAGGTCGGTGTCGCGGCGGACGACCTCGGCCCGCTGCGCGCGCTCGAGCAGTGGCTCACCGGCGGCGAAGAGGACGCTGCGGCACCCTTGAAAGACGGTCGCGTCGCGGTCGACGTAGTTCAGGAGTTCCTGGGCGAGCGCCTGCTTGGTCGCCAGAAAGCCGACGAAGCGGTGAAGCCAGGCGACCAAGGCATCCCAGGGCTCGAGCTCGGCGAACTCGGCGGCCGACTGGCAGAGCGCGTCGACCTCGTCGACATACACCGCCTCGAGCAGCGTTTGGCGGTTGGGGAAGTGGCGGTATAGCGTGCCGATCCCGACCTGCGCGCGGCGCGCAATCTCCTCAAGCGACGCCGAGGTCCCGGACTGCGCGAAGGCTTCGCGCGCGGCCGCGACCAGCTTCTCGTAGTTGCGCAACGCGTCGGCCCGCTTGGGCCGCGGGGCGCCGAAGGCGGGGACGGTCTCGGTGGTGGTCGTGGCGCCCGGGACGCCGGACGCGGGGACCGTCTCGGTCGTGCTCATGGGGCTCAGGGCGCCTGCGGCGGGGACTGTCTCGGTCGTGCTCATGGCTCTTTGCGCAGATCTCTTGACAAAACGGAGTATGCCTCCGTATAGTACCGGAGGAATCCTCCACTTAGTAATGGAGGGTCACTCCACTTTAGCACCGGCACAGGCAAGCCTCAACAGTTGGGAATTCGCCAGATGAACGTACCCGCCCTCCCCCTCTCCTTCTCCGCCCCCGCGGCCGACCGCCGCCGCTGGTTCGCGCTCGTGGTGGTCTGCATGGCACAGCTGATGATCGTGCTCGACACCACGATCGTCAACGTCGCGCTGCCCTTGATCCAGCGCGACCTCCACTTCACCCAGGGGAACCTGACCTGGGTCATCAACGCCTTCCTGATCGCCTTCGGCAGCTTCCTGCTGCTCGCCGGGCGCCTCGGCGATCTCGTCGGCCGCAAACGCGTCTTCCTGACCGGCGTCGTCGTCTTCACCGCCGCCTCCGTGCTGTGCGGCATCGCTCCGAGCGAGGGACTCCTGATCGGTGCCCGCTTCCTGCAGGGCATCGGCGCCGCGCTGTCGTCGTCGGTGATCCTCGCGATCATCGTGACCGAGTTCTCGGCCGCCGCGGACCGTGCCAAGGCGATGAGCGCGTACGTCTTCGTTGCCGTCGCGGGCGGCTCGCTCGGCCTGCTGGCCGGTGGCGCGCTCACGCAGGCGCTCAGCTGGCACTGGATCTTCTTCGTCAACGTGCCGATCGGCGTCGCCACCTTCCTGGCTGGCCGCACCCTGATCCCCGACGACCGCGGCGCCGGACTCGCCGGCGGCGTCGACTGGCTCGGCTCGCTGCTGGTGACCGTCTCGCTGATGACGGCGGTCTACGCGATCGTCCAGGCCACCAGCCACGGCTGGGGCTCCATCCAGGTGCTCGGCTTCGGCGCCATCGCGGCCGGCCTGATGGCGGCGTTCCTGACGGTCGAGGCTCGCATCTCGAACCCGATCATGCCGCTTCGGATCCTGCGCCTGCGCGGGCTGGTCGGGTCGAGCGCGGTGCGAGCTTTCCTCGTCACCGGGATGTACTCGACCTTCTTCCTCGGCACGCTCTACCTCGAGCACGTCCTGCACTACAGCGCGCTGCCGACCGGCTTCGCGTTCCTGCCCTTCACCGTGACTGTCGGCATGCTCTCACTCGGCGTGACCGCTCGGCTGATCAGTCGCTTCGGTGCGCTGCGCGTCCTGCTCGCCGGACTGACGACGATGGTCGTCGGCCTCGGACTGCTGACGACGACGGGGCTCCACACCGCCTTCTTCCCGACGATCTTCATCGCCTTCTTCACGCTCGGGCTGGGCGCCGGCACCTCGTTCACGCCGCTGCTCACAATCGCGATGGCCGACGTGCCGCCGCATGACGCGGGCCTCGGGTCGGGCATCGTCAACCTCTCCCAGCAGGTCGGCGGCGCGCTCGGCCTCGCCGTGCTGGGCACGGTCGCGACCAACCACTCCAAGGCGCTCGAGGCCCACGGGCAGTCGGTCGCGAGTTCGCTGCTGAGCGGCTACCACCTCGCGTTCACGGTGGGCGCCGGGTCGGTCGCGGTCGGCATCATCGCGACGCTCGTAGTCCTGCGCCCCCACGCTCGCCGGGCAGCAGCTGCGCAAGCCGCTGCGGTCCCGCCGCCGCCGCTGCGCCTGCGCGACAGCGAGCTCGAGCCGGCGCTCGAGCGCCGCGCCGCTTAGCCCGCGCCTACCCGACGGCGCAAGCCCCGCCGGCCCCGCCGGCGGGGCTTTCGCCGCTAAACGTCCAGTTCGAACAGCACGCCGCCGATCTCGACGTCGTCGCCGGCCCTGTAGCCGGCCTGCTCGAGCGAGCGGATCACGCCGATCTGGCGCAGCCGCGACTCGACGTGGGCCATCGCCTCGTCGTTGTCGAGATCGTGGCGGGCGAGCAGCCGGTCGATGCCGTCGCCGAGCACCCGGTAGACGCCTTCGTCGGTACGCTCGACCCAGAATCCCCGGCCGCGCGCCGGGCGGAAGGTCAGATGCTCGGCCAGCTCGGCGGGGGCGTCGTCCAGCTGCGCCGGCGCCTCCATCGGCACGCGCGCGAGCAGTTCGAGCGCCAGCTCCTCGAGCCCCTCGCGCGTCGCACTCGAGGTGACGATGACCGCCACGGAGGCCCCGAGCCGCTCGCGCCACGCGACCGCCGCCGCCGCTGCGGCCGCGGGCGCCACGAGGTCGGCCTTCGACAGCGCGAGGATCCGAGGCAGCGCCGCCAGCCGTGGATCGTGGCGTTCCAGCTCACGCTCGATCGTCGCGTGGTTGGCCAGCGGGTCGCTGCCGTCAAGCGGCGCGAGATCGAGCACGTGCACGAGCAGCTGGGTGCGCTCGATGTGGGCAAGGAAGTCGTGACCGAGGCCGGCGCCGTCGCTCGCGCCCTCGATCAGCCCGGGGATGTCGGCCACGATCAGCTGGCGCTGCGGGCCCTCGAGCGTTCCGAGCACCGGCTCGAGCGTCGTGAAGGGGTAGTCGGCGATCTTCGGCGCCGCCCGCGTCAACCGCGAGAGCAGCGAGGACTTGCCGGCGTTCGGCAGCCCCACCAGACCGACGTCGGCGAGCAGCTTCAGCGTCAGCTCGAGCGTGGCCTCGTCGCCCGGCAGCCCCCGCTCGGCAAAGCGCGGCGCCTGGCGCGTGGGCGTGGCGAAGTGCTTGTTGCCACGCCCGCCGGATCCGCCGCGCACGATCAGCGCGCGCTGGCCGGGGCGGATCAGGTCGTGCAGGTCGCCGCGGTCTGTCCGCGCCTGCGTCCCGGGCGGCACCGACAGGACCAGCGGGGCTCCCGCGGCGCCGTGGCGCATCGAGGCGCCCCCGTCACCGCCGCTCGCTGCCCGGTAGAGCTTGCGCCGGCGAAACGACTGCAGGTCACGCAGCGACGGGTCGCACTCGAGCACCACGTCGCCGCCGTAGCCGCCGTCGCCGCCGTCGGGGCCGCCGCGCGGTACGTGCGCCTCGCGGCGGAAGCTCGCGGCACCGCCGCCGCCGGCCCCTGCCTGGACCTCGATCCGGGCCTTGTCGTAGAGCATCCCCCCATTGTCGAGGATGGAGCGGGCGGGCGGGTGGGCGGTTGCGGCGGCGCTACTGCGGCGGATCGATCGAGACGACGCGCCCGCGCCGCCCGACCGAGAAGCGAACCTTGCCAGCGGCGCGCGCGTAGAGCGTGTCGTCCTTGCCCATGCCGACACCCTCGCCGGCCTTGAAGCGGCTTCCGCGCTGGCGCACGATGATCTCCCCACCGGTCACGCTCTGGCCGGCGAACGTCTTCACACCGAGGCGCTGCGCATTGGAGTCGCGCCCGTTTCGGCTTGACCCGAGACCCTTCTTATGAGCCATCGCTGTCCTCCTTTGAGGGGGCGGCGTCCGGCTCCGCCGGCGCCGCCTGCTTGGACCGCGCTGCGGGCTTGCGAGCGGCGGGTGCTTTCGGCGTCGCCGCCGGTTTGCGCGTCGCCGTAGCCTTCGGGGCCGCCGCGCTGCTCGCGTCCGCCTTCGCGCCGGCCTTTGGCTTCGCTGTCGCTGCAGTGCCCGCGCCGGCCGCTTCTGCTTCTGGCTTCGCCGCCGGCTTGTGAGCGGCGACCGGCTTCGCCGTGACCTCGGCGGCCGCCTTTGCGGTCGCCTCGGCGGGCGCGTGCGCAGCCGCGGCAGGCTTGGTCTCCGCCGCGGGCTTGGCGGCCGCGCGCGGCGCGGTCGCTGAGCCGATGTGCGTGACCTCGATCCGCGTCAGCTCCTGGCGGTGGCCGGTGCGGCGGCGGTAGCCGCGCTTGGGCTTGAACTTGAAAACGCGCAGCTTCTTGCCGCGCAGGTGACCCACGATAGTCGCCTGGACCTCGACCTTGGCGAGCCCGGCCGCGTCGAAGATCGCCTCCTCAGAGCGAACCAGCAGCGGCTCGAGCGAGACGGTCTCCCCCTCGGCCTGCGGCAGGCGCTCGACGAGCAGGGTCTGACCCGGCTCCACGCGGTACTGCTTGCCTCCGGTTTTGACGATCGCGTACATGATTGTTGCTCTCTGTTATCCGGCGAGGGGACCTTCGGCAGCCGGCTCCGTCTCAGCAGAACGGCGCCGTCCGCCTCTGCGGCCGCGGCGCCGAGGCCGGGATTCTACGTCATCGGCGGTTTCCTCGGCTGGCCGCGGCGGCGCATCGATCGGCGACGCGACCGCGGCGGTGCGCCCGACCTCCTCGATGCGGACCATCAGCTTCTGCCCGACGAGCGGGCCGCCGCCGCGCACGGAGATGATGTAGCCGTCGATCTTGGCGACCGCGTCGTCGGCGTCATACATGTGCGGCTCGACGATCTCGACCAGCACCTCCTCGCCGACACGGAACGGCACGGCGCGCTCCTCGACCTCGGCGCGGGTGCCCTGGAAGGTCACCGCGAAGTGGTCGAGCGCGAGCCCCTCGGAGCCCTCGAAGTGGAAGAACTTGCCGGTCTGGGCCTCGAGCGCGTGCAGCACGCGCGCGTTGTGGCCGGTGAACTGGGCACTGACGCGCGGGTTCATCTGCACGAGGAAGGATTCATCACCCGGATCGGCGGCCGCGACCTCGCGCAGCCGTCGCTCGAAGTCGATCGCGATCGTCTCCTCCGAGCGGATCACACCGTCCCCGTGGCAGGTCGGACACTCGCGCGACATGATCTCGCGCAGGCCCTCGGTGACGTTCTGGCGCGTCATCTCGACCAGGCCGAGCCGTGAGATCTCGGCCGTGAAGGTCTTCGTGCGGTCCTCGTCGAGCGCCTTGCGCAGCGTTTTCAGCACGGCGTCGCGGTTGCGCGCGCGGGCCATGTCAATGAAGTCGATCACGATGATGCCGCCGATGTCGCGCAGGCGAAGCTGGTTGACGACCTCCTCCGCCGCCTCGAGGTTGGTCTTGGTGATCGTGTCCTCCAGGCGCGCGCCCTTGCCGCGGCCGATGAACGAGCCGGTGTTGACGTCGATCACGGTCAGCGCCTCGGCGTAGTCGATCATCAGGTAGCCGCCGCTCTCGAGGTCCACGCGCCGGCCGAGCAGCGAGTCGATCACGGGGTTGACCTTGTAGGTGTCGAAGAGGCCCGTCTCGCCCTGGTAGAGCTCCACGCGCCCAACCAGCTCCGGAGCGGTGCGGGTGAAGAAGGACACGAGCCTGTGGTGCTGGTCTGGATCGTCGACGACGGCACGCTCGAAGTGCTCGGAGAAGATGTCGCGAACGACCCGGACCGAAAGGTCCGCCTCCTGAAAAACCAGGGCCGGGGCGCGCGAGGTCTCAACGCGCTTCTCCAGCACCTCGTGCAGCTTGAAGAGGTAGAGCATCTCGCGCTCGAAGTCGGCTCGCACGGCGCCATGCGCCGCGGTGCGCACGATCGCGCCGCCGCCGCGCAGGTCAAGGCCCTTCGTCTCCTTGCGCAGCCGCTCGCGCTCTGAGTCCTCGAGCCGCCGCGACACGCCGACGCCCTCGCCGGTCGGGGTGTAGACCATGTAGCGCCCGGCGATCGTCAGCTCCATCGAGAGGCGCGCGCCCTTCGTCTTCAGCGGGTCCTTGACGACCTGGACGACGACCTCCTGCCCGGGTTTCAGCAGCGTCGCGATGTCCTGCGCGTCGTTGCCGGTGCCGCGGCCGCGGCGGGGCGCCTCGACGCCCGGCAGGACGATCTCATCGACGTGCAGGAAGCCGTTCTTGTCCAGGCCGATGTCGACGAACGCCGCCTCCAGGCCGACCAGGACGTTGTCGACGACCCCCTTGTAGATGTTGCCGACAATCGAGCGCGCACCGCGGCGCTCCAGGTAGAGCTCGGCCACGCGGTAGCCGCGGCCCGGGTCGGCACCCCCGCCGCCCCGTCGCTTCGAGGCGCCGGGGGTGCCGGAGGCCTCCAGCAGCGCAACGCGGGTCTCGCCGCGATCGACGCTGACAAGTACTTGCTTTTTCACGAGTGATTTCCATTTCTTCTAGAAGCTGAGCACACGGCCCTTAGTTCCAGCCGCGATGCGCGCCTGCGCATGGATCGACTGGAGCAGACCGAGCGCCAGGAACGTGGTTAGTACCGAGGAGCCGCCGTAGCTCAACAGGGGCAGCGTCACGCCGGTGACGGGGAGGATGTCCACCGCCACGCCGACGTTGACGAACACCTGAAATGCGAGCATCGCGACGATTCCGGCGGCGATGAGCGCGCCGAACAGGTTCTTGGCGGCCGCGACGATTCGCAGCGCCCGCCAGATGATCAACGCATACAGCGATAAAACAACCGCGGCGCCGGCGAAGCCGAAACGCTCCGCCAGCGCCGCGAAGATGAAGTCCGTGGTGTTGAGGGGCACGAAGTTGGCGGCGGTGTTGGTCGCGACCGAGCCCAGGCCGAACTTCTGGCCCGCGCCGATCGCGGTCAGCGACTGCTGCTGCTGGTAGAGCGCGCTCTTGATCTGCGACGCCGGGACCGCCCCGGGGTCGAGAAACGCGGTCAGGCGCTCCGCCTGGTAGGTGTGAAAGCCGACCAGCGGTCCGACGACGAGCACGAGCCCGAGCGCCGCCACACCCAACGCGAGAACCGCCGCCAGATACTTCGCCTCGACGCCCGCGATGTAGAGCACCGCGAAGGCCGCGGCGATGTAGACCAGTCCCGAGCCGAGGTCGGGCTCGGCGATCACGAGCATCGTCGGGACCAGCGCGAGCAGCATCACGCGTGCCACGAGCTGGCGCCCGGTCGTCTTGCGCGAGCTGTCCACGACGAACGCCGCGAGGAAGACGATCAGCAGCACCTTGCCGACCTCGGACGCCTGGAAGGAGAAAACGGAGATGCCGATCGAGCGGGTCGAGATGCCGCCGATGCTCTTGCCGATCGCGATCACGACGAGGATCGCGCCGATCAGGATCACATAGAGGCCCCATTTCAGCTCGCGCAGCCGCGAGTAGTCAAAGCGCGAGAGCACGACCATCGCGATCAGCCCGACCGCCAGATAACCCCCCTGGCGGACCATCTGCGCGTGGCTGATCCCGCCGAGTGTGACGATCGACGCGACTCCAAGAGCGATCGCGGCCGCGGCCAGGATCGGATCCAGCCCGATCCTGATCGCGCGCGGCGCGAGCGTCGCGGGATCGCGGCCCTGTTTTGGTGTTTGGATGACGGTGGTGGCCATCAGAGATCGGTGCTCGTGCCGGCGACCCAGTGCTTCGGCAGCCCGAACCACTGTGACAGCATCAGGCGTGCGGCGGGCGCTGCGGCGGCGGCGCCGAATCCGCCGCGCTCGACGGTGACCGCGATCACGATCGGGCGCTTGGCGTCGGGCGCGTAGGCGACGTACCACGACTGGTCGGGCTGGCCCGTGTGCACGGCGGTCCCGGTCTTGCCGTAGATCGTGCGCGGGAAGCTGCCGAAGGTGGCGTAGGAGGTGCCGCTCGGGCTCTGCGCGGCGCCGTGCAGGCCCTCCATGACGAGTGCCTGGTAGGCCGGGTTCAGCGCGATCTTGCGGTAGGTCGGTGCCGGCAACTGCTGCACGAGCGCCCCGGAGGGCGAGAGGATCTTCCAGCCGATCTTCGGCGAGAACACCTTGCCGCCGTTGACGATGGCCGAGTAGGCGACCGCCAGCTGCAGCGGGCTGGCCAGCAGGAAGCCCTGCCCGGTCGCGAGCAGGACGTTCTGGCCGATCGTCCAGGCCGGCTGCAGGTAGCCCTGCGAGCAGGCGGTGAGCGCGAGCTGCGATTTCGCGTCGGCCGGCTTGGGGTGGCTGCCGGCGCAGTACTGCGCGAGGTACTGGGCGTTGAGCGCCCTGATGTAGGCGGCGTCGGGCACCACTCCCGGGGAGCCGCCGCCGGGAAGGTCGATCCCGGGCGAGCTGCCCAGCCCGAGCGCGCGGGCCTCGGCCTGGATCGGGTCGGAGCTGTCGTTGGCGGCCGCGCCGACCTTGTAGAAATAGGTGTCGACGGACTGCGTCAGCGCGCCGACGAGGTCGACGTCGCCGTAGTTGCTGCCACCCGAGTTGCAGAACTTCTGTGTCGTGCCGAAGGTCACGCAGGACCCTGCCC
The DNA here is from genome assembly GCA_963788385.1 of uncultured Solirubrobacterales bacterium. Lineage (GTDB taxonomy): Bacteria > Actinomycetota > Thermoleophilia > Solirubrobacterales > Solirubrobacteraceae > Palsa-513. The sequence continues at coordinate 57,436 of CAWBGR010000010.1, forward strand.
CCTGGCTGGTCTGCGCGGTGATCAGCCCCGCGTTCAGGGCGCCGAGTGCCGTGATCGGCTTGAACGTCGAGCCGGTCGGATAGAGGCCGTCGATCGCGCGGTCGACGAGCGCGTGGTCCTCCGCCTTGATCGCGTCGTAGGTACTGGTCGAGATGGGCGTCGCGAAGTCATTCGCGTTGTAGCTCGGAACGGAGCCGAGCGCGAGTACGCGCCCCGTCGTTGGGTCCATCGCCACGAAAGCGGCGGCCGGGGCCGGCTGTCCCGTTGCCTGCGGCGCCCGCTGGCGAGCCTCGTCGACCGCGATGTAGCCCTCGCGCTCCAGCCCGAGGTCCAGCGACGTGCTCAGCTGATCACCGGGGACCGGCTGCTTGGTATTGGACTTGGCGGCGATCGGATAGCCCGCGGCGTCGACGTCGACGTGGTCGACGCCCGGCGTGCCCTGGAGGTAGGTCTGGTAGGTGGCCTCGAGCCCCGACTGGCCGACGACCGTGCCCGCGGCGATGCCCTTGAACGGCGACTGCGTGAGTTCCTGGGTGCTGACCTGCCCGAGTTGCCCGAGCACGACGGCGCCAATCTCGCCCCGGGGGTACTCGCGCACGTAGACCTGGCGCACGATGACTCCCGGGAACAGCGACTTGCGCTCGCCGATGTAGACCCAGGCGCGCTCCGGGACGTCGTCCATGACGTCGGTCGGCGCGTAGCCCGGCGGCGCGATCGCCGTGTCGTCGACGACCGAGCGGATGTGCGCCCAGCCGATCCCGAGCACCCGCGCGAGGCGGCGGTAGAGGAGACGGCGCGCCGGACCGATCGGCGGTAGGTCGTCGGCGACGATCGCGACCTGCGGCGCGACCCGGTAGCCGGCGAGCAGGTTGCCGTGGCTGTCGAGAATGTTGCCGCGCGGCGGCTGGATCGCGATCGGGCGCACCACCAGCGCCGTCGCCCTCGCCGCGTTCTGCGTGCCGGTCAGCACCTGCAGGTACCACAGGCGAAACGCGATCACGCCAAACATGGCGACCACGACGATGCCGAGCACCCCGACACGCCTGGTCAGCTGCGGCGGCAGCGGCGCACGGCGCTGGAGCGGGCTCTCGATCACGAACGCGAGAGCGGGCTCAGGCCGCCGGTCGTGTACGCGCGCCGCCGCCGGCGGCGCGGATCCTCGGGCAGCGCCGGGATCAGCCAGCGGCGGACGAGTGAGTAGACCGGCACGGCGATCAGCGAGTTCAGCGCGATGGTGATCAGGATGTCACGCACCAGCAGCAGGCTGACGGGTGCCGTGACGCCGAGGGCGAACTCGAGCACCGCGTAGCCGACCGACGCGACCGCGGTCGCCGCCGCGCCGAGCGCGAGCGGAGTGAACGGAGCCTCGGGGGCGCGCAGTTCGCGCACCCTGCCCGCGCCGTAGCCCACGAGCACGTAGACGAGCGCCGACACTCCGAGCGTCTCGGCGAACGCGAGGTCGACGAAGATCCCCACGCCAAAGCCGAACATCGCCCCCGGCAGCGCTCCGGTCAGGAATCCCGCCGCGGCCACCACGAGCGGCGAGAGGTCCGCGTTGACGCCGAGGATCCGCACCTGCGCGACGCCGGCGATCTGCACGAGAACGGAAACGAGGGCGAGAACCGCCAGGCGCAGCGTCAGGTTGGTCGTGTCACTCACGAGCGGGCCCCCGTCAGGACCTGCACGCGCTCGAGCGAGGTCAGATCGGCGGCCGGCGTCACGGTGATCGTGCCGAGCGGGTCGGCCGCGGACGCCACCGCGGTGACCTGCCCGATCAGGATGTTGGCCGGGAACAGCGTGGCGCCCGCCGTCGCACGCTCGCCGGCGGTCACGACCAGGTCCCCCAGCTTCACCTCGCTCGGCTGCGAGACGTCGAGCAGCTGAAGCTCCCCCGGGCTGCCGGGCTGCGGCACGATCAGGCCGATCTCGCGGCTGCCGCTGTCGCGCGCCGCCACACCCGAGGAGGGGTCGTTGATCAGCGTCACGATCGCCGAGTCGGCGGCGACGTCGCTGACCGTGCCGATCAGGCCGTCGGGATCGATCACCGGGTCGTTGACAGCAACGCCGGCGCCGCTGCCGGCGTCGATCGTCACGTGGCTGACCCACAGGCTCTGCGGCTGGCTGACCACGCTCGCGTCGACCGTGGCGGCGGAGGAGAGCTGCAGCGTCGTGTCGATTCGGCGGAGCTTGGCGGCATCCGCGCTCGAGCTCTGCTGCGCCTGGAGCGCGACGATCTGCTTGTCCGCCGCCGAGAGCTCCTTGCGGAGCTTGTCGCGCTGGCTGGCCGCGTGGAACACGTCGCCAACCCAGTTGAACAGGTCGTGGACGGGGGTCAGGGCCTTGCTGGCGCCGGTCTCGACCGGCGAGAGCACGTCGAGGAACCCGCTCTGCACCGTGTGCAGAGGGCCGCCGCCCGAGCCTCCGAAGCTCGCGCTGATCAGGATCAGGGAGAGAACGACGAGCAGTGCGAGCACTGCCCGTCGCCGGCGAACGTTCTTGTCATGCACGCTGAATTTGGGGTCGCGTTGAAGGGTAGGGGCGCATCGCCTCTGAACGGGGGATGGGTGGGCGCCGGCGCGGGCATCAGCGGCGGCGGCGGCGGTTGCCGTTGCGCCCGCTGGCGCGGTTGGTGCGGTGGATGACCTCGAACTCCTCGAGCGAGCGGCCCGAGCCGACCGCGACGCACGTCAGCGGCGACTCGGCGAGGTGCGTCGGGATCTGCGTCTCGTCGCGGATGCGGTCGGCGAGGCCCTGCAGCAGCGCGCCGCCGCCGGCGAGCACGATGCCACGATCCATGATGTCGGAGGCCAGCTCCGGCGGGGTGCGGTCGAGCGTTGCCTTGATCGCGTCGATGATCTGCGCCAGCGGCTCCTCGATCGCGACGCGCAGCTCCTCGCTGGTCAGCACGACCGTCTTCGGCAGGCCCGACACCATGTCGCGCCCGCGGATCTCGGCCTGCAGCTCCTCGGCCATCGGGAATGCCGACCCGATCTCGAGCTTCAGCTCCTCGGCCGTCTGCTGCCCGATCAGCAGCTTGTACTCGCGCTTGGCGTAGTTGATGATCGCCTCGTCCAGCTCGTCACCGGCGATCCGGATCGACTGCGAGACGACGATCCCGCCGAGCGAGATCACCGCGACCTCGGAGGTGCCGCCGCCGATGTCGACGACCATCGACCCGGTTGGCTCGCCGACCGGCAGGCCCGCGCCGATCGCGGCAGCCATCGGCTCCTCGATCAGGTAGGCCTGGCGCGCGCCGGCCGACAGGCAGGCCTCCTCGACCGCGCGCTTCTCGACGCCTGTCACCCCGGACGGCACACAGACGACCACGCGCGGGTGCGCGAAGCGGCTCTGATGCACCTTCTGGATGAAATGGCGCAGCATCTCCTCGGTCACGTCGAAGTCGGCGATCACGCCGTCCTTGAGCGGCCGGATCGCGGAAATCGTCCCGGGCGTGCGCCCGAGCATCCGCTTGGCCTCGATGCCGACGGCGTGCACCTCACCGGTGCGCGAGTCGATCGCGACGACGCTCGGCTCCGACAGCACAATGCCCCGTCCGCGTACGTAGACGAGCGTGTTCGCCGTGCCGAGATCGACGGCCATATCGCGGCCGCCGAACCCGGTCATGTAGCTGAAAAAACCCATTTGGAGGCAGTGCGCAAGACGTGGATCGGGGCGGCCGCGCCGCGCCGCCTGCGCTGCGGTGCGCGGGGGACGGCTGTACGAGGACGCCCCCGCCTTGGAGTGACGCAGTGTAGCGGACGCCGCGTTGCATCCGGCTTGGAGCGGGGCGGCCCAAGACCACGTTAGTGCTGCAATTCAGCCTGATTTTGCGGGCTGAAACGATTGTTGCGCGCGCTGAGCAGCGCCGGGTGGACGCTCAGCAGAGCGCCGACCGGCAGGCCGACCACGTTCGTCCACTCGCCGGCGATCGCGTCGACGAGCGCGCAGCCCGCCCCCTGGATCGCGTAGCCGCCGGCGCGATCGCGCCATTCGCCGCCGCGCACGTACCACTCGATCGTCGCCTCGTCGAGCTCGCGAAAGCTGACTTCGGTCTCGCAGGTCGCGGTGCGGGGCACCTCCGCCAGTCCTTCGAGCGCGAGCGCGCTGAGCACCGTGTGCGTCTCGCCCGACAGCGCCCGGAGCGTCTCGCGCGCCTGCGCCGGATCCGCCGGCTTCCCGTAGAGCCGGCCTGCGAGCGACACGACCGTGTCGACGCCGAGCACCACCTCCCCGTCGCCCCGGGCCACCGCGGACGCCTTCCCGAGCGCGTTGTGCAACGCCACCGCCCTCGGCTCGCCCAGCTCGCGCTCCTCGAAGCCGGAGGGCCGCACAACGAACGCGACCCCCAGGGCATCGAGGATCGCGCGCCGCTGCGGCGAGCGCGACGCGAGCACGAGCCGGCCGGCGGCGGACGCCACTGACACTCAGAGCTCGGGGAAGAAGATCCCGATCTCGCGCGCCGCCGACTCGGGTCCGTCCGAGCCGTGCACGAGGTTCTCGCCCGTCGCGATCGCCAGGTCGCCGCGGATCGAGCCGGGCGCCGCCTCGAGCGGGTTCGTCGCACCGATCAGCTGGCGCGCGGCGGCGATCGCCGAGGGTCCCTCCAGCACCATGGCGACGAGCGGCCCGGAGGTGATGAACTCGGCCAGCTCACCAAAGAACGGCTTCTCGAGGTGCTCGGCGTAATGGCGCTCGGCGAGCTCGCGTGTCATCGTCAGCACCGCGAGCGCAACCGGCCGCAGGCCCTTGCGCTCGAACCGCGCGAGGATCTCACCGCTCAGGCTGCGTGAGTAGGCATCAGGCTTGGCAAGAATGAGCGTGCGTTCCATCGGGCTCCTCCGTTGGGGGGTTCGGGCTTGATCGGGTGGACGGCTTCGGGGCGGCAGGCGCGCGGCGGGCAGCCTATGAGGCGGGCGGCGCGTCGCTCGCCAGTGCCTCGCGCCGCCGCCGCGGCGGGTGCAGGCCCGCCACCACTGAGGCTTCGCAGTAGGGGCAAACGCTCCACGTCATCTCGAGCGGCCGGTTGCAGTTCGGGCACGGGTCGCGCAGGCGGCTGTGGCAGCTCGGGCAGATCACGAAGTCCTTCTCGACCTCCTGCCCGCAGTGCTGGCAGGCGAAGTAGGAGAGCTGCGCAATACGCGCCTCCGACGCCGCCATCTCGAGCTCGCGCTCGCGAATGTCGTCGAGATATTCCGGCGGGCGCACGATCATGTAGACGATCGTGCCAATGAACGGGAACAGCGCCGCAGCGGTCGCGCAAACGACCAGGACCGGGTCGGCGATGCGCCGCTTGGCGTCCGCTCGCGTCCAGTAGATCATCGCGAGCCAGATGATCACGAGGAACAGGATCAGCAGGTTGATGGCGAGGTTCACGCCATCGTTCTGAATTCCGAAATATGCGAGCGTTGCAGGCACCCTTCCAGCGAGTGTAGCTACAGGAACAGACGACCGAACAGGTAGCCGATTCCGACGAACAGGAGGATCACAAGCGCCACCGTCAGGGCGACGCCGGCGATCATCGCAAGCAGTGAGGGCCCGCCGCCGTCGTCGTCGCTCACAGCACCGAGCCTCCCGGAGCCCCCTCCGGACGCAGCAGGTCCGCGATCAGATAGATCGAGCCGGTCGCCAGCACGACGCCGTCCTCGCCCGCCAGCTCGCGGGCGCGCGCCAGCGCCCGGTGCGGGCCGGCGAGCACATCGGCGGGCACGCCGCCGATCTGTCCTGCCAGTGACGCGAGCGTCGCAGCCGGCAGCGCCCGCGGGCTCGTGCAGGTCGTGAAGATCGCCGCATCGCAATGTGGGAGCAGCCTGGCGAGCATCCCCGCGGCGTCCTTGTCGTCGAGGATCGAGATCACCGCAACGAGCCGGCGACCCGCGACGAACGCGGGCAGCGACTGCGCGAGCGCCTCGATGCCGCCGTCGTTGTGGGCGCCGTCGAGCAGCGTGACCGGCATGCCCTCGAGCACCTCGAAGCGTCCGCGAACGACCAGCTCGGCAGCGACCGCCACAAGATGGTCATGGCTTGGGTCGCGTCCGAGAAAGGCCCGCACCGCGGCGGCCGCGGCGGCGAAGTTGCGCCGCTGGTAACCGCCGCCCGAGCGCAGCTCGACATCCAGCTGGGCGCTTGACTCGACGAGCGTGGCGCCGCGCTCCTGCGCGGTCGCACGCGCCAGCTCGAGCGCCGCGGGATCGAGATCGGCGCCGACGACCAGCGTGGCCCCGGGACGCACGACGTCGAGCTTCTCCCGTGCGATGTCGGTCACCGTCGGGCCCAGGTAGCGCGTGTGCTCGAGCCCGACGTTGGTGAGCACCGCGACCCGCGAGTCGACGACGTTGGTGGCGTCGTAACGGCCGCCGAGCCCGGCCTCGAGCACGGCGACGTCGACGGCGGCCGCTTCGAATTCCCACAGCGCGGCAGCCGTCAGCAGCTCGAACTGAGTGACGACGTCGCCGGGTTCCGGCGCGCTGCGATCGACCATCTCGGCGGCGTGAACGGTGCGCGCGATCGCCGCGGCGAAGCGCTCCGGTGCGATGTCGCGCTCGCCGATCTGGATGCGCTCGCGGTAGGAGAGCAGATGCGGCGAGGTGAAGCAGCCGACGTGGAGGCCTTCACGCGCGAGGAGCGCCGCGATCATTCGCGTCGTCGAGGATTTCCCGTTGGTGCCGACGACGTGGATCGTCGGGAAGGAGAGCCGCGGCAGCTCGAGCACGTTGAGCATCCGGCGCATGCGGTCGAGGCCGAAGCGCATGCCGAATTGCTCGCGGGCGAGCAGGTAGCGCTCGGCGTCCTGCGCGCTCCAGTTCGCCTGCGGGCCGGCGGAGCTGGAGCTCACCGCCCGCCCCCGGGCCCCTCGAGGCTTGAGAGCTCGTCCTCCAGGGCGGCCAGCTTCGCGCGCGACGCGGCGACCAGCTCGGCGGGCGCGTTGGCGACGAACGCAGCGTTTGCGAGCTTCTCGCGCACCCGCCCGATTTCGCGCTCGACCCGCTCGCGCTCGCGCTCGATCCGTTCAGCGTGGGCGCTCAGATCGACGCCGGCGAGGATCCCCAGGGTTCCGCCGGGGATGTTGACCGTCGCGACCGCGGCCTCGCCCGCGGTGTGCAGCTGGAGGCGGGCGATCCGCGCCAGCAGCGGTTCGAGCTCCGCGTAGCCGTCCGCGTCCAGGCGCGCGTTCAGTGGTTCTCCGGGCCGCACGCCGACCTCGTCACGCCAGCTGCGAATCGCCTGCGTCGCGGCGATCACGCGCTCGAGCGATGCCTCGGCGGCCGTGTCGATCGCGGCGCCGCCCGAGTCCTCGCGCACGACGCCGGCGAGAAGTCCCTCATCGGCCTCGCGCGCGTACTGCCACAGCTCCTCGGTCACGAACGGGAGGATCGGATGGGCGAGCTGAAGCGTCTCGCGCAGCAGGAAGCGAAGCGTCGAGCGCAGCTGCGGCTCATCGATCCGCCCCTTGATCAGCTCGATGTACCAGTCGCACAGATCGCCGTAGACGAAGTCGTAGAGCGCGAGCGCCGCGCGCGCGAAGTCGTAGGCGCCGATTCGCTCACCCAGCTCCTGCTCGAAGCGAGCCAGGCGCGAGAGGATCCAGCGGTCCTCGACGGCGCTCGGCAGCGCCTGCGCCGGCGCGACGTCGTCGCCGATCTTCAGCAGCACGAAGCGCGCCGCGTTGAACAGCTTGTTGGCGAGCTTCTCGCCCTGCTCGATCTTCTCGACGCTGTAGCGCACGTCCTGTGTCGAGGACATCGCGAGCATGCCGAAGCGCACCGCGTCGGCGCCGCTGCGGTCGATCTCGTTCAGCGGGTCGATGCCGGTCCCGAGCGATTTCGACATCCGCCGGCCGTCGGGGGCCTGGATGACGGACGTGATGTAGACGTCGGTGAACGGGACCTGCCCCGTGAACTCGATGCCCATCATGATCATCCGCGCGACCCAGAGATAGATGATCTCGCGGGCGGTGACGAGCGCATCGGTCGGGTAGAACGCTTGAAGCTCGGGCGTGTCGGCGGGCCAGCCGAGCGTCGCGAACGGCCACAGCGCACTCGAGAACCACGTGTCGAGCACGTCCGGGTCCTGGCGCAGCTCCCCGTCGCAGGCGCCGCAGCGCTCGGGTGCCGAGACGGTGACATAGGTCTCCTCGCAGGCGTCGCAGTAGTACACGGGCAGGCGATGCCCCCACCACAGCTGCCGCGACACGCACCACGGGCGGATCTCCTCCATCCAGCGCAGGTAAACCGCTCCCCAGCGCTGCGGGTGAAAGCGGACGTCACCGACCTTGACGGCCGCGATCGCCGGCGCGGCCAGTTCCTCCATGCGCATGAACCACTGCAATGAGACGAGCGGCTCGATCCGCTCGCCCGAGCGGTGCGAGAACGGGACGGCATGGGTGTATGGCTCGCTCGCGCGCAGGACGCCCTCGGCCTCGAGCGCCGCGACGACGGCGGCCTGCGCCTCGGCGACGAGCAAACCGGCGAACGCCGGGCCGGCCGAGTCGCGCATGCGCCCGTCCTCGCCGATCACCGACAACACATCGAGTGCGTGGCGGCGGCCGATTTCGAAGTCGTTGGGATCGTGGCCCGGCGTGATCTTCAGCGCGCCGGTGCCGAACTCCGGCTTCACATAGGAGTCGGCGATGATCGGCAGCCGGCGGCCGGCGAGCGGCAGGATGACCTCCTTCCCGACCAGGGCGCTGTAGCGCTCGTCGTCGGGGTGCACCGCAACGGCGACGTCGGCGAGCATCGTCTCCGGTCGCACCGTGGCGATCACAATCTCCCCGCCCCCGTCCGCGAGCGGATAGGCAATGCGGTAGAGCGTGTCGGTCTGCTCGCGTTCCTCGACCTCGAGATCGGAGATCGCCGAGCCGCTCCCGGGGTCCCAGTTGACGAGGTAGTTGTCGCGCTTGATCAGACCGCGTTCGTAGAGCTTGACGAACACCGCAAGCACGGCGTCAGCGTAGGCCGGGTCGAGCGTGAAGCGCTCGTCGTCGAAGTCGCACGAGGCGCCAAGGCGCTTGTACTGCTCGACGATGGTCGAGCCGTAGTCCTCGCGCCAGCGCCAGGTGCGCGCCACGAACGCCTCGCGCCCGAGCGTCTCGCGCGTCGTGCCCTCGCGCAGGAGCTGGCGCTCGACCTGCGTCTGGGTCGCGATGCCCGCATGATCTGTGCCGAAGATCCACTTCGTGCGCTGCCCGCGCATCCGCGCCTGGCGGATCAGGACGTCCTGGATCGTGCCCCCAAACGCGTGCCCCATGTGCAGCGCCCCGGTGACGTTCGGCGGCGGGATCGCGATGGAGTAGTTCTCCGCCGCCGTGCCGAGGGGTTGCGGGTGAAAAAGTCCCGAGGCAAGCCACTGCCCGATCAGGCGCGGCTCGACCTCGGCCGGTTCGAACCGCGTGCGTGCTTCCAGGTCTTTGATCGAGCGTGGGTCCGACACTGAGCCGTAGGCTACCGGCGCATCCGTCGCGGCCGCGAGGCCCGGCTCAGCCGGCTTCTTCGAGGCTCTCGCCGCTCGAGGCCTCTTCCTCCGGCACCGCCTCGGTTACGAGCGTCGGCGTGAGACCCTTCTCGACCGTCTCCCGTGTGACGACGCATTTCTTCACGTCGCGGCGCGAGGGCAGCTCGAACTGCACCTCGAGCAGGACCTCCTCGATGATCGAGCGCAGGCCGCGCGCGCCGGTTTCGCGCTCGAGCGCCTTCTCGGCGACGGCGACCAGCGCGTCGTCGGAGAAGACCAGCTCGATGCCGTCGAAGGAGAAGAAACGCTGAAACTGCTTCACGAGCGCGTTGCGCGGCTCGGTCAGGATCGCGACGAGGTCGCTGTGGGTCAGCTGGTGGACCGCCGACATCACCGGCAGGCGGCCGATGAACTCGGGGATCAGCCCGTAGAGCACGAGGTCCTCGGGCAGGCAGCGCTCGAAGATCTCCCCCGGGTCCTTGGCCTGGCGCTCGGCGATCGCCGCCCCGAAGCCGACGCCCTTGTGGCCGATTCGCCGCTCGATCACGCGGTCGAGGTTCGCGAACGCGCCGCCGCAGATGAACAGGATGTTCGTCGTGTCGATCGTCAGGAACTCCTGGTGGGGGTGCTTGCGCCCGCCCTGCGGCGGCACCGAGGCGGAGGTCCCCTCGAGGATCTTCAGGAGCGCCTGCTGCACCCCCTCGCCGGAGACGTCGCGCGTGATCGACGGGTTGTCGGCCTTGCGCGCGATCTTGTCGACCTCGTCGATGTAGATGATCCCGGTCTCGGCCTTCTTGACGTCGTAGTCGGCGGCCTGAATCAGCTTCAGCAGGATGTTCTCGACGTCCTCGCCGACGTAGCCGGCCTCCGTCAGCGCGGTCGCGTCCGCGATCGCGAACGGCACGTTGAGGATCCGTGCGAGCGTCTGCGCGAGCAGCGTCTTGCCGCACCCGGTCGGGCCGAGCAGCAGGATGTTGGACTTCTGCAACTCGATCTCGGCGTCGTCGACGGCCATCATCTGCACGCGCTTGTAGTGGTTGTAGACGGCAACCGACAGCGTGCGCTTGGCGTTGTCCTGCCCGATCACGTACTCGTCGAGGACGTCGTAGATCTCGCGCGGCTTGGGCAGATCCGAGATGTCGAAGCTCGCCGGTGCGACGAGCTCCTCGTCGATGATCTCGTTGCAGAGATCGATGCACTCGTCGCAGATGTAGACGCCCGGCCCGGCGATCAGCTTCTTGACCTGCCGCTGCGACTTGCCGCAGAAGCTGCACAGCAGCTGTTCGTTGGAATCGGTCGGGCGCGCCATCGGCTTTGCTCAGTGCTCGGAGATGACGCGGTCGATGATGCCGTATGCGGTTGCTTCCTCGGAGCTCATGAAGTAATCGCGTTCGGTGTCGGTCTTGACCTCATCGACGGACTTGCCCGTGTGCAGGGCGATGATCTCGTCCAGGCGCCTGCGCACGTCGATGATCTCCCGCGCATGGATCTCTATGTCGGTCGCCTGCCCCTGGAAGCTTGAGCTGACCTGGTGGATCAGGATCTTCGCGTTCGGCAACGCCATCCGCTTGCCCTTGGCGCCACCGGCCAAAAGCAGGGCACCCATCGACATCGCGATGCCGACGCAGATCGTCTGAACGTCCGGTTTGACGAACTGCATGGTGTCGTAGATCGCGAGCCCCGCGTACACCGAGCCGCCGGGCGAGTTGATGTAGAGCGAGATGTCCTTGTCGGGATCCTCGCTCTCCAGGTGCAGCAGCTGCGCAACGATCAGGTTCGCGATCTGGTCGTCGATCGGCGTCCCCAGAAAGATGATCCGCTCGTTGAGCAAGCGGCTGTAGATGTCAAACGCGCGCTCGCCTCTGGAGGTCTGCTCGACAACCATCGGGATCAGTGGGCTCATGGTCCTCGCTTTGTTTCGCTTGCCTGGCTCGATTCCTCCCGGCAAGTGCAAAGCAGCACCGCCTCCAAGCCGAGTCTACCAACCGGGATGTGCCGCTCCGGGGGGTGGGAAGCCTGCCCGCGAGCGGCGCGCCGGCGAGTGCGCCGGCGGGGCCGTCAGGACCCAGGGGTCCAGAGCTTTTCGCGCGCCGCCGCCCGCTCGGGCGTGATCGCGACCGCCTCCGCCACGAGGCGCTCGAGCGCCTGGTCGGCGGCCACGTCGGCGCGGAACTCCTCGAGGCGCCCGGCGCGGCGCAGCTGCGTGAGCAGCTTCTTGGGGTCGCTGACACGGCCGCTCTCGTCGGGCTGCGCGCTGTGTTCAAGCGCGGCGAGCAACTCGTCGTCGCTCGGCTCGATCGACTCGGCGGCCACGATCGCGGCCACCACCGCCTCGGCGCGCAGCGCGCGCTCGGCGTTCGGCCGCGCGTTCGCGATCAGCTCCTCCTCGCTCGCGCCGGTGATCTCGAGGTAGGCCTCCTTGGTGATGCCCCGGTGCGAGAGCGAGTGCAGGCTGCGCTCCAGCGCCTCCCTGGCGCGAGCGTCGATCAGCGTCTCGGGCAGGGTGATCGAGGCGGCCTGCCCTGCGGCTTCGAGCACAGCGCCTCGAAACTCGCTTTCGACCGCGCGCTCGTCGACCTCGAGCAGCCGGGTGCGCAGGTCTTCCCGCAATTCTTCCAGCGAGTCCAGACCGGCCGCCTCGAGCGCGAAGTCGTCGTCCAGCTCGGGCAGGACCTTCTCGCGCACCTCGGCCACGCTGACCTCGAACACGGCGTCGCGCCCGGCCACCTCGGCGGCGGCGTAGTCGTCGGGAAAGCGCAGCTCAAGCGTGCGCTGCTCGCCGGCGCGAACGCCGAGGAGCCCTTCCTCGAAGCCCGGAATCAGCCGCCCGGCGCCGAGCTCGATCAGCTGCGCGCGGCCCTCTCCCCCTTCGATCGGCTCGCCGTCGATCGCGGCCGTGAAGTCGACGACGACGAAGTCCCCGGCGGCCGCCGCGCGGTCGGCTGCCTCGAGGCGCGCAAGGCGGTCCCGGGCCTGCTCGATCTGCGCGTCGATCTGTTCTTCGGCGACGGCCGCCTCGCGGCGCGGCGCCTCGATTCCGCGCCACTGCTTGAGCGTCGCGACCGGTCGCACGCCGATCTCGAACGAGAAGGCGAACGGCTCGTGCTCGGCGGGGAGATCACCCAGCGTGATGTCGGGGTCGCCGACGGTGACGATCCCGGACTCGCCGATCGCCGCCGAATACCAGCGCGCGAGACGCTCGCGTACGGCGTCCTCGACGATTGCCTCACGGCCCATCCGCCCGATCACCACCGCCGCCGGCACCTTGCCCTTGCGAAAGCCGGGGAGCTTGAGGTCGCGGCCGATCCGCGCCGCGGCCGCGTCGGTCGCGCGGGCGACGTCCTCGGGCGCCACGACGACCTCGACTCGCACCCGCGACTGCGGAAGCTCGGTGACGGTCGTCGTGACGGCGGCGGACATGCGAGGCGCAACGATACCTTCACGTGACGGCCGGGACGCACGAGCGCGCCTGCGATGCGGCCCGGACCCGGGCCGACTGCGGGTGCGTGCGCCGAAGCGCCTACAGGTGGGCTCGCGGCGCCGTGCCTGCGCCGCGAGCCCACCGCCTTCAGGTGGCGCGCCGCCGCGTCAGCGCCGTGGCGGAGGTCGCCATCAGCGCGAGCGCAGCGAGCACGATTGCGATGATCGCCAAGGTGTTCGAGTTCGGCTTGGCGCTCACCGAGGTGGCGCTCGCCTGCCCCGTCGGCACGAATCCGGGTAGCGGACCCGCCTCGTTCCCCGCCACGTCCTCGATCACGCCGCCGGCGGCGGTGATGTTGATCGTCGGTGCCGGGTAGGTGGCCGAGGGCGGCCCGATCCAGTAGGCGTTCTTGCCGTTGGAGTAGAACTCGACGGTCTTGAAGGTCAACGGCTTCCCGGCGAGGTCTGAGGGGATCGTGACGTCGAGCGGGAACTGGATGAAGTAACCGTTCTCCAGGCGCCCGAGCGTCGAGCGGTCACCGGTCCAGCTGACCTGCGAGACCACCTGATCGACCGGTCCGTCGGCTGTCTGCAGCGGCTTCTTCAGGGTCGTGATCGTCTCCTGCGCCGTCCAGCCCGGGACGTTCTCGACGTCGACGTCGGTGAACCCTTGCGGCATCTGCATCACCACCTTGTACGCATAGGCTCCGGGCTGTTCGCCTGGCACGCGCACGTTCAACGTCACGAACGCGCCGGCGGGGATCTCGTTCGGGTGCAGGCTGATGTGGGCCGCCGCGACGGCCGGCATTGCGAGCGCGGCGATTGCCGCGATCAGGCTTGCGAGTCGCTTCACAAGTGCTCCCTTCAGGTTTGTGGGACGAACCGTGTGAACGCCGTCGCGGTGGGAGGGGCGCGGCCGGCGAGCGAGCAGGCGATCGGATCGGGCGAGGGTCGCCGCGCGGCGGCGAGCCGCCCTCGCCGCCGCGGCGCCGGTTGTCTGCGCCGGCGCCCGCGTACTCCGAGCGCGGCGACCGCGCGCTCACCGGGATAGCGGCCGAGCAGGAGAACCGCCCAGAGCGCCAGCGCCGGAGCCGCGCACAGCACGGCGTGAACGAGCGTCATGCTCACCGCACGACCACCTTCAGGGTGACGCTGTACTCCTCAAATAAGGAAACGCGATCGGTGATCGCGACGTCCCAGGTCCCGGCCGGCGAGAGCACCGCGTCGGTGACCGTCCAATGCCCGGGCCCCGTCACATAGGCCGTCTGCGGGAGCGGGCCGATGCCCTTTGCGGGCAGCGTCGCCGTCACGGTGAGCTGCTTGGTCTGGGTGAAAGGCGCGCCGGTGCGGGCGTTGATCAGGTAGAGGTGCATCGCGTTGACCCCGACCTGCGCCGGGGTGATGTAGGCCTCGAGCTCAGCCGGTCCCAGACGCACGTTCTCCGCGAAGGGACCGCTCGCCGCGTCAATCGGCGGCGCGAAGGCGACGAGCGCGGCGGTCACGGAGAACACGCACGCCATCGCCGCGAGCTCGCCGCGCGTCGAGCGCCGCAGCAGCACGCCGATCGCGCCCGGCGTCGAGCCGGCCTCGAGTAGCCGGCGGAGCGTCGGGATCACGCGTTCGCGATTGATCGCCCCGAGCCCGATCAGAATGCCCAGCAGACCGGTCTTGAGCAGGACGAGCTGCCCGTAGGTCGTGGCGGTCAGGGCGCTGAGGCTGCGAATGTCGATGTAGGCCTGGACCACACCGGTGACCGCGAGCACCCCGACCGACGCGAGCGCGACGGGCGAGAACCGGCCGAGCACCTCCACGAGTATCGCCGTGCGCTCCTTTGGGTCCACGGCGCGCGTCGCAAGCGGCAGCGCGAAGACGATGCAGGCGATCCCGCCCACCCATACGCTCGCGGCGAGGACGTGGAGGGCGTCGGCGGGGAAGAAGGCCCAGACAGGCGACTGGATCGACGCGTGCCCGGCCAGTGCCGGCGTGAGCACGGCGTAGGCGCACGCGCCCGCCAGCCAGAGCCTGAAGGCCGGCCGCTTTCGCGCCCCGAGCCCGGCCAGCGACAGTGCGAACACGGCCGCCCGCACGCCCCAGACCCAGCCGAAGCGGCTGGACAGGACGTTGGAGATGATCGGCCACCTCAGCGACGCCCAAAACGAGAGCCCGGCTGCCTCCGCGCCCTGAACCAGGATCCCGAGCACACCGACCACGACCCCCAGCGCGAGGCCTGCGGCGACCAACCGCCACACCCGGCGCTCGTAAGCACCGCCGAGGAGCGCCGGCGGCGTCGCCACCAGCAGGAACAGGAGACCGCCAACGACCAGCGCGATCGAGAGGTAATCCAGCCCGCGGGTCACGCCGAAGGCGACATTCGTCACTGGCCCGGAGCGATCTTTGCTGATCAGCCCGGAGACGGTCAGCGTCGAGCGCGACGCGTGGCCGACGTTGAAAACCAGGCCGCCGTAGACGATGTGGGTGTCGGCGGAGATGACCCGGTAGCGAGCGGTGTAGGTGCCGTCCGGCAGGTGCGCGGGCAGCCCGACGCCGACCCAGTCCTCGTGGCCGCCGGGGTGCGAGAGGACGCCGTTGTCGACCTGCGACCCGGTGCCGTTGTAGACCGCGACGGCGCCGAGGGTGAAGCCGACGGCTTGGTTGAACTCGAAGATCACCTCGCGTGGCGAGGTCTTGACCGTGCTGAGCGATTGCGGCTGTGTGCCGAGCAGCAGCGCGTGCGCCGACGCGACTGCGGGGGCCACCGCGGCCGTGAACAGCGCGGCCGCAACGGCGACAACAAACGTCCGTCCTCGATGGTGCATGGCTCCTGCCTTTGCTGGGACCGGTTGAGCGGACTGGCGCTCCTCCCGGTCGGGCGGAGCGCGGGTCAGGCCTGGAGCGCCCCAGGCGGCGGGCGTGTTGCCAGCGCGCGGGCCAGCAGGGCGCTGCCACGCGGCAAAAGCGCCCACGGCGCTCGGGCCGCGGCGAGAACGCGGGCCGGTGCGCGCGGCCGCCTGCGGCGGCGTCGCGCGGCGAGCATGTTCAGCTGGCGCTCACCGGGGAAGCGGCGCGCGAAGAGCAGGAGCGCAAAGGCCAGTGCCGGCGCCATGAACAGCAGGCCGTTCACCAAGCCTCCCGCGGCGGCGCGCCACCGCGGCGCCTTCGCACGACGATCACCAGCGCTGCTCCCACGATCACAACCACGATGAACGCGATGATCGCACCAATCGGGAAGGAAAACGACTTCTCAGCGTCCCAGAAGAGCTTCCCGTAGAGGTAGCCCTTGGTCGAGCCGACCTGGATCGGGACATACCAGTCGAAGACGAGCTGGCGATGCTGGACGCCGCGTTTTTGAACGAAGGGCGGGACGATCGGGCTCGTGTAGTGAATACGGTGGTCGTGCCAGTAGAGAGTGCCCGTCTTTGCGAACGTGACCCAGTCCGCCGGCGCCGTCGCGGAGGCAGAGGGCGGGACGACCACGCCGCCAATGTAGAAGCTCTGGTTGAGGTAGTAGGCGGGCGAGTTCTCGTTCAACTGGACGGTTCCGTTGCCGAGGATCCGCGCGTACTCGCCGCCGCTGTAGTTGGGGCCCAGAGGCGGCGTCGTCGCGTAGGCGTACACGACGACGGTCTGGTGGCTGTGGTTGATCAGCTCGATCTCGTCGTTCAGATCGATCACCTTCCAGCTCACACCCTCAACGACCGGGTCGACCCGCTTCAGGATCGAGCTGTAATGCGTGTCGGTGATGTCCGGGGTCTGGGAAACCGTGGCGTTCGCGATCGCCACGTTCGCGAGGAACGCCAGAGCGACCGCGGACAGCAGGCGGCGGGCCATCTCCGGTTGGATCTTAATGGGCGCTGGCGCGCCTGGGGCCGGCAGGGCCGGCAACAGCTCGCCACCCGCAGCCCCCGCCCCGTAACATCAAGCGCGGTGAGCCGGGAAGCCTGGTCGGCACGATCGACGCTGCCATGAAACGCCACTCACCCCACTCATGCGCCCGCTGACCTCGCGGATCCCCGCCTGGCGGCGCGAAACGCTGCGCACCAACCTGTGGCTCGTGCCGTCGCTCGAGGTGCTGCTCGCGGTGCTGGTATTCGGCGGCACCTACGCGCTCGACCACGCCGCCCACAGCGGCGACTTCGCACTGCCCTCGTGGGTCATCCAGCCGGGCGCGGACGGGGCGCGCCAGATCCTGACGACGATGGCGGCGGCCGTGATCACGGTCGTCGGCGTCGTGTTCTCGATCACGATCGTCGCGCTGACGCTGGCCTCGACGCAGTTCGGCCCGCGGATGCTGCGCAACTTCATCCGCGACCGCGGTACCCAGCACACCCTCGGCGCGTTCGTGGCGACGTTCGTCTACTCGGTGCTGGCGCTCGTCGCGATCGGGAACGGCGCGGCGCACCCGTTCGTGCCGAACATCTCGATCACCGTGGCGCTGCTCGCGCTCGTGCTCGACATGGGCGTGCTGATCTACTTCATCAACCACATCACCAGCTCGATCCAGCTGCCGCAGGTGATCGCGAGCATCGCCGGCGACCTCGCGACCGCGATCGCAGCCGAAGGCTGGCGCGGCGAGTCCTCAGGCGTGGCGCCGGCGGGCCTGTCACTCACCGAGATCGAGCGCCAGATGGCTGGGCGCAGCGACGTCGTGCGGACCGCTCGAAGCGGATACCTGCAGTTCGTGCACTACGACACGCTCGTGCGGATCGCGAGCCGCTCGAACGCGGTCATCCGCCTGCACTACCGCCCCGGCCAGTTCCTCGTGCAGGGTCATCCTCTGGCCACCGTCTGGCCGCCGGAGGCGGCCGCGGCGGTTACGCGCAGCCTCGAGCGCGCTCACCTCACGGGCCCTTACCGCACGCTCGCGCAGGACCTCAGCTTCGCCGTCGACCAGCTCGTCGAGATCGCGATCCGCGCCCTCTCGGCCGCCGTCAACGACACCTTCACGGCGTTGACCTGCATCGACTGGCTCGGCGAGAGCCTGTGCAAGATCGCGGCGGAGTGGTCGCCGACCCAGATCCACCGCGACGAGAGCGGGCAGATCCGCCTGATCTCGGCTGCCGTCGGCTACCAGCGGATCGTCGAGCGAGCCTACGAGAAGATCCGCCAGGCCAGCCGCGGCATGCCGGCCGTGATGATCCGCCAGCTCGACGCGCTCGAGAAGGTCATGGAGTACACGACGACGAGCCCGCAGCGCGACGTGCTGATCGAGCAGGCCCGCCGAGTGCAGACCGGCAACCTCGAGACGGTCCCAGAGGCGGCCGACCGCGCCGATGTGACGCGCGCCTACGAGGCGGTGCTCGCGGCGCGCGTCGCGGTTGAGCGCCCGCAGCGGGACTGACGGCGCGCTCAGCGGGTCCAGGGACGAGCGCTCGCCGTCCACGCAGCGCCGGCGGCGAGCAGGACCGCGCACAGCACCCAGCCGAGCGCGGTCGTCCCGAGCCCGACGTACTTCAAGCCCGAGGCGAAGATGACGAACGTGATCGCCGGTCGCACGTAGCGGTCCGGCACGCTCGAAGAGATCATCGAGCCGACCAGCACAGCCGGGACGCTGCCGATGATCAGCGATAGCGTCACACCGAACTCGACGTGCCCGAAGGCGAGCGAGCCAAGCGCTGCCGCGACCGTGAGCGGCACGGCCTGCGTGAGGTCTGTTCCGACCAGCTGCTTCGCCCCGAGCAGCGGGTAGACGAACAGCAGCAGCACGATCATCAGCGAGCCCGAGCCCACCGAGGTCATGCCGACGACGACGCCACCGAGCATCCCGATCAGGACCGTAGGCAGCGGCTTTGCGCGCACCTGCCCGACCGAGCCGGTCCGGGTCTGCCCGGACCGGCGGTCCAGGGCGTAGCGCAGCACCATCGCCGCCGCGCCGGTGAGCAGCGCAGCGCCGAGTGCGACCTCGATGTTCTTCTCGGCGGCGGCGGAATCGCCCAGCAGATGCAGCAGGTAGGCGCCGAGGAAGGCCATCGGCACCGAGCCGAGCACCATCCAGCCGACCAGGCCGCGGTTCACGGTGCCCCGCCGCAGATGGACACCGGCCCCGATCGGTCGCATCACGACAGCCGCGACGAGGTCGCTGGAGATCGCCGCCGACGGCGTGACGCCGAATAACAGGATCAGCATCGGCGTCATCAGGGCGCCACCGCCGGCGCCCGTCATCCCGACCAGAAAGCCGATCACGGCGCTGCCGAGGACTATGTAGGGGTCTACGTGCGTGGTTGGCTCGCCACCCGGCCGGACGCTGTCGCGACGGCGCATGGTAGACGACGCGAGCACCCCCACCGCCCGGGCGGCGGTCGCTGCGGCGCACCTTTGAGCACGTAAGCTGCAACCCGTGCCGAGCGCCGCCACGCCATACAGCGAGCTGGGCGCAGTCGACATCGTCGCGCTGATCAGGGCGCGGGAGTGCAGTTGCGTCGATATCGCCGCGGCGGCCAACATCGCGATGCGCAAGCTGGACGGCTCGATTCACGCATTCGCGACGGATCCGGGCGATGAGGCGATCGATCGCGCTCGCGAGCTCGACAAGCTTCCCGCGGCCACCTTCGCCAGCCTGCCGCTGATCGGCGTACCGGTCGGAGTGAAGGACGTGTTCGACACGGCCGAGCTGCCAACCGCCTACGGCTCGCCGATCTATGAGGGCCACCGTCCACGATCGGATGCGGCGCTCGTCAGCCTGCTGCGGGCCGCCGGTGCGGTGATCGTCGGCAAGACCAGGACGAGCGAGTTCGCATGGAAGCATCCGAGCGACACGCGCAACCCGCTCGATCCGCAGCGCACGCCGGGCGGCTCCTCGAGCGGCTCGGCGGCTGCGGTCGCGGCGCGGCTCGTGCCGCTCGCGACGGGCACGCAGACGGCCGGCTCGATCGTGCGCCCGGCCTCCTACTGCGGCGTGCTCGGCTTCAAGCCGACGTTCGGCGTACTGCCGCTCGCGGGCGTGCTGCCGACGTCTGCGTCGCTCGACACGGCGGGGCTGTTCGCCCGAAGCGTCGACGATCTCGAGCTGGCGCTCGCGGCCGCCTGTGCGGCGCCGGCGGGCATGGCGGTGGCGCGGGCGAGCCGCTCGCTCGACGGCGCCGGCGCGCCGCGCCCGGGCGAGCCGGCGGCCGCCCCGCGGATCGGCTTCGTCCGTGTGGCGTGGGACCGGCTCGAAGCAGCGGCGCGCAACGCGATCGACGACTATCTCGGTGCCGCCGCGAGCGCCGGCGCGGTGATCGAGGAGATGTCGCTGCCCGTTGCGTTCGAGCTGCTCGCGGAGGCGCAGGCGACGATCCAGGCGGCCGAGACGGCATGGGCGCTCGGGCGCGAGGCCGACTGGCACGGGGAGCGTGTGAGCGAGGAGCTGCGCGCCTACATCGCGGAGGGCCGCGCCGTCACGCGCGAGGATTACCTGGCCGCGCGGCGGCTGGCGGATGAGCAGCGCTGGCGCTGGCAGGAGCTCCTGCACGGGTTCGATGCCGCTCTCGCGCCGAGCACGCTCGGCGTGCCGCCGCTGCTCGAGCTGGCCAGCACCGGCGACTCGCTGCTGTGCCGCCCGTTCACACTGCTCGGCGGGCCGGCGCTCGCGCTGCCGGGGGCGTGGACGCCGGCTGGACTCCCGATCGGGATGCAGCTGGTGGGAGCCGCGCACGACGACCGGGCGCTGCTTGGCGTTGCGCGCTGGCTGCTCGGCCGCGTCGGCGAGCGGCGCCCGGCGGCGTGATGCGAGTACAGTCGCGTGATGACCGAATACGGCAATCCTGAGCAGGACGTCGCGACCGAGGAGCGCCACCGCGAGGAGCGCCGGGCGGTCGAGGAGGCTGGTGGTGGCGAGTCGGAGGGCTTCGAGCTTGCCGAGCACGACCTCATCGAGCACGCCTCACACGGCGATGAGCACACCCCGGCGAAGATCATTCGCGACGCCGAGCCGGACGAGGAGGCGGTCGACTCCGTCTACGGCGAGGCCGACGAGGAGACCCTCACCGACTGACGAGCGTGCCGGCGAGCCAGCGGTGCGCTGCGATGACGTGAGCCGAGTCGATCTGGTGACCGAGGTCGGACTCGTGGTAGGAGACCTCGAGGCCTCCGGCGGTGAGCAGATCGCGAGCGCTGCGGCCGAACTGCACAGCGATCACGGGGTCACGGCGGCCGTGAGCGATGAAGGTGCGAAGGCCCGCGCGAGTCGCTAGGTCCGGCTGCCAGTTCTCGACCGCCGGGACGAAGCCTGAGAACGCCAGGATCCCCGCCGGTACCGGCCGCCCAGGCCCAAGGCCCGTCGCGTAGCTCATCACCGATCCCATTGAGAAGCCGCCGAGGACGGTGCGCGCGGGCTCGATCCCGGTGCGCTCCCACAGTTCGTCGTGGAAGGCGGCGAGCGCGTCAACGGCGGCGCGGAAGCTGTCAGGGTCGGGGTGCCCGACCGCCGGCACCAGGTACCAGTGGCGGCCGGGGAAGCCGGGCAGCAGCAGCGGAGCGGCGGGGCTCACGACGTGCAGCCGCCGGCGGGGGTCGAGCGCGTCGCCGAGCGGCAGCAGATCGAGCTCGTCGGCGCCGCGGCCATGGTGGAGCACGAGCAGGCCGTCGGCCTCACCGTCGGCGGGCCGCTCGCGGAACCCCAGTTGGGTCACTGCGCCCGGCGCTCGATTTGCGAGGGCATACGCCGCCAAGGTAGCGGATAGGAGCCGGGGGCCCCTGCCGCCGGACCGCCGCCTCCAAGAACGTCCTTCGAATCCAACGCCGCCATCCGGGCCGAATGGCGTGCCAGTCTTTTGAAAGCCGTTCTAAGGTTCGCGGATGGCCGACTGGGAAGATGTTCGCCGGATCGCGCTTTCGCTACCGGACGCCGACGAACGCCCGCTGCATGATCACTGCTCCTGGAGGGTTCGCGACAAACTCTTCGTGTGGGAGCGCCCACTGCGCCCGGCGGACGTTCGCGCGCTCGGCGAAGCGGCGCCCACCGGGCCGATTCTCGGCGCGCGGGTGGAGCACCTCGGCGCGAAGGAGGCGTTGCTGGCCGACGATCCCGCTGTCTTCTTCACGATCCCCCATTTCGACGGCTACTCGGCTGTTCTCGTGCGCCTTGAGGCGATCGCGCTCCACGAGCTCGAGGAACTGATCGTCGAGGCCTGGCTCGCCCGTGCCCCGGCCCGTTTGGCGCGAGACTATCTCGCCGGACACCCGCCGCCCGCAGCCCGCGAGCGGTCCGGCCCGGTGACGGGCCCATGGACGTCTGTGGACGGGTGATCTAGACGGACGGGTCGTAATAGTCGCGTAGCGCGAAGTTTTGCCGATGCCATCTTGCGCGCGCCCGCTACGGGATGCGTGTGAGGGCACTCCGTGGCGTCAGATCGGCGCCGCACGAACTCCCGTGAAGGGAATGACCAATGATGCGAAAGGTATTTGCCATCGGAGTCGTGGCTCTCACGTGCGCGCTCCCCGCGTCCGCGAGCGCAAAGGCACATCCGCGACTGAAGACCCACAGGCTCGTGAGCCACGTGCTGAAGGAGCATCCGAGGCTCAAGTAACACGCAGGCCGGCGGGACGGACGGTCCCGCCGAGGACTCAGGGCGAGCACCAGCTCGCTGGTGGCGCGAGACGGCCCGGCCAGACGGCCGGGCCGTCCGTGCGTATCGCCCCGCGTGACGCGCGCAGCGATGGTGCGATCATGGGATGTGTGCAGGTCGGTCAAGAGCTGAGCGTCAGGGAATATGAGAAGGAGCTCCTGCGCCTGCAGACCGAGCTCGTGTACATGCAGGAGTGGATCGTCGCGAGCGGCAAGCGGCTCGTCGTGCTGTTCGAAGGCCGCGACACCGCCGGCAAGGACGGGGCGATCAAGCGGATCATCGCGTACCTGAACCCGCGCACGTGCCGCGTCGTCGCCGTTCCCACCCCCTCCGAGCGCGAGCGCACGCAGTGGTACTTCCAGCGCTACGTCGCGCACCTGCCGGCGGCCGGGGAGATCGTCCTGTTCGATCGCAGCTGGTACAACCGCGCCGGCGTCGAGCGCGTGATGGGGTTCTGCACCGACGCCGAATACGAGGAGTTCCTGCGCTTCTGCCCCGCCTTCGAGCAGGCGCTGCGCAACGATGGCTTGATGCTCGTGAAGTACTGGCTTTCGGTCAGCGACGAGGAGCAGGAACGCCGCTTCAAGAAGCGCCTCTCAGATCCCCGCAAGCGCTGGAAGTTCAGCACGATCGATCTGCAGGGCCGGGCGCGCTGGGTGGATTACGCGCAGGCCAAGGACCGGATGTTTGAGCGCACCGACACCGAGACGAGCCCGTGGCATGTGGTCGAGGCCGATGACAAGCGCTCCGCGCGGCTGAACCTGATCAGCCATCTGCTGTCGCTCGTTCCGTATGAGCACCTCGATTCGCACGAGAAGGTGAAGCTGCCGCCGCGCCAGCGGCGCGAGTACGTGCGCCCGCCGAAGTCGACGCAGCGGGAGGTTCCGACGCGCTACATCGTGCGCGGCTCGCGCTGAGGTGGCGGCGCGGGCGGCGCTTCCTGTCGCGCAGCACCTCCACGGTCCCGGCAGGGTTCAGAAGACGGGCGTTTCGCGGTAGTCGCCCCAGACCGTTTGGAGCGCCTGCACGATCTCGCCTTCGGATGCGTGTGCGCGCGCGGCGAGGAGCAGATCTGGCATCAGGTTGGCCCGCTCTTTCGCCGCATCCTCCTTGAGCGCGGCCAGCGCGGTCTCTACCGCCTCGCCGTCGCGACGCGCTCGCACGCCCTGCAGGCGGTCGATCTGTTTCTGTTCGAGCGTCGGGTCGATGCGCAGCAGCGGCGTGTCGTCGCGGTCGCCTTCGGTATGGCTGTTGACGCCGACCACGAGCCGGCGGCCGGAGTCGATCTCCTGCTGCAGCTGATAGGAGGCGTCGGCGATCTCCCGCTGGGGGTAGTTGCGCTTCACGGCCGCGACCATCCCGCCGAGCTCGTCGATCGTGGCGAAATACGCTCGCGCCTTGGCCTCGATCTCGTCGGTCAGCGCTTCGACGAAATAGCTGCCGCCGAGCGGATCGATCGTGTTGGCGACGCCCGTCTCGTGGGCGATTATCTGCTGCGTGCGCAGCGCTATCCGCACCGCGTTTTCCGTCGGTAGTGCGAGCGCCTCGTCGTAGCTGTTGGTGTGTAGCGACTGGGTGCCACCAAGCACGCCGGCGAGCGCCTCGATGGCGGTGCGGGTGATGTTGTTCAGGGGCTGCTGGGCGGTGAGGCTGACACCGGCGGTCTGCGTGTGGAAGCGCATCAGCCACGACCTTGGATCCTTCGCGCCGTAGGTGTCGCGTAGCTCCTGTGCCCAGATGCGGCGGGCTGCGCGGTACTTCGCGATCTCCTCGAAGAAGTCGATCTGGGCGTTGAAGAAGAAGCTCAGCCGCGGCGCGAAGTCGTCGACATCGAGGCCTCGCTCGAGTGCCTGCTCGACGTAGGTGAAACCGTCCTTGAGCGTGAAGGCGAGCTCCTGTGCGGCTGTCGAGCCGGCCTCGCGGATGTGGTAACCGCTGATCGATACCGGATGCCAGCGCGGCATCGCCGTCGAGCACCACTCGATCATGTCGCCCAGCAGGCGCATCGCCGGGTCGATCGGGAAGCACCACTCCTTCTGCGCGATGTACTCCTTGAGGATGTCTGCCTGGATCGTCCCGCCAAGGCGCTCAGCCGGTACTCCCTGGTTCTCGGCCGCGACGACGTAGTAGGCGAGCATGATCGCGGCGGGGGCGTTGATCGTCATCGACACGCTCACCTCGCCAAGGTCGATCCCGTGGAACAAGGTCTGCATGTCATCGAGCGTGTCGATTGCGACGCCTTCACGCCCGACCTCCCCCAGCGACCGCGGCGAGTCCGAGTCGTGACCCATCAGCGACGGCATGTCGAACGCCGTGCTCAGGCCGGTCTGGCCCTGTTCGAGGAGGTAGCGGAAGCGCTCGTTGGTCTCCTCCGCGGTCCCGAAGCCGGCGAACTGCCGCATCGTCCACAGCCGGCCGCGATACATCGACGGGTACACCCCGCGCGTGAACGGATAGCGGCCCGGCAGCCCGATTCGATCGGCGCCCGGCAGGTCCGCCTGCGTGTAGAGCGCCCGGACCGGCTCTCCGGAGAGTGTCGTGAACGTCGCGTCGCGCTCCGGCGAGGCCTCGTAAGCGACGCGCCACTCCTCGTCACCCACCGCCGGCTCCCGCAAAAACATGGACATCAGATAGTTGAAAGGTCGCATATTTCGCCCGTGCTGTCAACCCGAGCCGCGGCTTGTTAGGGCCCCATTGCGCGACTCTCGCCAATCCAATAGTTTGAATGTCACCTAGTCGCGGGCAGCGCGGTGCTGCCAGCGCGGATCTGGAGCCGCCGAGCATGAAGGTGCCTGTTGTCGGAGTGATGCATGCGAGAGCTATCGGCTCGCTGATTTCCGGCCTGACCGCCGCCGGCACGCCCGATCGGCCCCACGAGCGCCGGGTGGCGGCGCGGGAGCGCTGCGGTCCCGAGGCCGGGGACGGCCGCTGCAAGACGAGCTCCGGACGGGCGCTGGTATGAACGCCTCGCCCGACGGTCCCTGCGGCCTGCCGCAGGAGCTCGCGGACCTGCGGGCGACGATCGCCCGGATCGCAGCGGAGCGGATCGCTCCGCGCGCCGCGGAGATCGACCGATCCGGCACCTATCCGCAGGACATCCGTGAGCTGCTGGCCGAGAACGACATTCTGGCTCTCCCGGTCGCGGCGGAGTACGGCGGCACGGGCACCGGGACGCTGATGCTGCAGATGGCGATCGAGGAGATCGCGAAGGCCGATGCCTCATGCGCACTGATCCTGATGCTCCAGGAGCTCGGCACCCTGCCGATCGCGCGCTACGGCTCCGACGAGCTCAAGCAGCGCTTCCTGCCCCGCTGCGCCTCGGGCGAGCTGCTTGCGGCGTTCGCGCTCTCGGAGGCCGAGGCCGGTTCGAACGCGGCCGCGATGCGGACCGCCGCCGTCCCCGACGGCGACGGCTGGGTGATCAACGGGACCAAGAACTGGATCAGCAACGCGGGCGTCGCGGATTTCTATGTCGTCTTCGCGGTCACCGACCGCGAGAACGCACGCGTGACGGCGTTCGTGGTCGAGTCCGACCGGCCCGGGTTTTCGATCGGCGGCTACGAGCACAAGCTGGGGATCAAGGGCTCCCCCACCGGCTCGCCGGTGCTCGAGGACGTCCGCGTGCCGGCGGAGAACGTGATCGGCGAGGTCGGTCGCGGGATGCGCGTCGCGCTCGGAACGCTCGAGCGCACCCGTCTCGGCGCCGCGGCGCAGGCCGTCGGCATCGCCCAGGGCGCCACCGACTACGCGGTCGGCTACGCCAAGGAGCGGATCGCGTTCGGCAAGCCGATCATGGATCTGCAGGGCATCCAGTTCAAGCTCGCCGACATGCAGACCGGCACCGCCGCGGCGCGCACGCTGCTCTATGAAGCGTGCAGGCTCGCCGACCGCGACCCACCCCCGGCCGACCTGGGTGCGTGGACGTCGATGGCGAAGCTGTTCGCCTCCGACAACGCGATGAGGGTCACGATCGAGGCGGTGCAGGTCCTCGGCGGCTCGGGCTACGTCAACGACTACCCGGTCGAGCGGATGATGCGCGACGCCAAGATCACGCAGATCTACGAGGGAACGAACGAGATCCAGCGCGTTGTCATCGCGCGTCACCTCGCGAGCTGACGCGGCGCTCAGACGGCGGCGTCATCCGCCAGCCGGTAGTCGCCGGCTCCGGCGCGCAGCGGCGTCAGTGATGCGTACAGGTTCTCGCAGGCAGCGCCGTCGAGGGGCGCCATCCCGAAGTCCGCACCGTTGAGCAGCTCGCTTGCCCGCCGGGCGACCAGCCTACCCTCGGCGGTGATCAGCGCCAACACCGCGCGGCGGTCGCTGACATCGCGAACGCGCTCGACGTAGCCGCTACCCACCAGCTTGTCGACGACGTTCGTCACGCTCGCGCGGTGCACCTGGAGTCGGTCGGAAATCTTGCCGAGCGGCAGCTGCCCCGCGCGGCTGTAGAACAGGAGCATCAGCGCCTCGTAACGCGGAAATGTCAGATCGAGCGGCTCGAGCAACTCGTTGAGCCTCGACATCACGATCTGCTGGGCGCGCATGATCGACGTCACAGCGGCCATGCTCGGCGTCGCCACGCCACCCCAGTGCGCGTCCCACTGGCGACGGGCCTCGGCGATCGGATCAAAGGAAAGCGGGTGCGCGATAGCCAGCGAAAGGCTAGTGATCGGATCAGCCGACACCGATGCGGCCGAGCAAGATTCGCCTTCGCGCTGGGGCCGCTGCCGGTAGCGGTGTCGCGGCCGCGGGCCGGGTCAGCCCGCGAGCTCGACGACGTTCGTTAGCACGCCGATCCGCTCGACCTCGACCTCGACGCGGTCGCCGGGGTGCAGTGAGATTTTCGGCTCGCGAAAGACGCCGACACCGTCGGGTGTGCCGGTCAGGATCAGGTCTCCGGGCAGCAGCGTGAGCACCGTGCTCGCGTAGGCGATCAGAGTCGGGACATCGAAGATCAGGCTGCTCGTGCGCGAGTCCTGGAGGACCTCGCCGTTCAGTCGCTGGATGACGCGCAGGTCGCTCGGGTCCCCGAGCTCTGACGCCGGGACGAAGCGCGGGCCGAGCGGGCAGAAGGTGTCGTAGCCCTTGCCGCGAAACCACTGGCCGTCGCCGAACTGGGCGTCGCGCGCGCTGACGTCGTTGGCAGCGGTGTAGCCGGCGACGACGTCGTAGGCGTCGGCGCGCGCGACGTTGCGGGCGACGGCGCCGATCACCACAGCCAGTTCGGCCTCGGCGTCGACGTGCCCGATACCGGCGGGCAGCACGATCGCGTCGCCGTCTGAGCAGATCGTGTTGGCGAACTTGGCGAACATCAGCGGCGACTTGGGGAGCTCCTCGCCCGATTCGCCCGCATGGTCTGAGTAGTTGAGCCCGATGCACAGCACCTTGGGCTCGCTGCGTCCGAACCGCTCCTGCCATTCGCTTTGAAAGTCGTTCATCTCAGTGGCCTTCGGTTGGGTGACGTGACGGTTGGGGCTCAGGCGGTCTTGCCGGCCGGCGCGGAGCCAGAGCAGCCGCGCCGGCGAAGCGGGCGCGGGGTCCGAGCTGCTCCTCGATCCGCAGAAGCTGGTTGTACTTGGCGAGCCGTTCCGATTGCGCGAGCGAGCCGATCTTGATCTGACCGGAGTTGGTGCCGACGGCTAGGTCCGCGATGAAATCATCGCTCGTCTCGCCCGAGCGTGCCGACACGACCGCAGCGTAACCGCTCGCCCGCGCCTGCGCGATGACGGCCAGCGTCTCGCTCAGCGTGCCGATCTGGTTCATCTTCACGAGCACCGAGTTCGCGACTGCGTCGTTGATGCCGCGGGCAAGCCGGGCCGCATTGGTCGTGAAGAGGTCGTCGCCGAGGATCTGGAGGTTCTCGCCGAGGCGGCGGGTGAGAATCGCCCAGCCCTCCCAGTCGTCCTCGGCGAGACCGTCCTCGATCGAAACGATCGGATATTGCTCGGCGAGTGCTGCGAGGCGGTCGACGAGGGCGGCTGCGTCGAGCTTGCCGGATTCCTCGGGCAGCCGGTAGGCGGCACCGTCGTGGAAGTGCGTGGCGGCCACATCGATCGCGAAGGCGATCTCGTCACCGAGCGATCGGCCGGCTCGCGCAACGGCCGCTGTCAGCAGCTCGAGCGCGGCCTGCGGATCGGCGAGTCTGGGACCGAATCCGCCCTCGGCCGCCTTCAGGGTCGTGAGTCCGCGGGCCGCCAGCAGCTCGCCGGTTGCGGTGCGCACCGCGGAGCACCACTCGAGCGCCTGCTGAAACGAGCTCGCGCCGAGCGGCACGACAAGGAAGTCCTGGAAGGCTAGGCCGCCCTCCGCGTGCAGGCCGCCGCTGATGATGTTCACCATCGGCAGGGGAAGCACGGTTCCGCCACCCAGCTGCTGCCAGAGCGGGAGTCCGCGCGACGCGGCTGCTGCGCGGGCCGCTGCGGTCGACACGGCGAGCAGCGCGTTTGCGCCCAGGCGCGAGCGGTCCTCGCTCCCGTCAAGCTCGATGAGCAGGCCGTCGAGCTGCGCCTGGTCGAACGGGCTTTGGCCCACGACCGCTGGCGCGATCGTGTCGCGGATGTTCGCGACGGCGCCAAGCACGCCGTTGCCGTTGAAACGCGAAGGGTCGTTGTCGCGCAGCTCGTGGGCCTCGTGGCGGCCGGTCGAGGCGCCCGAGGGAACACTCGAGCGCGCGAGGGTACCGTCGCTCAGCGCGAGATCGACCTCGACGGTCGGGCGTCCGCCGGAATCGAGGATCTCGCGCGCGACGACGGCGGCGATGGTCGGCGTCACACCCGCGCCCGCCTGACAGCCTCGATCGCGGCGCGCAGCGTCTGCGGGGGTTCGAGCAGCAGACGCGAACCGGCCTCGCGCGCGATCTCCTGCTCGGGGCGGGCGAGGTACTCGGCGGGCGACTTGCCGTCGACGCGGGCGACCATCAGCGCGCCGACGTGGCCGAGCAGATATGGGAGCTCGGGCGCCAGCTCGGCTGGGACCGCCGTGCGGTAGGCGTTCCAAAAGCAGTTCGCGCTCAGCTCCAGCTCGGGGCTTGACCGCGGCACGTGCACGAGCTTCAGCAGCAGGTGGTTGAGCATGTAGGCCACGTCGAACGCCGGGTCGCCGAAGTGCGCAACCTCGAAGTCGATGACCCACACGCCGTCGCCGACGAGCACGTTCTTGGGCGAGTAGTCGCCGTGGACCAGGCACAGGTGCGTGGCTTCCATGCGAGCCATCAAAGCGCCGATCGCGTCCGCGAGCTCTGGGTGGCGCTGCGCGACCGTCCTGTAGAAGGGGTCGACTCGGAGCTGATCGAACGCCTCGTAGTCGGCGAACCGCCGTGCCACGCCGTCGTCGGCGACGGTGGCGCGGTGCCAGGATCCAAGGATGGAGCCCAGGCGCGACGCGATCGCCGGGTCGGCGTCACCGGCCAGCAGCCGGCTCTTCCATGTGCTCCAGCCGCGCGGCGCGGCGGCAATCGTCAGCGCGCAACTGTCGCGGTCGAGATCGAGTACGGCCGGAACGGCGCCGGGGGTGATCGTGGCGGCGAGAACCAGGGCGTCGGCCTCGCTGATCGCGCGCTCGCGCTTGGCGAGCCACAGCTCGGGCACGCGGAGGCGCGGCAGCGCCTGTTTCACGACCACGCTCGTCGCGCCGCACTCGGCCGCGAGGACCACGTTCGAGACCCCGCCTTCGAGCTGGCGGGCAGCGATCCGCTCCCCCGGCGCGAAGACGCCGCGCTCCGTCAGGTACGCGGCGACGGTGTCTGCGGAGAGGAGCTCCCCGCCGGGTTCGCTAAGTTGCGCGCTGATGGCGATCTCGGGGTCAGGCCTGCGGGCGAAGCTTGCTCTCTGCGAGCGAATCAGCGTATTCTAGGGAACGTTCCCATGGGGCGCCCTGAGGCGGGCGCAGGAGAGAGGACGATGGTGCAGGCAACGGCGACGGCAACGGGCGCAGCCAGCGGCGAGGACCGCGCGATCACGATCCTCGACGTCGCTCGCGAGGCGCAGGTTTCGAAGTCCACCGTCTCGCGCGTCCTGAACGGCTCGCCCCACGTCGCGACCGAAACCAGGGAGCGCGTGCTCGAAACCGTCTCGCGCCTTGACTTTCGCGCCAACGCCGCCGCGCGCGGGCTGCGCACGACCAGGAGCTTCCTTGTCGGCCTGCTCGTGCCGGCGATCAGCAACGACGTTTTCAGCCGGATCGCCGAGGTGCTGGAGGAGGACCTGCGCCACGAGAGCGTCGGGCTCGTGATCGTCAGCTCCGGATGGGACCGGGCCGGCGAGCGGCTCGGACTCGAGTCGCTGCGCGATCGCCGCGTCGACGCGCTCGTCGTCTCGCTCGTCAACGACCGCGACGCGGAGCTGGCGCAGTTGCTCGCCGCCGTGACCAGCCCGATCGTGCTGCTCGACCGCGAGATCCCCGGGACCTCTGCGGACGTGGTCCTGACCGACCAGCGCGGCGGGATCCGCAAGGCGCTCGAGCACCTGGCCGGCCTCGGACACCGCTCCGTCGGCATGGCCACGCTCAGCACGGATGTTCGCCCGGGACGCCAGGCGGTCGCCGCCTTCGAGGCGTTCGTCGCGCGGCTCGGTCTCGCCGCGGTAGCCGAGATGACGGTGCCCTACAACCGGATGGATCGCCGCTACGGCGCCGAGATCGCCGAACGCATGCTC
Organism: uncultured Solirubrobacterales bacterium; assembly: GCA_963788385.1. Lineage (GTDB taxonomy): Bacteria > Actinomycetota > Thermoleophilia > Solirubrobacterales > Solirubrobacteraceae > Palsa-513. The sequence continues at coordinate 88,496 of CAWBGR010000010.1, forward strand.
TCGACGGGAGCCACGGCGATCCTCTGCTGCGTCCCCAACACGGTGACCGCCGGAGTGCTCGAGTACCTCGACCACCAGGGAATCTCCGTCCCGGAGGACGTTTCGATCGTCGCGATGGACGAAAGCGAGCTGGCCTCGGTCAAGAAGCCCCAGCTGACCGTGATCTCACGCCAGATCGACGACATGGCGCGCTTCGCCAGCCGGATGGTCACATCCCGCCTTGCCAATCCCGACCTCCCGCCCCGCGTCAAGGTCGTGCCGACGAGCCTGCAACTGCGAGCCTCGACGGCAGCTCCGAGTGCCCGCTCGGCGGGCGCCTGATGAGCGTCCTAGCAGCCGCCGTGGGGCTCGAGCCCGACCCGATCCGGGAGGTCAGCTGCTTTGACTGCTCTGTCCCGCTGCCGCGCCCGCTGATCGTCGGGCGCGCGACGGTCACGCGGCGAACCTATGCCGTCGTTCGGATCAGGACGCAGAGCGGTCTGGAAGGCGCGGCCTACGCCTTCGCCCGCGGCCTGCCGGTCGCCGCGATCGTAGAGAGCGCGCTCGCGCCGTTGCTGCTCGACGCCGACCCCGCGCTGCCCGAGCTGATCCGCGCGCAGCTCGCCGGCGCCTACTGGCCGTACGCGGAGCGGGGACTGTTCGCCGTCGCGGCAAGCGCCGTGGACCTCGCGCTGTGGGATCTGCTGGGAAAGCGCCTGGGCGCGCCGCTCGCGGACCTGCTCGGCCGCGTTCGCCGCGACGTCGCGGTCTGCGGCGTGGGCGGCTACAAACTCGAGGGCGTCGACGAGCTCGGCGGCCTGCAGGAGGAGATGTCCGGCTTCATGCGTCTGGGCTGCCGGGCCGTGAAGCTCACGATCGGCGCCGACGACGCTGCAACGGACGCACGGCGGATCGCCGCGGTGCGGGAGGCCGTTGGCGAGGACTGCACGATCGCCGTCGACGCCTTTCGCTCGTTCACGAGCATCGAGGACGCGGTGCGGCGACTCGCGCTGCTTGAGCCATTCAATCTCTCCTACGTCGAGGATCCCTTCTCGGAGACACTCGCTCCGCTCGTCGCCGATCTGCGTCGGCGCTCCGGGATGCTGATCGGCCTCGGCGAGAATCTCGCGGGTCATCGCGCCTTTCGCGAGCTGATCGCATCCGGCGCCGTCGATGTCGTGCGCTGCGACGCAACGGTCGTCGGCGGCGTTCGGGAGTTCATGGCAAGCGCGGCGCTGGCTTCGGCGCAGGGCCTCGAGGTCTCCACGCACGTGCACGCCAATGTCCACGTGCACTTCGGCGCCGCGATCGCGAACCTCCACCCCGCCGGCCTCGAGTACATGCCCCCCAACTCGGGCCTTGACGGCCTTGACGACCTGCTCAAGACGGCGCTCGAGGTTCGCGACGGCAAGGCGCTCGTCCCGGATCGCCCCGGACTCGGCCTCGACTGGGACTGGGACGCGGTCGCGAGGTACGCCGGTGCCTGATGAATGGCGCGGAGCGCCCGGTCACGAGCGCCGGCTGGCGGACGCCGGAGCGCCGGACGGCCCTTTCTCGTTCCCCTGGGACGCGCCGCTCGTGCCGCCGTTCCCGATCGCCTTTCGCAACGTGTCGATCCTGACCGCGGCGTGGCGGACCGATCCGGCGGCGATCGCCCGCCTGCTGCCGCCGCCGCTTGAGCCGATCGGCGATGTCGTCCTCGCCCACACCTATCTGATGCCAGACACCGACTTCGTCGGCGCGGCGCACGAATGCAACGTGATGTTCGGCGCTCGGCTGGCGCGGGGTGACGAGGTCGTCGAGGGCGGCTACTCGAGCGGCCTTTACCTGGACTCGGATGTCGGCGTGGCGCACGGGCGCGAGGTCCACGGGCAGCCGAAGAAGCTGGCTCGCCTCGCGCTCGAGACGCGCGGCGATCTGATCGTCGCCGAGGTCGAGCGCAACGGGATCACGATCCTCACGGCGACGCTGCCCTACAAGCAGCGCGCGGCCGACGCGGCGCAGATGCGCCGCCATTTCGACTTCACCGAGAACATCAACTACAAGCTGATCCCCCACATCGACGGCACGCCGGCGATCCGCCAGCTGACGGCGCGGCGGCTGAGCGACGTGCGTGTCCATGAGTGCTGGAGCGGTCCGTGCACGGTCGAGCTTCGCCCCAACGCCCAGGCGCCGGTCTGGCGGCTGCCCGTGATCGAGCCGCTCGACGGCTTCTTCTGGCGCGCGGACTTCACGCTGGTAGCCGGACGCGTGCTGCATGACTACCTCGCCGAGGAGTCCTCATGAGCGGCCGGCTCGTGGTGCTCGATGCCTCCTTCGGCGAGGTCGGCGTCGAGTCCGAAGCGGCGGCCCCATGGGGAGTCAGCGTGGACGACGCCGGCGGGGTCAGCGGCCAGGCGGTGGTGGGGGCTGCTGGGACCGCAGACGGGGTGCTCGTCCAGTATGGCCAGATCGGCGCCGAGATCATCGAGCAGTGTCCCAGCTGGCGTGTGATCGGGCGCTACGGCGTCGGTGTCGACAACGTCGACGTCGACGCGGCGACCCGTCAGGGAATCGCCGTGATCAACGTCCCCGACTATTGCATCGAGGAGGTCGCGACCCACGCCGCGGCGCTCGTGCTCGCCGGTTGGCGCAAGCTCGCGCTCTCGCGGGAGCTGATCGACACCGGTCGCTGGGGTGACTGGAAGGCTCTGCGGCCGGTCCAGCCGCTGTCGAGCGCAACGCTCGGGCTAGTCGGCGTCGGGCGGATCGGAGGCGAGGTGGTCCGCCTGCTCGGCCCGTTCTTCGGCGGCGTGATCAGCTTCGACCCTGTGCAGGATCCCCCTCCCGGCGCCCGGGCCGTGACGCTCGATGAGATATTCGAGGAGGCGGACGTCGTCACGCTGCACTGCCCGCTGACGCCCCAGACCCGCGATCTGGTCAACGCGCAGCGCCTGGCGTCGATGAAGCCGGGGTCCCTGCTTGTCAACGTTTCGCGCGGCGCACTGGTCGACACCGCGGCGCTGACGCAAGCGCTGCACCGCGGCACGATCGGTGGCGCCGCGCTGGACGTCCTGCCGCAGGAGCCGCCCGACACCGACGATCCGCTGCTGGGCGCCCCCAACGTGCTGCTGACCAACCACTCGGCGTGGTACTCCGAGGTGGCACTCGTGCGCCTGCGCCGGCTCCTGGCGCAACGCTGCTGCGCCGCGCTGGCCGGAGAGCCGGTGCCGACCGTCGTCAACGCGCGCGAGCTCGCCGCGAGGGCGCAGCGGTGAGCGACATCTTCGACGTCAGCGGACGTGTCGCGGTCGTGACCGGGGCCGGCGGCGGACTGGGCACGGCGATCTGCGCCGGCCTCGCAACGCACGGCGCCGACGTCGCGTTGATCGACGTCAACCGCGAAACGCTCGAGGCTTCCGCCGCCGGCGTGCGCGCACAGGGCCGCCGCGCGCTCGTGCTCGAGCGCGACGCCTCCGACGAGGCCGCGGTCGCGCAGGCTTTCGCCGAGATCGACGAGGCGTTCGGGCAGGTGGACATCCTCGTCAACCTCGCCTACGCGCCCCTCTTCGCGGCGCCCGAGGATCTGACGCTCGACGTCTGGAACGAGGCCTTCGCGGTCAACGTCACGAGCTACTTCCTCTGCTGCCGGGAGGCCGGCAGGCGCATGATCGCGCGTGGCCAGGGCGGCGCGATCATGAACATGTGCTCGATCTGCGGCACCTCGGCGACGGGGCGAGGCTCCTTCCCCTACAGCATCGCCAAGGGCGGCATCGCGATGATGACGAAGGAGCTGGCGATCGAGTGGGCCAAGCACGGCATCCGCGTCAACGCGATCCAGCCGTGCCAGTTCCTGACGCCGGGGCTGCGCCACCGGCTTGACAATCCGCAGCTCGGCCACATTCGCGACAAGTTCCTCTCCGGCATCCCGCTGAACCGGCTCGGAGAGCCGCACGAGATGGTGGGACCCGTGATCTTCCTCGTCTCAGACGCCGCCGCGATGGTGACCGGGGTGCTCCTGCCGGTCGACGGCGGCAATCTCGCGATGAATGCCGGCGGCACGAAGGATTAGGCGCCGGGAAACAGTGAGACGCCGGCGCACCGCTCAGCCGCACCAGCAACCCGAAGGAGATCCGCAATGAAGGTGTTGATTCTTGGTGGCACGCGCTTTGTCGGGCGCCACGTCGCGGCGCAGCTGCTCGACCGCGGCGCCCAGGTGACGCTGCTTCACCGAGGTGTGACCGGTGAGGGGATCGCGGGAGCGGCGAGCGTGGTCGGCGACCGCTCGGAACCCGACGGGCTGGCCGCGCTCGGCGACCAGCGCTTTGACGCGGTCGTCGACATGTCGGCGTACTTCTCAGAGTGGACGCGCGCGGCTGCCGAGACCCTGCGTGGACGCGTGTCGCATTACGTGTTCATCTCGAGCGGAGCGGTGTACCGTCCGTCGGCGGAGCTCCCGTGGTCTGAGGCGACGCCGTTTGGACCGAGCCCGATCTGGGGTCAGTACGGCCACGAGAAGGTCGCCTCGGAGCGGATCCTCTGGGACGCCCAGGCCGACGGGGGATTCGCCGTCACGGCCTTTCGCTTTCCGTTCATCCTCGGTCCTGGCAACTTCGCCGACCGCGAGTCGTTCGTGTTCGGCCGCCTGGCCGCCGGCCGCCCGATCCTTTTGCCCGCCGGCGGCTCGGCGCTGAACCAGTTCGTCTACGCCGAGGATGTCGCGCGCGCGATCGTCGCGACGCTCGAGCGCCCCGACACCGCCGGTGGCCAGGCATACAACTGCACCTACGCCAAACCGATCACCAACCGCGGCTGGGTGGCGATGTGCGCGGACGTGCTCGGCGTCGAGGCGGAGCTCGTGGCGATCGACGAGGCCGAGCTCGGCGTCGCGTCCCCGACGGTCGACCTCGGCAACATCGTTTTCCCCTATCCGCCCGAGCACTACGTGCTCGATGGTTCCAAGCTCACGCGCGAGCTGGGCGTCGCGATGAACACGCCGAACCTGCGAATGATCGAGGAGTACGCCGCGTGGTGGGAGACGCTCGCGCAGAAGCCGCCGCTGCGCAGCTATGAGCGCGAGAACGCGGCGCTCGGCGCGCTGGGGTTGGCGACGGTCTGACAGCGGGGCTCGGGGCGCGCCGTCCGCGCTTGCGCGCGACCGGCGGCGCGCCCGGGCTCGCAGCTAGCGCTCGCTCGAAGGCCAGCGCTCGATCGAGTCGCGCACGGACGCGACGACGTGCTCCACCTGCGGGATCACCGCCTCCATCAGGTTGGGTGCGTGCCCGATCGGAGTGTGCGCCGCGGTCAGGCGCTGGACGGGCGCGTCGAGGTACTCGAAGACGCTCTCCTGCAGCGAGGCGGCGATCTCGGAGGCGACGCTCGCGTAGGGGGGCTCCTCGCTGACGACGATCGCGCGACCGGTTTTGCGGACCGACTCGGCGATCGTGTCGGTGTCCAGCGGGAAGATCGTGCGCAGATCGATTACCTCTGCTTCGATCCCCTCGCTCGCGAGCAGTTCCGCAGCCTTGACGATCTTGTTCACGACGATGCCGGCCGAGATCAGCGTCACATCGGCTCCTTCGCGCAACACGGCCGCCTTGCCGATCGGCACCAGATCCTCGGAGCCGCCGACCACGCCACGGGAGCCTGTCAGGCGCTTGTGCATGAAGAAGAGGACAGGGTCCTCCCCCCTCAGCGCCGACTTCAGCAGGCCCTTGGTGTCATGGGAGTTCGACGGCATCACGACGACGAGCCCGGGGGTGTGCATGAACCACGCCTCGAGGCTGTTGTTGTGCTGGGCGGCGAACAGCGAGACCCCGGAGGAGGCCCGGATCACCAACGGCACCGGCTTGCCCCACAGGTAGCGGGCCTTCGCGGCCTGGTTGGCGATCTCATCCATCGCTCCGAACGCGAAGTCGATGAAGTTCAGGTCGATGACCGGGCGCATGCCGTTCATCGCCGCGCCGACGCCGGCGGCAACCATCGCCGCCTCGGAGATCGGTGCGTCGATCACGCGTTCGTGCCCGAAATGCGGGCCGACGCCCTTGACCTGAGCGAAGTGCCCGCCGCGGATGAAGAGATCGGTGCCGAGCACAAAGACCGTGTCGTCCCGCTCCATCTCCTCGGTCAGGCCCTGCTGAAACGCTTGGCCGACGGTGACGAGCTCGCTCATTTCGGGCCTCTCGGGTCGAAGGGAAGACTGATCACACCGTCGCTCGCGGTTGCCGGATCGGGCAGCGGCGAGTTCTCGGAGAACTCGATCGAGTCCGCGACGATCGTGCGCGCGCTTTCGAGCATCGCGGCGTAGCGATCGCCGTCGAGCAACCCGGCGTCCTCGAGCGCGCGGCGCAGACCGTCGATTGGGTCGCGCGTACGCCGCCACTCCTCGACCTCGTCGTCGGTGCGGTAGCCGGCGACCTCGCCGGTGTTGTGCCCGTGGTAGCGGTAGGTGACCGCCTCGATGAACGATGGGCCGCCGCCGCTCGCCGCTCGCTCGCGCGCCTCGACGGTCGCGCGGTAGACCGCGCAAACATCCTGGCCGTCGATCTGGACCGCCGGCAGTCCGAAGCCGGACGCCCGCTCCGCGATCGAGGGTCCGGTCAGCGCGCGGCCGATGTAGGTCTCGACCGCGTATTGGTTGTTCTCGCAGATCGCGATCAGCGGCAGCTTCTGGCTCGCCGCGAAGTTCACTGCCTCCCAGGTTCTGCCGGTGTTCGCCCCGCCTTCGCCGAAGAACCCGACGCAGACCTGGCCGGAGTGGCGCAACTTCGCTGCGAGCGCGGCGCCCATGGCGATGCCGAGCGACGCCCCGACGATGCCGTTGGAGCCGAAGTAGCCGAGCGAGAAGTCGTTGAGGTGCATGGTTCCGCCACGGCCGCCGGCGCAGCCGCTCGCGCGTCCCCACAGCTCCGCCATGGCGACGTTGGCCGTCATTCCCTTCGCCAGCGCATGGTGATGCGGGCGATGCGGGCTCGCGACGATGTCGCCCGGCTCGAGCGCGCGTATGACGCCAACGGCGACCGCCTCCTGGCCCGACGCCTGATGCACGGAGCCGGGAATTTTGCCGCTCGCTGTCAGCGCCTCGAGCGACTCCTCGAATTCTCGGATGACGAGCATCGTCTGCAGCCATTCGCCGAGATCCTCGACGGGCACCCCGTCGAGCGCGATCATCAGCGGCTCCTGGGGCGCGGTTGCAACGGTTCCGTTGTCGTCCATCACTTGGCTTCCTCTCTCAGTGGTCCGAGGCCATCGTCTCGGCTGCTGTCGCGAACGCGACGAGCAGGCGTGCGGCCTGCGCCCCGTCGACGACCCTGTGGTCGGCATTCAGAGTTGCGTCGAACATCATCTGCACACTGATCTCGCCGTCGTCGCCGGCGACGGGTCGCGGCAGAACGCGCCCGACGGTGAGCAGGCTGGTCTGCCCCGTGGCGACGATGCCGGTGAAACGGTCGACGCCGAAGGACCCGAGGTTGGAGAGCGTCGACGACGGTGTTGCGCTCAGATCGTCCTTGTTCAGCTTCCCGGCTCGCGCCCGCTCGACCGCGCCTTGGCGCGAGCGCGCAAGCTGCGCCGGATCCTGGCCGAGCACGTCGCGGACGACTGGGATCACGACACCGTGGACGGTGGCGACGGCCAGGCCGACGTCGACCTGCCCGCCCTCGCCGCCGTCGTCCAGTGCGCGTGCAAGGGCGACGAGCAGCAGGTCGGTGAGCGTCGGTCCCGGCTCGACGGACTCGGCGCGCAGGGTCTCAAGGCGCTTCTGCATTGCCGCTGCGTTGACCTCGCGCGAAACCGTGAAGTGCGGGATCTCGCGCCACGACTCGGCGACCTTGGTGGCGATCAGCTGGCGGAAGCGCCCGTCGCCTGCCGGCGCCGCGGCCGCGGCGGCGGTCTCGCCAGCGGCCCGCGTGCCACCGGCCGCCGCCGCCAGCCGGCGGGCACGCGGGCTCAGCCTGTGCGGCGCCGGAGCACCATCGGCCGGCGCGGTCTCGCCGGCGGCTGCCGGCGCGGCCGCTGCTTTGCTCCCGCCCGCCTCCTGCTCACGCGCGTCCGGCGCCGGTGCGGCCGCCGGCATCTCGCTTCCGTCGAGGACCGCCACGATCGCCGTGCCCACCGCGACGATGTCTCCCGCCCCCACCAGGTGCGGCCCGAGCGTGCCTGCGAACGGGCTGACGACGTCCATCGTGGCCTTGTCGGTTTCGATTTCGGCGACCGGGTCGTCGACGGCGACGGCGTCGCCGGGCTGCTTCAGCCAGCTGACGATCAGCGCTTCCTCCATGCCCACTCCGACAGCCTGAATCACGATCTCCGCCATCAGAGCCTCCTCGAATCCACGGCGGGTAGCGACGCGGCGAACGCATCTATCTCCTTGCCACCCGCGAGCACGCCGAACTCGAGCTCGTATACCCGCTCCTCGCCCGGCTCCATCATGACCGGGTAGCCGGCCTCGATAAGCTCAGGAATTGTCTGGAAGCCGTTGGTGGACGGCTCCATCCCGACCGCGTAGAGCCCCTCGCCCATCATCCGCCATTCCAGATAAACCGGCAGCGTCTCGGGGTTGTAGCGCAGCGACACGCCCAGGCCCCCGTCGATGCCCTTGAAGGCGCGATTGACGACCGCGGCGGAAACCCAGCCGTCGGCGCCGCTCGCCATCGGCAGCTCGAAGCCCTCCGCGAAGAACTTCTCCTCGGGACCGCTGAACTGCCGGTAGCGCTGGCTCGCGCCCTGCTCCTCATCGAAGATCGATCCGGCAACCTCGGCGGTGACCGACGCCAACAGCTCGGCGCCCTCGTCGACGACGGGGTAGCCGATGTTGAAGTGGTACAGCAGCTGGTGCGGCGTCGGGTAGAAGCCGTCGTTGCGGACGACATCGCGGATCCTGAACGTGCTGCCGCCGACCTCGGCCTCGTAGCGGCGCGTCAGCAGCAGATTCTCGCCGTAGACGATCTCCTGGCGCACCGTGCCCTCGGCCCAGAGCACACAGCGCTCGTCCTCCCAGCGCTCACCGAAGTTGAAGTGACTGGCCGGCAGGATCGCAACACGGTCGTGGGTGCCGTAGCGATCCTCGTGGCGCGAGTGGAACTTGAAATGCGAGACGTCCACGGTCTGGGGGTTCCCGATCGTCACGAGGCCCGCGGTGTTGCACAGGCCTCCGAGAATGAAGCGGACCCAAGCGTGATCGTCGTTCTCCCAGAACGACGGCGCGGGGAAGATCTTCGGCGCGAGCCACGCTAGCGACGCGCCGTTGAACTCGGCGTAGCCGGGATCCATCCCGCGATCGACGTTCACGCCGAAGCGAAACCCGCTACCGGTGCGGAACTCGAGGAAGCGGCTGCCGCGCGCGTACCCCTGCTCGTGCGAGAGCAGCTGAACGCCTCCGACCTGGGCGAGATTGCCGACGCGGCGCAGCAGTTCGCGCTTCGGTATCTCGGTGTTGAAGATCTTCACGTCGTCACTCTCCTTGGCTGGATCACTGCTCACTGGGCCTTCCGCCCGGTCCGACGTAGGCGGTCACGCCGCCATCGGCGAGAATCGTCGTCCCGGTCACGAAGCTGCTTGCGTCGGAGGCGAGGAACACGCCAACGGCGGCGATCTCCTCTACCTCGCCGAAGCGGCCGAGCGGAATGCGCTCCTTCAGCGCGTCGAAATCGAGCACCCCGGGGAAGGACTCGTTGTAGCCGCGCAGCGCGTCGGTCAGGATCCAGGCCGGCGCGATCGCGTTCACCCGGATCCGCTGCGGTGCCCACTCGACAGCGAGCGTCTTGGTCAGGTTCACGATCGCGGCAGCGCTCGCGGTGTAGGCGGCGCGGCGCGGCAGGCCCCCGTGGCCGCCGATCGAGCTCATGTTGATGATCGAGCCGCCCGTTCCCGCTGCGATCATCGCCCGTGCGGCCGCCTGTGCGCCCGCGAACTGCCCGAGCACGGTCGCCTCGAACACCTTCCTGAAGTCTGCGAGCGGCAAATCGACCGAGGGCGCCAGCACGGTGGTGCTCGTCAGGTTGTGAAAGACGTCCAGGCGTCCGTGGCGCTCGACCACCAGGGCGATCAGCTCGTCGAGCTGGCCCTCCGCAAGCGCGTCGATCTTCGAGCTCCACGCTTCGCCGCCGCTTTGGCGCACCCGCTCGGCCGCCACCTGCGCGAGCTCGGCGTTGAGGTCAGCGACGACCACGGACGCTCCCTCGCGCGCGTAGGCGAGCGCCGTCGCGGCACCGATCCCACCGCCGCCGCCGATCAGCACGCAGACCTTCTCGCTCAGAGCGCCCACGGCATGCCTCCGTCACGGCCGGCCCGCGCAGCTGCTCGCACGAACATGGTTGTGTGTGCCATCGCCTACCTCCTGCGCAATCGAAGCGTCGCGAGGTACACGGTTACGAGCAGGATCACGCCGTAGGCGATGTCGATCGCTGACTCCCCGAGCGAGATCAGATTGAGGTTCGCCGTGATCAGCGTGAGGATGATCGCGCCGGCCACCGTGCCGATGTAATGGCCCTTGCCGCCAAGGATTGAAGCGCCGCCGACGGCCACCGCGACGGCGGAGGAGAAAAGGTAAACGTCACCCATCGTGATGAACGCCTGGCCGAGGTAGCCGAGCAGCAGCACCCCCGTCACCGCGGCGCCGGCTCCCGAAACGACGTACGGGACAACGAGCACGCGCTTGACGTTCACACCCGCAAGTCGCGCGGCGGCCGGGTTCGTGCCGACGGCGTACAGCTTGCGCCCGAAAGCACTAAGGCTGAGCAGCACTGTCGCGAGCGCCGCGATGCCAACCCAGATCAGCAGCATCGTCGAGAGGCCAAGGGTGTCCCCGTTGACGAAGTTGACGAGACTGGTCGGCGCCGACGCGGCAAGGCCGCCGTTTGTATATATGAGCAGCAGCCCCTGTATTGCGCTGTTCATCCCGAGCGTCATGATGATCGGCGGCACACCCGCATAGGCGACGCCCAGGCCGTTGATCAGCCCGATCACCATGCCAAAGCCGATCACCATCGGGATGATCCAGGCGAGCGGAGCCGAGTGGCCGTTCGCGAGAAAGGCGGTCAGGACAGCGGCACCAGCCAGGTTGGACGGGATCGACAGGTCGATACCCCCGGTCAGCATGCACAGTGTCTGACCGACACCGACGAGCCCGATGAAGGACGCGGTGATGAGGATCGTGCGTATGTGGTCGTAGCTGGCGAAGCCACTCGCCTGGGCTGTCCCCACAATGAACAGCACGAAGGCGAGAACGAACGCCAGCACGATCGAGCGGTGCTTGCGCAGGGTGTCGAGAAGTCCCTCGCTCACCGGTGTGACCTCGTTTGGATTATCGAGTTGAAGGTGACGGCAATGATGAGGATCAGGCCCTGGAAGAAGATGCCCCAAAATGATGTGAGGTTCAGGGCGAAGACCAGGATCGGGATCAGCAGGAATGCGATGGCGCCCATCATCGAGCTCGCCGCCGAGCCCTTGCCGCCGAAGATGTTCGTGCCGCCGATCACGACGGCCGCGACCGAGGCGAGGATGAACTGGTCACCGCCGTCCGGAGAGCCCGACTGCGTCTGCGCGGTCACCCAGATCGACGCCAGCGCGGCAAGCAGGCCGCAGGCGGCGTAGGCCTGGATCTTGCGCTTGCTGATCTGGACTCCGAGCAGCCGTGCCCGGCTCTCGTCGCTGCCGATCGCCACGAGGTCGTCAAGGAACCGCGTCGAGCGGACCCAGCGCCAGATCAAAAGCAGCACAAAGACGATCCAGACCGACTTTGGAACTCCGAGGATGTCGCCGTTGGTGGCGTTGATCAGCGACTGGGAGACCGTGCCGCCCTCAACCGGAAGGACGCCGAACGCCACGCCATCCCAGATCGACCAGGTGGCCAGTGTGACGATGAAGGGCTGGATTGAGGTGTAGGCGATCACGAGCCCGTTCACGCAACCGATCAGCACGCCGAGCACGACGATCGCGAGCAATTCGGGCACGATGGTCCAGCCCTTCGCGTTCAGATGCGTGGCCAGCAGCGCCGAGCCGACGCTGATGACGCCTCCGATCGAGAGATCGATGCCGCGCGTGAGCATCACCAGCGTCTGCCCGAAGCAGACGAGCGCCAGCGGCACGACCAGCGAGAAGTTCGCACCGACCGCGCCGGGGCCGTCGATCAGCGCCGGTGAGACGATCAGCACGACCAGCGTCATCGCCACGACGTAGACGTAGGCCATCAGCAGCGGCAGGTCGCCGACGCCGACGCGCAGGCGCGGGCGGCGGCCCATCAGCCCGCGTGGCGTCAGGGCTCCGGGGGAGACGCTCATCCGAGATTCCTGCTCGCGCCGCCACCGACCGACTCGGCGACGATCCGGCTCTCGGTGATCTCGGCGCCGTCGAGGTGCGCGCGGATCTGCCCGTCGTGCAGGACGACGACGCGGTCGGCCATGTTCACAAGCTCGGCCACGTCGGTCGAGTAGAAGAGGATCGACGTCCCGCTCTCGCACTGTTCGCGCATCAGCCGGTAGATCTCCGCCTTCGTCCCGACGTCAACGCCTCTGGTGGCGTCGTACATGAGAAGCAACGACGGGCGCTGGGCGAGCACCCGGCCGAGGATCACCTTCTGCTGGTTGCCGCCGGAAAGCGCCGCCACCTCCTGGCGAAGGTTCCTCATCGCGACGTTCAGTTGCGAGACCGCGAACGCGATCAGCTTGCGCTCTTTCGCGCGGTTCACGAAGCCCCAGTCCGAGATCCGCGCCAGGCTGCCGACGGAGATGTTGTCGCGCACGCTCAGCGTCATGCACAGGCCCTCGCTCGCGCGATCCTCGGGGATCAGCGCGATGCCTGCGTCGAGCGCGGCCCGCGGGTGTCGCAGGCGAACCGTCTTCCCGTTCATCGCGACCTTGCCGCTCGAGCGGATCGCACCGAAGAGCGAGAGGAAAAGCGCGAGTTGCCCCTGGCCTTGAAGACCGCCGACGCCGACGATCTCGCCGCGGCGGATGCTCATCGAGACGCCTCGCAGGCGAGGCTGCGCGGACAGGTCGGTGATCTCACAGACGACCTCCTGCGACGCAGGCTCGGTCGGCGACTCCGGGAACACCCTGTCGACGGGACGGCCCAGCATCAGCTCAACGAGTCGCGCCTCGGCCATCTCGGCGATCGGCCCGCTGCCAACGTCTACGCCGCCGCGCAGGACCGTGACGCGGTCGCTGAGGCTCTCGATCTCCTCGAGCCGATGCGAGATGAACAGGGCGATGCCGCCGGCCGCCGCGAACTCGCGCACCTTGCCGAACAGCCACTGCACCTGCTCGGGAAGCAGCGCCGAGGTCGGCTCGTCAAGGATCAGCACCGAGGGCTCGCGGGTCAGCGCCTTGCACACCTCGAGGATCTGGCGCTGCCCAAGGCTGAGCTCGCGCACGGGGCGTCCGGCATCGATCCCATCGGCGCCGAGGGCCTCGAGCAGCGTCGTGGCCTTCTGGCGTAGTGCGCGGCGGTCGATGCGCCCGGCGCGCACCTTTGGCTCGATCCCGTAGAGCAGATTGCTGGCAACCGTGAGGTCGGGGATCAGGCTGAGCTCTTGGAACGCCGTCGCGATCCCGGCTTCGCGTGCCCCGAGCGGAGAGAACGTCGCAAGCCGCTGCCCGCCCAGTGAGATCTCGCCGCTGTCGGGCCTGACGGCGCCCGAGAGCACCTTCACAAGAGTGCTCTTGCCGGCGCCGTTCTCGCCGATCAGAGCGTGAGTCTCACCGCCCAGAGCGGTCAGATTCGCCCCGCGGAGCGCCTCCACGCCGCCGAACGACTTTCGTAGACCAGAGATCTCGAGCGAAGTGGCGGTCATTGAGCGTCTCCCTGCACCGGCGGCGGTGCGGACAACAGCTGCATTTCGTTTCGCTTGGGGCTCATCGTTGGCGTCATGCTCGTGGAGTCGACCGCACGGAAGCCTCCGCGGCCGTTGGGAAGGATCACGGAGCGGCGCCTCGCGCTCCCTCGCGCGGCGCCTGCTCCGCTCTGACTGCGACAACCACCGGCGGGCCCCCTTCGGAGGAGAGCGGAGGCCCGCCGGCTGAGCACTGGTTGCCGTAACCGACCGGATCTAGGACCCGGCGGCTTGCTGCGGTGTGATGGCGCTGGCGTATGCCGGGAGCGTGTAAGGCAGCGACAGGCCAGCTGCGAGGCTCGGGAAGAAGTTAACTCCAGTCTTCAGAGTCTCGACTGCGGTGATTGGCAACCCTGCGGTATCTAGTTTCACCGCGGGCTTCGCCGTCACATACAGGTACATCGGGTAAGGAATGATCGTATTGCCGTGCTTCGGCGGCTTGCCACCGTTGAGGATCTTGAGTGCGATCTGCATCGCCAGCTGAACCTCAGCCGGCGTGTTGGTCAGAACGGCGCACTCGTGACCACCCGTTGCACATGCCTGCATCTCGCCGTTGTAGCCGTAGCACACGGCGGGAACGGCAGACTTACCGGCCGCCTTGAGTGCGTTGAACACCGGCGTGCAGTAGCCCTCCGTCATGATGCCGCTCACGTTGGGGTGAGAGGCGAGCAGGTTCGAGATTCCGGTCTGCTCAGGGCCGGCCGCGTAGTTGCCCACGTAAGTGCCGGCGACCTTGATGTTCGGGCCGTACTTCTTCAGGCCGGCGAGGAACCCGTCCTCGATCGAGCCCGAGACGTTGACGCCCGCGATGCCCTGATCGATGAAGACGCTTCCCTTGCCTCCAAGCACCTTCGCCATCCACTGCCCCATGACCTCGTTGCCGTCATAGAAGCTCTCGTTCAGGTTGTACACACACGGCAGCGCCACCGGCGCCGAAAGCGTGAAGACGAGAATCCCGTCGTTGCAGGCACGCTGGATCGTCGGGTTCAGAGCCGTCGTCGAACCCGGGATCAGCAGGATGACATCAGGCTTGGTCTGGATGATGTTGTTCAGATCGGAGATCTGTGCCTGATTCGTGTTCGCCGAGTTGACGATCTTCATGCTGACGTTGCCCTTGAACGGAGCGACGTTCGAGGTGAGCGTCGCGAGACGCTCGACCTGCGGCCGCCAGTCGTTGCCGAGGAAGTTGTTGCTCAGCACGAACGTGTAGGGCTTGCTGGCGGCAGTCTTTGCCACCTTGCTGGCACTCGCGCCCGCTGAAAAGAGCGTCGCGGCCGCGACGGCCACCAGTGCCACTGCTGCGCCGAGGCTGGCGAACCTGCGCGCCCGCCGACGGCTTGGCTGTACTTCCCTCATATCTTCCTCCCTAGTCCCAGGCCGAAGCCCGTTTAGGCACGGGCCGAAGCCCGCTTTGGAACCGTTCCCATGCCCTCGTCGGCGAGCATAGTCAACCGGCGGCGGTCGTGTCAAGCGGCAGGCGCCGAACGTGAGCAGGCGGGAGTCGCCCACGCGCGCAGGGCGTCCCGCCGAGCGCCGGGCGTCGCAAAAGGCGGGGGCGCAAGGTCGCAGAGGATGGCTCCGCCACAGCGGTCACGCACCCTGCGGCCGGCGCCGCACGGCCCCTCGTCAGGCAACGTCCGCGCCGCCGCCGACGGTCGTGAGACCGGCTTGGCCGCGCGTGTCGGTGGAGGCGGCCTGGGTCGCCCGGCCGGCGCGAGGGACAGCGACCGCAGCCAGGATCCCGGCGAGCAGGAAGGCGGTGGCGAGCACGAAGGACTCGCTGAAACCGGTCACTGTCGGCAACCCGTGAGCGGTATGACCGGCGATGAAAGTCGCAGCGATCTGCGCGCCGAGTGCGCCACCGAGCGTCCGCATGACTGTGTTCATACCCGAGGCGACGCCGGTCTGGTGCGGGGGAACGGCGCCGACGATGAGGTTGCCGAGCGCGGCGAATGCCAGGCCGACGCCGATCCCGATCAATCCTGAGCTGATCAGGAGGTAGATCGGGTGCGAGTGCGCTACGACCAGGACCATGAACGCGGCGGCGGTGATCGCGGTGCCGACGATCAATGCAGCGCGCGACCCGTAGCGCGCCGCCGTGGGTCCCGCCATCAGGCTCATCAGCATCATCGTGGTGGACATCGGCAGGAGGTACAGGCCGGCCACGACAACCGAGGAGCCGAAGCCGAACCCCGTGCTGCGCGACAGCTGCGCGAACTGGGGAATGAGAATGAAAGCTGAGTACAAACCGGCGCCGATCAGGAACGCTGCGGTGTTCGTCGTCCACACCCCGCGGACCCGCATCATCTTCATGTCGACCAACGGGCTGGAGCTGCGTGTCTCGACCGCGACCCACAATCCGCACACGAGCAGTCCGCCGCCGAGCAGCCCGAGCGTCTTCGGCGACCCCCACCCCCACGTCGTGGTCTCGCTGACCGCGAGCAGCGCAGCGGAGATCCCGACCGACATGAGGAACGCGGCGCGCCAGTTCACCTTGCCGGGTACGCGAATCGGGGACTCGGGGACGAAGCGCCAGGTGAACACCGCCGCGACGACGATCACCACCAGCGGGATCCAGAACAGCCAGTGCCAGCTGAGATGCTCGACGATGATGCCGCCGCCGACGATGCCGGCGCCTCCGCCGACGCCGAGGATCGCCGAGAGCAGCCCGATACTGCCGGCGAGCTTCTCGCGGGGAAACTCGTCGCGCACGATGCCGAAGGCGAGCGGGAAGATCCCACCGGCGGCGCCCTGGAGCGTCCGGCCGACGACCACGAGCGCGAGTGAGTTGGCGACCGCCGAGAGCAGCGTGCCGACACCCAGGATCACGAGCGTCCACAGCAGCACCCGCTCTTTGCCATACATGTCGCCGAGGCGCCCCAGGATCGAGGTTCCGACCGACGCCGCCAGCAGATACGCCGTCAGGATCCACGTCACACCGGTCTCGGAGGTGTGCAGGTCGTGCTGGAACGTCGGCAGCGCGGGGATCACCGCGCCACTGAGCACGGCGTAGGAGAGCGATCCGAGCGCCAGGACCGCAAGCGTCACGTTCGGGGAGACTCTCTCGGTCTTTGCGCTCATCTGGTGGGGACGCTCGGGCCGAACTCGCCGGCGAGGGCCTGTCTACGCCGGCGACGGTGGCGCCGGATCGAATAATACACGTACAATGCTGTCCACTTATGTGCGCTGACGAACCAACGGCGCCGCCGAGCCCACCGCGGGGGAATCTCGCGTCGGTGCGCCGATGAGCGTCTTTCAACGCATCCTCGTCGCCTACGACGGCTCGGACGACAGCCAGGCAGCGCTTGAGCTCGCGATCTCGCTGACCCGTGATCAGGGCGCGACTCTGACGCTCCTATCCGTCGTGCCGGACGTACCGGTTGCGGTCACCTCCATCACGACCGGTGCCTACGATCTTGGCAGTGTCTACGCGGAGATGCAGCAGAGCGCGCGGGCGTCAATCCCCGATGATGTCCCGGTCACGGTGCTGCTGCGCCACGGAAGCCCCGCCCACGCCATCGCCGCGGCGGCCGCCGACCACGATCTCGTCGTGATGGGCACCCACGGGCGCGGCCGAATCGGTGAGGCGCTCGCCGGCAGCGTCTCGCGGGCCGTCGTGCACTCGCTCCACGCGCCGGTGCTGATCACGCGCGCACCGGCTGGCGCCGACGATACGAGTGCCTCGTGAGTGCGGCAGCGTTAGCCGCGGAGCCGGCGGGCGTCCCGGCCCGGCTTCGCAAGGACGCGGCGCGAAACCGGGCGGCGATCCTGACAGCGGCCCGCGAGCTGTTCGCCAGCGGCCGCGACGTCCCAATGTATGAGATCGGGCGTCGAGCCGGCGTCGGCCAGGCCACGCTCTACCGCCACTTCCCTGACCGAGCAGCGGTCGTCGCGGCAATCACGCGCGAGCACATCGAGCGCATCGAAGCGATCGCCGCCGAAGCGGTGGCCGGCGATGAGGGCGTCGTCACGGTGCTGGCGGCCGGCGCCGAGATGCTCGTCTGCATCCACGACCTGCTCGGCATCCTGCGCGCCGATGCGAGCCTCTCCCCGATCCTCGACGAACTGCGTCGCCGCATGCTCGACGTGCTCGCGACGACACTCGGCCGCTCTCGCGGCAGCGACATGCTCCGCGGCGATGTCGACGCGAACGACCTGATGCTCGTGCTGAAGATGGTCAACGGCGCGCTGGTCGGGGTCTCGACGGCGCAGGAGCGCACAGCCGCCGCGTCTCGTGCCCTTGAAATCGCCCTGCACGGGCTGGGTGCTCCGCGCCTGTCCTCCGCGGACTGAAGCCGGCTCAGCGCGACGACGGACGTGCGTGTGGGCCCGCCATTGCCCACGCGGCCCGTTTAGGTCGACCGCCCCGACGCGGGCGGGAGCTCGCCCGCCCGCGTCGCCGGACACATCGCTAGGACATCGCCGCCTTGTTGCTCGCGGCGAGTCCCTGCACTCCGTCGAGCTCCTCGCCGGTCGTGGCGTCGAGGGTCTTGCCAATGCCGATTTTCGCAGCCGTATGAGCGTGGTTCACCATGTGCATGTCGAAGACGGCCTGGATTGACGTGTAATAGCCCTGGATGTCCTGTGTCAGGTTGACCGAGCGCTTCGCCATTCGCAGCGCGAACGGATCCATGACGGCAATTTCGTGAGCCAGAGCAAGCGCTGCGGCATCGAGCTCCTCGCGCGCGACAATCCGATTGACCATCCCGATGCGGTGCGCCTCGGCCGCGTCGATGAACCCTCCCGTGAACAGCAACTCCTTGGCCTTGCGCGGGCCGAACTCCCACGTGTGAGCCGCGTACTCCACCCCCGGGCCCATGCCGAGCTTCATAACCGAGTCGCCGAACCTGGCGTCATCCGCGGCGATGATGATGTCGCACGCCCACGCGAGCATCAGCCCGGAGGCCACGACCGCCCCCTGACATGCCGCAATCACCGGCTTTGGTGCATCGCGCCACTCACGCGTCCAGCGTACGAACATCTCATCCTCGAACGCGTAATGGTCACGCGTCCCCCGACCCTCGCGGCCGTGGATCTCGGCATGCTCCTCTTCCGTGAAGAAGCCCGCGATGTCGTGCCCGGCCGAAAAGTGCTTGCCATTGGCGCGCAACACGATCACCCTGACGTCATCGTCTCCAACCGCGCGGTCCATCGCGGCGTGAAGCTCGCGTAGGAACTGTGCATTTTGTGCGTTCGCCTTCTCGGGTCGGTTCAGCGAGATAATCGCGACGCTCCCGTCCATCCCATAATCGATCATTGCCATCGAAGCTCTCCTTGGTCGTCGCGTCAGGACTTGACATTTAACCGCTACCGCGGTGACACGCGTTCACACGGCATCTCATCTGGGTGCGACTGAGCATACCGTTCCACCGCGCGCCCCGGCGATCGGGCCGCTGCCCGCCGCGGCCCTGCGCCCACGGCGTCGGTAGACTCCGGCGATCGCCACGCGCCACCCGCAGCCAACGAGATTGACGCGCGCGTCAGCACAGGCCCGGTCCCGGTGAATCACCCGTCTCGGACGTCCGCAGGCAGCAACCGCCTACTGTCTTTTCCCACAGCGGATGGACGCACGGTGTCGGCACACGACTTTGGCGGCGATGGGCGGCCACTGCTTCTCGCGCATCCGATGGGGTTCCACGGTGGTGTGATGTGCGCGTTGGCTCGCAATCTCCACTCGGTGCACTGCTACGCGCCGGATCTGCGCGGGCACGGTCACACGACGGCGCCCGAGGACTACAGCTTTCCCCCAAGCGGGGCGGCATTCGACATCCTTGCGTGCGCGGACGGAGTCGAGCGCCAGGCAGGCACTGGGCTGATCGGCATGGGACATTCGCTCGGCGCAGCGGCCCTCGTGCTGGCCGAGCTGGAACGCCCCGGTACCTTCGAGCGGCTGTACCTCTATGAACCCGCGATCATCCCACCGGACGGGCGGACCCAGATCGATCGTGACAGTCCCTATATCCGGCGAACGCTTCGACGGCGTCGCGCCTTCGGCTCGCTTCAGGACGCCTATTCAAACTTTTCGAGCAAGCCTCCTATGCAGGACTTCACCGCCGATGCGTTCGTCGCCTATATTCGCGACGGCTTTGCTGTCCAGGACGACGGCACTGTCCTTTTGAGATGTCTACCCGAGATCGAAGCAGCGATCTCGATGAGCGGAATCTCGTTCAGGGCTTTCGAGGGCCTCAGCGAGGTGCATTGTCCGGTGGTCGTGGGACGCAGCACGCTGCCCGAGAGCCCTGGCCGGGCGCCGTACGAGAGCGAGGTGGTCAGCGCGCTTCCCAATGCCCGCCTGGAGCTCGTCGGGCCGTTGACACACTTCGGCCCCCAGGAGCAGCCGGCACAGGTCGCGACGCGCATCCAATCGTGGATCGCCGGCGACGCACCCGCGTCCGACTCCTGAGCTCGAACGCCGCCGGCGGTGGCGGCGGCGATTGCTTGTACGCCTCACAGCGGGACCGCACGCCACCGAGGGAGCGGCGCGACGGACCCCAGCGTAGGAGGCCACCGCCTCACCGTCGCCTCGCGAGTGTGGTGCTTTTTTCAAACAAATGATTGACAGATTCTCGCCAGATAGGCAACAATAGGGGTGGATTTCACTGCTCCCGTGTTGGTAATCAGGGTGATGCCGCTGCTAACATGCCGCAGCTGTGAGCACTCAAACCGAACCGACGCGTTCCAAGTCAGCGTTTGCGGTGAGAAAGTCCGTTTCGACCGCCGTACTCGGCCGGCAGCTGAAGGAGTTGCGCACAGCCCGCGGGCTGTCACTCAGCCAGCTGTCGCAGTCGACCGGTATCTCGAGTTCTTTTCTTTCGCTGCTCGAGCAGGGCAAGTCCGACATCACGATCGGCCGCATGATGCGGTTGGCCGAGTTCTACGGGATCGAGGGCGCAGACTTCCTTGCCTCGGCGCATGCACCGAAGGATCCGATTCAGCTGCTTGGACCCGAGTCGGCGGCGACGATGATGCGCTCGGCCGAGGAGGGCGTCGAAATGTTCGAACTGTCGGCCGGTTCGCGCTGGGATCTCGTACCGCTGCTCGCGGTGTTCGACAAGGGCGGTGCGGTCGAGACCGAGAGCACAACCGACCGCGAGGTGTTTGTGTTCGTTCTCGAGGGCACTTTCGAGATCTCCTTTGGCGAGAACGCACCGACGCGAGTACACACCGGCGAAGGAGCGCTCTATCGCTCAGTCCGTCCGTACACGGTCAGAAATGTGGGACGAGGTCGGGGCCGAATGCTGGCACTGACGAGCCATCGCGCGTCGGGCTCGGCCGTCCGCCAAAACGGGCACTATAGTCAGCGCAACTTCGTTTAGCGGCCGGCCGCTCGGCGCCGTTGCCGGGCAACCCGCCCAGCTGCGCAGCTAGCCTCGCTCGCCCGCCTGCGTCTGTCGTGTCGAGCGCGGGATATCCCTGAAGGGCACGCTGTTGTCGATCGACTGATCCCGCGGGAGGTGCAGCACGCGCTCGCCGAGGATCGTCCGCTGGATTTCGTCAGTACCGCCGGCGATGCGCATCGAGCGCCCCGACAGGAGCCGCTGCGCCCAGGGAAACGACAGTTCATCACCGCCGTCCGCGGTGATCGCGGCCCCGAGGGCTGTGGCCGCGAAGTTGACGAGCCGTTCTTGATTATCGCTGAACGTGAGCTTCGTCATGGACATCTCCGGACCTGGCATCTCACCACGCTGAAGACGCGCGTTCATGTGTTTGGTCAGCGATTCGGCTACGCGAAAGCGAACGATGAGGTCGGCCAATCCGTCGCGTAGGACGGGGTCACCGAGCAGGCTCAGCTCGCGCATCACGTCGAGAAGCGCGTCGGGCGTGGCGCGGTCACGCCGGCCCTCGTTCATATCGCCGACGAGTGCACGTTCGTTCATCAGCGACGTGTTGAGCACCCGCCATCCGTCATCGACGGGGCCGACGCGGTCGTCGTCGCTGACACGAACGTCGGTGAGAAAGACCTCGTTGAAGTGCACCTCGCCGGTGGCGTCACGCAACGGCCGGATCTCCACTCCCGGCGCGCTCATGTCGACCATGAAGATCGTTATCCCCTTGTGCTTCGGGACGTCGAGATTGGTTCGGCACACCGCCTCGCCAACGTCGCTGCGGTGAGCGCCCGAGGTCCAAACCTTCTGCCCTGTGATCAGCCAGCCGTCGCCGTCCGGCACCGCGCGGGTCTGCACGCCTGCCAGGTCGGAGCCGGTCGATGGCTCGCTGAAAAGCTGACAGGCGACGATGTCCCCGCTGAACAGGCCGGGGAGGTACTTGGCGCGCCCGGTATCGGAGGAGTGGGCGAGGATCGCCGACGCGATGATCGTCAACCCCGGACCGAGCAGCGATGTGTTCGGCACCTCGTAGTCCTTCTCCAACTCACGGTAGCGGCGCTCGAAGTCGACACTGAGCTCGCGTCCGCCGAACTCGGCCGGACCTGTGATCCATCCCAGACCGGCCTCGAAGCGCTCGTGCTGCCAAGCCTTGGCAGCGGCGACCACCTCCGCTTCGGCGTAGTCGTCCTCGTGCACCTGATCGTCGGCCCCGATCGTCCGCCGCTCGGCGCGGGCGTTGAGGAAGGTCGTCACCTCGTCGGAGAACGCCTCGAGCGAAGGCGTGGGCGCGGCCATCCAGCTAGCTCACGAGCCCGAGGAGGACGCCATGCGTGGTACGAGGATGGACGTAGATCGGCCCGCCACCATCCAGGTCACCGACGATCTGCGCACCGCGATCCTGCATCGCCCGGGCTGTGCCGGCGGGATCGTCAACGCTCACAGCGACCATGTAGATGCCCTCCGGATTCTCGGCCAGGAACTTCCGCTGGTAGGAATGCTCGCCGAGCGGTTCGACGATTGCGATCCACAGCTCGCCACCGCCGACATCGAACTGGACGCGTCGCATACCGACCTCCGGCATATCGAGAGGCTTCTTCGCCCGTACGCCGACGTACTGCTCCCAGTCCGCCGCCGTCTCGTCGCGCGAGTTCGCGGCCACGACGATATAGCTGAACTTCTTGAACAGCGACGGCTCGGTAACCGGATGCTCACCCGGGGCATGTAGCCCCAGATTGACACCATGCGTGTGCTTGGGGTGAATCCATACGGAGTCGCTGCTCTCATCGCCCGTGAACCGCGTGCCGGCCTCACGCATCCGCGAGACAACGTCAGCGTAGTCCTCGACGTCAAAGCTCATCGCGAAGATGCCCTCGCCGCGCTTGCTCAGGTATCCGTGGAACACGCTCTCTTCGCTGAGCGGCTCGACCAGCGCGAAGTAGGCGTCGCCGACGTCGAACTGCACGCGTTTCATGTGCATCGCGGGGCTCTCAAGGAAGTTGCGCGGCGTGACGCCGAGCTTCTGCTCCCAGTCAGCAGAGGCGCGGTCAATGTCATTGACGACGATAACTATGTGGTTGAGGCGCGTGAGCACCGTTTCGCTGGTGGCGGTCGGCAACGCTGTTCCTTTCTCGCTTGCGGTCATCAAAGCCCAGCCGTCCGGCTAGGGCTTGTCCTTTGGTGCCAGGCCGGGGAGCGGTATCTCGCGCCAGTTCGCGAAGCCCTCAGCCGCGCCGGCGGTCGCACGATGATCCTCATGCAGTTCGGCCCAGTGCTGCTGCATCACGTGGTGCAGCGAGAACCCGGCCTTCAGCGCGTTTGTGAAGCCCTGAATGTCCTGCGTCTCGTTGACGCCTTCCTTGATCATCAGCGTCGTCATCGACGGCAGCCGCGAGATCCGCTTGGCAAACTCCAGCGTGAGCTCGGTGAGCTGGTCGGTCGGAAACACGCGCGAGACCATCCCAATCCTGTAAGCCTCCTCGGCGCCGATCGCATCGCCGGTCATCAGCAGCTCTTTTGCCCGGCGAATACCGAACTCCCACGGGTGGGCGAAGTACTCAACGTGGTCGTTGCCGAACCGCGTGGCGGCCATGTCGGCGAACTCGGCGTCCTCGGCGGCCGTGATGAAGTCGCAGGCCCACGCCACCATCATCGATGCGAGGTATGACGGTCCCTGCACCTGACAGATGGTCACCTTGCGCAGGTTCCGCCAGCGAAGTGTGTTATCGAGAAAGAAGTGCCACTCCTGGCGGTAGCGGGCTTCTCCGGACTGGCCGTCGAAGTAGGAACCACCGTAAGTGCGGTAGGTGGGATGCTCGTCCGGCTGGCCGAGCCGCTCCGCCACCGCTGCCTTGCTACCAAGGTCGTGGCCCGAGGAGAACACCGGCCCGATTCCGCCGAGGATCACGACGCGACAGGCGTCATCGGCCTCCGCGACACGGAAGGCGTCGTCAAGTTCGACGATCATGCCGCGGTTCTGCGCGTTTCGCGTCTCCGGACGGTTGAACATGATCCGAGCAATCCTGCCCTCGTCCAGTGTCTCTGTCGCCAGGTACCGGTACTCCGGGAAATCCGTCATCTCGCCTCCGCTCAGTTTGCACTCCACCCGTGGACGCTGTCGCGCGATCCGGGACCGCCCGTCGCATACTAGGTCCTCGCCCGTCGCCTCGCAATGAAAGCCTGACGCACGACTCACACTTTGGAGAGCCCTGCGCCGCAGGGATTCCCGCGACGCGCGCCGTCTTCCAAAATGCCAGCCATCACGTGGTGACCAGCGGGACCTCGCCTCGGAGGTACCGGTCGCGCAGATCGATCTTGTTGACCTTCCCAAGCGGATTACGGCCCAGATCCGCGACGAACTCAACCGAACGCGGACACTTGAACTTCGTCAACCGCTCCTGCGTCGCCGCCAACAACTCCTCCGCCGAAGGCGGACTATCAAAATCAGTAGGAATCACCAACGCCTTCAAAACCTCACCGAGATCAGGATCCGGCACACCGATACACGCAACATCAAGCACCCCCGGAAGCGTGTTCATCGCCTGCTCAGCCTCCGCCGGAAACACATTCACCCCACCCGAGATCACCTGATCCGAAAAACGATCCGTCAGAAACAAATAGCCATCATCATCGACATAGCCAACCTCGCCAATCGTAAACACCCCAGGACGCAAATGCACACTCGCCGTCTTCTCATCATCCTTATGAAACTTCACATCAAACCCACTCAAATCCCGAAAATACAAACGCCCCACCTGATTCGGACCCAACTCCTCATCATCCTCACCAATCACCAACAACTCAAGCCCCTCACGCACCCGCCCCACCGAACCAGGATGCGCCAACCACTCCTCCGGCGAGATGTAGGAGACAGTGCCCTGCTCCGTCGCGCCGTAACCCTCCCAAACGACAGGACCGAACCAGTCCATGATCTTGTACTTCACGTCGATGGGGCACGGCGCACCGACGTGGGAGAGCTGGCGGATGCTCGAAACGTCGTACCGCGCGCGCACCTCCTCGGGCAGCGCGAGCAGCCGGGTGAAGTGCGTCGGAACCATGTTGACGCGCCCGACCTGGTAGCGGCTGATGGCATCGAGCGTCTTCTCCGGTTCAAACTTGTTGAGCACCACCAGAGAGCGTCCGCCGGCGACAGCCATCTTGATCGAGAAGACCTGCCCGCTGTGGTAGAGCGGGGCAATCGTAAGGTGCGGGCCTTCATCGTGCGGTGTCTGAGCCTCGAGCGCAGCGATGTGCTCGCGCACCGTTTCCGCCTCGCCGCCGGGATACAGCCCCGGAGGCGTCTCGGTGCCCTTCGGAAAGCCTGTCGTGCCGGAGGTGTAATGGAGATATGGAAGCGGCCGCAGATCGTCGGGCGGCTCCTCGTCGCTTCCCGTGGCCAGGAAGTCCTCCCAGGTGATGACGCCTGGGCGAGGATCACTCCCCCACGCCACGACCGTCACGCCATCGGCCTGCTCCGCGGCCTCGACTCCCCGCTCGACATTCTCGGGCCCAACGAACATCAGAACCGCATCGGAATCTCTGAGGATATAAGCGCATTCCTCGGGCCGCAGGTGGTAGTTAATCGGTACGCCTGAGCAGCCGGCGAGGATCTCTGCGAGATAGGCCACGACGGTGTTCACCGAATTCTCGGCGAACACCGCAACCCGCCTGTCCGGGCCAAGATCGCGCCGTAACAGCGCGTTCGTGGCGCGGTTCAACAGAGAGTCCAATTCGGCCCACGACAATGCCCGGACCTCGTCGCGCACCGCCGCGGCATCCGGCGTAGCGGCCCGCTGCTTCGATCCCACCAGAGACACAGACACCTCCGCTTACGAGAATTACGGCGCCGCTCCGGCCCCTCGGTGACACGCTACATGATAATTCTGCTGCCCAGTAAGGCAACGTGACGAATATCGGCGAACAGGCGGTCGTGCGAGGCAGAGCGAGCCGTCCTGAAGCTCTCGCATCAGAGCCGCAGGTCCCGTGCGCGCCTCCGCGGCAGGTGCGCTCAGGCCTGCTCAGCCCGCCGCGGGCTCGACGATCGGCGTCGCGATCTCCTCGGCGCGGTCGACGTGGAGACTGTAGAGCTCGGCAGCCATCTCCGTAGTGAAATCGGCAGCCGGTCCCAGATGCTGCACCTCGCCGTGGGAGAGTACGAGGACCGAATCAGCGAGCTTGACCGCGCGCGATACGAACTGCTCAATCACGATCATCGACGTTGACCCCTTCAGGACTTCGAGCGACTCGAACAGGCTCGCGACGATTCCTGGGGCCAGCCCGTGCGAAAGTTCGTCGACGATCAGCAGACGCGGAGGCGCAACGACGAGCCGCGAGAACGCAAGCATCTGCTGTTCGCCACCTGACAGCTTGCGCGCCGGCAGCTTCTGGCGCCGCGCGAGCGCCGGAAAGAGTTCATATGCCTTCTCGATGTCGCGGCGAGTGGCGCCCTTGCGACGCTGAAAGAACATCTTGAGGTTCTCGTTCACCGTCAGCGAGGGAAATATCGCGCGACTGTCGGGGAGGTGACCGATGCCCCGCCGCGCGCGGGCGTAGGCCGACAGCTTCCCGATCTCCTCGCCATCAAGTAGCAGCGACTTCGCCGACGAGCCAACCAGTCCACTCACGGCGTTGGCCAGCGAGCTCTTGCCGGCACCGTTTGGACCGAGCACGGCGATCGCGGTCCCGGGCTCGAGGCTGAGCGACATCGACCGCAACGCCGTGACATGACCGTATTGGACCGCCAGCTCGACGATGTCGAGCTTTGCAGGACCTGCCTGGGTCCCGTTTGAGCCGCGGCCGGCCGCCATCAGGCCCCCATCCCCCCGCCATCGCGGACGACCGGCGATTCGCCTTCGGTGTCCCGCGGGCCCAGGCCTTCGATCGCCGCTTCCTCCTCGGCGTCAGCGCCGAAGTAAGCTCGCCGCAGATCTGCCGAGGCGAGCACCTCATCCGGGGTGCCGGCTGCTATCAGCTCGCCGAAATCGAGCGCGACGATCCGGTCGGAGACCAGACGCGCAAACTCGAGGTTGTGTTCGACCACGAGCATCGCCAGTTCGTGATCGGCACGCAACGAAAGCAGGACCCGGCCCACGTCTTCGGCCTCCGTCTCCGACAAGCCCGACACGGGCTCGTCGAGAAGCAGGACGCGAGGTCGCGAAGCGAGTGCACGCGCGAGATCGACCATCCGTACCACTCCGACGGACTGCTCGCCCGCCAGCTGGTCAGCGACGCTCTCCAAGCCCAGCCGGTCCAAGAGTGCGGTCGGTGACAGTGGCGAGTCGTCGTTGCGCGCCGCGCGCTCGATGCTCGCCCGGCGCGAGAGGAACCCCCGGAGCGGCATCTCCTTGGCCCGCGAGGCTAGATAGCCCAGCATCACATGTTCGCGCACTGTCATTCCGTCAAAGAGCGACAGCTGCTGAAAGGTCCGAGCAACGCCGAGCCTCGAGCGCCGGACGACGGAGGCCCCCGTGATCGAGGCGCCGTGCAGTCGGACGGTCCCAGTCTGGGGTCGGCGCACGCCGGCAGCAACGTCCAGGAGCGTCGTCTTGCCCGCTCCGTTGGGTCCTATCAGGCCGACGCTCTCGCCCGCCCCGACGCCGAATGACACGTCGCTCAGCGCCAAGATGCCGCCGAAGCGGACCGTGATCGCTGAAAGCTCGAGCGCAGCGACCCCGGCGGCGGCGAGCCCGTCCTCGCTGCGGGTTGCGGGCAGCTGCAGGTCCTCCTCACTCGACCTGGAGATCATGCCGTTCTGACGCGCGTGAGGAGTTTTCGGAACATGCTTGCGAGCCACGCTATCTGCACCTTCTGCGCCTCGACGGCACCTCGCGGGTTCTGCGCAAGCGTCAGCGCGCCGAGCCCGAACAGGACCGTCGCGAGTGGTCCCCATGAAATCGGCAGCCAGGCTGACAGCAACGCGGGAAACACCGCGTACACGAGACCCCCGACGAACGCCGCCGCCGGAGAGCGAATACCCATGAACACCACAACCGCCAGCCACACAAGACCGGTTGGCGTCACGAGATCGGTCGGCTGGAGATCTCTCTGATAAATCGCGAGGAGCCCGCCCCCGACTGCCGCGATAAAACCCGCGAGGGCAAACGCGACGACACGGCCAGTCCGCGGGTTCACGCCGGTTGCAGCCGCGAGGGCCGGCTGCATCCGACCCGCGTTTACATAAAACGCCCCGAGCCGCCGACGGTACCACGCGACAAGAAGGAGGGCGAGCGCGAGAACGATTCCAAAAAGGTAGTACTGCTGAGTTGCGCTGACTATGTGCAAGCCGAGGAACACGGGACTCGCGAACGTCACGCCCTGGAGCGGCACGAGGACCGTCCAGTTATAGAGAAAGTTGTCTGCGAATAGCCCGAATGCCAGCGTCAGCAGTCCAAACTCGAGCGCGTTCAGCCGGCCGCCGACAAACGCGAGCACACCGGCCACGGCCGACGCTAGAAGCGCACCGATCACCAGTGCGATAAGCAGCGGCACGTGGTTGGACAGCGCAAGGTCGCCTGCCGTAAACGCGCCGATGCCGACGATCGCCGTCTGTCCGAGCGGAAGAATGCCGCCGAAGCCCAGCGCGATCGTGAAGCCGAGGAAGATCACGCCGTAGATCAGCCCAAGGCCGGCGACGCCTGTCCAGTAACTGTTGAGAACAAGTGGCGCGAGCGCCACCAGCACCACTGCCGGCGCGACCTTTGCGAGCCACGATGGAAGGGCGTCGAAACGCTCCGGGACCTCGAACGTGCGTCGCGGAGTACCGCCGACATCGATCGAGTTGCGCCTGACGAACACTGCGGCCACCATCACCAGGAACGGGAACGAAGGCTGAATACCGGTGGAGAGCAACATGTTGTTGGAGTCCAAGCCCGTGATCGCGCTCGAGGCGACTCCGATCGCCAGGGCGGCGACGAAGGTGATCGCAATCGAGCGCAGACCTCCGACGAGCGCGGCGGCGAGGCTCGCGACGGTGAGCGTCAAGAACGCGGACGAGCTGAGCGCCAGCACCGGCGCCAGGAAGATCCCGCCGACGGCGGCGAGCCCGCCGCTGATCGCCCAGCTCAGGTTGCTCGCGAGCGCCGGGCTGGTGCCGGTGAGGGAGGCCACCGAGCGACTGTCGAAGACCGCACGCATGCGCAGTCCGGTCGCCGTGAATCGCAGCAGGTAGAACAGTCCGGCCGCAACGACCACGGCCGCGCCCACCGCGTAGGCCTGGTCGGTCGAGAAGACGATCGAGCCGATCTTGTGCAGGTTCGTTCCGTTCTCGGCGACGCCCGGTGAGTAGAAGATCGAACCCGGGTTGAACAGCAGCTCGCAGAGGGCCGGCAGCGCGATCGTTATGCCGATCGATGCGATCAGCGTGGCGATGAGGCCTAGCCTAACCAGCCAGCGGAACAGCGCCTGCCAGAGAAAGATGCCGAGCGCCGGACCGATCACCAAGACGCACAACACCAGGGAGGGCCAACCTCCGAGGAGGTGGTGGTTGCTGCGGATCTCGTAGAAGATCAGCGCGACCGTATATGCGACTGATCCGTACCCGATATTGAGCACGCCGGAGGTGCTGTAGGCCATCACGAGGCCCGAGGCTGCGATCGCGTAGATGCAGCCGATCACCAGGCCGGGAACGATGTAGAAGTCGAAGAAATGCATCAGTCAAGCGTCCGTACGGGCCGGGTCCTCCCGGCGCCTATCCTAGCGGCTGTTGCGCCAGCTCGTGCACAATTGACAGTCACGTCGAGGCAGCTGCGCTGCCACCCCTGCTTGTTTTCCTGGGACGCCATCATGCGAGATTCGTGGTCTATCCATCTTTCAACCCGGACCCATGAGGCGGAACTGCGATGTCACACACAAAAGCCATGCGGAGAATTACTGAACGTCAGGAACGTGCTGTAGGTCGCGCCCGAGACGCGGATCTATACGCCGAGCTGTTCGAGCACCGCGGCCCGGTGGAGGAGTGGGCCACCGTAAAGTTGCTCGTTGGACTTCGCCCGCCGGAAGTAGAGGTGGGCGCTGTGCTCCCATGTGTAACCGATGCCGCCGTGAACGTGGATGTTTTCCGCCGCGACCCACGCGCAGGCCTCCGAGCAGTACGCCTTGGCGACGCTCGTCACGAGCAGCGCTTCGGAGGCGCCGGCTGCAGTCGCCACCGCGGCCTCGTAGGCCGCCGCCCTGGCCTGCTCAGTCAGCCGGAGCATCTCGGCACACTTGTGCTTGACCGCCTGGAACGAGCCGATCGGACGGCCGAACTGCACGCGATCCTTCGCGTATTGGACACTCATGTCGAGACACGTCGTCGCGACTCCGACGGATTCGCACGCCAGCGCGATCGCGGCTCGCTGGTTGACGTGGGCGAGCGCGCTGGATGCCCCGTCCGGAGCACCGAGCAGACGGCCGCGCGCTCGGCGTAGAACAACGTGGGCCTGCTTGCGGGTCAGGTCGAGCGTCGCCACGGCGTCGCGACTGACTCCATCTGCATCGGCTTCGACCGCGAACAGGCCGACGCCCGCCGGCGTGCGAGCCGCAACCACCAGCAGGTGGGCGGTGTGTCCGTCGACCACGAATGGCTTGTCGGCGTCCAAGCTCGCCCACCCTGCGTCAAGGTCGGACGCAGTGGCCGCCACACCTTCGGCATCCCAGCGACCGCCGCGTTCGGTGACGGCGAGCGCGGCGCGGCGCTCACCGGACGCGATCGCCGGAAGGTACTCGGCGCAGGCCTCCTCGTCGCCACTGGCGACGAGCGCTTCGGCTGCCAGAACGGTCGAGAGATAGGGCGAACACATAAGCGCCGCCCCCATCTCCTCGAACACGACCGCCTGGGCGTCGATGTCGAACCCGGAACCGCCGAACTGCTCCGGGATCGTCATGCCCGGAAGTTCGAGCTGATCAGCCATCTGGGCCCAGACGGAAGGGTCGAATCCCTCGTCGGTCTCCATCAGCCGGCGAACCTCGGCCTCGGTCGAACGTGACTGCACGAATCCATGAACCGACTCGCGAAGTTCGTCTGCGATCTCGCCCAGTGCCGTCACACGCCCTGCTCCAATTGCGCTCATTGTGCTCGCCTCACAGACCGTGGAATGTCCTTGAATGGAATGCTGTTGTCGATCGCCGGGTCGCGTGGCAGACCGAGCACGCGCTCGCCGAGGATCGTGCGCTGGATCTCATCGGTACCGCCGGCGATGCGAATTCCCCGCGCGCGAAGCAGGTTGCGAGCCCAGGCAAAGCTGTCGCCCTGACCGGAGTCGGCCGTGATCAGCGGCCCAAGAGCGGTTGCTGCGAAGTTCACGAGGCGCTCCTGATTCTCGCTGTAGGTGAGCTTGGACATCGACATCTCGGCGCCAGGTGTCTCTCCACGCTCCAGCTTCCGCCGGGCCTGGCTGGTCACGTACCCGGCCACGCCGAAGCGAACGTACAGGTCTGCGAGACCGTCGCGAATCGTCGGATCCTCGAGTGCGCCGAGGCTGTGCAGGGTCTCGGTCAACATCTCCGGCGTGAGCACGTGCTCGCCGCCCTCGTTTGACTCGGCCACGTAGGAGCGCTCGTTCATCAGCGAGGTGTTGAGCGTGTGCCAGCCGCTGTTGACCTCACCGAGACGATCCTCGTCTCCGATCCGAACGTCGGTCAGGAAGACCTCGTTGAAATGCACCTCGCCGGCGAGGTCCGGCAGTGGTCGGACGTCGACTCCGGGAGCATGCATATCGACCATGAAGATCGTGATGCCCTTGTGCTTGGGGGCGTCCATGTCGGTGCGGCAGACGCACTCGCCAACGTCGCTGTTGTGGCCGTTTGACGTCCAAACCTTCTGGCCGTTGAGGATCCATCCATCGCCGTCCCGCACAGCTCGCGTCTGGACACCGGCGAGATCGGACCCGGCTGACGGTTCGCTGAACAGCTGACAGGCGACGAGTTCGCCGCGATAGAGCGCTCGCAAATACTTCTCCCGACCGTCGGGGGAGCCGTGAGCGGCAACACACGAGCCGATGATCGTGAGACCGAAGTTCAGCATCGAGGTTGAGGGCACGTGGTATTCGCGCTCAATCCGCCGGTAGGCCCGCTCGAAGTCCATACCGAGTTCGCGCCCCCCGTACTCGGCGGGTCCCATGATCCAGCCGAGCCCTGCGTCGTAGCGCTCAGCCTGCCAGCGCTTGGCCTCGCTCAGCTGCTCGGCCTCCGAGCGAAGCGGCGGCGGCTCCGGTGAAGCATCCTTCCGCGGCACACGAGCAGCGAGAAAGTCCGTCACCTCCAGCTCGAACTGCTCCAGCGTTGTCGCAGTCATCGCGTTCATTTTGACTCCCCTGCGGTCGGCGCGTGCTCGCGCTGGCGGACCAGCGGGACCTCGCCTCGGAGGTACCGGTCGCGCAGATCGATCTTGTTGACCTTCCCAAGCGGATTACGGCCCAGATCCGCGACGAACTCAACCGAACGCGGACACTTGAACTTCGTCAACCGCTCCTGCGTCGCCGCCAACAACTCCTCCGCCGAAGGCGGACTATCAAAATCAGAAGGAATCACCAACGCCTTCAAAACCTCACCGAGATCAGGATCCGGCACACCGATACACGCAACATCAAGCACCCCTGGAAGCGTGTTCATCGCCTGCTCAGCCTCCGCCGGAAACACATTCACCCCACCCGAGATCACCTGATCCGAAAAACGATCCGTCAGAAACAAATAGCCATCATCATCGACATAGCCAACCTCGCCAATCGTAAACACCCCAGGACGCAAATGCACACTCGCCGTCTTCTCATCATCCTTATGAAACTTCACATCAAACCCACTCAAATCCCGAAAATACAAACGCCCCACCTGATTCGGACCCAACTCCTCATCATCCTCACCAATCACCAACAACTCAAGCCCCTCACGCACCCGCCCCACCGAACCAGGATGCGCCAACCACTCCTCCGGCGAGATGATGCTGACCGTTCCTTGCTCGGTGGCGCCGTAAGCCTCGTGCACCACGGGTCCGAACCAGTCCATCATCTGGTACTTCACATCCGTCGGGCACGGGGCACCCACGTGCGCGAGGCGCTGGATACTCGAAACGTCGTACCGCGCGCGCACCTCCTCGGGCAGCGCGAGCAGCCGGCTGAAGTGGGTCGGAACCATGAGCACGGTGCCGACGCCATAGCGCTCAATCGTCGCCAGCACAGCTTCAGGATCGAAGCGGCGAATGACGACCAGCGGCCGCCCCGCCGCGACTGCCCGCTTGACCGACGCCAACTGCCCGCTGTGGTAGAGCGGCGCAACGGTGAGTTGTGGTCCAGAGTCGCGAGGCATGGCCTCCAGGGCCTCGATGTGCTCGCGCAGCGTCGGCGCACGGTCGCCCGGATAGAGGCCCGGTGGCGTCTCCGTCCCCTTCGGGAAGCCGGTCGTACCAGAGGTGTAGTGCAGGTAGGGCCGGGGCGGTAGGTCCGCCGGAGGTTCGCTGTCGCTTCCCGCGCCGACGAAGTCCTCCCACGTGATGACACCTTCACGGCGTTCAACTCCCCAGGCGACGACGGTGACCCCTCCCGCAAGCGCCGCCGCCTCGAGCCCGGACTCCAGGTTCTCCGGTCCTGCGAACAGCACGGCCGCGTCGGAATCCTTCAGGATGTATGCGCATTCGTCAGCGCGCAGGTGGTAATTGATCGGAACGCCCGAACAGCCGGCGAGGATCTCCGTCAGATACGCAACGACAGTGTTGAGCGAGTTCTCGGCGTAGACGGCCACGCGGCGGTCGGGCCCGAGTTCCATCGCCAGGAGGGCGTTCACGCTGCGATTCAACAGCGAATCCAACTGCGCCCAGGAGATCTCCGACGTTTCATCGCGCAGCGCAATCTCGTCGGGGGCGAGCCCACGGTTCTTAATTCCAATGAGTGACATCTCAGGACCTCGCTTCCGTGGCTGCCGCCACTGCCGATCGGTTCGCCTCCGCCATGCCGTCCGCCGTTGTCAACCCTCCGCGCACCCCGTCTCCCGGGTTGCCTCTGATCGCGAACACGTGCGCATGCCCAACCCAATGCTGGTCGAACACGGCCTGCACCGAGTTGTAGAAGCCCTGGATGTCCAGTGTGAGGTTGACCGCACGCTTTGCCATTCGCAAAGCGAACGGATCCATGGCGGCGATCTCTCCGGCGAGCGCCATCGTTGCCGAATCGAGGTCATCGCGCGCGACGACACGATTGACCATCCCAAGCCTGTGTGCCTCATTCGCGTCGATGAAGCCGCCTGTGAACAGCAGCTCCTTCGCCTTGCGGGGCCCGAACTCCCACGTGTGCCCGTGATACTCGACGCCGGCGCCGATCCCGAGTCGCGCGACGGGATCCCCGAAGTACGCATCGTCGGCAGCGATGATCAGGTCGCAGGGCCAGCAGAGCATCAAACCGGCAGCGACGCATGCGCCCTGAACGGCGGCAATCGACGGTTTCGGGGTATCTCGCCAGATCCGCGAGTAGTGCACGTACGCCTCGTCCTCGAACGAGTACCAACTCGAGATCCCGTTCTTCCATGGCGGCAGGTCGTCGGCCGTCATGCGCAGGTCGTGACCGGTCGAGAAATGACGGCCGTTCGCACGCACGACGATCACCCGCACGGAATCGTCCCCAGCCGCAGCCATCCAGGCTTCGTGCAGGTCGATCACAAACTGTGGCGTCTGCGCGTTGCCCTTCTCAGGCCGGTTGAGGGTGATCACACCCACGGGCCCATCCACGCTGTATTCGATGTAAGACACTCTCTCCTCGCGCTCCTTCACTTCCGCACTTCCAGCGACTTCTACACCTACCAGACGACCACCGCCGCGTACGCGCCGCAATCTCCGTCGCGCACACCCCCGCACCTGCGACACGGTCACGGGCGACCGAGCCGCAGATGTGGAGTGGTGGGAGAAAAAGCCCGTCTGAAGCGTTCGCGCGCCGGCCGGCCCGCTCTCAATACGCGGTGACCAATGCTTGCGCGGCCTCGTCTTGCTCGCCGATGTCGGCGACCTGAGGCATGACCTCCGTGGCGAACAGCTCCATCGAACGCAGGATGTCCTTCTGCGGCACCGCGCCGCCGCGGTTCATCCACAGCAGCTGCTTGGTGAAACCGGTGTCCTCGTACAGCCGCGCGAGCTTCTCGGCCACAAGGTTCGAAGACCCGATCAGCGAGCCACGCATACCGACCACGTCGTCGTAGTCGGTGGCCTTGAGCGTGTCCCAGAGCGCATGCATGTGTTCGTAGCCGGCGTAGTCGGCCGGAATTTCGCTGCCCTCCTCGACCACCCGCGCGTAGGTGAACAGATAGTCGTTGCCCAGGGTCCAGTTCGGCTTGAACGTCTCGGCAGCGAGCTCGTCGGTGTCGGCGACAAGGATGTTATGCAGCAGGCCCCAGGCATGTTCCATCGACACGGTCTTGCCAAGCCGCTTTTGGGTATCGGTCAGCATGTTGCCAATCTCGTCGGAGGAACCGGGATCCAGGGAGTAGGGATTTCCGGTCAGGCAACGGTAGTTCTTCTCGACAAGCCATTCGACGCTGTCGGGCGTCGCACTGCCGGCGATGTAGATCGGAGGCCTCGGCTTCTGCATCGGCATCGGTGCGATCGTGAGGTCCTTGACCGTCCAGAACTGTCCGTCGTAGCTGAAGTTCTCGTGGCTCAGAAGGCCGTCGATGATCTCGGTGGCTTCGCGGAACCGAGCCTTGCTCTGGCTCTGCGGCACTCCGTAGCCGTTGAACTCCCGCTCCTGATAGCCGCGCCCGAGACCGACCCAAAAGCGCCCGCCCGACATCACGTCGAGCATCGCTATCTGCTCGGCCACGCGAACCGGATGCGTGAACGTCGGCACAATCACCGCAGTACCGATGTTGATGGTCTTGGTGACCTGTGAAACAGCGGCGCCGAACAACAGCGTGTCCGCCATGGTGCCGTACGGCGCGAAGTGATGCTCGCCCAGCCACACCGAATCGAACCCAAGCTCGTCCGCGAGCGTGCACTGCTCGAGTGCATTCTTGATGACTTGCTCGTCCGACATCCCGGGCGGCTTCTCGTTGATAAAGAACAATCCGAATTTCATCAGCAATCCTTAGTTCGTTTTACCTGTGTCACCCGTTCGGGCAAGGACGATACCACGCCCCTCTTCAATGGACCAGAGCCTGCCACACATGAAG
The DNA here is from genome assembly GCA_963788385.1 of uncultured Solirubrobacterales bacterium. Lineage (GTDB taxonomy): Bacteria > Actinomycetota > Thermoleophilia > Solirubrobacterales > Solirubrobacteraceae > Palsa-513. The sequence continues at coordinate 124,727 of CAWBGR010000010.1, forward strand.
CCGACAACATCACGAAGCGCTCAGCCCGGCTGTCGCGGTCCGCGTCCGGCGTAGCCCGGCCGCGCACCTGGGTGGCGTTCAGCCCGCGAGGATGCGGCGGGGATTCTCGATCAGCAGGACATCAATGACGGGCTCCTCAATGCCCTCCGTCAGCAGCCTTGGCACGACGACATCAGAAACGTAGGACATGTCCACGTGCGTGTTTGCATATCCGCCCACAACGTCGTGCGACAACACGATCTGACGCTCGTAGCCCATGCGCAAAAGCGTGAGAAGCGCCGCCATGCGAACGCGCTCAGGCAGGAACGCCTCGTAGCCCATGCGGTCATAGCCGAGCGTGACGCCGCAATCGAGCATTTCGAGCAGGTAGCGCAGGTCCCCGGTGTCGTTGTGTCCGATCACCACGCGGCTGAGGTCCACGCCCTCGTCCGCAAAGATCGCCGTCTGCTCGAGGCCGCGGAGGCCGTCCTGGGTGTGCGTGATGATCCCCACTCCGGTGGCGCGGTGAGCGCGGGCGGCGGCCCGCAGGGCACGCTCCTCGTAGGCCGACAGCTCACCTGAATCGGTGGCAACCTTGATCAAACCTGCCCTGACGCCGCTATCGCCAATCCCCTGCTCGATCTCGCGCACAAAGTTCCCCGCCAGATCGTCAGCGTCGGTGGGGTTTGCCTTCGCGACGGCCGGTGAGTCGTACCACGGCATGCGGTAATAGCTGTACTGCCCGGTGACGGCGATGATGTTGACCCCCGCCCGTGCGCCCGCCTCTCGCGCGATGTCGACGTTGCGCCCGAGGTCGCCGGGCGCCGCGTCGACGATCGTGGCGATGCCGGCGGCCTTCGCCTTTGCGAGCTGGGCCGTAAGAACCTCCAGCTGCGTGTCGGGCGCGGGCCTGCGGTAGTCGTACTCCGCCCCCGGCCACAGGATCGTCGTGTGTTCGTGCATCAACGTCCGGCCGAGGTCGTCAGCCGGCACGGGACCCGCCACGGTGTTGACGCTCAGGGCCACGCGACCCGCCCGTCGTGGCTAACCGATGATGGCCCGAGTTGCAGGCCGGCACGAAGCGCTGAGTTCACGAGCTCGGGTCGCCACCTACCGGCGGCTGAGAAAGTCCAGCACGATCTGGCCGACTTCGTCCGGCGCCTCGATCGGGACCATGTGCCCTGCCCCGGCGACGACGTGACCCTCGGAGTCCGCGAGAGCCGAGACGAAATCATCGACGTAGCGAGCCGGTGTGAACGCATCCAACTCGCCAAAGACGACCGCCGTGGGGGCCGATATGCGATACAGGCGGCGCCTCAAGCCACGATCGGGGAGCGGCCAGAGGAATTTGGCGACCGTCGTCATGCCACGCGCGAGATCGACGAGTGCCTCCACCTCCGCCTCGCCCGGCTCGACGTTCAAGGCCTCGACGTAGTTGGAGGTCCGCTCGCGCGCGCCCACGACCGCATAGCTCGACGGATCGCCCGCGTAGAGCATCGCCGGCATCGCGTGGTAGGGAACGGCGAAGAGGTCCGCAACCGGATAGTCGTCGTTCCACAAGCCGATCGGACTGATCAGTACCAATCGCTGTACCCGCCGCGGATAGTGGGCGGCGAACTCCGCACCGATCATCGCGCCAAACGAATGCCCCACGACGGTAACCGCCTCAAGGCCCAGTGCGTCCAGGATGTCGTCGTAGTGAATCGCCAGGTCATGTACGTCGCGCATCTCGTCCAGTTCGGCGAGGTCGTTGAAGCCAGGGGCGAGTGGCGCTACAACCGAATAACTCTCGAGCAGGGGTGCGATCAGCGGATGGTTGGACTCGACACCACTGAATGCGTGAAGCCACAGCAACGGTGGTCCCTCGCCGCCGCGATAGACGATCTGCTCGCTTCCGTTCCCGACGATCAGGGTCTCAGCCTTCAGCATTAAACTCTCTCCTGTGCGCGGTGGTGCAATGCCCGAGCATTTATTCGGCACGACCACGAGTGCCCGTACACGGCTGCGTTGGCGCTAATCGCCGAAGCTCACACCAGCCCACGCGTCACGTTGCAGGCTCACCAGCGAACGTATCATCGGGCCGGCCACCGCGTCAAGAAACCGTCGGTCATGCTTGCCAAGGCCCGTCTTGCGATACTCGAGGCGTCCTCGTCGGTGTGATACCACCGTTGGCTGGACGCTGCGTCCGGAAAAACCATTCCCGGGAGGGCTTGGAGCTATGGCTGACGTTGGCCTCGAGTTCGACGGTGGGGTTGCGGTGCTAACGCTGGAAAACGAGGCGAGGCGAAACGCGCTCACGCCGGAACTAGCCGCGCTGCTGGCCGCGGCCTGTGACGAGATCGATTCCCGGCCGCAGATCGGCGCGGCCGTCATTCGTGGGGCGCGAGGGACGTTCTGCTCTGGCGCTGACACCGCGCTCTTTTCACCGTCTCTGGATTGGAACGCCGAAGGGGCCGAACTGCTCGGTGCCATATACGCAGGCTTCGCACGTGTCAAACGACTGGCGGTGCCCTCGGTGGCGGCGGTCAGAGGAGCAGCCGTGGGCGCAGGAATGAACCTCTTGGCCTCCACGGACCTGCGGATCGTCGCGGAGGATGCGCGACTGATTGGCGGCTTTCTCGACATCGGGTTGCACCCGGGCGGCGGGTTCATCTCGCTGATCGGCGGTCTCGCCGGACCGCAGACCGCCGCCGCGCTCGCTCTCTTCGGCGAGAGCTGTACCGGACGTGACGCCGTGAGACTCGGCATCGCCTGGGCCGCGCTCCCCGACGATCAGGTCGAACCCCGAGCGCTCGAGCTAGCCGCGCGCGCGGCCCGCGACCCTGAGTTGGCGCGGCGCGTCACCCGGAGCCTGCGACAGGAGCTCGGCCCGCCGGCGCTCGCCTGGGAAGCCGCCCTCGATCTGGAACGCGGATCCCAGATCTGGAGTCTGCATCGGCGAGCCACGGGCGCTGCGCCCGCGTGAGCGAGTAGACCGGCCGGCCCCGCCACCACCCGTTACGACCGCGGCAGGACTCGCACAGTGCCGCTGGTCTCAGAGCTTGAACACTCGCACCGCGTTTTCACGCAGGAACCGTGGCCAAACGTGAGCGCGGAAGGGAACATCCTGCAGCTCGCTGAAGATGCGCTCGAACGTGATGCCCATCTGTCAGCGTCCTTCAGTCGCGAGCGAACACCCTCCACGATTCTCCCCGCCCTGGTGCTCGGAAATCCGAGATAAAGATCGACGATTCCGATGTCACTGGGATAGCCCGGCACGCACCGTTCCTTTCGCTGTCATCAACGACTCCCGGCAAGTGCACATCGTACCCGCGAGCGGTAGGGTGGCCGGTGCGGCGTGTAGCTAGCGATAGGCGTAATCGAGGAGAGATTGAAATGAGCTCAGAAGTTCTACTGGTGGAGCGTCGCGATCACGTGGCTCTCCTGACGATGAACCGGCCGGAGAGTCTGAATGCGATGAGCCAAGAGCTTGTTGCCGAAATGCACTCCACGCTTGACACGCTCGCCGGCGAGTTTCCGGAGATTAGGGTGGTTGTCCTGACCGGCAGCGGGCGTGGCTTCTGTGCCGGAACGGACATGAAGGCGATTGCGGACAGCGTGGGACGCAAGAGCGGTGAGCGCGCGCCCGGTGAGCCGCGACCGCGAAACATTGGCGATCTCGGGCCTCGTCTCCGAACGATGCCCCAGCCCGTGATCGCCGCCGTCAACGGAGTCGCAGTCGGAGCCGGCTTTGCTCTGGTGCTCGCCAGCGATCTGCGCATCGCCTCCGATCAGGCCCGGTTCGCCGGCATTTTCGTCAACCGCTCCCTCCCACCGGACGGAGCGTCTTCCTACACGCTCGCGACGATAGTCGGCCCGACTGTCGCAGCTGAAATGCTCTACACCGGACGGATCTATGACGCGGAATGGGCTGGGCGTGTGGGTCTCGTCAACTCGGTCGTTGCCCCCGAGCAACTGCTCACCGACGCCCTCGCTCTTGCCGACGAGATCGCGTCCAAGCCGCCGATTGCGATTCGGGTGACGAAGGAGCTGATGCACCACACAGCGCCGCAGCTCTCGGAGATTGTCGAGCTCGAGATGGCCTCCCTCGGCGAGCTCTCGCCGACCGAGGACTACCGAGAGGCGATCGCAAGCTTTATGGAGAAGCGCCCGCCGACTTTCCACGGCCGCTGAGCGGCGTTTGGGCCGCGGACATTGTGCCGCGGCCCGAAGCGTCCTCGCGGGCGAGTCGCCAGCCCTGACGCCGGCGACGATGCGCTGGCTTCCGCGGTGACGACCTGCTTCTCGACGGCTTCGTCGGCGAGCAGACCGGCGTGGGCCGCCCCAGACGCGACCTCGTTTGCGAGCAACTCGACCGAGCGGGGCACCCCACGCCGCGTCCGGCGACGGGCATCATGACCGCGCGCCGGTCTAAGTGGCCGAAGGTCAGCCCGCGCTTGCTCGCCAGCGCGTGGGCTTGCCCGGGACTTTCTCGGCCGCTCCCCGCAGCTCGAGCACGGCCAGGTGGGCGAGCGCCTCACCGGTGGCCATAAAGATGCTCCCCGGCCCGAACTCGTCCCAGTCAAACGACCACCTCATCTGCTCTGCGACCTCGCGCACGGTCCCCGGGCCGGCGGCAAGGATCGCCGTGACGGAGTCCAGCTGAGCTTCGTGATGAGCGATGATCGCGTCCGCACGCCGAGCAACGGTCACCCTATCCTGATGCCCAGGGAGCCCGAGCACATCACCGAACTCACGCATGCGTGCGAGCGCAACGATGTAATCAGCGAGCGGGTTGCCGTAGGTGAAGCGGTTTATGCTGACGTTGGGTGTGGTGGGGTCAAGAATGTGGTCGCCGGTGAACACCAGCTCAGCCTCGTCGTGGACGAAGCACATGTGCCCCGGCGCGTGGCCGGGAGTGTGGACGGCGACCAGCTCGCCGCCGGCGACGGCAAAGCGTTCTCCGTCGACGATGTATCGGTCAGGCGCCGTGGATGGCGGCTGATACTCGAAGCCATTCACCATCTCTAGGATCTGGTCGAGCTCGGGCGACTCCACGCCTAGATCCGTCAACCACGGGCGCAGCCTCTCGAGACCCTCGGCACGTCCCTCCGAGGTCACCCGGGAGAGCAGCTCGGCGTCGGCTCGATGAAGGCCAAGCCAGGCGCCGGACACCTCGCGAAGTCGGCGCGAGGAGCCGTAGTGGTCAGGATGGCCGTGCGTGAAGAGAATCGCACGGACGTCCGCGAGATCACTGCCGGCCAGGCGCAGTCCGTCCTGCAGAGCTTCGAACGCGGCGTCAGTATCCGGTCCGGCATCGATCAGCAACGTGCCCTCGTCGAGTTCGACCGCGTAGGCGAACACGTGCCCGAGAGGACCGGACATCGGCAGTGGCAGCGCCCAAACGCCCTCGCGCACCTCCTCGACCGCAGGCAGCGGAACTTCTGAGTCAGTCTCGATCACACTCAGCTCCTAGGGCCGCCCGCACACGTGCGAGGCGTGTCGGTCCGGCGTGGCGGAAGGGGTTCCTTCCTGCTGTCGGACATTACGGCGATCTGCGCGCGCGCCGGGCGACGTTTGGCCCGCAGCGGCACGTCTAGCATATTGGACTGCACGTCATTCGTTCGAGGCCTGGCTGGGTGCGCTTGGTTTTTGGCGGCCCGGAGTTACAAGGCGAGCTTTGCTGTGAGGCGAGGTGACACCGGAACTCGGCATGGCCGGAGCTGCTGATGCAGCCGGGGACCGCACATCTCTCGGCCGCTCGCCCGTGAGCTTCAGTGAATGAGCTCAAACAACGGGAGTGTCACACCTGGCGCTACGTCGGTGAAGACGACCCGGGCCGGGGCTCCGATCTCCAGGCCGCCATCGCCGCCGCTCAGCCTGCTCACCATCAGGGGCCCTTCCTCGAGCGCGACCACCAGCACGACGTAGGGCACTGCACCGACCCCTGGATGCAGGGCGCGCTCGTAGCGCGCGTGAGACCAGATCGTGCCCTCGCCGGTGAGTGCGCGCAGTCGCGTTGTCGCGCCCAGGCATGACGGGCAGATGCGGGCCGGCGGCCAGCGGATCGCGCAGCATTCCGCGCACTCCTGCACTTCCAACCGCTTCTCCCGGCAGGCGGCCCAGAAGCCGGCGGTGAGCGGATCGGAAAGCGACGGAAGTAGTTGCGCAGGTTGGTCGGTCATGCAGCCGTGCCGAAGATTGTTGCCGCAGCCTTCATGAAGGTCATAGTCGAGCAGTACATGGCGATGCGAGCCGCGGGGACCTGGCGCGCGCCGCACTCGCCGCGAAGCTGGCGCACCGCCTCGACAACGTGCAACCAACCCCACATGTAGGACTCCGAGAGCTGGCCGCCGTTTGTGTTAAGAGGAAGATCGCCACCGGGAAAGGTGTGGCGCTCCGCGAGGAAGGGTCCGGCCTCACCCGGACCGCAGAACCCGTACTGCTCAAGCATTTGCAATACCCAGACGGCCGTCGGGTCCTGGATGTAAAGGGCGTCGATGTCGCTCGCCGTGACGCCGGCGCGTTCGAACACCATCTTGCCCACGGCCCTCACCATGTCGCGCTCGTAGCCGAGTGGGCCGCCGCCGAGTGCGAGGGCGGTGTTCTGCGCCATTGCGAGCAGGAAGACGGCCGGGTGTGGATGCGCGTCGACCCGATCCGCGGCGGTGAGAACGACCGCGGCGCCGCCGTCGGAGATCATCGTCACGTCGGGGCGACGAAGCGGCCGAACCAGGTAGGGCATGGCCTGGTGCTCATCGACGCTCAGCGGCTCGCGGAAGATCGCCTGTGGGTTCAGTTGCGCCCAAGCCCGCTGGCCCACGGCGATGTGAGCGAACTGCGCTTCGGTGGTCCCGTATTGGTGTTGATGGCGGGTCAGCGCGAGCGCGGCCGGCCCGGCGACGTGAACGAGGCCGAACGGTGCCGTCAAGTCGCCGGCCGCCCCTGGCACGCCAAAATTGCGTCGCGCGCTGCGCTGGTTGGTGCCGTAGCAGAGCAACACCGTCTCGGCCATCCCGGCGGCGATTGCCATCGCGGCAAGGTGCAACGAGAAGTTGCAGGTGCCGTAGTCGAGCGTTGCGCTATAGGACGGGCTGATTCCGAGCAGCTCGCCGATCTTGGTGTCCGTGCCCTGCCCGGCGTTGCTGCGGCAGGTGATCAGCCCGTCGATGTCGCGCTTCTCGATCGCGGCGTCGGCGAGCGCCACCTTGACGGCCTCGATTGCCAGGTCGTCACCGCTGAGCCCGCCGTGCTCGCCCTGGCTGGTCGCGCCGATGCCGACGACCGCCGTCCTGGCACGCAGCGATGACGCTTTCACAGGCCAGCCGGATTCAGCGGCAGGGGCGCAACCGGACACCGCGAGGCGATGCTGCGAGCGGGGCGCATCAGATCACGCCCTGCTCAGCGAGGTCGGCGATCTCTCCCTCGTCGAGGCCCAGCAGTTCGCTGAGGATCTGCGCGTTGTCCTCGCCGTAGCAGGGCGCTCCGCGATCCAGGGGGCCGCCGGCGTAGCCCGGCGTAGCACTCAGCTTTGCCGGCATCTCGACCACCGGCCAGCGCCCGATCTTCGTCCCCTCAAGCTCGGTCAGCCAACGCAGCGCCGCCAACTGCGGGTCGTGGTCACAGCGGTCCTCGGCGGTCTGACACACGCCGGCCGGGACACCGCGCCGCTGGAGCGCATGCATCGCAGCGTAGGCCTCCTGCCCGGCTGTCCAGAGCCCGACGATCCGGTCCAGCTCGTCTTGGTGGCGGACCCTCTCGCTGAGCGTCCTGAAACGCGGATCCTCACGCAGTTCGGGCGCCCCCATCACGCCCAGCAGCGCCTGCCACTCCTCCTCGCTGAAGCATGCGATCGCGATCCAGCGGTCCTCGCCGGCGCAACGGTAGGCCCCATGAGGAGCAGCGGGCTTGTATGGCGAGCGGTTTCCGAACCGGGCCCACTCGCGTCCGTTAGCAGACCAGTCGAGCACCGCGGTACCGCCGACGTAGATTCCAGCCTCGGTTTGGGAAGCATCGATCCACTGGCCTTCGCCTGTGCGATCGCGATGAAAGATCGCGCCGAGGATCGCGAGCGCGAAGCTGTAGGCACCGATCCAGTCGAGGTAGGAGTAGCCCCAGCCGGCCGGAAGCGCCGGCTCCGCCAGACCTGACATCTCGGTGGTCCCGGCCAGAGCCGCGGCGACCGGCCCGATCGCACGCATCCGGCCGTAGGCACCGGATCCGCCCATCCCGGATTGTTTGGCGTAGATGACATCGGGTCGAAGCTCGCGGAGAACGTCGTAGCCGAGGCCCCAGCGCTCCATTACTCCAGGCGAGAAGCCCTCGGCGACCACGTCGCACACCCGCACGAGCTCGCGCGCGATCTCGAGTCCTCGCGGGTGCCCAACGTTGAGAGATAGACCCCGCTTACCCGGGTTCTTGTTGTTGAACTGGCCTCCCATGTCGGGGTCGGTGACCCCGGGCAGGGGCGCCGTCGCGGACTCGCGCGCCGCACGGCCGCCGACCGGCGCCATCGACGCGACCCGCGTGTCGGGATGCGCCTTCCACTCGATCTTGATGCAGTCGGCGCCGAGCGAGGCGAGGAACCGGGTCGCGCCGGCGGAGGCCAGAAACCATGTGAAGTCGAGGACGCGCACGCCGGTCAGAACGAACGGCGTACCGAGCGCCGAGTTCTGGGCTGGGGGATTCGGCGCTGCCGTGACCTCGAGGCGCTGGCGCGGCGCCTCGGCGGCAAGCTCAGCCCCGTGCTCACCGACACGCGGTGCCCGCAGGCCTGGTTTCCAGGCCGTTTGCGTCGAAAGCCATTTGCCCGTCGGGTAACGCAGCGCGCGCCCCAGCTCAGGGTGATCGATGTCGGCGAACGTGGCGCGCGCCTGCCAGTGCTCGTCGAGCGCGTTTTCGTGAGGCTTACGCACAGGCACCCAAAGAAGACCCGCTTCCTGGGCCTCGCGCCAGGGCATCGCGTCGTAGGTGAATGCGCCGACAAAGCGTTGCACCGCATCCGCGAGTTGCGCCTCAGCATCGGACGGGGCAGCTGTTCCCGGCACCGCACGAGCACCGAAGCCGTCGGCGTCGCCCGGCGGCACGAGGCCCGCCGCCATCCCGTAGCTGCCCAGGAATTCGATCACGCGGGCGCGGTCGCGGGGCGTCGTCGCATAGGTTGCAAACCAGCGGCCGTCCTTGGTCTGGCTGATGGTCTGGATCCGCGCTGGTCGCTCGGCGGCATGCCTGCACGTCTGACGCAGGTACGGCGCCCGCCGCATGACCCACGACATCAGATCGCTCTCAGTCGCCTTCGCCAGCGCGTCGTGTACGGCGATCTTCACCGTCTGTCCCGACCCGGTGCGAAAGCGGTGGATGAGCGCCGCGGCGATGCCGATCGCCAGTTGGTCGCCCACGACGTGGTAGGCATGCCACATCTGCGGCGCGATCGGCGGCAGGTCGTAATGACCGCTCGGCTCGGTGTCATAGCCGCAGTTCATCATCTCGCCGCCCAGTGCCAGGTGCACGAGGTCCGAGCCCTTGTACTCAGCCCAGGGCCCCTCCTCACCGAATGGCGTGACCTGCGCGCACACCTGTTCGGGGAACCGTCGTCCGAGATCCTCAAGCGCACCCAGGCGAGCGGCCTCGGGACCTGAGAGCAGCAGCACGTCAGCGCCACCGACGAGGGCCATTACGCTCTCACGTTGCTGGCGGTCGCCAAGGTCGGCCACGATCGAGCGCTTGCCCCGGTTGTAATGCCAGAAGAACAGCGAGCGCTCCGGATCGGGCTGATCTTCGTAGAAGGGACCGATCGCGCGTGTCGTGTTGCCGGCGGGCGGCTCGACCTTGACCACGTCGGCACCCAGGCCCGCGAGCACGAGGCCGCAGTACTCGGCCTGCTCGTCAGCGACCTCGATCACCCTGACGCCGTCCAGCATGCCGGGTGCGTCTGTGCGAAATGCGCTCACCATCCCGCCGCGGCCCGCCCGAACACCTTCACGACGAGGCCTCGCTGAGACCGAGGGACCGTGCGATCAGCTCCTTCATGATCTCGTTCGATCCGGCCCAGATCTTTGTCACGCGAGCATCCGCCCACGCTCGGGCGATGTCGTATTCGAGCATGTAGCCGTAACCGCCGAACAGCTGCACGCAGCGGTCGATGACCCGATTCTGCACCTCAGCCGACCACCATTTGGCCTTGGCGGCGTCGGCCGGCGAGAGTTCCCCGGCGACCTGTGCCACGAGGCACCTGTCGACGTAGGCCTGGGTGACCTCGAGCTCGGTGACCAGTTCGGCGAGCACAAAGCGGCTGTGCTGGAACGAGCCGATCGACTTGCCAAACGCCCGCCGCTCCTTCACGTAGGCAAGTGTTGCGTCGAGCGCCATCTGCGTATGGCCGACGTTCGCTGAAGCCGCGCTCAGCCGCTCCTGCGGCAAACGCTCCATCATGTGGACGAAGCCGCGCCCGGGCTCGCCGATCACGTTCTCGCCTGCGACCACCACGTCCTCGAAGAAGAGCTCGGAGGTGTCCGCCTCGGGCTGGCCGACCTTGTCCAACTTACGCCCGCGAACGAAGCCGGGCGTATCGGCGAGCACGGCGAACAGAGTGATCGAGGTGCTCGCGCCGCCTGAGCCGGTGCGAGCGGCGACAACCACCAGGTCGGCTGATAAGCCGTTGGTGATGAACGTCTTCGAACCATTGATAACCCAGTCTGCACCGACCGGGCGAGCCGTGGTGCGGATCGCGCCGAGATCGGAGCCGGCCTGCGGCTCGGTCATTGCAATCGCCGTGACCAGATCGCCACTGACGAAGCGGGGCAGCCAAACATCGCGCTGTTGCTCCGTCGCCAGGTCCACGAGGTAAGGGGCGACCGTGTCGCCATGGATCCCGATCGAGGAGGCGTAGGCCATGCCCGCCTTGGCCAGCTCCTCCTGAAGGATCGCGTTGAAGCGGAAGTCCGAGACCCCGGACCCGCCGTAGCGGGCGGGAACCGACAACCCGAGTAGGCCCTGTGCGCCGGCGGTCAGCCAGAGCTCCCGGGGAATCGCGCGACTGCTGCGCGCCCGCTCCTGAATCGGGATGATCTCGCGCGCGACGAAGGTCGCGGCCGACTCCCTGAAGAGGTGATGCTCATCATCAAAAAGATGCCGTCGCATTGCCGTCACCGATCCAGGAGACCGTGAGGTTCGGCCGGCAGGCCGTACTTGATCCGAGCCTGGGCCCGTCGGGTCGGCAGGTGGTCGCTCGGGAAGGGGCCGTCAGGCACCGGATGAGCCCGCAACACGAGCTTCGCCACGCTGTTGCGGTGCACCTCGTCAACCCCGTCGTAGAGCCGTGCCGCTCGGGCCCATCTGAACATCGCCTCGAGCGGCAGGTCACTCGAGTAACCGAGCGCTCCGCAAACCTGGATCGCACGGTCGATCACGTTGATCATCACCTGCGTGCCCCAGAACTTGATCATCGAGATCTCCGCGCGCGCGGCGCGCGCACCGTGACGGTCGACGACCCATGCTGCGTGCAGCGTCATCAGGCGCGCGGCGTGCATCTCCGCGGCGGAGTCAGCGATCCAGTTCGTCACGGTCTGGTGGTCGACAAGCGGTCCACCGAACGCGTGGCGCTGCTGTGCCCGCTCGCAGAGGATGTCGAACGCACGCTGAGACTGGCCGAGCCAGCGCATGCAGTGGTGAATCCGCCCGGGACCCAGGCGTGCCTGGGCCATGGCGAAAGCGTTGCCTGGTTCACCCAGCAGCGCCTCGGGACCAACCCGCACCCCGTCGTAGCGTAGCTGCGCATGTCCATAGCCGAACGGTGCGGGGCGCTCCAGCGACTCCACGTTGCGGAGCCGCTTTACACCCGGCGTGCCAGCGGGAACCAGGAACATCGAGGCCCGGCGGTGTGGCTCCGCGTCGGGGTCTGTGACGGCCATGACGATCAGCAGGTCCGCGATCATCCCGTTGGTTGTGAACCACTTCTCGCCTTCGATCAACCAGTCGGCGCCATCGCGTCGTGCCGTGGTGGCAAGCAGGGTCGGATCCGATCCGGCAGTCAGCGACTCGGTCATCGAAAACGCGGAGCGAATGTCGCCGGCGGCGAGCGGCACCAGCCACCGGTGGCGCTGCTGCGGAGTTCCGAACAAGGCGAGCAGCTCAGCGTTCCCGCTGTCGGGAGCCTGGTTGCCGAAGACGATCGGCCCCCACCAGATGGACGAGCCGATGACCTCGTGCAGAAGGGCCAAATCGACCAGCGGCCAGCCGGCACCGCCGTGCTCGGACGGTAGGTGCGCCGCCCACATACCCCGCTCCTTGACGATCGATTGCAGCCGACGCAGTTCGGCCAGGAACTCGGCCTCCGTCATCTCCTGCTCGACCGATTCGAGGCTCCAAACCTCCTCGCGGACGAAATCGCGCGCCCAATCCAGGCGCGCCTGCAGCTCATCATCGGTGTCGAAGCTCCAGGGCATTTCAGCCCCCCGCCAAGCTCGCAACGGCGTCGTAGCCATGCTCGGCGACCGCGAGCCCGTCCGTCAGCAGACCCGCGATGGTCCTATCGAGCTGATCGTAAACCGGGTCGATCCGTTTGCCTCGCCTGTGCAGCATCCGGTTGTAACCAAGGATCGCGGCGTACTTGAGACAGGTTTCCGCAACCCACCAGCGCAAACTCTCGGGATCCACGCCGTAGCTGTCGCACACGGACCGGAGCGCCACCTGAATGGTTCCGGTCGGGTTGGGATCTGGCGCGTAGCGCGAACGCATTGACGCCACCACCAGGCCCGCAAGGTCGATGAGCGGCTCACCAACCGTGGCGATTTCCCAGTCGAGGATGGCTGCGATCTCACCGGTGCGGAAGATCAGGTTGCCGTAGTGATAGTCGCCGTGTACGACTACCGTCCTCGTCGGCGCGGGCGCGCTCGGGCGCAACACGTCCGCCAGCCGGGCGATGGGCGAGCGCAGCTCATCGCCGGCTCGCTCAGACAGACCAACCCAGCGCTGCAGCTCTTCGGACGCCGAGCGTCGCAACTCGTGCGGCAGTACCCGGCCGGGTGCCACCTGCTGCACCGTCTTCAACGCCTCCACGGCGCGCTCGGCAAGTAACAGGTGCGGCAGCTGTTGCGCGGCGTCGAACCAGCCGACCCCGTCGATCAGCTCCATCAGCGCGAACGAGCGCCCGTCGATCACGGGTTCGCTGTCGAAGTCAAAGACAGCCGGTACCACGACGCCGGCGCCATGTAATGCGCTCATGATCGCACCCTGGCGCCCGACATCGGCGGGGCCGGCCGATCGGGCACCGGGCGGTGAAAGGCGCAGTACCACCCAGGACGTCTCACCGCCTCGCGAGAGCTGAGCCCTGTAGGTGAATCCAGAATGCCCGTCGCCGAACGGCTCCAGTGTCAGCACGTCGGTGTCGGCGTCCGTCAGCCGAAGGCGCGTCTGCAGATCCGCGACGACGCGTGAGTCGCCGGCGGCTCCCTCGGCAGCCGGCCTGGAACCTGACGTGCCAACGCTCATCCGACGCCAGCTCTGCTCATCGCTTCCCTCACAAGCTCGCCTTTCCTGACCTTTCCAGTCGAGGTCTTCGGCAGGTCATCGACGAGCATCAAGTGCTGTGGCAGCTTGAACGTCGCGAGCCCACGCTCACGCAGGAACGAGACCAGCTCCGCGAGCTCGACCGACACGCCGGCACGGGCAACCACACACGCACAGGCGACCTCGCCGAGTCTCGGATCCGGCAGACCCACGACCGCAACCTCTTCGACGGCGGCGTGCGCGAGCAGCAGCTCTTCGATCTCGCGCGGTGCGATGTTCAGACCACCGCGGATGATGATCTCCTTCTTGCGCCCAACGATCGTCAGATTTCCGTCGCGGTCGAGGACGCCAATGTCTCCCGATCGCAGCCAGCCGTCGCTCGCGTAGGTCGCGGACGTACGTTGCGGATCGCCATAGAACCCGACGCTCACGTTCGGCCCGCGCACGAAGATCTCACCGGCGACGCCGACCTGTGGCCGCCCGTCGTCGTCGCGCACCTCGACCTCCACGTGTTCGAGAGCGGGACCGTCGGTTTCGCGCCGCACGTGTTCAGCGCCGGCCGGGCGGTTCCAGGTGGCAACGAGGACCTCCGTCGAACCGTAGAGCCGCAGAACGCACGCACCAAGCCCGGACGCCTCGTCGACGAGCTCGGGGGGCACCGTCGCCCCGCCGCAGCCGAGCAGGCGCATCGAGGAGAGCCGGGAGCCCGATCCGCGAGCGTGCTCCACGAGATCGCGCACGAAGGTGGTGGCGACAAGCGTGTAACTGCAGCGCCAGCGTTCGATCAGCTCGACCGCGGCTCCGGCATCCCAGCGGTCCTGCAGCACGAGCGGCAGACCGTGGTAAAGCGCGACGCGCACGCCGTAGTTCAAGCCGGTCGAATGTCCGATCGGCGACGGCATCCACACGACGTCCTCGTCCTCGAAGCCGAGCGAGTCCGCGACGTTGCGCGCTGCGAAGTTGGCCGTCTGCTCGGTGTGCATCACAGCCTTCGGGTCGGCCTCCGTGCCGGAGGTGAAGAGGAGCTCCGAAACAGCCGACGGATCGAGTGACCGGCGCTCGCCGGGCGCCGTGGCGCTGGCGAGCCACAACTCGTTCGCCTCGGCATCGACATCAGGGTCTGCAATCGCGACGTGCTGAGCGAGTGTCGGCGTGTCCACCCTCAGAGCGTCCGCAAGCGCCACATGATCGAAACCGCGATATTCAGTCGGGGTGAACAACACCTTCGTTGCGCCCACCGCCAGCATGTGGGACAGCTCGCGGTGGCGGTAAATCGGCAACATCGGATTCAGCACACCGCCGATCTTGAGCACGCCGAGATCGACGGCGACCGTCTCATACCAATTCGGCAGTTGGACAGCCACGACGTCGCCGGCCGTCACTCCGATGCTGAGCAGATATCCGGCAACCCGCTCAGCGTCGCGTTCCAACTCCGCGTAGGTTCGCTGACGCTCGCCACCGCGGTCGATGACGGCGATCCGCGAGCCCCGCTCGACGGCATGCCGCCTGCAGCGTTCCGCGAGTGTCTCATCCCGCCAGAATCCCTGCTCGCGGTAGGCCTGTCTCCGCGCCGTGGTGGTGACCATGTCGACGAGCTTGCTGTGAGCGGAACTCAAATCGCCGTCTCCGTGCCGGCACTCGATGCCAGTGCCAGGCGGAAGCCCGGCAGCGCACGACCGCCGACCCAGTAGGTCTCATACCGCACCGCCGCGCCTGCGACCGGAGTGACGTGCTCATCGTCGAGGAGACGCCCAAAGAGCCGCCCTCCGCCAAAGACGTCGACGACCACCACCGTGTACGGGACGTCGTCCACGAACGCGTCGGACAGCGGCAGGTGCACCCTCGCCCAACTGTAGATCTCGCCGTCGCCACTCACCTCGAGCGGCTCCAACTCACGCGATCCACAGTTGGCACAGGAGGCGATCGGCGGGAAAAGCTGGTGCCCACAGGCCCGGCAGTGGGACACGACGAGCCTACCTCGCGCGACGCCGTCCCAGAAGGCCCTGCTGTCGGAGTCGATCTCGGCAGGATCGTGCTCGGTCACGCCGACCACCTCACGCCCCGTCGCGGACGAGCACCAACGCCGATCCGTCACCCATCGCGCCGGAACTGACGACGCACTTGGCGGCCCCGGAGACCTGCCGGGAACCGGCCAGCCCCTGCAACTGCTGAACACCTTCGGCGAGGGTGTTCATCCCGTGCAAATATCCCTCGAAAAGCAGTCCTCCATGGGTATTGATCGGGATGCGGCCGTGCAGCGCGGTCTCGCCGGAGCGCACAAGCTCACCCGCGCCACCGCGCTCAGCGAGTCCGAGTCCCTCGATGCCCAGCAGGGCCATCGCACTGAAACAGTCGTAGACCTCGGCCACATCCATGTCCTGTGGTCCCAGTCCGGCACCCGTCCACAGGCGCTCGGACAGGTAGTGCTGGCAGATGCGGGAATAGTCGGGCCAGCTCAGTAGGTCCGCTATGTCCAACCCGGAACCGCGCCCTGTAACCCAGGCCGCCCCCTCGATCACCACCGGCGCGTCGGTGAGGCTACGCGCCCGCTCCACCGAGGTGACCAGGACCGCGCATGCACCGTCGACCTCCGAAGTGCAGTCCAGAGTGCGAAACGGCTCAACCACGTAGCGGGCGTCGTGATACTCATCCAGCGTTACGCGCCGGTGCCGTATCGCACGTTCATTCTCGGCGGCGTATTCGCTCTGTGCCACGACCACCGCGCCGAGATCTTCCTCGGTGGCGCCGGTCTCGACCATATATCGGCGGGCCAGGAGCGCCATGTATTGCGGATAGGCCGTGAGGCCCACCGGATAGCGATACTGGGTCGTTGGCGCCTTGAATGCTGTCTGCCCGATCCGCACGCCGCTGCGCCCATTCAGCGCGCGGAATACAAGTACGTTCCGCGCCACTCCTGAGGCGACGGCCATTGCGGCATGCATCACACACAGCGCAGGCGCAACTCCGCCCATGTTCATGTCGAGGGCATAGGTCAGTTGCGGCACCGCCATCGCGGTGGCCACGGCCTGACACGCGACGGAATCATCAAAAAGGCTGTAGCTCACGATGCCGTCGATCTCGGCAGGATCCACCCCGGCCATCGTGAGCGCATTCCCGCATGCCTCGGTCGCGAGGCTCAGGACCGTGGTGCCGGATTGCTTTGAGAGAGCCGTGTACCCAGTAGAAACGATCGCCGCTTTGCCAAGAAACGAGGGGTCACGTTCACGGAGTCTGTCCATCATCGCCACCACGATACATAACCGGAACGGCTACGTAGTGCCAAGGTTCGCCCGCCACGGGGCGGCAGCGATCAGGACGCTGGATGTGACTCCACCATCAACCGGAATGATCGCTCCCGTGATCAGGTCAGCTTCCGGTGAAACCAAAAACGCGACGATGGCCGCAACCTCTGCCGCATGCCCGCGTCGCTGCGTGGGACTCGTCGTAAGCATTGCCGCGACCACGTCCTCGGAATAAGTCGCAAGATCCGTTTCGATATATCCCGGTGCGACCGCGTTGACCTGGATGTTCAGGGGGGCCAGCTCCGCCGCGGCTTGGCGTGTTAGCCCGTGTAGACCGGCCTTCGCCGCACAATACGCAGCGCGATTGACGAAGCCCCGCATCCCCGAAATCGACCCGATATTCACAATCTTGCCGCCACCCTGTCGCGTCATTGCCGGCAGCACGCGTTGGAGACTGAAGAACGCGCCGGTGAGATCGACGTCGATCGTCCGGCTCCACGATTCCGGTGTTTCGTCGAGGATGGATGCAACGTGTCTCACGCCGGCGTTGTTGACGAGGATGTCGATCCGCCCAAACGCATTCTCCGCGGTGCCGATCGCGCGATTGATCTCATCGACCAAGGCGATGTCACACTCGACCGCGAGAGCCTGTCCACCGCCCGTCATGATCGAGTCAGCCACGGACCGAGCCGACTCGGCAGCGATGTCTACAACCACAACGGCCGCGCCATCGGCCGCCAACCGCTCACAGATCTCCCGCCCGATGCCGGCGCCGCCTCCGGTCACCACCGCAACCTTGTCGGTCAGCACACTCGTCCTTTCGACCACGTGACCCGTCGCCAGCACAAACCTTCCGGCATTGCGGCGTCAGCCGCCGCGACCGGGGAATTTTGGCGCGCGGCGCTCCGCAAACGCCAGCAGACCCTCCATCGAATCCGGCAGTGACGCGCTGTAGAGGCTCGCAGCGTCCGCCTCGAGGCGCAGAGCCTGGTCCGTACCGGTGCCCTCCGCGTACCCTCGATTGAGAACCTCCTTGGCGAGCGCAACGCCAGCGGGGCTCTTGACGGCCAGGCCGCGGGCCAACTCGAGCCCGGTTTCCAGCAACTGCCCGTCAGGTACGACGCGAACAACGAGCCCCCACTCACAGGCCTCTCGCGCAGCGAGCAGCCGAGCCGAGAACACGAGTTCGCGTGCGCGTGCGGGCCCCACGGCGCGAGGAAGCAGCGCCAGCGAGCCGCCACCGCCGATCTGGCCGTAGTTCAGGTGAAGATCCCCGATTTGGGCCGACTCCGCCGCGTAGGCGAAGTCGCACGCCAATAGCAGCTCGAGTCCTCCGGCAGCTGTCACACCGTTTATCAGGGCCACCACTGGCTTTTGCATCGTTCGGATGCAGGCGAACGTACGGTGCAGATCGCGCAGGAACCGGTCGAACTCGGCCGCGTTGGCCTGAAGCTCGACGTAAGCCTTCAGATCGCCTCCGGCACAGAAGCCGCGTCCGCGCCCGGTGATGAGCACGGCGCAGACACGTCGGTCCCGATCGGCAAGCAGCAGCTGGTGCTCGAGCTCGAGCACCAGTTCCCAGGAGAGAGCGTTCAGCGAGTCCGGTCGGTTGAGCCACAGGACCGACGCAACCACGCCATCCGCCACCTCGATGAGCTCACACTCGACCAGTCCGCCGCTGGCTCCGGCGGGCACCGCTTCCCGCCCCACTGCCTCTGGGGGGCTCTCTTGAATACCCGCCCCCTCGCTTAGCCGCCCGTCCGTCATAGCTCCGACGGTAGGATGACACATCGTCACGATTCCTCCCAATGACGGCGTTGGTTGAGCCGCGTGCCACGCACCGGCCGCGGATGACGCGGCGAGCACACCGATCGGCCCCCGTCCGGCGGCCGCTGGCCGCGCGGCGTGCTCGTTGTGGCGACACGTGGGCCCGCCGGTGAAGGAATGCGCACGCCCGCTTGATGGCAAGGTCGCGCTGGTCACGGGCGCAAGCCAAGGGATCGGCCGAGCCATAGCAAGGCGCTTAGCGCGAGACGGCGCCAGCGTGGCGCTGGTCGCGCGCACTCTGGAGACCCTCAATCTGGTGGCAGCCGAGTGTCACGGTGAAACGCTGGTGCTCGCGCGCGACGTGACCGATGAGTCCTCGTGCGCGGACGCTGTTGCGCTGTGCGAGGCGCATTTTGGTCGCATCGACTGCCTGGTCGCCTGCGCTGGTGGTGCGCAGTCGCAGGCCTTTCTCCGAACCGACACCGAGCTGTGGCGCTCAACAATGACGCTCAACCTCGATGCCGCCTTCTGGCTGATCCGGGCCGCTCTCCCTGACATGCTCGAGAGAGGCTCCGGATCCGTCATCACGATCGGCTCAACGGCATCACAGGAAGGCTCCGCCTACATCAGCGCCTACGCGGCGGCAAAGCACGCACTTCTCGGGCTCACACGGTCGTTGGCTGCCGAGTTCGTGACGAGCGGCGTGACGTTCAACTGTGTCTGCCCGGCGTACACGGCGACACCGATGACCGACGCCACCCTGGCCAACATCGTGTCGAAGACCGGGCGAACGCCGCAGGAGGCGCTCGCCGCGATCCTTCCCCCCAGCGGCCGGCTCGTCGACCCCGAAGAGGTCGCCGCAGTCGCCAGCCTGCTCGCATCGGGCCAATCGCCGAACCTCACCGGGCAGGCGATCGTGCTTGACGGCGGCCCGCGGTAGCCCGGCGACCGGCGCACCCGGGGTTGCCCGGGACTGCCCTGCTCTATTCGGCCGAGAGCAGCGCGGGCGCGAGGGGCCCGGCGCACGCCTCAGCGATGTCGTCGACAGACCAAACGTCCTTCGTAACACTTTCTGCGGCCTTGTGCGGAGCCACCACCGGCGTGAGCGTCGTGCCGTTGAAATGCACCACCTTGCCCGTGATCGCGGCCGCGCGGTCGCTCAACAGGAACACGACGATCGGCGCAACGGAGGCCGGCGACGGCCGTGAGCCGGGTGGCGCCCACGCGGGGGTCATGCGGGTGAAGCCGACCGGCGCGACTCCGTTCACACGAATATTGCGCTCCGCCAAGTCCCACGCCCAAGCGTAGGTGAGCGAGGCGAGTGCCCCCTTCGTCGCCGTGTAGGTCGCCATGGTCGGTAGCCCGAAGTGCGCCTCGGATGTCAGGTTGACGATCGCTCCGCCGCCGGCGTCGGCCATCGCGCGCATCGCGTGCACGCCGACGAATAGCGCGCCGACGACATTCACCTCGACGAGCTCGCGAATCACTCGCTCGGTCTCCTCCCACGGTGGGCCGTTGTGAAATAGCCCGGCATTGTTGACCAAACCATCGATCGCGCCGAAAGCTGAAATGCACTCCTCGACCGCAGCGGCGGCACCGTCCCAGGTCGCGATGGTGCCGCAGTGCGCGCGTGCGATACCACCCGCGGCGACGATCTCGTCTGCAGCGGCGTTCGCCTCAGCGGCGTCGACATCGTTGATCAGAACCTTGGCTCCGGCTGCAGCCAGCGCTTCACCGTATGCCCGGCCGAGGCCGCGGCCTGCACCTGTAATCAACACGGCTTTTCCGGCCATTGCTTCTGACATGCCACGCCCTCTCTCGCCAGCGGTCACGGTCGGCCGCCACGATATCAGCGCGTCTGCGCGCAATGCAGACGATGCTCGCGCCAAACATGCGCCGCTCCAGGGGAGGCGGTGAAGCGTCGTGGCTAACCGTCTGGCGCCGCTTCAGCACCAACCATAAAGATCGCGACGCGGCAATCTGATCCGCTTGTGTTCCGCCACCGGTGGCGCGTCCCGTTCTGGATGAACCAGTCACCGGTGGCGAGCGTCGTCACCTCACCGCTGTCCAATTCGAGATCGACCGAGCCGTCAAGTACAAGGCCAACATCGATCGTGCGGGTAGCGTGCATCCCTGGACTCGCTGCGTCCCACTCCGCGTCGCTGTGGAGCCCCACGAGGATCTCACTCACCTCGGCCGTCTGCGCCGCCGTGAGTTTCGTCTGGCCGTCGGGGCGAAAGCTGATCACGCGTACCCGGAAGCCGCCTGCCGGCGGGAAGTATCGCTCAGGCGTGGACGCCGCCGTGGCCAGAGTGCTCGGCGGGCCATCGAAGGCCCAGACCTCCTCGATGCCAGGCGGCAGGAGGTGCGCAGCCAGCAACTCGACAGGTCCGTCGCTCACGAAGGTCGCAGCTCCGGACGCAGACGGCCCGGTGACGACGCGGCGTGGACCAGTCGGCCGGCCAGGCGCTCGCGCGGCTGTGCTCATGCGAAGGTGATTGCGGCCTTGATTTCTTGAAACGTCCTGACGCGTTCGAGCGCCTCGTTGATCTCCGTCAACGCATAGGTTGTCGAGATCATCTCGCTCCAGTCAAAGCGGTCGCTGTGGCGCTCGAGGAATTGCAGCGAACGGTAATAGTGGTCGATGCTCGCACTGGCACTGCCGATGATCGTGGCGCGCTTGAGGATGATGTCTCGAGGCCTGAACGCGACCGTGTCAGGGTGAAGCTGGCCGACAACCAGGAAGCGACCGCCGCGCCGAAGCATGTCGAATCCCTCGAGGAACGCGGACCGAGCCCCGGAAAGCTCGACGACCACGTCAGCGCCCTTTCCCTCGGTTAGAGCACGCACCGCCGCCGCGCGCTCGGCAGGGTCCGGCATGGCCTCGATATCGATGACGTGCGTCGCCCCCCACCGGCGGGCTATGTCAAGGCGCGCCGCCGGTGCACCGAGCACGATCACCTGCGCGGCGGAGCTCAGCGCCGCCTTTGCCACGGCGAACAGGCCGAGTGGCCCGGATCCCTGGATCACGACGCTATGGCGATCGTCGAGCACACCGAGCTCGTCGAACGCGTGAACCACCGTGCGCAAAGCGCACGATGACGCCGACGCCACGGAATCCGCGATCGCGTCAGGTACCTTTACCCGCCCCGATCGGGGGTAGACGTAGCAGTACTCCGCAAAGCCGCCGGTCAGATACGGATATTCCGTGACCGACCGCGTCATGTAGGTGCGCACATCTCCGGTGCAGCTGGTCGGCTGGTGCGCGACGACGCACTCGTAGCACTGCCCGCACCACCCGTGTGCCCAGACGATTCGGTCTCCCTCGGCGAGAGGCTGTCCCAGGGAGTCCGCCGTGACGCCCTCACCGAGACGCGCCACCCGACCCACCATCTCGTGGCCGAGAATCCGGGGTCGAGGAGCGTCGGCACCGGCCTCACCGGTCCAGTGGTGGACGTCTGTCCCGCAGATGGTGGCCGTCGTGGTCCGCACGAGGATCGAGCCGTGTTCCAGCTCCCGAGGTACCGGCACCTGCACCAATTCGAGCGGCTGCCCGACCTCGACGAGCGTGGCCGCCATCGCTGTCTCGGGTATCTCGGTCATGCCCCTAACTCATCGCCCGAACGGCAGCGCGTTGCCGAGATCGATGAACACCGACTTGTTCTCCGTGTACTCGTGGAGTGCATCGATTCCCATCTCGCGTCCCATGCCGCTCTGCTTGAACCCCCCGAACGGCCGCATGTACTCCCCGATCCGGTAATTGTTGACCCATATAGATCCGCCGCGAATCCTCGGGATCATGCGATGGGCGCGCCGAAGGTTCTCCGTCCAGATCGCTCCCGCGAGCCCGTACGGCGTGTCGTTGGCGAGCCGGACCGCATCGTCCTCGTCCTTGAAACGGATCACGGCGCCAACAGGGCCGAAGATCTCCTCGCGCGCCACGCGATCGTCGTTGCTCACATCGGTGAAGATCGTCGGACGGACGAAGAACCCGCGCGCGAGCTCTGGCTCTGAGGCACGATCGCCGCCGACGAGCGTGGTGGCCCCGCCAGACTTCGCGATATCGATGTAACTCAACACCTTCGCCAGCTGGGCGCGGGACGCCAACGGCGAGATCTGTGTCGACGGGTCGAGCGGATCGCCCAGCCTCAGATTGCCGATCCGACGCGCCAGCTCATCAAAGAACTCGTCGCCTATCGACTCCTGCACCAGGATCCGCGAGCCGGCCATGCAACTCTGGCCGCTGGCACTGAAGATCCCCGTCATGACGCCGCCGACAGCCAGGTCGAGGTCCGCGTCATCGAACACGATGTTGGGAGACTTCCCGCCGAGCTCCAGTGAGACTCGAGCCGTGCGTGCCGCGGCTACCCTGGCGATCGCTTGCCCGGTGGCCGTGGATCCGGTGAAGGCGATCCGGTCAACCTGAGGATGCTCGACCAGCGCGGCACCGGTGCCGGCGCCCAAGCCCGCCACGACGTTGACCACGCCCGGCGGAAAGCCAGCCTTCATGCACAGCTCGCCGAGGCGCAACGTCGAGTTCGGCGTCACCTCCGAGGGCTTGATCACGACGGTATTTCCGGCCGCCAACGCCGGCATGAGCTTGTAGGCGAGCAGAACGAGCGGGCTGTTCCAGGGCGTGATCGCCGCCACGACGCCGATCGGCTCGCGCAGGGTGTAGCTCACCATGTTGTCGACGTTCGACTGTGACGTGTAGCCGTGGGTGGTTTCGGCGAGGCCGGCCATGAAGTTTGTGAGGCGTGCGACGCCGGGCCCCGTGCTGCTCATTTCGGTGAGCAGCTTGCCGTTCTCGTGAACCTGCAGCAATCCCAGGTTGTCCGCGTCCTCGACGATCAGGTCCGCGAGCCGGCGCAAGAGCGTCGCGCGCTCGATCGGCTTTGTGCGCGACCAGCCGTCATCGAATGCGCGGCGTGCCGCGCGCACCGCGCGATCAACGTCGCTTGCTGTCGCGATCGGCACCTGGCCCCACGGCTCGCCGGTGAACGGATATTCACACTCGAATGTCTCACCGTCTCCGCCGTCGACGAACTCGCCATCGATCAGCAGCTTGTAGCCGCGACCTGGGGCGAGCTCGCCGCGCCACGGATCGTCGAGGCTCGAAGTCACATCAACGGCCACGGCAACCTCCCGTCTGATGGGGAACGCTCAAATCCTAACGCCGACCGGGCACGCGCTCACGATGGCGTTTCCTGTCCCTGCGGCGCACTCGCGCTCGCGATCGCACGACCGCTTCACTGGATCGAAGTTGCTCCGCGGTGGCCCCGCCGCTTCACGGCGACGCCACCCCAAACGCGGCGTCGCCCGGCAGGCTCTCTAGCCTGCCGGGCTTTGCCGCAATCGCGTACTGCCTAGCTGGTTGGGGTGGCAACGTCTCCGGACTTGGAGCACACCCACGGCGTCTTGCCGTTATTGACCGAGACCCACTTCCCGTTCTCGATCTTGGCGCTCGACAGGCAGGCACTCCCGAGGGTGTGCCACGAGTTCGGACCGGTGCCGAACGTCGCGTCGGGGATGATCCCGTTGGCGGTGTAGTTCTTGAGGTTGTTCAGGGCCGCCGCAACCTTGGCGGGCTTGAACGGCGAACCGGCCGTCTTGAGGCCGTCGGCGAGCATTTCCGTTGCCGCGTAGAACACGATCGCGTACGGCGTGTACTCCTGCGCCGTCAGCTTGTACTTGACCATGGCGTTGCGGTAAGCAGTGATACCCGGGTCCCCGGAGGCGTACGGATTCGCCGTCGCCTCGGAGAACTCCATGTTGTTAGCCGAGGAACCGTAGTCCTGGATCACGGACGGACCGAACACCGAGGTCTGGATGACCGGGATCTTGTCGCCGAGCTGGTTGAGGTCGACCGAGATGCCCTGGCAGTTGTCGCAGCCAAAGATCACGACGCCCGTTGCACCGCTCGACTGAATCGACTGCGCGAGCGAAAGCTCGGTCGGCGCATCGACCAGCATCTGCAGGCCGGCGTTGTAGTAGGGCACCGTGAAGCCGTCCGTTGCGGCGAGCGACTTCAGCAGCTCCATATCCGGTGCTTCCAGCGTTCCTGAAACTAGTGCGATCTTCGTGGCGCCCTGCGCCGCGAGAACCTGGAGCCAGGCGTCGCTGTTGTGCGTCGCGATGTCGCCCGTGGCAGAGAAGAAGTCAGTGTTGGCTGCGCTCGACTCGCCCGGAGCCGCTCCCCAGCCAACGGTCGGAATTCCGGCAGCTTGCAGAGCCGGAACCGCCGTATAGCCAAGAATCGACTGGAGGATCACACCCGACGGATGCGTGCTGATCGCGCGCTGCGCGGCGCTGAGCGTACCGGCAGCCGTCGACGCGCCGTCGTACTTCGTCAGAGCGATCTTAGCCCCATCGATGCCGCCAGCTGCGTTGATTGAGTCCACTGCTGCGAGCACGCCATCGGGGTAGTTCACCGGCGCCAGCGGTCCCGTGATGTCGTAGATCCACGCGATGTGGATCGTCTTGGATGAGGCGGCATGAGCCGAGCTGCTGAGTACCGCCACCGAACCGAGCGCGACAACGGCAATCGCAGCCAGCGTCACACGGCGCCACCTACTGCGCACGTCGACAACGAATTGAGACACCAAGTTTCCTCCCTCTATTTTTGCCTGCGGCTAAGCGGCGTTCGGGCGCCCGTTCGGCGGACCTTCACGCAGTTTCATCACCGCAGCTTTTGCGATGAAGCCGACTCTATAGCAACTTAGCTGTGTGTGCGCCAGTTTCAAGCCACTCCGGAGCGGGGGCATAAGTGCCAGGAGGAGGCCGTAGCGCGCAGGAGACCCACGGTTGCCTCACGCACAGCTTCACCACGCCGAGGAGGTCCCCAGTCGCGCGTGCTCGGTGGTTACGCGGTGTGGTGTGAGACCCCAGGCGGGACTCTGTGCCCTGCTAGGTTTCCGCCGCTATGACAGCCAACCAGCGCCGCTGGATCAGCCTCGTCGTTCTGTGCCTCGGCCAACTGATGATCGTTCTCGACTCAACGGTCGTTAACGTGGCCCTTAGAAGCATTCAACGAGAGCTTCACGTCGGATCGGCCTCACTCGGATGGGTCGTAAACGCCTACCTGATTGCATTCGGAAGCTTCCTGCTGCTCGCCGGCCGGCTAGGTGACCTCCGCGGGAAGCGCGGGGTGTTCCTGACGGGTCTGGCGGTGTTCACATTTGCTTCTTTGGTGTGCGGAATCGCGGAGAGCGCCCCGGTCCTGATCGTAGGCCGGTTCGTGCAGGGACTCGGCGGCGCGCTGACGTCCTCCGTGATCATCGCGATCATCGCGACCGAGTTCCCGGATCCCCGCGAACGTGCTCACGCTCTGGGCGTGTACACATTCGTGGCCATTGCCGGCGGTTCGCTGGGGCTGGTCGCAGGAGGGGTGCTGGTCCAATTGCTCAGCTGGCACTGGATCTTCTTCATCAATCTGCCGATCGGGGGGCTGACGATCGCACTATCGATGAGGTTCGTGCTGGCAACACCGGCGGCGCACGGCGAGGGATCGCTGGACGTTGCCGGAGCGGCGTTGCTCACCGTGGCACTGCTGTGCGTGACGTACACGATCGTAAAAGCCAGTGGGTACGGCTGGCTATCGGCGCGCACACTGGTGCTCGCCGGAGCCGGCGCGGGACTGCTCGCCGCGTTCTGCGCCCTCGAGGCTCGTGTTCCGAATCCCCTGCTTCCGCTTCGCATCTTTCGGGCACGGACCCTCGCGAGCGTGACGCTGATCCGTGCTTGCCTTCTCGCTGCGCTATACGGAAACTTCTTCGACCTGGCCCTCTACTTCGAGCGCGTCCGGGGCTACGGAGCGCTGCAAACCGGATTGGCATTCATCCCGCAGACGGTTCTCATCGGGGCACTCGCACTGGGCGTGACGGCACGCGTCGTAAACAGGTTCGGGCCCCGAGCACCGCTGACTGTGGGGATCGTCCTGCTCACGGCGGGCCTCGGCCTGATCGCTCGGGTTCCTGCCCACGGCAGCTATTCCCGTGACATCCTTCCGCCGCTCTTGCTGATCGGCTTGGGCTCCGGATTGACGTTCCTGCCGCTCTCCTCCCTGGCGATGTCCACGGTCGAGCCCTCAGCCTTTGGACTGGCATCGGCGCTCATTGCGGTGTCGCAGCAGATCGGAGGGGCACTGGGAGTTGCCGTATTGTCGAGCGTGGCAGCCGCGCGGACAGCGCACCTGCTCGGTGCCGGCATCCCTTACGCGATCGCCCAGACCAACGGCTTTCGCGACGCCTTTCTGGTTGGCGCGGCCGCCAGTCTCCTGGCGCTGCTGATCTCTTTCGGCATCGCGCCGGCGCGGACGCGCCTGCAGGTCGATGTGTCGCAGGCGACACTCGACTAGCCTCGAAATCCTGTCGGTTCCACCGCTGCGGGCCGGACGATCGTGCGTCAGTCGAACCTCGAGCCAGGTCGGTTCAGCCCAGCGTCCCGCTCGGTTCAACGTCCCCAGTACACGGGCGCACGCTTTTCAACGAACGACCGCAACGCTTCTCGACGATCTTCGGTTTCGTCCTGTGAATCGTTGACCTCTGTCTCAAGCGCGACGACCTCGCTGAGATCTCGACTCAACTGATTCATCACCGCTTTGATGCTGCGCACGGTGATCGGCGGGTTCGCTGCGATTTCGCCGGCCAACTCGAGCGCACGCGGCAACAACTCATCCGGCGACACGACCTCGTTCACCAGCCCGACGTTCAGGGCCCACTCCGCCGAATACACACGCCCCGTCAGGGCCATCTCGGCCGCGATCCCCGGCCCGACCGTGCGCGGCAACGTGTAACAAGCTCCGGTATCAGGCACCAGGGCGCGCTTGACAAAGATGCACGAATAGCGTGCCTCGGTGGACGACAGGCGGACGTCTGAGGCGAGAGCAAGCGACAGTCCAGCGCCGGCGGCGACTCCGTTGACCGCGGCGATCACCGGCTGTGGCAGCGCTCGCAACCGCGGGCCGAGGTGGACGATACGTCGCTGGAACGCGCGCGATGCACTGGTGTTGCCGATGGCGTCGGCCATCGCGCCAACGTCGGCGCCTGAGCAGAAGCCGCGGCCGGTACCGGTGAGGATGACCGCGCGCACATCGGGGAAGGCGGCCTCGAGATCGTCGAGCGCCGCGTACAGCGCATCCTTCAACGTCGAATCGATGGCGTTGAGCTTGTCCGGCCGGTTCAGCGTCAGGACGGCGACGTGGTCGCGCCGCTCGAGTCCCAGTACGTCGTCGGACATCACGCCTCCGGTCCGCGCGTCGCCTCGAGGCTGCCGAACGGCTCATCGCGCAGGCGGACCGCCTCACGCACGCCGTGCTCGGAGACGTTCGCAAAAAATTCGCGGTAACCCGCAGAGAGATGGGCCCTGGCGTCGTTCTCAGCTGCGAGTCGCTGAAGCGTGAGCGCCCCCATGAGCTCCAGCCCCAGATTCACGACGCGCTTGTGCGCCGCGAGCAAATCGGGAGCGACGAGCGCAATCCGCTGAGCCAGCGCATCCACCTCCGCGTCGAGTTGTTCCGGCGGAACAGCTTTCATTACGAGACCGATCTCGGCAGCCTCGCTCCCGCGGATCACGTCGCCCGTGAACAGAAGCCGTTTGGCCCACTGCGGGCCCACGTAGTAGAGCCACATGTGAGTCGGTGGCGAGCCGATGGCGCGCGTCGCCGGGAAGCCGATGCGCGCATCGGTCGCCGCGATCAGGATGTCGCACTGGAGCGCGATGTCGGTCGCACCGGCGAGGCAGTTGCCGTGAATCTTGGCGATCACCGGCTTTGCCATCTTGAAAGCCTCGACGCGTCGGTCTGCGGCAAGACGGAGATGCCAGTACTCGTCGTCGAAGGTTCCAGGCCGTCCGCGGTAGGCGCTCGTGTCGTCTTCCTCCAGCGCGCTGGCGATACTCGCCAGGTCCATGCCGGCGCTGAAGTCCTTGCCGGCTCCCTGAAGGACGACGCAGTGAACGGACTTCAGGTCGTCGGCCTCACGCAGTGCGTCATAAACCTCCTGCGAGAGCTGCTGGTTCATGGCGTTTCGCTTCTCGGGGCGGTTGAGTGTCACGTATGCCACGCGGTCACGCACCTCGAAAATGATGAAGTCAGTTGTCTTCAGCCACTTTGCCACGCCACCAACTCCTCTCTCATCCGCTCAAGCGGGCGAATCCACCCTACAGCGTCGCCTGCGTTTTCGCTCCTGCCGAAAACTCGCTCGGCGAACGCGCGGGCTTCACCACGGAGAAGCTCGCGCCGCTTTGGACGACACGGCCGATCCGGCCGCCGATCGCACGATCACGCCAGGCGGGACGCACTAGAAACAGCGCCGGCGCGACGAGACACGCCCGTTCGCACAGCTGACGACGACCGCGCTGCCGTGATGGCGCGGGCCCCCGGCAAGTTCTCCGGCGTAGATGACGGGCGGGGTCTCCCGGATCTCGCGGTAGCGGGGCCAATGGCCGAGCGCGACGTAGTCCCAGTCCAATCGCTCGAGTTCGGACCCGTAGATCGGCGACCCCCGCACGGTCTCCTCCTCAGCGTCATCGACGAACAGCCCGTGGGCGACGACCACCGCGAAGCAGTCCCGGGGGCGCGGCGGCACCCCGCCCAGCGGCCGAAACCAAGGGGCATGGTCGACGACGGGCCGGCCCCAGACGACGACGCGGCCGTCGAGCAGGCTCACAAGCTCGCCGCCGTGATCGCTGATGACGGTGGTGGCATTGCACCTCGCGACAAAGTCGTGCAGCTCATACGGTGAACCGGGTAGGAGCGCGTCGTGGTTGCCCGGGAGCACGACCGTTTCGCAGTCGAGCCGGTTGAGCTGACTCGCGGTCCACTCGACAACGGCCTCCCCGACCCGCGCCGAATCGAACAGGTCGCCCGCGATCAGCAGCCCGTCGATGCTGATCTCAAGAGCCAGGTCGATCAGCCGCGCGAATGCGTCCTCCTCGACGCCGAATGCCGGGGCGGCGCCGCCGCTCTGGCTTGATCCGAGATGAACGTCGGCGATGTGCAGCAGATTCAGCTCGCCGCCAGCGAGATCCGAGTAGCTCAGGAGTCCGCTCCGATCTCGCTCAGGAACTCGCCGAGCACTTCTACCAAGCCGCCCGGGTTGTCGCCCTGGACATTGTGTCCCGCGCGCGTGACCGTCACCCAGCGCGCCGAGGGGATACGCCTGGTGACGCTCTCCGCGTCCTCAACGCTGAACAGATCGCTCTCGGACCCGCGCACGATCAGGGTTGGGCAGACGATGGCTGGAGACTCGGCCGCCAGAGCTTCCATCGCACGCACATGCTGGTCGCCGGGCACAACACCAAGGTGCCGCCGATCGTACTTCCACGTCCATCTGCCGTTCCACAGCTGGCGCAGGTTGTGACGCAGGCTCATTCGAAGGAGCTCAGGGTCGCGGCGGCTGTTGAAGCTAACCGCCTGGTTTACGAAATCCTCGATCGAATCGTGCTCGTGCTCGGCAGCCATGAACCCGCGCAGGCGGCGGAGGCCATCGTCGCGTGGCACGGCGCCGGCTTCGATCACGACCAGGCCCGCGAGCCGGTCGCTGTGGTCTGCCGCGAACCGCAGTGCGGTCATGCCTCCCATGGACATTCCGACGAGGATCGGGCGGTCGACATCGAGGGCATCCAACAGGTGACCGACATCCTCCGCGAGCGACGGCAGGTCGTAGTGCAGCCCTGGAGACCACTCACTGTCGCCGTGCCCACGAAGATCGAGCGCGATACAGCGGTAGTCCGGCCGCAGCGAGAGACACACCAGATCCCAGGTGTGGGCGTTCAGCGCAAACCCGTGCAAAAACACGATCGTCCGCTCGCCGGAGCCACCCCAGTCGAGGTAGTGGAACCGCAGCGCGCCGAGGATCGCCTGGACATCGGTGGGGAAGACGAACTCGTCAATCGCGACGCCACTCTGCTCCGCTGCGGTCCTCAGCGAGCGCAGTCCCGCGTCCGCGTCCGTCACGAACGGCGGCCGGGCCGAAATACGGATCGCGGGTGCGTCCACATTCAGCCCAGACTACAACACCGAATCCCGTCACCGCATGCGTCCGTTCTCGCTGTCACACAGGCCGGCGCAGGCACTTTCAGGCAGTCAGCCCCGGACGCAGCCGGTTGACTCGCGATCGAGCAGGCTGGTAGGGTTGCTCGCGCCCGAGTTTCACCGTCGTAACCAGGAGCTTGCCGTCAGCTCCCGTGCCGATATGCTCATCGATCGACGGTGCACGCTGGGGCTGTCGAGCCTCGCGGACGAGGAGGCGTACGTGAAGTTTCACTGGTTTCACCTGATGCCGTATCCCTATCTTCCGGATCGGTTCCGTGAGCGCTATAGAAGCGTCTGGGTGGATCTCCCGTCCGAGCTCTACGACCCAGTCAAGGGCCATGAGGTTTACAACACCTATCTCGACGAGCTCGAGTTTGCGGACCAGGTGGGATTCGACGGCATCTGCGTGAACGAGCACCACCAGAACGGCTACGGCCTGATGCCGTCGCCTAACCTGATGGCCGCCAGTCTCGCGCGCCGCACGCGGAACGCCAAGATCGTGGTGCTCGGAAACTCCGTCGCGCTCTACAACCCTCCAACCAGGGTGGCGGAGGAGATGGCGATGATCGACGTCATCTCCGGAGGCCGCCTGATCGCCGGCTTCCCGGTCGGAACGAACATGGACACGGCCTTCTGCTACGGGAACAATCCCGCGACCCTCCGCGAGAAATACCGCGAGGGAGTGGAGCTGATCCTGCGTGCGTGGACGGTGCATGAGCCGTTCACGTTCAACGGGAAATACACGCAACTGCGCTACGTCAACGTGTGGCCGAGGCCGCTGCAACAGCCCCACCCCCCGGTGTGGATTCCCGGTGGAGGTAGCGTCGAGACCTGGGACTACTGCATCAACAACGACTTCCTCTACGCCTATCTCTCGTACTTTGGCTACAAGCAGGCCACAAAGACGATGGAGGGCTTCTGGGGAGCGGTTGAGCGTCTCGGCGCCGAGCCGAACCCGTACCGAACGGGATTCCTGCAGATGATCGCGGTGGCGGACTCCGACGCTCACGCCGAGGAGTTGTATGGCGAGGCCGCGCTCTATTTCTACAACCGCTGCCTGAATGTCTACGAAGGCTTCCGCGACGCCCCCGGCTACACAACGCTGGCCACCATCCGCAGCGGAATCAGGGGAGCGTTCCACGAAGCCGCGAACGCGTTCGATCCGACGGAGCTCACGTGGAAGGACATCGTCGAGCGCGGCTACATCATTGCCGGCAGCGCCGACTCGGTCGCCGACCAGATGAACGATATGGCGGACACCCTGCGCGCTGGGCACGCGATGCTGCTCTGCCATTTCGGAAACCTCCCCAAGGAGACTGTGCTCTACAACACTCAGCGCGTTGCCGAGGACGTTCTGCCAAAGGTTCGCCACAACTTCGCTGGGTGGGAAGACCGTTGGTTCCCGAGCGGCACCCTTTCGGACGCGGTGGAGCCGGCCAGTCTTCCGAGTCCGGCGGGCGCCTGAGCACGATCGTACGCGACGGCACCTCGGCCGTCCGTCGCCCGGTGTCAAAACCTTCTCACATCACAGCTCAGATGCTCGAGGCGTGCGGTAGTGAGTTCGCACACGCCGAGTCACCGCCAATCAGCACGGCTGACATTCGCCGCTGGGCAATCGCCGTGTATCACCCCGAGACACCGCCGCCGCTGTTCTGGGACGAGGAGTACGCCGCCGCCACCGTCCACGGCGGAATCGTCGCGCCGGAGGAGTTCAACCCCTTCGCGTGGACCGCAGCGCTGGGCCCCGAAGCGTCGCACCACGGCCCACGCTCGGCCTTCGTCGAGCAGGGCCTCGGGATCGCAGCGCCGGCATGCGAGAACGATCTGTTCGGTGGCGTCGAGATCGAATACACGGCGGAGCGCATGCGGCCCGGTGACGTGATCCAGTCCCGGTCGCTTCTTCGCCGTTACTGGGAGCGCGAGGGGTCCCTCGGTTTGATGCTGTTCACCGAGACCGAGGTCCGCTGGACTCGGGGAATTGCCCTGATCAAGGTCCAGCGCAACGTCATGATCCGCTACTGACGCGACGCGCTGTCGATGCACGCCACTGAAAGCAGGCTGCCCCCATTGGGGGAGACGACTCCGCCGTTCGAGCGACGCTCGGAGCCCGGAGCCTGGAACCGCTTCGCCGCCGTCAACGACGAGTTCGTGGCCATTCACATGGATGACGACGCGGGTCAGCGCGCAGGCTTTTCCTCCTCCTTCGGCATGGGGAACCTCCAACTGGCCTACCTCCACGCCGTCGTGCGGCAATGGATGCGCGAAGGCGACCAGCTCGCCGCCGTGACGTGCCGTTACCGGCGCCCCAGTCTCAAAAACACGCAGGTGGTCGCACGTGGCATCGTGACGAGTGTGACAACAGCTGAGCGCGAAGCGACCATCGAGCTCGAGATATGGACCGAGGACGAGATCGGAACACGACTGAGCGATGGGATCGCGCGGGTTAGGCGCTTCTCGTAGGTGGCAGGCGAGCGCGGGTTCGCTCATTGCGACGCAGGCCCGACAGCCCCCCGTCCGTGGCTACTCCCCCGCCGCCCCCACGAAGAAGATCGCGACCTTGCAGGGAGTCTCCCAAGGGTTACGCCACACGTGCCTTGTCGCGTTCTGGATATACCAGTCGCCTGCTCCGAGCTCCTTCGACTCGCCGCTGTCGAGCTCGAGCACGACGCGGCCATCCAGGATGAGGCCGATGTCGATCGTGCGCGTACGATGCATTCCCGGTACCTCGGGATCCCACTCGGCGTCGCTGATCAACCCGACGAACTCCTCGTTGAGCTTGGACATCAGGTCCATATCCGTCGCCCCACCCTCGCTGTCGGGTGGGATGTTCACCACGATGATCCGGTAGCCGGTGGCCGGCGGGAAGTAGCTGCGGTAGGCCGGCTTCGCACCGTCCGACGGCAGCGACGGCTGGACGTCGGATCCCCAGATGTCATCCACACCGGAGGGCGAGATGCCCGCCCCCAGCACCTCTGCCGGCCCATCGCTCACGAACACAGCCTTGCCAGACTCCGCCAAACCGGTCACAACACGTCGCACAACGACCTCCCGGGTTGAGTTTTTCCGCGAGCCGCGCCTAGCCACAGTGACGCGCTCTCTGCTCCACCGCGGCGTCCACAGCAGACGCGCGCAGGTCGATGCCATTCTACGTCGCAACCGCCAACACGCCGGGCCGGATCGTCTGTGGTAAGCGTGCTCATTGCTGATACTTCCATCTCAAGGTGCCGTCGCTTGGCTCGACGCGCCCCCAGCCCGGGAATCTCCCGTGCGAGAAGACAAACGTGGATGATGCGCCATCCTCAGCGTCTGCCAGCACGCGCCGGCGGCTGGACGCGAGCATCGCGGCATCGGCGTGTGTCGGCCCCCAGTCGATGTGCTCGAACTCGCCGGAGAAATGGAAGAGATCGCCAAGGTAATAGACCCGTTCGCCACCGTCCGTGATTCGCACGACCTGATGTCCGTCACTCTCCCCGGGCGCATGCAACAGCGTAACCGCCGGATCGAGTTCGTAGTCGCCGTCGACCAGCGTGAGCAGACCGCTCCTCTCTACGGGCCCCAGACACCTCGACGAGCTCTGGCTCCATCCGCCGACGGCCAGCGAACGCCAGTCTGCCGCAGGAAAGAGATGCGATGCGTTCGCGAACATCAGTCGTGGACCATCCGGCCCCTCGCGCGCGAGACCGGAGAAGTGGTCCGCATGCCCATGCGTCACGACGACGTGGGTCACCTCGTCGGTTTCGATCTCTAGAGCGCGGAGCGCTGCGTCGACCGGCTGGCCGGCGACCACGTCGACCACATCTCCGCGCTCGTCGTGCTGCCAGGCGCCGGGGTCCACCACGACGATTGCGTTTGGCGTGCGAATCACCATGCCCAGCACATCCACTACCGCTCGGCCGCGCTCGTCGGTGACGACGTCTGGCGTCAGCCACGTCTGCCCGGCTGGAAAGTCGGGCATCCAGTGGAGAACTGCGGTGCGCGTGACAGCCAAGTCGACGTGGGTCATTCGTCGGCTAGCAACAGAACCTTCAGCCGCGTTCGCGCGGTTTGTTGCACTCATGCTCGCATCGCTCTCTCGCCGCCGATCGTCCTCACTAGTTGCGCATCTGCCGCATCCGACACTCAATCACACGTCGAGATGCAGATGGGCGGCGAAGGGGTTCCGCAAGCGGATCGTCACCGCTTCAGTGGTAGAGTCGCACCAGGCGGCCGCTCACACTTGGCGGTGCGGTTTACGTGCAGTCGGACACCTCCGAGGCGGCTATTTCCAACCCAGGGTCACGCGTCGACAGTCGTTACAAATGGGTCGCCCTGTCGAACACCACGATGGGGGCGCTCATCGTCACCATCGACGGCACGATCGTGATCATCAGCCTGCCGGCGATCTTCCGCGGCATCCACGTCGATCCGCTCAGTCCGGGCAACACGACGTACATGTTGTGGATGATCATGGGGTTCCTGATCGTTACGGCGGTGTTGGTGGTCAGCCTCGGCCGGTTGGGCGACATCTACGGGCGCGTTCGGGTCTACAACCTCGGCTTCCTGGTTTTCACAGTCTTCTCGATTCTTCTCAGCATCACGTGGATGCACGGCTCGGGCGGCGCGCTTTGGTTGATCGCGATGCGGATAGGCCAGGGCCTGGGCGGCGCGATGCTGATGGCGAACGGTCCGGCGATCCTGACGGACGCCTTTCCGAGCCATCAGCGCGGCCTCGCGCTCGGGATCATGAACGTGGCAGGCGTGGCCGGGTCGAGCATCGGCCTTGTGCTGGGCGGAATGCTCGCACCCGTGTCGTGGCGCCTGATCTTTCTCGTCTCGGTGCCGATCGGGGCACTGGGAACGTTGTGGTCCTACCTCAGGCTCAAGGACATCGGCGACCACCGCGCAGCGCGGATCGACTGGCTGGGTAACGCGACCTTCGCCGTCGGCCTGATCGCCATCATGGTCGCGATCACCACCGGCATCCGGCCCTACGGGCATCACGCCATGAGTTGGACCTCGCCGACCGTCATGGCCGAGTTCGCGATCGGTTTCGCATTGCTCGCGCTCTTCGGCGTGATCGAGACCCATACAGCCGAGCCGATGCTCGACCTGCGACTGCTTCGCATTCGGGCGTTCGCCGGCGGCAATATTGCTCAGCTGCTCACGGCACTGGCCCGCGGCGGCCTCCAGTTCACGCTGATCATCTGGCTCCAGGGGATCTGGCTGCCGGAGCACGGCTACGCCTTCTCGCAAACTCCGCTTTGGGCCGGCATACACATGCTCCCGTTGATCGGTGGACTGTTGCTCGCCGGACCGGTCTCGGGAATCCTCTCGGACCGCTTCGGACAGCGTGCGTTCACCACCGCCGGTCCGCTCCTGTCAGCGGCGAGCTTCCTTCTGCTAATCCGCCTGCCGGTGAACTTCTCCTACCCGGTATTCGCCGTTCTACTGGCGCTCAGCGGGATCGGGGCGGGCCTGTTCGTGGCGCCCAACCGGGCGGCGGTGATGAACTGCCTGCCGCCTCGCCAGAGGGGGGTCGGCGGTGCCATGGCCACGACGTTTCAGAACTCTGGGCAGGTGCTTTCAATCGGGATCTTCTTCTCACTGCTGCTCGTCGGACTCGCCTCGCGCCTTCCGGGGTCGCTTTATCGCGGCCTGGTCGGAGGCGGTGTGACGCATGCCGCCGCAAGCCATGCCGCGCATTTGCCCCCGGTCACCACATTGTTTGCAACCTTCCTCGGTTACAACCCTGTCCGCTCGCTCCTTGGGGCCCACGCGCTCGCGGCGCTGAGCCCTGCCCAGGCCGCGCGGCTGACCGGGCGCACGTTCTTCCCGCACCTGCTGAGCGGGCCGTTCGGGGCCGGCCTGACCGAGGCCTTCGGCTTTGCGGCGATCGTCTGTGTACTCGCTGCCGGCGCATCCTGGCTTCGCGGAGGCAGATATGAGTGGGCACGGGCGCCGGGCGAGGCGTCGCACGGCGAGCATGGTGTGCTCGCCGTCGAAGGCGAGCAGCTCGCGGCCACCGTGGCACCACTCGCCACCGACGGTTCGGTCACCTAGACCAGGTCGTCTACGAGTTCACCAGGTGCGGGCGAGGGTGCTACGCGACGCCTGCCACCGACACGTCGACGCACTCGGAGTCGACGTAGTCGAAGGCCGGAGCGATCTTGGCTGGACTGTTGCAGAGCGGACAGTCACCCGCCGACCCGCCCGCCCCTTCGAGCACGGCCTGCACGGACGCGGCAGCGGCGACCAGCTCGCGGACGTTGCGCGACACATCGGGCCACACAGCCCTCGGAATCCCGCTCGCTTCCGGGGACCCATCCTCGACCAGCAGCCGTTGCAAGCCGAGTAGGACCTCGACGGCATCCTTCAGATGGTTGCGCATCTTCAGGAACGCGGTGAGCGGCGAATGGAGGCGCTCGGCCCGTGTGGCGGCCAGCCTCCGGGCTCGGCGCTCCTGCTCGCGCTCGGCGCGGACCTCACGTGCTCTTGCCGACGCCCGACGCCATGCGCGACCGCTTGCCGTGTGCTCAAGAACCGCATCGCTGACCTCGTCGTCGTTGAGCAGCGCGATCACCGTCGCAACGCGCTCGTCGAGCGACAGGCTCTCAAGGCCGCGGCGTCGCGGAGGTCGCGAACGCGCAAGCGCCCTGACCTCCTCCTGGCGGTCGGCGGGCACCACGTGCCACATGCCGTCGCCGCACGGCTCGACCAGGCCGCGCCGGTGCAATCTCAGGCGCGCAGGCCGGACCGCCCCGCCGCGTAGATTGCTCGCAGCGCACAACTCCTCGTCGGTCATCGGCCTGGCGTGCTCCTGCATGACGCTGAGAAGAACCTGCATCGTGTCCCCGAGTGGGGCGCTGGCGGTGTCGTGGTCGGACCCGCACACACCATCAGCTCGCGGCGTCTGAAGACTCTGTAGCGAACTGTTCATCGCTAGCTCCGGGAGGCGGCCTCGGGAGTCCGCGCGGGAGCGGGTAGCGCCGCGGCGGTCCTCTTGATGCCCCGGCCGAGCTCGGCAAAGACGCGCTGCTGGAGCTCCGGGTGGCGCCCGAGCACCATGTCCATGTGCCGACGGAGATTGTCCGCCTTGCGAACAAGCCCTTCGATTTGGCCCGACACCGAGTCTTCAATGATCAGGATCGGGTCGTTGGTGACATAGGCCCCGACGACCGGGTCGGCTCCGCGCATGACCTTCGCGCGACAGAGCACCGATGTCGAACCGGCGCTCGCAAGCTGCCGCTGGATCCAGCCTTCGGGTCGAGGCAGGGTCAGTGCCCAGCAGTCTCGCTTCAAGCGCTCGTATGCTGCTCGATCCTCAGCGTCGAGCTGCTCGGGGTCACCGTCGGCTCCAGGCCCGCTAGGGAACACGCGCTGATAGAGCTCGCCAGGCGTGAGCGACGCCTTCGCCTTGTCGAGCTTCGACGTTGCCTCGCGTCCGTTGAAGGCCGCCAGGGCAGCATCGTTACGCGCGCGCACGTCTCGCCGGATCCCATCCTCGGTCTCGACGACGTATCCTTCCGCCGCGTAAGCGGCCGTGATACGGGACTCGACTTCTTCCTGCGATGACTGCTGTCCGAGCTCGGACATGATCCCTCCTTCATCCTCGATTCCCCCTGCAAGCTGTCCTCTCAGCTTCCGGCGCGTTGAGTATAGTGGATGCGGCGGCCAATATGGTTTACGGAGTTTGACGCCGATTCTGCGAGCACCAGCCTTCCCCGACCGGCTCCCAAACCGCGCCGGACCGTGCCGCCATTTCTTCGCAGGCCCGGGTCCCAGCGCCTCATCGGCGGTCATCCCCACCCGAGTGCCGCCGGCTGCGGTGCCGCGAAGTCTCGGGCGCTGCGGCCTCTCGCCGACCGGACGTGGCTGATGATCGAGGGTGTCCGCCTCCTGCGAACCGCGCTCGCGGTCAGCGACCTGAACCGCTCCGTGGCCTTCTATCGCCACTTCGGGTTTGAGGAGCGCGCCCGCACGCAGGTCGGCGAGGCGGCCATCATCGCTGTCCTGGGCCTGGCGGGCGAGCCGAACCGCCTTCAGCTGACCCAGCCACTCGGGTCGACGCCACCGCCGGCGGGCGGCTCCTATCTGGTGGTCGAGGTGAGCGACCTGGACGCGGCGCTACACGAACTTACGCGCAGTTCGATCGAGCCGATGCTGATCCCGCCACCCGACAACGAGCACGGAACGCGCACCGCCGTGTTTCGAGACCCAGACGGGCATGGCGTGGAGTTGATGCAGCGCACCCGCCGCGGCGCCGCGTAAGCCGCCTGGGCGTCCGCGGAGCTTTTCGCGGTTCCCCTCGGCGGCGTACCGGCGGCCACTGCTCAGCCGGGAGCGGTAAACGCGCTATATGCTCAGCCCGTGTTCGACGAGACGACCGAATTCGGTGCGCGCGCCGTCCTGCGACTGCGCGAGGACAGTGCAATCTGGCTGACGACCGTCGCGCCGGACGGCACCCCTCAGCCGACGCCGGTGTGGTTCCTGTACGACGGCTCGAAATCGGTACTCATCTACAGTCAGCCAAACCAGGCAAAGCTCCGCAATATCGCTCACAACGGGCGAGCCAGCCTGAACCTCGACGGCAACAGGCACGGCGGCAACATCGTCGTCTGCCACGGTGACATCGTGATCTCGGATGACCCGGCGGTCGATCAGGCGCCGGCCTATCTCGAGAAGTACCGGGAACGGATCAGCGGACTGGGTCAGACCCTCGAACAGTTCGCCGCCCTATTCACCGTGTCGCTGCGGTTCACCATCACGCACGTGCGGGGCCATTGACCCAACCACAGCGCTCGCGTGCGAACCGAACAGCTGCTAGGCTGGCCACGTAGCCTGAATACTGGACGTAAATGGGATGAGCGCAGAGAGATGCCCACGGTGAGGGAACCCCGGCTGACCGCCGTGCAGGACGCGATCGATTCGTTTGCGACCGGCGGGCTGGTCGTCGTCAGCGACGGCGAAGACCGCGAGAACGAGGCTGACCTCGTGATGGCGGCGCAGTTCGCGACCGCCGAATCGGTTGGCTTCATCGTCCGCCACACCGGCGGCATCGTCTGCGTGCCGATGGGCGCGTCACGCGCCGGCTCGCTCGACCTCCCGGCGATGGTCGATGCGAATACCGACCTTCACAAGACCGCTTTCACCGTGTCCGTCGATCATGTATCGGCGAGTACGGGAATCTCCGCCAAGGACCGCGCGGTGACCATCCAGGCGCTAGCCGACACGCAGGTGGAGGCGGCGTCGTTCCGGCGCCCCGGGCACGTCTTTCCCCTGGTGGCCCGCCCGGGCGGCGTCCTCAAGCGCGCCGGGCACACCGAAGCCGCAGTCGATCTGGCTCGACTGGCAGGCACGCGCGAAGTCGGCGTCATCTCGGAGCTGGTGACCGACACCGGCGAGCCGATGAGACCGGACGAGGCGAGACGGTTCTCGATGGCGCACGGGCTGCCCTACCTAACGATCGAAGACCTCCAACGGTTTCGCCGCACGAACGAGAGCCTGATCGATCGCGGCGGGACCGCGACCCTCCCCACGGAACGTGCGGTCTTTCAGGCGCAGGCGTACCGCTCCCGCCTTGACGGCACCGAGCACCTCGCATTGACGCTCGGCCAAGTTGCGTGGTGCGACGACAAGCGTCCGGTCCTGGTACGCGTGCACTCCGAGTGCTTGACGGGCGACGTGCTCGGATCGCAGCGGTGCGACTGCGGCTCGCAGCTGGCGCTGTCGATGCAGCTGATCGCCGACGCCGGTCGTGGCGTGATCGTGTACCTGCGTGGGCAGGAAGGACGCGGCATCGGCCTTTCGCACAAGCTCGAGGCCTACGCGCTGCAGGAGCTCGGTCGCGACACAGTCGACGCGAACCTGGATCTCGGCTTGCCCGTCGACTCCCGCGACTACGGCATCGGCGCGCAGATTCTCGCCGACCTCGGGGTCCGGCGAATCAGGCTCCTGACCAACAATCCCGCCAAGTACACCGGCCTTGCCGGTTACGACCTGGAGATCAGCGAGCGTGTGCCCCTCCGGGCTGCGCCACTACCCTCCAACGTCAATTACATGGCGACGAAGCAGCGCCGGCTCGGTCACGACCTTGGCCTGCCGCTCGGCGGTTAGCCGCCAGGACGCCATCGCGACCGCACGCCGGCGTCGGCGACTCGCCATCCTTCACCAGCCGCCGTCAGTGACCCAGCCGCCATCGACGGCGACGCTCGTACCGGTTACATACGACGCCGCCGGCGAACTCACGAATGCGACAACGCGGGCGATCTCCTCAGCTCGCGCAAGCCGTCCCAGAGGTGTTCGGCGTTCCAGGTCCTCGGCGGTGAAGCCTGCTCGCCTCATGTTGGCACGGACCATCTCGGTCTCGACGTAACCCGGATCGACGCCGACCACGCGGACGCCTCGGGAGGCCCATTCGGCCGCAAGTACCTTCGTCAGGCCGACCAGCCCGTGCTTCGACGCGGCGTAAGCTGCTCGCTGCGCGATGCCAAGCGAACTGAGGATTGAGCCAATGTTGACGACGACCCCCCGCCCACTCGCGACGAGATACGGAAACGCGGCCTGAGCGCAAAGAAGCGGGGCCGTCAGATTCAAGCGAAGAACCGCTTCCCAGTCAGCAAGTGCCAGATCCTCGCTCGGTGTGATGTTTCCGCGACCGGCGTTGTTCACCAG
Source organism: uncultured Solirubrobacterales bacterium (assembly GCA_963788385.1). Taxonomy (GTDB): domain Bacteria; phylum Actinomycetota; class Thermoleophilia; order Solirubrobacterales; family Solirubrobacteraceae; genus Palsa-513. The sequence goes on from CAWBGR010000010.1 coordinate 165,884, forward strand.
CACATCGAGCCGACCGAACGACTCGACCGCGGCAGCCGTCAGCGCAACAGCGGCCTGCGGCTCGGTGATATCGCCGGCGTGCACGATCGCGCGGGCGCCGGTCGCACGAATCGACGCCGCGACCCGCTCGGCACGCTCGCCATCGCGAGCGTTGATGACGACACTCGCGCCGAGCGCGCCCAGCTCCCGTGCGATCGCTTCACCCAGCCCGGTCGACGAGCCGGTCACGATCGCGGCGAAGCCATCGAGACGATATGCACCCGTTCCGCGGCTGGGCCCCTCCGACGGCGTCACGTTGCCACGGCGTTCTTACCCGATCCGCTCGCGGAAATCGGAGACTTGAACGGATCCTTGCTTCAAGCCCTCGATCAGCTCATCGATTTCCGCATCATCCGGATCGTTGACGCCAATAACCTGCATCATCCTGATGATCCATTGCAGCCACAGCACGAAGCCGGTGTACTCGAGCAGTCCACGCTTACCGAAATGCGATGCGAGCGAGTCAAAGGTGGCGTCATCGACCGTGCCACTGATCACCTGACGGATGTAGCGCGCGAGCAGACGCTCGTGCTCGTCAAGATCCTCCTCGTGTCCAAAGCGGAGCGCCTCGACGGCCTCCATTCTGACTCCGGTCGCGATTGCGTCTCGCACGTGCAAGCTCTGGACGACGTTGGTCTTCCAATCCGCAGAAAGCACCTGGTCGACAAACTCCCGCTCCGCATGACTGAAGCTCGACTCCCGGTCACCGGCAGTGCGCATGAAAGCGCCCATCCGAGCCGCGATCGCACACATCGTGGGGCTCGTGAGCAGTCCCCCCCAGTAGCCGCCTAGAGCCGGCGCGTCGAGCGCGGGGTCGCGCTCGGCAGCATGCTTCAGCGTTGCCTGACGCTCAACCACCGCGTCATAGGCCTCGAGATCGTCGGGATCGGTGAACTGACTGCGGTTGGGCTGGGTCAGGCGTGCCATGTGAGTCTCCTCTCGGGCGTCTGGGGAGCGATGCTGCGAACTCCGCCGGCCGCCCTGTCGCTGGCGTGCAGCGTACCCGCCCAGAAACACGCTCGCGGGTCGGGCAGTGTCGATAATTGTCGCACGTCGATCGCCCCTGCGCCCTCCGCGACTCACCCCTTGGATGACCGCGAGGGCCGGCCTCGCGGAGGAGCGACCTCGCGCATCGCGGTGGTGGCCGCCACGCTCGGCGGGCGACGAGCCGTCCGCTCCTGCGCGCACGGCGGCAGGGGGATACCCTCCCGTCGTGCTCACCGTGGCGACCGGGTTCGACCGGCTCGGAACAGAAGGTGCGTTCACGGTGCTCGCGCGCGCGCTGGATCTCGAGCGGGCCGGTCGCGAGATCGTTCATCTGGAGATCGGCGAGCCTGACTTCGCCACGCCGGAGCACATCGTCGAGGCCGCGGTGCGGGCTCTGCGCCACGGCGAAACCCATTACACGCCCACCCTAGGGCTCGGCGAGCTCCGCGAGGCGGCGGCGGCATACCTGGGCCGAGACAGAGGGCTTAGCATCGGCCCCGAGCGAGTGATCGTCGCCAACGGAGCGAAGCCACTGGTCCTGTTCACGATTCTCGCCTGCGCCAACGCGGGAGACGAGGTGATCTACCCCGATCCGGGCTTTCCGATCTATGAGTCCGTGATCTCCTGGTCCGGAGCCGTCCCGGTGGCGCTCCCGCTTCGCGAGGAGCGGGGCTTCTCCTTCGATCCGGAGGAGCTACGCCTCGCGCTCACGCCACGGACCCGGCTTGTGATTCTCAATTCTCCGCACAACCCGACGGGCTCTGTGGTTGGGCACGCAGACCTGCTCGCAGCCGCCGAGATGATCGCCGAGACGGACGCCTGGATCCTTTCCGACGAGGTGTACTCGAAGATCGTCTACGACACCGACTGCCCAAGTGTGGGGTCATTGCCGGACATGCTCGACCGAACGGTGATCCTGGACGGCTGTTCGAAGACGTTCGCGATGACGGGCTGGCGATGCGGCTTTGCCTCGGTACCGCCACCGCTGATTGCGCCAGTCGAGCGCCTGCTCGTGAACTCGACCTCCTGTGTCCCGGCCTTCGTGCAACTCGGGGCGGTCGCGGCGCTCACGGGCCCGATGGACGCCGTCAACGACATGGTCACGGAGTTCGCCCTGCGTCGCGATCTCCTGATTGACGGCCTCAACGCGCTGCCCGGAGTGTCATGCGTGGCGCCCGCCGGGGCGTTTTACGCCTTTCCGAATGTGTCCGGCACCGGCTTCTCGGGCGAGGATCTCGCAACGCGCCTGCTGGAGGATGCAGGCGTGGCCACCGTGCCAGGGTCGGCGTTCGGCCGCGAGGCTTCCGCGCACCTCAGGCTGTCCTACGCCAACTCGCGCGAGAACCTTCGTCTCGCGCTCCAGCGCATCGAGACGCTGCTCGAAGGTGCTGCCTGACGTTTGGCAATCACGCGCGCCTAAGCCCGCGCGGACCATCGGCTCTCGCCGTCAGATCCGCTGGATCAGTGTCGCGGTGCCGAGTCCGCCGCCGCAGCACATCGACACGAACCCGATCTCCTTGTCGGAGCGTTCCAGCTCGTGCAACACGGTTGTGATCAGCCGCGCGCCGGTCGAGCCGACCGGGTGCCCCAGCGCGATCGCTCCGCCGTTGACGTTCACGCGATCCATGTCGGGGTGGTGCTCGCGCTGCCAGGCCGCGATGACCGGCGCGAACGCCTCGTTGATCTCAAAGAGGTCGATGTCATCGATGGCCATGCCGTTTCGCTTGAGGATGGCCGTGGTCGCGGGAATCGGCCCCTCGAGCATCAGCACCGGATCGCAACCGACCGTGGTGTGATCGACGATACGCGCACGCGGAGTCAAACCGAGCTCCTCCGCCTTCTCGGCGCTCATCAACAGGACCGCGGCGGCGCCGTCAGAGATCTGCGACGAGTTACCCGCGGTGACGGTGCCGTCCTCTTTGAACGCGGGCTTCAGCGCTGCGAGTGCCTCGATGCTCGAGTCGGGGCGGATGCCCTGATCGGTCAGGTGGACGCTTCCGTTCACTCTCACGGGGATCATCTCGCGCTCGAATCGCCCTTCTTCCGTCGCCCGATGTGCGAGCTGGTGGGATCGCAGCGCGATCGCGTCGAGCTCGGAGCGAGGAATCTCGTATTTCTCGGCAATCATCTCGGCCGCCAGGCCTTGCGACACGATCGGGTGAATCGCGAGCAGTTCGGGCGGGAACGGACTGCCAAACAACTCCTGAGACTTGAAGCCGACGCTGAACGGGATGTGTCCCATGTGTTCGACGCCAGCGCCAATCACGATGTCGTGGGTGCCGCTTGCGATCAAAGCCGCACCAAAGTTGACCGACTGCTGTGCAGACCCACATTGGCGATCAACAGTCGTCGCCGGGACCTCGACCGGCAGTCCCTGCTGCAGCCAGGCGCTGCGAGCGATGTTGTAGGACTGCACACCGATCTGCTGTACGCAGCCGGCGATGACGTCGTCAACGAGGGCGGGATCGAGTCCTGAACGGTCGAGAACCGCCTGGTAGGACAGCCCCAGCAGCACGTTTGGGTGAAGGTCCTTGTAGTACCCCTTCTCCAGATGGCCACGACCGACCGGAGTCCGCGCCGCCTCAACTATGACCACGTCGTGGCCTTCCCGCTGCCTCATGTTCGAAACCACCGTCCTCCGGGTTTGCTGTTTTATCGCGCTGGCCGCCGGAGTTTACACGGACTCGCGCCGGGTCTTAACGCTGAGGCCCGTGGGCAGCGTTCAGACGCGATCGCGATACACCTCTGTTGTGCTAACTGAGTGATTGCGCCTACCGCCGAGCAACGCCATGCCGGTGGTCGCGCTGAATCAGTAAGCGATCCAGCCGGCGTCAATCGGAATTGCAGCACCGTTGATGTGCGACGCGCGGTCGCTCGCCAGGAAGACCGCCAGGTCTGCCACGTGCTTGGGTTCCATCGGCGCCGGGCGGCCGCGGTCGCGTGTCAACTGTGCCAGCACAGCTTCGCTCCGCTCGCGGTCGCCGCCGATCGCGGTGGCCACCGAGCCGGGGCAGATGGCGTTACAGCGTATTCCGCGACCGCCGTGGCTGACGGCGATGTTGTGGGTCAGGCCCACGACGCCAAACTTCGAGGACACGTAGGCGACGCCGCCGCGGCCGCCCCGCAGTCCCGCAACTGAAGCGGTGTTGACGATCACACCGCCTCCTTGGCCCAGCATCCGTGGGACAGCCCGCTGGCAGAAGAGAAACGGGGCCTTGAGGTTGACACGCATCAACCGATCCCATTCGTCCTCAGTGATCTCGTCAATCGGGCCGAGCGAGCCGACGATTCCGGCGTTGTTGCAGAGCACGTCGAGACGGCCTGTAGCGGCCGCCATCGCCGCATCGGCACCTGCAGCCGACCCAACGTCGGCGACCACGGTCGCGAGAAGATCAAGCTCACCGCTCAGCCGCTCAAGACCGTCGCCGTCCAGGTCCACCGCGATCACGGCGTCTCCTTCAGCGGCGAAAGCGCAAGCCATCGCGCGGCCGATCCCGGCCGCTGCTCCTGTGACGATCACCGTTCGCTTCACAGCAGTTGCCATCAGTCCTCCTCCTCGATTTCTGCGACGCATGAGTATCGCTGGTCGGTGCAAAGAAGTTACTTCTCACCGACGCCGGGCACCTCGGCGCCGGCGACACCGCTGCCGGTCACGGACGTGTCCGCGACGGCGACGGATCGCTACGATCAGTCAATGGACTCGCACTCACCCAAGATGACGAGGGTGGATCACCCGCCGCGTGGCCTCGTCCGCACGATCTTCGATGACGAGCACGACGAGTTCCGCGCGTCCGTAAGGGGCTTTCTCGAGCGGGAGGCAGTTCCACGCGCACGTGAATGGGAGGCTGCGGGCATCATAGACCGATCCTTCTGGAGACTTGCCGCGATCCAGGGGCTTGTGGCTTTCGCAGCGCCCGAGCGGTTTGGCGGCCTCGGACTTACCGATTTTCGCTACAACGCGATCATCGACGAGGAGGTCGCCTACACGGGCACGCTGAGTGACAACTTCATGGTGACCAACGACATCGTACTTCCGTACCTGCGCGACCTTGCCACCGAGGAGCAGCAAGCCCGGTGGCTGCCGGACATCGTGAGCGGAGCGCGGGTCTGCGCGATAGCGATGAGCGAGCCCGGGGCCGGCTCCGACCTTCGCGCGATTGCCTCCACCGCGCGTTGGCGTGGCGACCACTACGTCCTGTCGGGATCGAAAACCTTCGTGACGAGCGGGATCCAGGCCGAGATCGTGATCGCGGCCGCGCGCGTTCTGCGCGACGGAGTGGAGGGCATGGGATTGTTCGTGTTGGAGGCAGGCATGCCCGGATTCACCAAGGGCCGCAAGCTCGAGAAGCTCGGCAGGCTCGCACAGGACACTGCTGAGCTCTTCATGGACGACGTGGCCGTGCCCGTCGACCAGGTTCTTGGCGAGCCTGGAAGGGGACTGCACTACCTCATGGGCAACCTTGCTCAGGAGCGGCTCTCGATCGCAATCACGGCGGTTGCCAGCGCGGAGCGAGCGCTCCAGATCACGCTTCCGTACGTCCGCGAGCGCCAGGCGTTCGGACAGCCGATCGGAAGCTTCCAGGCGAACAAGTTCGCCCTGGCCGAGTTGGCGACGGAGGTCTCGATCGCCCGGGTGTTCATCGATCGCTGCATTGCCGCCCACTGCACCGGGGACCTGCAGGACGTTGAGGCTGCGGGTGCGAAGTACTGGACGACCGAGCTGGAGTTCCGCGTTCTCGACCGCTGCCTGCAACTCCACGGAGGCTATGGCTACATGGAGGAATACGAGATAGCGCGCCGTTGGCGTGATGCCCGCGTCCAGCGCATCTACGGTGGTACCAACGAGATCATGAAGGAGCTCGTTGGCCGCTCGCTCGGGCTGTGACTGGCGCTCCGCCCGCTGCCACGTCGGGCGACAGTTGGCTGTCGGGATGGCTCGCAGGCGAGCGTCCCGTGCTTGACCGCGTTCTGGTGCGCAACGACCAGAGCGCCTGGTCCGAAGGCTTCCGATCCGAGTTCGCCTACCGCGAGCTCGGGCTGGTGAAGGCGAGCCGCGGGTTGATCTGCGCTCGCCACGTTCGGCGCGTCGGTCACGGTGCCATTGGTTATGGGTGGCACTGCCATGACGCGGATTTCCAGTTCAACTTCGCACTCCGCGGTTCCACGGTCGTCGAGACCGCCCACGGAGCTCGCCATCACGTGCGGCCCGGTGACTCGGTCGCGCAGCCGGGGCTATACCGGGTTCGCGAGTTTGACTTCTCAGAGGATTTCGAATGCATCCAAATCACCGTTCCCGCCGAGCAAGGACCGACGATCATGGGCAGGGATACGCCTTTGCCTGAGCGTGCGAGCGAGCTCGACCCCGAGCGCCGCAGCGTCTATTGCGCCTCCGAGTCTTCGCACCCGGTGTTCGAGTCTCCGGGCGCACCGGCAGTCTCCAGGCGCGACCTCGGGTCGAGCGCCCTGACGAGCGGCCGGATCGCTCTGACGCTGGTCGAGGCCCACCAAGCTCGCTCGGGTGTGAGCGCCTACCGCAGCGCCGCCGATTGGCTGGTGGTGCTGGAAGGATCGGCTCTCGTCAGCAACGCTGACGGAGCGCCGCCGACCGCACTTGCGCCTCTGGACGCACTCGCCTTCGGCTCCCACGCGAGCGCCGAGCGCATCATTGACTTCGATGGGCCCCGCTTCATGGCGCTTGAGCTCGAACTCCCCGCGACCGGCCGCCGGCCGGTCGCTCAGGGGTAGATCGGGCGGAACAGCTCGTGCTTGATCGGCTTGCCGACCTCCAAGCCGAGATCGGGGCTGAAGATGTGGTGGGGCGCCCCGGTGTAACAGGTGTCGGCCGGGTGGTAGGCGCAGAGGAAGACCCATCGCGGACGATCGGTGCTGTTCTCTGGCGCCCCGTGAACGACCATACCGTTATGGACCGTTGCATCGCCCGGCATCAGATGAATCGGGTCCGAGAGCGGGTAGCGTTCTGCGAGGTGGGGGTAATACTCGGGCACCTGGATGGTCGGCGACCCCATCGCAATCCCCATTTTGCCCAGTGGTCCTTCGGCCTGCGAACCTGAGTAAAAGCGCATCGCGCCCTGCTCCGGCCGGATCTCGTCGAGTGCAAACCAGAACGTCAGGAACCCGACGCGATCGAATGGGAAGTTGACCCAGTCCTGGTGAAATCCTGTCGGCCCGCTCGCGGTCTCACCGGCCGGCATCTTGACGGCCATCATGTCGGCGTGGAAGTTGATGGGGACGTCCCGGCCGACAAAACGCTGAGCGTTGCGGCCGATCTCCTTCGAAAAGGCGATGGAGTGGAACGGCTCGATCTGGTCGTCGCGGCCCAGGAAATACCAGTCCCGCCACTGCGGGATGTCACCGATCTTGACCTTCGCGCCTCGGTCGGCACCGGCGGCGAGAGACGCCCGATCGATGGACTCCGCCTCCGTCATCTGCGTCTTCACGCGTTCGAGCGCCTCCGCCGCGAGGGCGGGGGGAATCAACTCGCGGAGCAGAACCCAGCCGTTTTTCCGGTAATGGTCGACCTCCTCGTCAGTGACTTCACGCATCGTGACGGGGATAGTCGTCTCCTGAGCCATCATAGCCTCCGTTACCGGCTTGTTTATCGTGACGTGCGCTGCGCCGGGATCATATCGCGTGCCGCCGCGACGACCATGCGAAAGCCGCCGCGTCACCGATCTGGTCACGCCACGGCGGCGCTGAACTTTTCACCGCTCGATGCAAGCCTCAGGTGAGAGGCCTACGTCGCATCGGCTCGCCCTGCCCCGTATCGATGAAACACTCGGCCAGCACGCGACGGCACGTGTCCCCGAGCGACTCCCGCATGATCGCAGCCGCCGCTTCGCCGTCGCTCGCCGAGCAGGCGTCGAGCAGGCGATCGAGAAAGCTGTTCATCAGTTCGCGATTTCCAGGAAGTGCGACCAACATCCCTCGCAGGGGGATCGAGCGGCGCCAGAGCAGTGTCGTGAGGTCGCGGACGACGCGGTTGGGGCAATGGTCGGCGAGGAGCTCCCAAGCTGCCCACACCGTGTCGTAGTAGCTTCGATGGTCGAGATCGGCAGACTTGGCACTCGCGACGATCGCGGCCAGCTCGACGATGTCTTCGTCGCGCAGCGCCGCCGTTGCCAGCCTCACCATCTCGCTCTCGACGAGCTGGCGTGCGGCGTACAGCTCCGCCACCTCGGTGGCGGAAAGCTCGCTGATGACGGTCCCGCGCCGCGCCTGGACGGCGACGAGGCCATCGCGAGCCAGCGATCGCAACGCTTCTCTCACGGGCGAGCGGCTGACGCCGAGCCGGGCGGCGAGCTCGTTTTCGCTGACCCACTGCCCTGGCCTGAGCGTGCCGGCGACGATCTCCGCGGTCAGTACCGCCGCCGCGCGGTCGGCGAGCGACTGCTCCTCCGCGTGCGGGCGCCGAGCGTCCAGCGTGGCGGCCGGTGGGGGCGTGGCGGAGCCAACCTGGGTCGAAGTGGGAGCGCGACTGTCGGGCATGCCATTCATCTTAGCGTGGTATACTGCCTGACATACCAGTTGGTGCACCCTGCGGCGTGAGGAGAGGCAGCATGAAGATCGGTGCGATGGCAATCAGCCACTGTCCAGTGGCGAGCGATTCTGCGACTGCATACAAGACCTGGCTCGACATCGGCCTTGAGGCGGAGCGCCTCGGCCTGTGGTCCTACTGGACGACCCAGCACCACTTCGGGAGCGAGCGCGATTACCGTCCGTACGGCGTGTCCGAGGACGTTTGGCAGACGACGGACTACGACCTGGCGGTCGACCCGCTGACGTTGCTCACCTACCTCGCGGCCAAGACGACGACCCTGAGGCTCGGTACCGCGGTCTCCATCCTCAACTGGGACGATCCGCTGCGCATTGCAGAGCGCGCAGCAATGCTCGACGTGCTCAGCGGTGGGCGCCTGGAACTCGGCGTCGGGCGCGGGAACGGCTTCCGCGAGCAGGTCGCCTTCGACGTGCCTGCCGACGTCGACGCGGCGAGCCGGCGGTTCCGCGAGGGCGTCGAGGTGATCCGTCGCGCTTGGTCGCAGGAACCGTTCAGCTACGAGGGCGAGTTCTTCAACTACTCCAACCTGATCATGGTGCCTCGTCCGGCGCGACAGCCGGCGCCGATGTGGATCGGCGCCGCGAGCGACCGCACCGCCGCGTGGGCGGCCGAACAGGGAATGCCCTACGCCACGGTGACGTGGCCGCTGATTGACCTGCGGGCCCACGCGTCCAAGCGCGACGCGTTCCAGGCTTCCGCCGACGAGCACGGCGTTGACGTGACGGGCTGGGAGATCCCGCATTTCCTGTACATGCACTGCGCCGAGACCGACGAGGAGGCGCAGGAGGTGGCTGGCCACTGCATCGAGCAGTTCCAATACATCCTCGAGGCCCACTACCAGCATTCCGAGGGCCGCCATCGGATCTTCTTCGGTGCCGACACTGAGCAGATGACGGTCGAGCGGGTGACCAAGCAGACGCTCGAGACCCAGCCGATCGGGAGCCCGAAAACGATTATCGAGCGCATCCAGGCCTACAAGGAAGCATGTGGTCTCAACTACCTGGTGGTGAACATCGGCTTCGGCGATATGGCGGCCGAGACCACCATAGCCTCCCTGAGGCGGTTTGTCGCCGAGGTGGCACCCCACCTGTGATGTCCGCGATCTCAACCCACATATACAGTGACCGCCGCAGTATCGACGCACCAGGCTCGACCTACACTGGCGGCTTGCGATGAGCGATCAGCTGCGTTTCGACGGCCGCGTGGCCATCGTCACCGGCGCCGGTGGCAACCCGAGCCTTGGGCGTGCGCACGCGATGCTGCTGGCGGAGCGAGGTGCGCGCGTCGTCGTCAACGACCTCGGCGTGGGACCGGACGGCCGGTCCGTGGCGCGCGCCAACGCAGAGCTCGTGGCACAGGAGATCCGCGACGCCGGGGGCGAGGCGATAGCGAACACCGACAGCGTCGCGGACTTCGAGTCGGCGCAGACGATCGTTGACACTGCGATCTCGACGTGGGGTCGCGTCGACATCCTGATCAACAACGCCGGCGTCGTGTTCCTGGCGACCTTCGAAGAGATCGACCCGAGGGACATCGAGCTGGTGACGAGCGTTCACCTGCTCGGCACGATCTGGATGTGCAAGGCGGTCTGGCCGCACATGCGCGAGGCCGGCTACGGGCGCATCCTCAACACAGCTTCCGGCGCGGCCCTCGGCCAGGAGTACACCACCATCTACGGCGCCGCCAAAGGCGGGATCATCAGCCTCACGTTCGCTCTCGCTGTCGAGGCAGCGCCACACGGCATCCTGGTCAACTCGCTGGCGCCGGCGGCCGCGACCCGCGCCCTCACCTACAGCAACGTCGACGGTGATCCGTTCGTCGCCGACGTCTTTCGCGAACGGCCCCCGGAACTCGTGGCGCCCACCGTCGCCTACCTCGTACACGAGGATTGCACGGCGTCGGGAAAGTGCTTTGACGTCGGCAGCGGGCCTGTGCCGGGCCGCACCGCGGAGCTCTTCTACATGCGGACGAAGGGCTACATCAACGAGGAGGGCACGATCGAGGCCGTGGCTGCGAACATCGACGCCGCGCTCGACCGCACCGATCCCGAGACGCCCGTTCGGGGCAAGGCACCGTTCCAGCCTCGCCCCTACCGCCCCCGTTAGGACCGCTGCGGCGTCGGAGGCCCGTGACGGTGACCGACATTGCGATCATGGGCGAAGTGGTAGGTGTCCGCTCCGAGCGAGCGGAGCTTGGCGGCAGATTCCGCCCAACCCGGATACGCGCCCTCCTGGGCGTGCCAGGTCGGGTGGTCTTCGCGCATCAGTTCCGGATTCGTCCAAAGCTCGAGCGTGTAGATCGCGTCGCCAACGAAGAGATCCTTCGTGTCGCCGTGGTCGACCAGGACGCTCTGGTGGCCGGGCGTGTGCCCCGGAGTGAACAGGCAGGTCACGCCGGGCAGGACCTCGACGTCCTCGCTGGAGAGCAACTCGAGCTTTGCGCCCGGGAAGTCCCATGCACGCCGCGGATGATCGGGCTCGAACTTCTCGCGCACCCACTCCGTCTCAGGCTGCTGAACGATGACGGTCGCGTGGCGGAACAGGTCGTTGTCGGCCGAATGATCGCCCAGATGTGTGTTGATGATGTACTTCACGTCCGCAGGCTCAATGCCATGGTCGAGAAGAGCGTCCACGGTGCTCCGGCGCACCCAGGGGAAGCGCTGGTCACCGACCGTGTGCACGCCACTGAAGCCCATACCGCCAAGCGTCGCGCCGAAGCCGGTATCGACAAGCACTATCCCCTTTTCATGCATCAGGGCATAGCCGTGAAACGGAGTCGCGGGACCGATGAATCCGTCCACGCTGCCGAAATACAAGCGGACAACCTCCATTTTCAACTCCCCTCGGACCCAGCGAATATCGTGCAAGCGGGACGGATGTCGCCACCGGCTTGGGGCTGCACGATGCAGCCACGTCCGAGAATCATAGACCGTGCCTGCTGCCGGTGGCACGAACGGTCGCCAGACTCAGCATCTCGTGATGTAGTATCGCCACCGGCCTTGCCGTGGCTCGCTTTTGTCCCACACGCCCCCCGATCTCGAGGTGAAACATCGTGACCGACACGGCCAGCGCTGATAGGTATCCGAACGTATTTTCGCCGCTGCGCATCGGGCCGCTCGAAGTACCAAACCGGATCTATCTCTCACCCCATGGCCTTCCGCTCGAGGCGCCGGTGCCAGGGCACGAGACACATCACCTTCCGTCGAGCGACCACGCGCATTATTTCGCCGAGCGTGCCGCGGGTGGCGTGGGACTGATCTTCCACAGCGCGCAGGTTGGACCGTTCGCGGCGCAGACCAACCTGTCGGCGAGCCCGGGCCTGAAGGCGTCGATCCCCTCGTATCGACGCGTGGCCGAAATGGTCCACGAGCATGGCGCGCGGATCATGGCCGAGCTCTGGTACATCGCCTGGTACCCGAAGCGCTGGGATGCTCTCGGCCCAGACGCGCCCACCATGGCCCCCTCGTCCACACAGCAATTCACGATGCCCGGAACCCGCTACGCGATGCGGACTCGCGATATCCAGAACGTCCTCGGGGCTCATCGCGAGGCCGCCCGGAACCTCCGTGCGGCAGGTTACGACGGGGTCGAGCTGCACGTCTCACACGGCTCGCTACTCGAATACTTCCTCTCCCCCTACCACAACCAGCGCACGGACGGCTACGGCGGGGACCTGGAGAATCGCGCACGGTTCCTGCGTGAAGCCCTCGAGGTGACGCGGGAGGAGATCGGGAGCAAGATGGCGCTTGGAATACGCCTGACAGCCGACCAGCTGCTGCCCGGAGGTTACGACGAGCAGGACGCCCGCGACGTGCTGTCTCACCTTGTACCGCTCGGCCTGCTCGACTTCGTGGACCTCGACATCTCGGTTGAGCCCGAGCAGGCACACCTGATGTCCACCAGTTACTTCATGCCGAAGTTGCACAACGCCGCGCGCGTCGCCAGCGTCGCTCCGGCCGCCAAGCCGCTGCCCGTGCTGGCAACACCGGGCCGTGTGACGAACCTGGCCGAGGCCGAGCGCCTGATCGCGGCGGGCACGGCAGAGATGATCGGGATCGTCCGTGGCCTGATCGCCGAACCTGAGATGGTGCGTCACGCCCAGGAGGGCCGAGAGGGCGAGAGCCGGGTGTGCATCGCCGCCAACCACTGCACCGGAAACGTAATGTCGATGGGCACCTTCGGCTGCGCGATCAACCCGGCCGCGGGGCGGGAGGAGAGCTGGGGGACCCGCGTGCCCAGACCGGCGGCCACGCAGATGTCGGTGCTGGTCATCGGCGGAGGTCCTGCGGGCCTTGAGGCCGCTCGAACAGCGTCGCTCGGAGGCCACTCCGTCACGCTCGTCGAGCGCTCATCGGCACTCGGCGGCGGCGTGGCGCTCTGGGCGCAG